>CAJTNI010000052.1 GCA_910577945.1 uncultured Christensenella sp. | reverse complement strand
CGAATGGATCATTCATGTTTAGCGGAGTTTGAGCATAAACCACACCATGTTTTATATTATCAATATCATAAATAGTATAGTCGTCCAATCGGCAAGGACGATACTGATAAAATAGTCCCCCAGCTTTTTTAATACATTTTTGCATTTGAGAAATGTAGTTCAGATTCTCAGTTAAAGTATTATGCTTCGTAATATCCACAATAAGTATTTCCTCACTAAGTTTTTATCTAGAAATAATTCATAGGTACTATAATTTTACTAATTTTAGGATTATTTGTCAATCTACAGATAGAGTAACAGTACGAACTTTTCCATTAAAGGAATAAATATCCACGCGCATAGCGCGTGGTATTTCATTTTCGGGCGTAACCCTAATAAAACTAGCGGCGCACAAGTACGCACTGGAAGCCTGGCAGCGAGCGTGTTGTTATTTGCCACCCGTAAACGGGTCACGCGGGTCAAACAAACTTAACTGATCCGACTCTTTGTCTGCTTTCAGTTGGTC
>CAJTNI010000051.1 GCA_910577945.1 uncultured Christensenella sp. | reverse complement strand
CCGATAGAAACGGAAATAGAATCGGCAATAGCTGTGTCTGAATCGGCTGACGGCAAGTATTGCAGGCAATGCGGCAAAGAAAATGCGCTTGACGCCAAATTTTGCAGCGAGTGCGGAAATACCGAATTCGCAGATACTTTGAAGGAGTACGTTGCGGAAGAAACTCGAAAAAGAGTGGAAGCCGAATATGCGGCAAAACTCGAAACGGAGAAAAGAGAACGCGAGCGACTGGAAGCTGAATTAAACCGCATGCGCGAAAGTAAAGATAATAATGCGCAAGAGGAAAAAGACGTTGCGAGTGTAACGGAGAAAGAAATAAAGGAGTGGTATCTAAAAGGGTCAGAGTATTACTTGCAAGAGAAATATGCTGAGGCAGTAAAGTGGTATAGGAAAGCGGCAGAGCAAGGAGATGCGGATGCGCAATATATTCTCGGTTATTGTTATGAGAATGGTATGGGAGTAAAACAAAACTATGAGGAAGCATTTAAGTGGTATAGGAAAGCGGCA
>CAJTNI010000050.1:279-519 GCA_910577945.1 uncultured Christensenella sp. | reverse complement strand
CAGTACCGCTTTCATAGAGTGCTTTCACGTCGGTTTTGCTCACGTCCGTAACAGAACAATCTTTATTGACGATAAGGGCGATTCCGTCCATACAAAGAGTTGTACCGATAACGCCCGTTTCGCTCGATTTCAATTCACGCGAAGACATACCGAAATCGTTTAAGCCGTTTTGCGTATCGCTTATACCCGCGCCGGACGAAGACATATTTACCGTAATTCTTACGTCGTGCGTCTTTTCGT
>CAJTNI010000050.1:0-257 GCA_910577945.1 uncultured Christensenella sp. | reverse complement strand
CGGTAATGCTTTCCTTTTTACTACCGCAACCCGCCATTGCACCAAGTGTTCCGCATACCAACGTGGCAACGCAAAGCGCACTTGCCAAAATTTTGCCTACTTTTTTCATTTCGTTTCTCCTTGAATTTTTTATTTTTGTCGTTTGACAAGTATAGAATAGCAAGAAGAAGTAACAAAGTTAGTCAGTCAGTTGCAATAAATTTGTAAAAAGAAACAGGACTTCGATTTGAAATCCTGTTCTTTTTCATCGCTTGAAA
>CAJTNI010000049.1:314-535 GCA_910577945.1 uncultured Christensenella sp. | reverse complement strand
GGACTTATCTCGATAAATAAAACGGAGTCGGTGATTCCGAGCTCCGTTCCTTCGGTTGTTACTATTCTGTACATTAGGTACCTCCCTGAATTATTGAAAGTATATATTTTAAGTCCGAAATATCGGCATTAAAAAATGCGTGATTCCAAAGCCAGTGGTCGGCATGTTCACGCATTCTAAATTTAGATATTTTCGGGTCGTTCCAGATTCTGTCCCAAGCT
>CAJTNI010000049.1:0-250 GCA_910577945.1 uncultured Christensenella sp. | reverse complement strand
AGCTTCTCTAAGATTTCCTGAGTAAGCTTTCCGCGTTCCAAGCCGCAGCCGTCGTCGTCTCGGGCGAAATACTGGTGAGCCAGTTCGCTTTCCGTAAGTACGAGCGAGTTTCCGTCTTTTGATATAAAGCCGTCTTGCGATTCGCATACCGTACCGTATGGCAAATTTACGTTACCGCAAAAACACCGTGCGCGGAATCGTCTGAAAACCACATATCGCATTGTGTGTTATCCTCCTGAATAATGTTATG
>CAJTNI010000048.1 GCA_910577945.1 uncultured Christensenella sp. | reverse complement strand
AATGAAACTCCCCCGGCGAAGCCGGGGGTTTCTCATATGCGGGCAAAAGCCCTAAATTGTTACTAGCCGCGCCTAAAGGCGCCAAGTGTTTTATTTATTCCTACGCTTGCGGCTAGCAACAATATTCCTTTACTTTTTATTATTGTTTTTATCTTTATTGAACGGATCCATATATTCCTTTATGCTTATCTGGTCTGCCATTATATCCTCTTTTTCTTGGTTTCGTATGTATTCCTGTACAGCTTTTTCGTTCTTTCCTACTGTACTCACATAATATCCGCGACACCAGAAATGCCTGTTTCCGTATTTGTATTTCAATTCTGCGTGTCGTTGAAATATCAGTAACGTACTCTTGCCTTTCAGATACCCGACAAACGCACTTACGCTCAGCTTCGGCGGTATTCTTACATACATATGTATATGGTCCACACACGCGTGCGCTTCTATTATTTCTACCCCTTTCCAGTTGCATAGCTCTCGCAAGATTTTTCCTATATCGGCTTTGAGTTTTCCATATATCTCTTTCCGTCGATATTTCGGTGCAAATACTATATG
>CAJTNI010000047.1 GCA_910577945.1 uncultured Christensenella sp. | reverse complement strand
GTTTGAATTCAAAAAACTTTGTAACACATTGGAAGAACTCAACCCCATTGAACGTGGCGTTATACTTGCGGAAAAATCGGTTTCCGTTATAAAGGGATTAAGCGGTTTGAATATTCCGCTTGATCCCGTGAAAACGCTCGTTACGTTTATTATCGGCTCCGTCGTATCTGACAATTCGATTAACGAAAAGGACTACCTATATATCTATCCTTCACTCGTCAAAGCATTCGGAAATGATTTTGATTTTATTTCCGCAAAACAAGCAATCGGACTTGCAAAGGATATTAAGAAAGAAATCACAAAATACACGAAAGAGATGATTTCCATTATTAACGTGTGCGACGAAGAATTGGCTACTGACATCATATCGCTGTGTCTTTTGATAACGTCGGTTGACGGTAAAATATCGTTAAAGGAAAAACGATATATTCGCCAACTTTGCAAAGCGTAAATTACGCTCCGTTTGCATAGAGGTACAAACTCATGGAAAAGGTTTTGGAATATGCGCTGTATTTCTTTATTTATGCAATACTCGGTTGGTGCGTAGAGGTTATTCACGCCGCATTAAAAAGAGGCAAATTTGAGAATCGTGGTTTTCTAAACGGCTGTTGGTGCCCCATTT
>CAJTNI010000046.1 GCA_910577945.1 uncultured Christensenella sp. | reverse complement strand
TTCCGAGCTGTTCCCGCGCTTTGGAATAAAACGGTATTACGGTTTTCTTTTCCGGCATAAAAGAAAACGCCTGCTGTTTCTTTGTTACGTCATCTGCCGACGGGAACAGTCGAATTGTATTTAAGTCGGTGACAAGCTCCAAGCCGTCGGGAATTGCGTAATCGGTCATGATGTTTTCACTCCTTTAACTCAGATTATCGGCGCAGCTTAGCCGCTCCGGTTGTTGACCGCGGTAATAAATACCGTTTTTTTTGCTTGACATGCAATTTTATTCGCTGTATAATAATTGCATAAACAGCACGTTTTCCTATCGGAATTCATGAATGGGCAATAGCCCGTGCTATGGACCCCAAAAGTTGGACAGATAAATAACTAAATTACTTGTGAATGAGTTCGGTATTGCACCGGACTCATTCCATTTAGAGTGAGAGATATTCTCTCGTTGTTCCAGTAGTGTATGTACTCTTTGAGACAGTGGACGAATTCGTCCACTGTCTCAAACTTTTCGCCGTAAAACATCTCAACCTTTAACCGCCCGAAAAAGTTCTCCATTACACTGTTATCCAAGCAGTTGCCTTTCCGTGACATACTTTGGATTATGTTATGTTCTTTCAGTTGTCTTTGAAACTCTTTCATTTGGTATTGCCAACCTTGGTCGGAGTGTAGT
>CAJTNI010000045.1 GCA_910577945.1 uncultured Christensenella sp. | reverse complement strand
GTCTGAATAAGTGATATTGGAGAAAAAACAATTTGAATACACTACTTCCTTCGGCGGTACGGAGTACGCCGTAATAATACGCGAAAGCGATACCGCAAAGGAAACCGTAAATAACAAACTGAAAAAGATTTTACTAAATGACTTGTCTGATAAGGTGTATTCGGGAGGAGATTCCGAATGAACAATTTATCAGTAACCAATAACAATACCTACTATAACGGAGGTGATATAACCGCCCTGTATTGCAGATTAAGTTGTGACGACGATTCGCAGGGCGACAGCAATAGCATTAAAAACCAAAAAGCCATATTGAGCAAGTATGCGAGCGAACACGGAATGAGCAATCCGCAGTTCTATGTGGACGACGGGTATTCGGGAACGAACTTTAACCGTCCCGATTTCCAGCGTATGATACGCGACGTGGATGCAGGGCTTGTAAAGACGGTCATCGTAAAAGATATGTCGCGCTTGGGCAGAGATTACTTAAAGGTCGGTTATTACAGTGAAGTTTACTTCAACGAAGCCGACGTACACTTTATAGCAATCAACGACGGCGTGGATAATCAATTTGAAAACGACAGCGACTTTACTCCCTTCCGTAACATCATCAACGAATGGTACGCAAAGGATACAAGTAAGAAAGTCCGCGCCGTGTTCAAAGCAAAAGGCAATTCAGGGAAACACTTGTGTACCTGCCCGCCGTATGGCTACAAGAAAGACGAAAGCAACAAAGAACAATGGATTGTGGATGAAGAAGCCGCAAAGGTTG
>CAJTNI010000044.1 GCA_910577945.1 uncultured Christensenella sp. | reverse complement strand
ATTGTGGATAGCGGAGAAATTCCAATCGAACTCGGAGATAGCTGGTTCTCCCCGAAATAGCTTTAGGGCTAGCGTTAATACATAGAATATAGGAGGTAGAGCACTAAATGGGCTAGGGGCCGTAAGGTTACCGAACCTTATTAAACTCCGAATGCCTATATTTGTTTATTAGCAGTCAGTCTAAGAGTGATAAGATTCTTGGACAAAAGGGAAAAAGCCCAGATCACCAGCTAAGGTCCCAAAGTATGAGTTAAGTGGTAAAGGATGTGGAGATTCTAAGACAACTAGGATGTTGGCTTAGAAGCAGCCATTCATTTAAAGAGTGCGTAATAGCTCACTAGTCGAGAGTTTCTGCGCCGAAGATAAACGGGGCTAAAACTCATCACCGAAGCTGTGGAATGGAAACATTGGTAGGGGAGCGTTGTATAAGAGTTGAAGCTAAAGCGGGAGCAATAGTGGATTTTATACAAGAGAGAATGTTGGCATAAGTAGCGAGAATTAGGTGAGAATCCTAATGGTCGAAAGCCTAAGGTTTCCTGGGGAAGGTTCGTCCGCCCAGGGTAAGTCGGGACCTAAGCTGAGGTCGGATAATCGGTAGATATTCCGATACCACTAATTATTGATTGATCGATGGAGGGAAGCAGAAGGATAGGATAGCCAACAGATGGAGGTTGGTCTAAGAGAAGAGATAGCATGTAGAGGCAAATCCATATATGCGATTAAGTTGATTCTTTATGGGGAGACGAATGAGTTGAAGTATCTGATTTCACACTGACGAGAAAAACTTCTAGGTAGATAATTAGTGCCCGTACCACAAACCGACACAGGTAGGCGAGGTGAGAATCCAAAGACCAGCGGAAGAATTGCAGTTAAGGAACTCGGCAAATTGACCCCGTAAGTTAGCGAGAAGGGGT
>CAJTNI010000043.1 GCA_910577945.1 uncultured Christensenella sp. | reverse complement strand
CGCAGAAAGTAAAACGCGGTATCGCTATAACGGCGTCGAAATGTAAGTTTTTCGGCGGCGGTATTCCGCTCGGCTACAAAGTGGACGAGGAAAAGCGTTTTATTATAAACGAGGAAACCGCGCCCATAGTCAAGCAAATGTTTGAAATGCTTGCAAACGGCTACAATTACGCCGAAATTGCCCGTTATATGAACGAGCGAGGAATACCCACCTCGCGCGGCGGAAAGTGGAACAAGAACAGTTTTCACAGCATATTTTCAAACCGCAAATATTTGGGCAAATACATATATCAAGGCAACGAGATTGACGGCGGTATGCCGCGCATAATCGACGATGCACTTTTTGACGAGGTGCAAGAGGTGTTGAAAAAGTACGCCGCCGCACCCTCGCGCGGAAAGGCGGTTGAAGAATACATTTTATCGGAAAAATTGATATGCGGCAAATGCGGCAACAAAATGACGGGCGTAAGCGGTAAAAGCAAAAACAAAGAGATGTATTTTTATTATGCTTGCAACGGACACGTTAAAGGCAAATGCAATAAAAAAGCCGTCCGCAAACAATTTATCGAGGACGAGGTTATAAACGCCATAGTGGGCGCGAACGGCGTTTTGACCGACGAATTTATAGATATGGTTGCCGCCGAAACTTATCTACTGATACAAGCCGAGCGGAACAACAGCGAGATAAAACGCATTGAGGGCGTTATTGCAGATAATCAAAACGCAATCAACAACCTTATGCAAGCGCTAATGCGCGGCAAGATTGCTGATACGATTTTAGCACAAATTGAAAAGTTAGAGAACGAGAACGCCGAACTGAACGCGACGATTGAAAGCGAAAAGGCGTTGCAAATCGACTATACATACGACGATATTTTCAAGTGGTTACAGCATTTTCGCACGTTGGACTATACCAAGTCGAAAAACCGCAAGGCATTGATTGACACGTTTATTTATCGCGTTGTGCTGTACGACGATAAAATGAAAGTGCTTTTCAATCTCAAAAGCGGGCAGAAAAACGAATTGCTTTTGAACTTGATTTTCCCCGATTACCCCGACGGCAACGGCTGCGAGAACGAAAACAGCGCA
>CAJTNI010000042.1 GCA_910577945.1 uncultured Christensenella sp. | reverse complement strand
TTTGCCATAAAAATGCACCTCCATTAGTTTGTCTAACTTTTGGGGTGCATTTCACATATAGTGGCTGTGAAATCGTCGAATAATCGTTCGCCCGTCAGGCGCATGCCGATTGCGGCTATCGCCAATGTCGTTGCGCAAACGCTCGTAAATACAAGAGCGCGACGGCGAGCGTATGCAACCACTTGCTCGTGTAAGTATTTCTTCAAGCGTCGCGTCGATATCGTGCGGCTGTATTTGCGATTGTGTCGCGCTCGAATAATTTTTCAAATATACATTTTAGCACAATATGTAACGCTTTGCAAGGCTTGCGTTTGTCTGCGGCGCTCGGATTTGACCGAGGCGTATATGCGGGAATTTATAGAGCTGTATAGGGCCGAGGCGGAAAATTTATTGTAGAAAAAAACGGCATGCGCGGAGCCTGCCGCTTTATAGCGTGTCAATCAAAACAGCACGAGTAAGAATCCGACGAGCACGCCGATAAACAGCGACAGCGCGGGGAGCTTGCTTTTCCACATTAGTATCGACTCGGGCAGCAGCTCGCCGAACACCACGTACAGCATTGCGCCGCTGGCAAAGCCGAGCGACAGCGTGAGCATGATTTTATTGATGCCGCCGAGCGCAAAGCCCATGACCGCGCCGATTACCGTGGGCAGCCCGCTGAGTGCGGTGAGCAAAATTGATTTCGCTTTGCCCATACCGCCCGAAATAAGCGGCACGGACACCGCCATACCCTCGGGGATGTTATGCAGCCCGATTACGATTGCCATGATAAAGCCGCTGCCCGAGAACAGGTTGGCGGTCACGTCGGGCGTGACGGCGTACGTCGCGCCGATTACCATGCCCTCGGGCAGATTGTGCAGCGCAATCGCGCTCATCATGACGAGCCCCGCGATAAAGAGGTTCGAGTTTGCGTTTTTGTGCGATTCGAGGTGGTTGGAGTGGATTAGCTCGTCGAGGTCGTCCGCCGTGGCGGGGTGGTTCTCGTCGATGTGCTTGACTTCGCGGTTTGTGCGCTTGTCGATTGCGTAGTTGAGCAGATATACGACGGCGTAGCCGACCGCCACCGCCGCGACAATCACGAACGGGATATACGACGGCAGCTCGCCCGCGCGCATCATTTCGATAGGCTCGCTCATAAGGTCGAAGCAAACGACGGCGAGCATTATGCCCGCGGCGAACGACAGCAAAAGACTGACGATTTTATTCGACTCGCGGCGCAGCACCGCGCCGACGACTCCGCCGAGCCCCGTGCCGCCCACGCCCGATATAAAGGTTATAATGACGATTGCGAGATAGTTCATAGTTTTGCCTTTGTGCGGCGCATTGCGCATGCGCCGTTAATTATAATAAACCAAAATCGCGAAAAACGCAAGCGCGCGCGCCTCGGTGCGAGAAAAACGGCAAAAACAATATCTATTTACGATGAATTTCAAACGCCGAAGATAAAAGAGTAGGGCTTAGTTGCTTAAACGTCAGTCTATATATTTGCATTTCCAAGCGGAAAGGTCGGGGCGCTTGCCGAATTCTATAAAATCGGTAAATATTTTTTTAACGACGGAAAAGTCGTCGGTTCGGAGAAAATACAGCCGCAATTTCTCGCAAGCGTCGATATGCGTAATACAAACGCAAAAGCAGTTGCTTTTTACTTTGCGCGAGAATAGCTTGTATGCGATTTTGTGATATGCCGCGATTTCGAGTATGCCCGAAATTTCGGGCACGGCGTTTATTATAACGTCGGCACGATTGCGCGTCGCCTGCTCGTAAGCCGAGCGCAGCTTGTCGAATTGCTCGTTTAAGCAGCTCGCCGATATCAATTCGCGGCTGTGCTCTTTTATGTCGTCCTCGTCGAAGCAATCGATTCCTATTGCGTCGAAACGATAATACAATTTGCTGTCCATTTTATTGCCCCATGTGAAAAAATTTATTTATAACGTCGAAAACAAAATTAACGAACGATTGGTTAATAGTCGAGTTATATAGCCGATTTTACATTAATGCCCCTAAATGTGTTACACGTTACGGGGTGGCGTTGTAATACTATACGCCACTGTGCGGGCAGCTTCGCCGCCCGCACTCATTGTATCACGAAAACCCGCGATAGTCGCGGGGTTCAGTAAAGGTTAACCGATGAACAAAACAAGGAACCTCCGTTTGTGTTATAATAGGGTTGGTCTGGCAGCCAAGCAAAAAAACACAAACGGAGGAATCCAAGATGTCAAAAGAAACTGACAACACAAATAGTTTAGCACACACGAAATGGAATTGCAAGTATCATATAGTATTTGCACCCAAATATCGCCGTAAAGTATTTTTCGAGGAGAAA
>CAJTNI010000041.1 GCA_910577945.1 uncultured Christensenella sp. | reverse complement strand
CGTTCGCGCGCTCGCGCCGCCGCGCCCGCCGCAAGCTCCGCCGCCGCGCCGCTGACCTCGACCGTGCGCGCGCACTCGCTCGCCAAAAAATCGGGCATGTTCATGATTACCGACCCGCCGCCGTACGCGCGTTCGGCGACCGCGGTAAACGCCGCAGCCGCGCGCGCTTTGTCGCATGTCGCGTTTTTCGGGCAGTACGGGCAAATGCCGTCCATCATGACCGCGCCGAGCGCGGCGTAGTCTGGCATCGGCGAGCCGAACCCGTTCATGAGCCGCGCGGTCTCGTCGAACACCGACGCCACCGCGAGCATGCGCGCGCCCGCGTCCGCCTTGACGCGGTTTATGTAGTGCCGCACGGCGAGCCGCGCCGACCCGTCGAAATCGAAATACGCGCGCACCGCCTTGACCGCGCGCTTGGGTATCAGGCAAAACAGCACGCCCCCGCACGCCAATAGCGCCGAGTTTATGCCGACGTCTATCGGGTCGGAATAGAACAGCACCGCCACCGCCGCAAACGCGCCCACGCCGATAAGCGCGCGCAGCGGCCGCGCAATGCCGCGGAACGCCGCCAGCGTGCCCGCGCACGCGATAAAAGCGAGCGCGGCGGACATGCCAGAGCTTGCGGCAAGCCCGAGCGCGATTGAAATGCCGCTGGCGAGCACGGCGTTTACGCCGATTACGCTCAACAGCGCAGCGCAAAAAAAGCCGAGCGCCAGCCCTATATTGTACGCGTCGGTAACGCGCGCCCGCCCGAACGCCAAGCCCGCGACGGCAAAAACCGCGCACACCGACACCGCGTCCGTCACGCTCAGTCGGAATGAGAACCTGTCGGACGCAGCCGCCGCCGCGCGCGTCGCGAAATAATAAAACACCGCGCCCACAAACCCGCACGCCGCCGCCTCGACCACGGGACGAAACAGCCCGAGCAGCACGGCATCCGCCGCGATTGCGCCCAGAGCGAACAGCGTTTTCGCCACGAACCCGTTGAGCTTTGGCAGCTTTAACGACAAGAACCAGCGCACAGCCATTATAAAAACGACCGCGCCCGACATGTACAGCCGCCACAGCTCGAAGGTGAACAGGAACGAACACGCTATGTAAATCGGCGCGAGAAAGCCGATGAAGAACTCGCCGCACAGCGCGCAGAACATAGCCGCGCCGAACGGCAGCACGCCGTAAATATTGCCGCCGCAGCACACGACCAGCATGACCGACGCGGCGAGATACTCCAAATACCTTATCCTTTTGCCCATGTGCCTTTTGTACCATACGCGCCGCGAGCTATTATGTCTATATTTGGAGTTTTGCGCCGTATTATAGTGACTGCGCGCGCCCCGCGATTTTTCGCTGCGCAAAGCGGCGCAAATTCGGTCGAGCAACATACTATCGCCGCGTCGCCGCAAAATCGCTTGCGTTGCCGCGCCGCACGATATATACTTAAAGCAATATTCGAGCACGGAGGCAGCCATGAACCAAATTCGACGCCGCGACCTCGGGCTTTTGTATATTTCCGACGATGCCGTCATGGAACAGCAAAAACCCGCAAGGCAGCTCACCCAACGCCTTAACGCCATCGACAGGAGCGACTTCGACGGCATAAAAGCTATCGTAAAGCAGCTGTTCGGCAAGTCCGAAAACGCGTTCGTAAATCCGCCGTTCTACTGCGACTACGGCTTTAATATCGAGGTGGGCGACAATTTTTTCGCCAACTACAACTGCACGATTCTCGACGTGGCAAAGGTCAAAATCGGCAAAAACTGCTTGCTCGCTCCCAACGTGGCTATCTACACCGCGGGTCACGCCGTTGACCCCGAATTGCGCGCCGCTATGTACGAGTACGGCATGCCCGTAACTATCGGCGACAACGTGTGGATTGGCGGCAGCTCGGTAATTTGTCCGGGCGTGACAATCGGCGACAACTCGGTCATCGGCGCGGGCAGCGTAGTGACGAAGGATATCCCGTCCGACGTAGTGGCGGCGGGCAACCCCTGTCGGGTAATTCGCGCAATAACCGAACGCGACAAAACCTACTACTTTAAAGACCGCAAAACGGACGTCGTATTGTAATCGCAATTCGCGTAAAAGCAAAATGCACCCCCGAATGCGCACTTCTCATAGGGAATTTTTAAGAGTCGCACTTTCAAGCGAGGACAAAAGCTCTCGAACGATATGTTCGAGAGCTTTTTGCAACAAACCATTTAGAAGGATAAATTGAAATTTACCGTTCTAATCTATAATATTTGAAACCGTATTCTTCTCTGATAAACTTAAATCCAACTTTTTCAAGCACGTGTTGACTACGAGTATTTTTTATAATCGTATCAGCATTTA
>CAJTNI010000040.1 GCA_910577945.1 uncultured Christensenella sp. | reverse complement strand
AAAAGAGGCAAATTTGAGAATCGTGGTTTTCTAAACGGCTGTTGGTGCCCCATTTACGGGGCGGGTGTAGTTTTGGTATTGCTGAGTTTAACGCCTATCAATATAAACGTATTCGTACTGTTTATAGCGTCGCTCATACTCACAAGCGTTTTAGAGTTTATCGTAGGATTTATTCTCGAAAAACTATTCAAAACAAAATGGTGGGATTATTCAAAAGAACATTTTAATATTAAGGGTTATGTTTGTTTGAAATATTCCATACTATGGGGATTAGCTTGCGTTATCGTAGTGGATTTGATCCATCCGATGATTGCAAATCTTGTACGAATTACACCCGATTTGGCGAAATACATAATATGCGGCGTTCTTTGTACTGTGTTTGTCGTAGATGCAATATTCACGGTCATTCAACTCATTACTTACAAAAAGAATTATGCCGCGCTTGAAAAAATCAGCGACGCTTTGAAAAAACCGTCAAATGCGATAGGTGGTAAAATTGCATCCTCTACTCTTGCCATGAATGATAAGATGCAGAAATTAAATGAGAAAATTAAATCTTCGCGTTTATATAAAGCGTTCCCGGAGCAGTTGAGAAAAACAAAACCTTCCAAAGATACGGTTGCGATAAATTCGGATGCAATCGAAGAAATTGCAACAGTCGATAATGAGGTAAAACAATGAAATATAAAACATTGAAGCAAGAGTTGATTGATAACGACGAACGCGACGAAAATAATAGACGTATTATTCACTTGAATGTTACGGATGACGGCAACTTTCTATCGCCGCTTTCGGTGAAGGGTAATCCTCTCATAAGTGGCGAAACAGCAGAATTCCTAAATTTGAATATCAAGCACAATTTGAAAGACAGCGGAGTTAAATTGATAATATCAAGCAACGCAATAGACGAAACGGAAAAAGTAATTTATAAAACAGCGATTAAAAATTATTATCGATATGAGTATAAAACCACTTGGAAAGAATTACGCCGTAATTTGTTTTGTTCAATTATTATGTTGCTGTTTTCAGCTTGCATCTTTGCATTGGCTATTATCTTGGAAAACACAACAAATGCAAGTGCGGTTATTTTGAATATGATTGATGTTTTTGCTTGGGTATTCACTTGGGAAGCCGTAGACATATTCTTTTTACAGCGCCCCAAGCTACATAAAGAGCAGCAACGCAATTTCGCTGCTATGAATGCGGAAATTGTTTTCGAATGTGATAAATAATGCTTGTAAGAGAGATTCTTTGAATTAAAATTAAAATAATCAGTTCCTTAAATGTTGACTTGAATTTTTCAACAATTTCGCTCATCTGTAAACCCTATAACAAGTTTACAGTATTCATAATGCCTTTTGTTGCTGTGTGCCTAAACTTAAAGCTATGGTTTGGGTAAGTTTTTTATAATCTCACTATTTAACATAAAAAATCCCCACGCATTTTGCGTAGGGATTAACAATAAATAAAATATTTAATGCCATCACTTTAATCTATTATTCCATCTGATAGTAACATCAAATACAGAGCTTTTTATGTAATTATTTAACATAGATAAAAACTAGTATTAACTCTTAAAGATATCGTATACTATCTCAACTTGACAACCTAAGCGTCATATAGTCCACGTCTCGGTTTACATTGAAATATAGAACATTTGGAGCTACGGCATTACATAAGCATATCATTTGTATAATTCCGGAGCTATTATCCAAAATTTTATTTAAGTCATTGCTATACTCAACACACATTTCTATTCCGCTGATACAAAAGATTAATTCATATGGCTCTATATGATTTTTTATCCAAAGAATAATCGCGTCATAAATATACTTATTCTGTTCAGTCAAACATTCATCATCCAAACAACTTTCGATTTTTGTCGGAATCCAAATATCGAACTCATAACAGTCATTGGCAAGCTTAGAAATATTACAACCGCAATTCAAATCTTTATATTTACAATCAATAACTGCTATTTTGCCTTTGTTTACATACTCCTCTATGTCAGCAAGCTCCATAATTTGTTTTTCATTTTCATAGTGCCAATTATCAATTACTTTAATACTAAGATTACTCACACCAAGAGCAATAAGTTCTTTTATTACTTTATCTTGATAGTGTTTTATACATAATTGTGTTTCAAATATTTTAGATGACATATAATTCTCCTTTTATCCTAATGGATATAAGCTTATAAAACTTCCGTTGGGCTTAACTCGAAGCAAATCAACACCCTTTATATATTGAAATTCATTTTTAACATAACCAATAGAATCAGGGCTATTGAATACTTTTTGAGCTAAATTTTTATATTCAGTATGAGAGCTTAATTCGGGGTAATCAAATTTATGCTTTCCCCATTTTTTTCCTACCTGACTATCACTAAACTTTAATTTTTTAGGCGGATTGGGTGTTTGTGCACTACACATATTATGCGCCAAAACGCTCTTATCGCCGACATAGTAGTTGTGGTTTCCTTCTACC
>CAJTNI010000039.1 GCA_910577945.1 uncultured Christensenella sp. | reverse complement strand
GCGGAGCGGAGAAAGCAGCCAAAGGCTGCGCGAAACGGGGTGTCATTTCGACCGCGCGTATAGTATTATGTTCGGCAACAAAAGTGAGTATGAATATTGCCTTTGGTCTTTCGCGCGCGAGCTTGCGAGCGGAGCGGAGAAATCTTCTCTTTACCGAAAAGATAGATTTCTCGACTACGCTCGAAATGACGGTATAAAGTCTTATCTATTCGGGTGCAACGCCAAACCACCGCCGCAACCCACACACGGCATTCGTCAAGCCTTTGGCTTGCCCACTCGAAATGACGGTATAAAGTTTTATCTATTCGGGTGCAACGCCAAACCACCGCCGCAACCCACACACGGCATTCGCCAAGCCTTTGGCTTGCCCACTCGAAATGACGGTATAAAGTCTTATCTATTCGGGTGCAACGCCAAACCACCGCCGCAACCCACACACGGCATACGCCAAGCCTTTGGCTTGCTCCGCTCGAAATGACGTCGGCGTGCCTAGACGCGGCGTTCACGATTGCGCTATGCGGCTTGTGATAAAAATATCATGCCGCGCTTACAATAATAGTATTGATTTTCGGGCGCGGGTGTAGTACAATAATACATATAGATATGTTTAGAAAACTGCTGAAATTGCTTTCCCAGAAAGCCGCAATAACCGTATTCTCGCTGCTGCTGCAAGTGGCGTTGATTGTTGCGGGCGTAATTTTCGCGGCGGCGCAGTTTTGGTGGATTTGGCTTGTGCTGGAAGCGTGCAGCTTTTTAATATGCCTTTATATAGTATCGCGCGATATGAATCCCAGCTACAAGCTGTCATGGTGCATGCTCATATTGCTCGCGCCCGCGTTCGGCGGCATAATCTACCTGACGATAGGCAGACAGCACACGCCGCGGCGCGTGCGCAAGCGGCTCAAAAAAGCGTCGGACGCGGCGCAGGTGCTGTTGAACATGACCAACGCGAGCCTGCTCAACACGCGCGCGTATCTCAACCCCACAGGCTCTACGTGCGCGGATTTGGTCATAAACGCCGCGTCGTACCCCGTGTACGAAAACACGCGCACCAAGTATTACGCGTTGGGCGATACGCTGTTTCCCGACATGATAGCCGACATTCGCGCCGCCAAGCGGTTCGTGTTGCTCGAATACTTTATAATAGACTCGGGCGAGGTGTGGCGCGATATCGAGGCGGCGTTGCTCGACCGTGCGGCGGCGGGCGTGGAGGTAAAGGTCATTTACGACGACGTGGGCAGTATGTTCACCTTACCCAAGCGTTCGATTAAGCGGCTACGCGCGGGCGGCGTGGACGTCAAGCCGTTCAACAAAATCACGCTGTCGTTCGACATGCGGCTCAACAACCGCTCGCACCGCAAAATCACTGTAATCGACGGAGAGATTGCGTACACGGGCGGAAACAATATCGCCGACGAATACGCGAACAAGCGCGTGCGCTACGGGCATTGGAAGGATACGCACATGCGGTTCGAGGGCATGGCTGTATGGAGCTTTACCGCCATGTTTTTGGCGTTTTGGCATATCACGAGCAAGGAGAAAATCGCTTACAACGATTACACGTCGACGGCGAGCGAAATTTCCGCGCACGGGTACGTGCAGCCGCTGTCCTGCGGTCCGGGCAGAGAAAACCACCTTATAGAAAGCGCGTTCATCAACCTTATTTCCACGGCAAAGCGCAGCGTGTATATTACCACGCCGTACTTGATTTTGGATAACGAGGTGCAGTCGGCGCTCATAAACGCCGCGCTCGCGGGCGTGGACGTGCGCATTATCATTCCGCACATACCCGACAAAAAAATCGTTTACAAAACGACCAAGTCGTTCGTGCCCGTGCTCATGAAGGCGGGCGTCAAGGTGTACACGTACACGCCGGGATTCATTCACGCCAAAATGATGATAGTGGACGACGAGCGCGCGTTTATCGGCACGTGCAATATGGATTACCGCTCGTTTTATCTGCATTACGAATGCGGCGCGCTGTTGTACGGCGTGGACACGATAGCCGACATGAAAGCCGATTTCCTCGCCACGCAGGGCGTAAGCCACGAGCTGACACACGAGGAGGTCGAGAGCGTTACGGTGTTTACCAAGCTCGCGCACAGCGTTTTGCGCTTGCTCGCGCCCATGATGTGATATTACGTTTGCAATGGCAATGCGCAACGCAATATGCGAATACCGTCGAAAGCCTCGTCGCGCGGTCGGCGGGGTTTTTGCGTTGCGGGCGCGTATAACCTTGCGAAAACGCGTTTATCATGCGAGTAAAATCTCGGAAAAAAATTTCATATAATGTATTGACAGCCGATTTATACGGTGGTATAATATACAGGCAAACAATATTTAAATATCGGGGAAATGAATTATGAAAAAGTCTAAATTTATGATGACTGCAATTACTGCGGTATTTGCCGTTTCGGCATGCGGCGGCGCGCTTGTCGCGTGCGGGGATAGCAAAAAGCCCGACGACAATCCGCCCGCGCCGAGCGTCTATCAGGTGACGTTCGACGCCAACGGCGGCAAATTCGCCGACGGCGTAACGACGGTGATTGCCACGGTGGACGGCGCGCTCGCGGCGCTGCCAGCGCAAGACCCTACGCGCGTAGATTACACGTTTAACGGCTATACCGTCAATGCCGACGGCACGGGCGGCGAGGTCAAGGTGGGCACTGCGTTTACCGCGGACGCCACTGTGTACGCGCAGTGGAAGGAGGACGAGGAGCAGAAGCCGCCTACGCCCGCAGTCGAGTACACGATTACGTTCGACCTGCACGGCGGCAGCTTCGCCGAGGGCACGCCCACTACATACACGACGGTAAACGGCAAGCTGGCGGCTGTGCCGTCCGACCCGACCAAGCCCGATTACAAATTCAAGGGATATTCGCTTACCGACGGCGGGGATACTATGACGCGCGTTCAGCTCGCGGCGGTCGAGTTCGACAAGAACGCAACCGTGCACGCGGTGTGGGAGGAGGAGGGCAAAGAGCCCGTCGACCCCATAGAGCCCGAGCCCGACGACGGCGATTACTCGTTTACGGTCGGCGGCGTCAAGCACGAAATGACCAAGCACGAGCGCGGTGAGAGTGACGCGGATACGCGTTTGTACGAGTATCGGGCGACGGGCGTGGAGCTTGTCGCGGGCGACGTGGTTACGTTCAGCTTCGTGGGCGACGAGAACGCCGCGGAAGACGGTTCGATTGAGTTTTGGGTGAGCGACGAGGGGCTAAACGCCTGTAACGGCATAGAGGCTGTAATGGGCGTAAAGACCGCGTCGGTCAAGGCAGTCAACGGCGGCACGTTCGATATTTACGTTAAGTGGTATGCGGACAACGGCGGCAGCTTTGTGCTTTGTATGAGCGACGGCACGGCGAGCGGCGTTACCGACCCCAACGGCGGCGTTAAGCCCGAGCCTGTTGTCGATTACGAGTTTTATCTGTACGGCAATATCGGCGGGGAAGAAAAGTGGGACGTCGAGACGGGATATAAGTTCGAGCACGCAACGCCCGACAAAGGCGTGTGGCTGCAATATTCGGTCTCGGTAAATCTAGCTAAGGGCGACCGCGTAAAGATATTCCGCAGCGACAAAAACGCCGGCAACAGCGAGTGGGGATACAACAATTACGAAAGCGACAAGTGGGCATACGGCAGGTACGAGACTTACGCGGCAGACAACGCCGATATGAACTTCGTAGTCAAGCAAGCAGGTACGTTCACGTTCTACATCAAAATCTACGACAACGGCAACGGCAATCCCGACTTCGCCGACGACGGCATAGAGGACGGCAACAGCGTTTGGGTGGCGTACGAGGAGATTAAACACGAGGTCGGCGTTTCGACTATTACTTTCGACGCGGGCGAGGGCACGCTCGAAACAACGACGGCGCAAACCGACGTGTACGGCATGCTCGAAAGTCTGCCCACGCCCGTCGCGCCCGAAGGTAAGGAGTTCGACGGCTGGTACACCGAGCCCGACGGCGGCGTAAAAGTAACCGTTAATAAGGTATATACCGCGGATACCACGCTGTACGCGCAGTATAAAGCGGGCGAGGAAAACCTCAATCCCGTGGTCGGCGCGACTAACGGCACGACGCCTATTGCTATTACCGACAATACCGCCAACAAGCCCGCGACGCCCGAAAACCTCATGTACGAATACATGAGCGGCAAGGTCTCGCTCACCGAGGGCGACGAGATTGCGTTTACCGTAGACGGCAAGCCCTTGACCGAGTTCTTTACCGCCGATTGTCACGGCGTGACTAAGGTCGGGTCCAAGTTCACGGTCAACGAGACGGGCGAGTTCGATATCTACGTAAGATTTTACAGCACCGACCCCGTCACTGGCGCAGCGCCGTGCTGGGTGATAGAAATCACCGACGGCAAGGTGGACGAGTTGACGGACGGCGTATACTATTTGGTCGGCAGCATGTCCGATTGGAACAAGCCGTCGGCGGCGCACGAGCTGACGGACGGCGCTGTAACGGTAATGCTCGCCGAAAACACGGAGTTCAAGATTGCGACCGTCAAGGGCGGCAAAACCGATTGGGACGCGACGGTTTACTCTTACACGAACATAAGCGTCGGCGCGGCGTACGTGAGCGCGGGCAAGGACGGCAACATAATTATCAAGCAGACGGGCACGTATACGATAACGCTCGCGGACGGCAAAATTTCCATTACGTCCGAGGACGTCGAGCTGCCCGAGGTCGAAGTTCCCGCATACTCGGTGACAGTTACCTTCAAGGATGGAGTAAAGGCGGTGCTCGCGTTCGACATGCCGGAGTGGGACGGCGTCGATAAAAAATCGGCGTATATCTATATTTGGGGCGCGGGTGAAAACAACTTCGCGGTCGCATGGCCCGGCATAAATCTCAGCTCCGAGGGCACTGTCGAGGTTGACGCAAGCACGATTGACGCAAGCGATTTCAACTTTAAAATTCACTTCAAGCAAAGCGGCGCAACCAAAGAATCCACCGATACGACGAAGGTCTCGGTAGAGAACGGCGGGATTTATAAGCTGACGATAGGCGCATGGGTAGGCGACAATTACAACGTGAACGTAACCAAAATGAACTGATAGCGACGGTACTAAAAGCGCACTCCGAATAATCGGAGTGCGCTTTTGTCGTGCGCGGCGCAACAGTATTATGACGTTTCTCGTGCGCGCAGCGGCATAATGATTTCTCGACTACGTTGCGCGCGAAAGACCAAAGGCGAGCGAGATACACGCGAATATTGCCGTGCGAAAAACTATGCGCGCGCTCGAAATGACATAGTAACAGCATGGCGATTTTTCGGGTGTAACGCACAATCGCCGCCAAAGCCCACACACGGCATACGCCAAGCCTCCGGCTTGCACA
>CAJTNI010000038.1 GCA_910577945.1 uncultured Christensenella sp. | reverse complement strand
AAAAAGATATGCCAAAAGTCGGGATGGAAAATAAGCGTCGAAAGCACGCTTGGCGAGGGCAGTAAGTTTACCGTTGAATTTTAGAAAGTCGCTTTTCGACAAAACTTTCCAAAAATCGCAAGACTTTTTGTAATGTGTTTAAGATATTTGTGTATAGGCAGAATCAGAGCAAAACATACTTCAAGACAATTTGGGCGCGGAAATTTTCGGCGATGACGGTCGTCAATTGATTTTTTGGGGGGCGATCAAGTATTCTTTGGGCGGGACACCGTAGTATTTTGTAAAACACCGATAAAAAGTTTGTTGCGAATTAAAACCGCAGTTAAGCGCCGTGCCGATAATATCGGCGGACGGGTCGCTTTTCATAGCAGAGAGAAAATTCTTTATCCGCATTCGCGCGAGATACTCGTTGAGATTGAATTTGAAAAAGTCGTTGAACAGGCGGGAGAAATAATATTTGCTGTATCCGAATCGGCGAGACAACGTATCGAGGTTTATGTCCTCGTCCGAGTGGTCTTCCAAGTAATCGAGTACGGCTTGCATTACGGAAATATTGGCGTTGGCGCTGTCTGACAGTCCGCACGTTTCGCACACAAGTCCCATAACGGTATTGGCGTAACCGCGTTGAGTGAGCGGCGACGGATCGTCGTTAAGCAAAGCTTCCGTGCAAGCGATTATTTTTTCGCATATTTCCGGGTCGTCAATGAAGGGCGAGGAGATGTGTTTTTTTTGTTTGATAGCCAAGTAGTCCGTCAGGTATTCTTTGGGTATGATCAAAACATACACGTCGTCGCCGTGCGAATCCGACGAGTGTATATCGAAGCAGTCGGCTATACATATTTCGCGCGCGGACAGCGTGCGTTCGCTGTCGTTGACACGCGCATAAACTCCGTCGGTCAGCGCAATGACAATCTCTACCGACTGATGATAGTGCGGCAGGGCTTTTGTCGAGCCGCGCCATGTTTGGATATAATTTATCCGTGTTCTATCGGATTCGTAAACCGCCGTATCCATATTTATAACCGCAATATTTGAGAATAAGTTGTTTAATATTTAGTAGAAAATCGCTTATCGTCGTGCTATATTGTACCTAACGAAGCCGAAGCAATGTCGGTTGACTAAATTATAAACCAAACGAATGGGGAGTTCAAGCGATTGAAGGGAAAATTATGAGAAAATTAAAAATCGCAATAATCGGTTACGGCGGTATGGGCGGTTATCATGCTTCACGTCTTGCCGAAACGGATAAATTCGAGGTATGCGCCATTTACGATACGGATAAATCCCGATACGGTGTGGCAAAGCAAAACGGGATAGCGAGCTGCGACGCGTACCGTACCAAAGAAGATATAGCGTCCGACCCGAACGTCGACGCGGTCCTTGTAGCCACGCCCAACGACGTGCACGGCGAATACTTAAAATATTTCGCGGCGGCGGGCAAGCACGTGATATGCGAAAAACCCGTCGCGCCGACGAGTGAGGAATTTGCCGAAATGACGGACTGTGCGAAAAGGAACGGAATAGTTTTCGCCGTTCATCAAAACAGGCGGTGGGACGCGGACTTTTTGACGATAAAAGAGCTTTACGATAAAGGCGTCGTCGGCGACGGGAGCGGTATAGGCAAAATATTGCGCATAGAGTCGCGCGTTCAGGGTGGCAACGGCGTGCCCGGGGATTGGCGCAAGTTCAAAGAAAAGGGCGGCGGTATGATGCTCGATTGGGGCGTGCATCTTATAGATCAAGCGGTCGTGATGTTCGGCGGCGCGCCCGACAGTATTTACTGTTCGTACTCGTTCGCGCAAGGCTTCGATGTGGACGACGGGTTCAAATTGATACTCGATTATCCGCAAACCGTGATGGAGATAGTCGTCGATACCGACTGTTATATCAAAACGCCGCGCTGGATCGCGTACGGCGAAAACGGCACTGCCGTAATTGAGGATTGGGATCTCAACGGCAAGGTCGTTAAACCTATATTTTCGACCGAGCGCAAGATCGCCGGCATAAAGGCGGGTAACGGTTTTACAAAGACGATGGCGTATCGCACCGCGGATTCGCTTACCGTCGAAGATCTGCACCGCGTTTATCCCGAGGAATATGCTTTTTACAACGAGTTTTACAACGCAGTCGTAAACGGCTTGCCTATGACGATAACGCACGATCAAGTTATGACGGTATTGAAGATTATGGAAGCGGCGGCACGCTCGGCAAAATCGCACGGATCCGTGAACTTAAAAGAACTCAAAATCGACGAAAAATAAAAATTATTGTATAAGGGGAGGTCATAACCGTAATGAAAGTAACCGTTTTTTCGGAACACGGAAAATCGCATAGAGAAAACCCCGAGGTGGTCAATCGACATCCTCACGGCATACATCGGACGTTAAAGGAACTTTTTGACGGTGCGGGGTTTGATACGACCGCAGTGTGGCAGGACGACGGCGACGACGGCAGTATGCTTACCGACGAAATACTTAACGACACCGACGTGCTTGTTTGGTGGGGGCACTGTATGCACGAGAACGTATCGGACGCGCTCGTCGAAAAGATAGTCAAGCGCGTACAGTGCGGTATGGGCGTTATGTTTTTACACTCGGCACATATGAGTAAGCCGTTCCGCAGACTGCTCGGCACCGCATGTACGCTTAAATGGCGTGACAACGATCGCGAACGGTTGTGGGTGAGCGCGCCCGCGCACCCGATAGCGGCGGGGCTGCCCGAACATATCGAACTCGAAGTCGAGGAAATGTACGGCGAACACTTCGATATACCCGCACCCGAGGAACTTGTATTTATAGGTTGGTTTGCCGGCGGCGAGGTGTTCAGGAGCGGCGTAACGTACACTCGCGGCAAGGGCAAAATTTTCTACTTCCAACCGGGGCACGAAAGTAATCCGTCCTATCACAACGAGTACGTGCGCAAAATCCTCGTCAACGCCGTTAATTGGCTGGCACCCACATTCCCGATAGGTAAGCCCGTCGAGTGTCCGTGCGTCGAGCCGCTCGAATATAAATAAAACCGCATTCGTCGCGTGATACGGGCGGCGGCACGGCAAATAGCGCGCAAAAAGATAGGAGACCTTTATGAAAACAGGCGTACAGTTATATTCGTTACGCGATTTTATTGCGGAACACGGGCTCGAAAAGGCGTTCGAGATAATAGCGGATGCGGGGTTCGATGGCGTGGAGTTTGCGGGTTTTTACGATAAATCCGCAGACGAACTTAAAAAGCTACTCGATAAATACGGTTTGATTGCGTTTTCCGCGCATATCGGTACGGAAAACATACACGAGCAATTGCCGACGGTGTTGAAACTCGGTATAAGCAATATCGTAGTGCCGTGGAAGGCGCTCGATAAGCCCGATGAGTTCGAAAAAACGGTTGCCGAGCTTCCGAGCATCGAAGCGCAACTTCGAGTTTGCGGGATTGCGCTCGGTTATCACAACCACGCGCACGAGTTTAACGGCGGCGCGGACAGAGTGACGGAACTTGCGGCGCGCGTAGACGGTTTGACGCTCGAGCCGGATGTGTTTTGGCTGGCGGCGGCAAATGTCGACGCGTGCGCGTTCATCGAAAAACATCGCGATAAAATTTCGCTCGTACACGTCAAGGAATTGGGCGAAAACGCGGAAGCGGTAAATCCCGTCGCAGGCGAAGGACGGGCGCACTTAAAAGAAGTGCTTGAAAAAAGCAAACAAATAGGCGCTGAGTGGGCGGTACTCGAAATAGAAAAAACAGATATGCCGATCGCCGACTACTTAAAGCGTTGTTGCGCGTTCATACGCGAATATGCATAAATCGATTCGGAGGTAAAAAATGAAAAAACTCAAATTCGGCATTATAGGTTGCGGCGGGATAGCCAATAACAAGCATATGCCCGCTTATAAGAAGTTGGGCGACGAGGTGGAGCTTTGCGCGTTCTGCGACATTATAGAGGAACGAGCCGTAAAAGCCAACGCCGACTATGCGGGCGGGAAAGGTAAAGTATTTGTCGATTACCGCGATCTGTTAAAAGAGCCGTTGGATGCGGTGTGCGTTTGCACCCCCAACTGCTCGCACAGTGAAATCACCGTCGCCGCGCTCGATATGTGCAAAAACGTCATTTGCGAAAAGCCTATGGCAATAAACTATAAGGAAGCGCAAGCGATGTTGGCGGCGCAAAAGCGAAGCGGCAAACTGCTCACGATAGGTTATCAAAATCGTTACCGCCCCGAAGTGCAGTATATGAAAGCGGAAGCGGACAAGGGCACTTTCGGCGAGGTGTACTTTGCGCGCGCAAAGGCTATTCGCCGCCGCGCCGTGCCGACGTGGGGCGTGTTCCTCGACGAGGAAAAGCAGGGCGGCGGTCCGCTTATCGATATAGGAACGCACTCTCTCGATCTCACGTTGTACGCGATGAACAATTACAAGCCCAAGTACGCTGTCGGCACGACGTATCACAAACTTAACGATCAGCGCGAAACGGGCAACGCGTGGGGTGATTGGGATCCCGATAAGTTCACCGTCGAGGATAGCGCGTTCGGGTTTATTGTAATGGAGGACGGCGCGACGATATCGCTCGACGCGAGCTGGGCGCTCAACCACGACGACCCCGCGGAAGCGCAAACTATGCTTTGTGGCACGAAGGCGGGCGCGAATATTTACGCCGACGGAAAACTGCGCATCAACGGCGTAAACAACGGCAGACAGTATATAACGACACCCGATTTCGGATCGGGCGGAGTCGCGTTTTTCGACGGCGAGAAGGTAGGACCGGAGGTTATCGAAGCAAAGACGTTTATCGACGCGATACGCGGCAAAGGCAAACTCACCGTTTTGCCCGAGCAGGCGGCGTGCGTCACGCGCATACTCGATGCGATCTACGAGTCGGCAAAGACGGGCAAACCCGTTTATTTCGAGGAGGAAAAGTAAATGAAACTGTCGGTTTTTTCGCCCGTATTCGGCAATATGCCGCTCGACGGCGCGCTGAAATACCTTAAAGACAGAGGCGTCGACGGTATGGAGTTGGGCGCGGGAGGCTATCCCGGTAAAGCGCACGCCGATATTATCGAACTGAAAGACAGCGCGAAAAAGCGCGACGAACTTAAAGCACTGTTTAATAAACACGGCATCGAGATAGCGGCGCTGTCCGTTCACGGCAATCCCGTTCACCCGCAAAAACAGTTGGCGAAAACGGCGGACGAAGAGCTTGATGCGGCAATCGAGGTCGCGCCCAAGCTCGGAGTAAAAAACATAATCACGTTTTCGGGCTGTCCGAGCGACGGCAAAGGCGATATGCCTAATTGGGTGACTTGCGCTTGGCCCAACGAATATCGGGACGTTCTCGAATATCAGTGGAACGACGTGCTTATCCCGTATTGGACGGAAAAGGCAAAATGCGCGGCGTCGGCGGGCGTTCGGATATGTTTCGAAATGCACCCCGGGTTTTGCGTGTACAATCCCGAAACGCTGCTTAAACTCCGCGCGGCGGCGGGTGAAGGTATCGGCGCGAACTTCGATCCGTCGCACCTTTTGTGGCAGGGCATCGACCCCGTCGCGGCTATAAAGAAGTTGGGCGATGCGCTGTTCTGGTTCCACGCAAAGGACACCGCGATAGACAAATACAATACGGCAGTCAACGGCGTTCTCGACACCAAGCCGTATTCGTTTGAAAACCAGCGCAGTTGGATATTCCGTACGGTCGGTTACGGCTCGGACGAAAAGCTTTGGAAAGATATGGTGTCGGCGTTGCGCGTTATCGGTTACGACGGATATCTGTCCATCGAGCACGAGGACAGCTTGATGACGCAAACGGAAGGTCTAGACAAAGCGATAGAGTTTATGAAGAAGGTCATTATCCGTGCACCGCGCACCGAAGCGCTGTGGTGGGTGTGAACAGACAAGCCTGTCCGAATGTGATTGCTCTTCGTTATGCCGTAAATGTTTGCTTAGCTATGAGAATAATAAAAAAGCATATGAGATATGAAATGCACCCCAAAAGTTAGACAAACTAATGGAGGTGCATTTTTATGGCAAAG
>CAJTNI010000037.1 GCA_910577945.1 uncultured Christensenella sp. | reverse complement strand
ACAGGTACGCCGATTTCTATTTCTCCATTGACGGTACGCGCGTAATGTTCACGCCGCACTCGTCCACGCTCAACGACGAGGTGCTGTTGTACGTGGAAATGGAAAAGCAAATCGGTCAGCGCGACGCGACGCGTTCGGACGGCGTGCTCAAAGCGGGCTCATTGTTCCGCTTGATAGTGGACGACTCCGCGCCGCGTGCGGTCAACGAGAGCGAAAGCGCCGACTACAACCGCAGCTTTGTGGGCGCAAAGGGCGATTCCGTAACGTTTAAGGTGTACGATTCGGAAGGCTCGTACGGCGCGCTGTTCGTAGATTCCGACCGCGACGACGACGTCACCGTCGTCGGCTTTGACGGCGAGAACGACGCGGCGGCGTACGAAACGGCGTTCCGCGCCGCAGACAAAACGCTCGATTGGAGGGCGACGGACGGCAAGCCGCGCGCGATTACCGTTACCAAAGCCGTGACCGCCGAGGGCGAAATGCTCACGCTTACCGTTAACCGCCGTATCGACGTGCTGCAAAACGGCAAGTATCTCGACCGCGTTACGTTCCCGTTCGTCATTACGGGCAGGGATATCGGCGTGGACGGCTCGTACAGAACGAGCACCGCGGTCATAATGATTACCGTTTGCAACACCGAAGCGACGGCTATCGAGGACAATTATTCCAAGTTGGAAAGCGACTCGGCGCTCGCCGTCGGGTATTCGTATTCGGCGATTCAGGGCGAGTACGTAATCGACGCACAAGTCGTTATGGGCAAAGACGTTACCGTCGAGCTCGCCGACTTTATGCGCGACGTGGATTATACCGCGGGCGCGGATACCGATTCGTACAGGTTCGCGGAAATAGCCAACGCGACCGAAGGCAGCTACTTGCTCGACAAGCCCGTAACGGCATACTACTACCGCGACGTGGTTTACGACGATAAGGTCGCGATTGCCACGGTTACGCCGCTCATGACCGACGAATGGCATTACACGGGCTTTAAGATTGCCGCCGACTCGCGCGAGCGCAATCTTACAGCCACGCTGTCCGTGCGCATACTCGACAGGTCGTCGGCGAACAACGCAAACGGCATAACCGTGACAATCAACATAACGGTTATGAACGAAGCGCCGTTCGTCAAGGAGAACATGCAAACGACCAACGTCGTCATGGTCGGTTCGGAAACCGGCTTGCCCGAAAATATCACGCTCAACATTGCCGATTACGTGGACGACAAGAACACGTCCGACGTTACGGGCAGCAGCAGCGAGGACTATCCCGAAACGTACCTGCGCATATTCTCGTCCACGTACCTCACGGTAGACAGCTTGTATTGGACGGGCAAGGGCGATTCGCTCGGTTCGAGCAACTCGATTGACGACAGCTCGTCGCTGTTCACGTGTATTATCAGCTCGGATACCGACACGCAAAAGTTCTACAACCAGCAGTTTATCATACAGCCGCACCAAGGCTTTTACGGCAAGGGCGTCGTGGAAATCACCGTTTCCGACGGCAGCCCGAGCGAGCGGTTCGACACGCTGCTCGCCACGTTCCGTATAAACGTAGAGGTCGTGTACGACGCGGAGCAACTCCCGCAGTTTAACACCGTTCAGCTTGCGCGCGGCAAGACCGTGCCCATCACTATCGGCGCGATTATGCCCGATATCGAAAACAAGCTGCCCACGGAAACGCGCGCGGCGGGGTCGTTTAACCCGTCGTCGGCGTACGAGTTGCTTTCGGTAGTGCCGCACGCGTCTGAAAATCCCACCGAGGACGCGACGGATTACTTGGAAATCACGCACGAGGAGGGCAGCTCGGTATGGTCGATGCGCGCGCGCAAGATAACCGCCGAGCCCAAAACGGTGGACGTGACGTACGCGCTCAAATCCGACCCCGAAAAGATTTACCGCAATTCCTTTAAGGTAGTGGTCGTGGAAAACGAGCGACCCACTCTCAAATACAACGAGATTAAGTTCGTTAGGTATTCGGAGGAGGAGAACGCGGACGCGTTCACTCTCGATACCACCAATACTGCGTACCTGCGCGCCGACCAAATTCTTTCCGATAAGGAAAACGACGTGCTCACGTACATTTCGGTGCGCTCGCAAAAGCCGTCGCTCGTTTCGGTACGGCTGAGCGACAGCAAGGATATGCTCATAATCACGTTTGCGGGGCGCGGTTCGTCCGAGATAGTGCTTACCGTCGCGGACGAGACCGACGAGTCGGTCGCGCTCAGGTTTACGGTGTCCAACGACGATTTGCCGCAGCCCAGCTTCTGGGTGCGCCTTGTGTCTGGCTTCGAGTCGAACAAGGTGGTTTGGGCGGTAATCGCGGGCTTGGTACTGCTCCTGCTCATAATACTGATTGTCATTATCGCGGTCGTCAAAAAGCGCAAGCGCGCGCGCGAGGAGTTGGAGGCGCTGCTCGTTTCCGAAATGGAAATCGAGGAGCAAATGTTGAAGCTTGCAGGCGGTCCGACGCCCACGGGATATCAGAGCTACGGATATTTGCAGTCGCCGCAGGATATTCCCTCCGACCCGAGTCTCATGCTCGGCGCGGGCACGGGCGCGACGTCCGACCCGCTCGGGTACGGCACGCAAGGCTCTATCGACGACGGCTTCGGCTCGGACGGCGAGGGCATGTAAGTAAATAACACGCTCTATATAAACGCCTTTCGTTCGACGTGAACGGAAGGCGTTTTTCGTGTGTATAAAATTTCGAGGTTCGCGTTAAAAATTAAATCGCATTGGGTGTAGCGTTTTTAATATGTATTCGCGCAGCCTGCGATTATAAGAAATACGCCGCGACCAAAAATACGGCGTAGCGTGCGGCAGTAATGTACGACGCAAAATATACGGCACAAAAAACTACGCAGCGCGCGCTTGCGGTGCGTAGTAATTTTATTGCGTATTCAGAGCATATACGTGCGAATTTCGCCGTTTGCCTCGTTTACAATATGTCTATGTCGTCGGTGACTATGCCCGTCGCTTTATTGCTCAGCCGCTTTGTGTCGTCCACAGAGCCCGCTATAATAAGCAGGTCGTCGGGGAGCAGCTTGCAGTCGCCGCCGGGCGAGACTATAACCTCGTCGCCGCGTTTGATTACGACAAGCGTTACGTGTTCCGTCGCGCGCAGGTTGAGCTCTATTAGCGTTTTGTCCTGCCACTTTTTTGGCGTGCGTATTTCTATCATTCGGAAGCTGTCGGCAAGCGTCATAATTTCCACGACGTTGGGCTTTGCCAGCATGGCGGCAAGGCGTTCGCCCATTGCCTCTTCCGGTATGACCACCGTGTCCACGCCTATGCGCTGCAAAACGAGCTTGTGCCGCTCGTCGCTCGCCTTGGAAATGACGGTGGGAATGCCGAACTGCTTGCACATCAGGCTTATGAAAATACTCGCTTCGATATTGGACGCAATGCACACTATCGCCACGTCGAAATTATTTATGCCGAGCTGTTTGAGGTTGCGCTCGTCGGTCGCGTCGGCGCAAACGGCTTGCGTGCAGTACGGGGAAATCTCGTTAATCAGCTCCTCGTCCTTGTCAATGACGAGCACCTCCGCGCCGTACTCGTACAGCTTTTTGGTGAGCGACACGCCGAACCTGCCCAGCCCGAAAACCACGTATTGCTTTCTTGCGATTACCTTTTTGGTAGACGATTGTTTTTTCATGAACGACTCCTAGCCTATCATTATGTTCGCCGTCGGGAATTTGAGCGACGAGCGGTCTTGTCTTGCGAATATCATGCCCACGCTCAGCGGACCGAGCCTGCCGATAAACATGACTACGGCGAGCGTGTACAGCGCGTACGGCGAGAGTATGGGCGGCAAGCTCATGGAAAGCCCCGTCGTGGTAAACGCCGTCATCGTCTCGAAAAATACGTAGCCCGTGGGTACGTCGCCGTCGGTCGCGCAAATCAGCAAAAAGCCCGTGAAGATAACCGCCGTTGCGAGCACGGTTACGGCGACGGCGCGCAAGCACGTCTTCATTTCTATCGTGCGCTTTGCCACGATAACGTCGTCCTTGCCGCGCAAGCCTGCCGCGCCCATGAGCACTAGCAGCGCGAACGTGGTGGTCTTAATGCCGCCGCCCGTGCTGCCCGGCGACGAGCCTATAAACATGAGTATGCACGTAAGGATTTTGCCCGACGACGACATTGCGGTTTGGTCAATCGACGAAAAGCCTGCGGTCGAGCTTGCCATAACGGCTTGGAACATGCTGTTTAAAAGCTTTTGTCCGCCGTTCATGCCCGCAAAAGCGGGGGAGTTCCATTCGGACGCGAGTATAAAGAACATGCCGAACAGCATTAAAATAGGCGTCATGCACAGCACGATTTTCGTGTGCAGTCTGTATCGGCGGAAACGGAATCTGCATTTGAGTACGTCGTTGATTACGGTAAAGCCGAATGCGCCGAGTATGGAGAGCGCGGCGATAATTACGAGTATTCCCACGTTGCCGCGGTAGTCGGACAGCGACCCGAACGGATTGGCTACCGTGCCGCACACGTCGAATCCCGCATTGCAAAACGCCGAAATGGAATTGAACAGCGCTTGCCATACGCCGATTGCGCCGTTCCTAACGCAAAAGAACGGAATCAGCAAAACCGTTCCGACCGCCTCGATAATCGCAGTCATTATTATAATGTTGCGCACGAGCCGAACCACGCCTTTCATGTGGTTTTCGCCCAACGCCTCCTGTATGGCGAGCCTATCCTTAAAGGTTATGCGTTTTCCGATTAGTATAAAAACGAAGGTCGCGAGCGTCATGAACCCCAGTCCGCCGAACTGTATGAGCAAAAGCAGCACTATTTGCCCGAACCAAGAAAACGACAGTGCGGTGGGCGCGACCACGAGCCCCGTGCCGCACACGCCGTTCATCGCCCAAAATATCGCGTGCGTGACCGACAGCCACTTGCCGTCCGTGTTGGAGATTGGCAGGGCGAGCAAAAACGCGCCGACGAGCATTACGACAAGAAAGCCGAGCAACACAACCAGCATGGGGCGCATGCTTATTCGTCTTTTAATTCGCTCTTTATCCATGATTCTCCGTAAGCATGCAGGACGCGCTCGCGGCGATTGCCGCACCGTTTCCTATTATGCCCATATGCTCGGTAGTTGTAGCCGATACGTTTACGCTGTCCGCGCTTATGCCGAGCCTTGCGGCAAGGCTTTTGCGAATGGCGTCGATAAAGCCCGCCAGCTTGGGCGCTTGCGCCATAACGACCGCGGAAACGTTGTTTATTCTGTGCCCGACGGTAACTCGCGCAACCACCTCGTCCAGCAGCAGCATAGAGGAAACGCCGAGATACCTGTCGTCGGTGTCGGGGAACAGCACTCCGATATCGGGCAAGCCCGCCGCGGAGAGCAGCGCGTCCATAACGGCATGAACGAGCACGTCCGCGTCCGAATGGCCGTCTAAGCCTTTATTATAAGGAATAGTCACTCCGCCCAGAATAAGCGGTCTGCCGTCCGTCAGCCTGTGCACGTCGAAGCCGATGCCGACGCGCGCGCCGACGGGCGTCGATTTAACGAGGTCGCCGACGTTGGTTATTTTGACGTTTGAATATTCGCCTTCGACGAGAACGGGCGAGAACCCCGCGAGCTCGTAGACCTCGGCGTCGTCAGTGCAACCGTCGCACGCGCCGTCGTAGGCATGCATAATGTCGGCGTAGGCGAACGCTTGCGGCGTTTGCGTGTTGTACAGCTCGGCGCGCGGCAGGCTCGACACCTTGCCGTTTTTCACGCGCTTTACGGTATCGACCGATTTGACGGCGGCGATGCCGCTGCCGCTACGCACAGCCGAGCGTATGCACGCGTTTATGAGCGCGGGCGACGCAAATGGACGCGCGCCGTCGTGAATAACGGCTACGTCGCACGGCTGCGCTCTCAGCCCGTTGCGTACGCTTTGCGCCCGTGTGGCGCCGCCGTAGCAAAGCGAAACGTCCTTGTACGGCGCGGCAAGCTCTTTGATGCGCGCCTCGTCCTCGGGCGAGCATACGATTACCGCGCGCGACGCGTCGGACGCGGCAAAAGCGTCGAGTACAAGCTCGATTACCGTCTTTTGCCCGAGATAGTGCAAAACCTTATTATAATTAAGTCCCGTGCGTTCGCCTTTGCCCGCGCAAACGATTATCGCGCAGACGTCGGGCGAGGCGGGGCGCTCAGCGTTGGATTTCATACAGCGATTGCGCCTCGTCCTTGGACGCTTTTTCGTTAAGCGACTTTACGATAAATTTGATGGGCGTGCCCAATCGCACCTCCACCTCGTCGCCGACCTTTAACGTGTACGACGGCTTTACCTGTCTGCCGCCGACGTAAATCTTGCCCGCGTCGCACGCCTCTTGCGCGACGGTGCGGCGTTTGATAATTCTCGATACCTTCAAAAACTTATCGATTCGCATAACTTATATATTATATCACTAGCAAAAAGTATTGGCAAGTGTTTTAAATGGGTATAATAGGTCGGTATAGCGTGTCGGTATTTTGCGTAATTTTTGCGTGAAAAACATAAATAAATGCCCGTAAAAAAATTTTTAAAAAAATTATCGAAAATATGTAAAAAACGCTTGACAACCCTTATAGCATGTGGTATTATGTCTAAGCTGTCTTGTGGAGATAAACCGAAGCAAGCGGCACGGCACATTGACAAGTGAATAGATTTTAGTGAATTAGACTTTTTCAAAACAAAGTCAATTATTTATGTCAGTATGTTTTTGAGAAAGAATCGATTACTTTTATTTTTGATAGCCGCAAGAGAAATCTTGTTGTTATACGATTATTTTAGAGTTTGATTCTGGCTCAGGACGAACGCTGGCGGCGTGCTTAACACATGCAAGTCGAGCGGAGTATGAGAGCTTGCTCTTATACTTAGCGGCGGACGGGTGAGTAACGCGTGAGCAACCTGCCTTCAACTACGGGATAACACTTAGAAATAGGTGCTAATACCGTATAAGACCACACTCGGGCATCCGAGAGGGGTAAAAGAATTTCGGTTGAAGATGGGCTCGCGTCCCATTAGCTAGTTGGTGAGGTAACGGCCCACCAAGGCTATGATGGGTAGCCGACCTGAGAGGGTGATCGGCCACATTGGAACTGAGAACGGTCCAAACTCCTACGGGAGGCAGCAGTGAGGAATATTGGGCAATGGAGGAAACTCTGACCCAGCAACGCCGCGTGAGCGATGAAGGTCTTCGGATTGTAAAGCTCTGTCGCAGGGGACGAAGTATGACGGTACCCTGTAAGAAAGCCCCGGCAAACTACGTGCCAGCAGCCGCGGTAATACGTAGGG
>CAJTNI010000036.1 GCA_910577945.1 uncultured Christensenella sp. | reverse complement strand
ATGCGCGACATTGAAAACGATATGAGTTTTTACTACCTTTCCAAAAAGCACGGCAACCGCTTTATACGGGTTATGAAATGGGCGAAAGAATACAGACAAGCGTATTTGGAAAATAAATACAAACGGCAATTCCGTAAAATGCAGGTATATTATATTTACGGCTCTGCGGGTTGCGGAAAGACAAGTTACGTTTTCGGTAAGCACGGCTATGACGACGTTTACAGAACGACAAATTATGAGTTCGGCTGGATAGACGATTACAACGGCGAAAAGGTCTTATTTTTGGACGAGTTTCGCAGTTCGTTCAAAATATCGGAAATATTGGACTACTTGGACGGGCAACCGATACGAATACACGGACGACATTTTAACCGCGTTGCTTGCTATGATTCGGTGTATATTGTTTCTAATATACCGCTTACGGAGCAATACAAGAATATACAAGAAAACGAGCCTAAAACGTGGGCGGCGTTTCTACGGCGAATAACTGCGGTATATAATTTCGATATAAGCAAAGATACGCCCGTAAACAAGCATACGGGCAAACTACAAGAAAAGGCTATAATCTTAATTCCGCTTGACGACGACGGCGAAAGTCCGTTTTAGCGGCTCGCTGGGTGGGTTCTCTTGGGTGGGCAATAGAAAAAGCACAAGGCATTTCAACCTTGTGCTTTTTCCTTACCTTTCAGCGATAAATCCCGCTATTCCGTTTACGAATAGATATTTCGGGTTCAATCTCTGTCTGTCTTGGTGCCGGTGATCGGAGTCGAACCGATACGGGTTATTAGCCCACCGGATTTTGAGTCCGGCGCGTCTGCCAATTCCACCACACCGGCATAGCAAAACGATTTTACAATATTTGCGCGAATTTGTCAAGCGATTTGCGGCATTGATTTACTTTACATTATTTACTTCGACATGACACGCATTCGCGCTTTGCGACATATACCGTAGTATGCAACGTACAAACGAAACACAAAACATTTGCAACGACCCGCACTGCCCCGTAAAAAAACCGCATTGCCACATTGTCAAGCGCGACGGGGTCGGCGCGTCCGCCGTCACGGTTCGAGACGGAGATATAAACGACAGCAAAAAACCGAATTAAGCTTTAATTCGGTTTTTTCATGCTATATTATTTCTTTTTGGAGAGAACGTCGAGCAACGTTTGCTGAATCAGCTGCTGATTGCGTTCGATATCGAGCTTGTAGTTGATATAGTCGGCGAAAAACTTGAATATGTAGTACGTCAACACTCCGCCTATCGCCGCCGCGCACACCACGGGCGCGAGCAACCACCACACCTGTAAGAAAGTAAGAATTACCGCATTTACCGTGCCGCCGATAATCGTTATTACGGGGATTATCACGGCGAGCTTGCTAAGCAACCAGCCGAGCGCCTTTATTATCGGGTACTTTGTTTTAAGCTCGCGGTAGCACGGGGTCGAAACGCTGTCGAACGCGATTTGCTCCTGACGAATGCGCAGCAAATACGTGCGCCTGTCAATCTCGAACCTGCGCTTTAAATACCATACGAGCAGCGCGCCGATTGCCGCCGCGCCCGCGCCAGCGAAAAAGTCTATGACCGCCGCCTGCCACGTAACGGTAATCATAAGCGCGGTAGCGACCGCAAGCACAACCATGCCCGCGAAAATCGCGTACACAACGGGGTGCATTACGTACTTAAACGCCTCGATAAACCGCACCGAGCTCACGTGCTCCTTGGTTGCGACGTCGAAATTGGTTTTGGGTCTGGAATCTGCCTGCAACGCGACCTCGGGGCTGGTAATCTTAATGCGCTCGTCGTCGATTGTCGGGTTGGCGGCGCGCTTGGCTTTTTCCATAGCGGCGGCGCGTTTCTCCTCCGCTCTCGCGGCTTTCAGGTCGCGGTCGAGCGCGTCCTGCTCCGCCTCCGACGAGCTTTTCTGCGTTGTCATATCGGTCTCCTTTTGCCCGTCGGCAGCGGGCTGTTTCGTTTTTTTGGAGGTTGCTTCTTTCTCGATTTCCGCCTTGTCGCGCAGCAGTTCGAGCTTTAAATCCTCGGTGTCCGCCGTCAAGCTTTGCTCGGCGCGTGCGGCGGCGCGTTTCAGCGCGGCGTTGAGCTTTCTGCGTTCCTCGCTCGTCGGCGTAAGCAGCTTTGCCATTTGGTCGGGCGACAGCGTTTCGGGCTTGCCTGCCGCCGCGGGCGGCGCGGGCATTGCCGCAAGCGCGGCGAGCTCGTCGTCGGTAATATCGGCGGAGTCGCTGCCGTGCTTGTCTATAAACCCGTCGTAACACAGCTTACAGACCTTAAAAACCTTGCCGTCGCTTTCGATTGAATAGCTGTTATCGGGTAGACCGCACAGCTCGCACGTTCCGTTTTTTGCCATAATCTCTCCTTGATTGTGGTTTTTTAAGCGGCTTGCAAACGACGTTGCCGCTACGTCGACAGTAAAGCCGCAGGGCGTTGCTTTTTTGTAGATTAGCATAAGCGCGCATATTTGTCAACAGTTTTCGTCGTCGGTACGACGCTATTTCGTTTGCCTTTTTCGACTCGATATATTATAATGAAGTTCCACAACAAATATTTCGGACGGCTTATGAAAAATACCAAGATAAAAGTCGGAATATTGGGCGCGAACGGCTATGCGGGCGCGGAAACGCTCAGACTGATTGCGTCGCACCCGTTCGCGGAGCTTTGCGCAGTGACCAGTCGCGCGCACGAGGGCAAGCGCGTATGCGACGTTTTCCCCGCGCTGCCCTGCCCGCTTACGTTCGTTTCGGCGGACGACAACGCGCTCAAAGCGTGCGATGTCGTGTTTTCCGCATTGCCGCAAACGGCGGGCGCGGCGGTTATCGGCAAGCTAATCGACTCGAATGTGCGCGTCGTCGACCTGTCCGCAGACTACCGCTTCGACGACGTATCAGTTTACGAACGCACGTACGGCGTGACGCACCCCCGCCCCGACCTAAACGCGCAAGCCGTTTACGGGCTGTGCGAGGTCAATCGCGACAAAATAAAAACCGCGCGACTCGTCGCCAATCCCGGTTGCTACGTAACCAGCGTATTGCTGCCCATGCTGCCGCTGTGCAAGGCAGGGCTTGCAGACAACATAATCGCCGACAGCAAGAGCGGCGCGAGCGGCGCGGGGCGCAAAAGCGACGAGGCATATTCGTTTTGCGCGCTCGACGAAAGCTTTAAAGCGTACGGGGTATTTACGCACCGTCACGCGCCAGAAATGCGGGAAAAGCTCGGCAAGAGCATAATATTCACGCCGCACCTGCTGCCGTTAAAGCGCGGAATACTCTCCACCGTCTATTTCGACGCGACGGACGCCGCAGCCGCCGAGCGCGTTTTGCAAACGGCGTACGCCAACGAGCCGTTCGTCGCGTATTCGCAATCTCTCCCCGAGCTTTCATCGGTCGCGCATACCAACCGCTGCGTGTTCTCCGCGCGATTCGACGGGAGCAAAGGCATAATCGTATCTGTAATCGACAACCTGTTAAAGGGCGCTGCCGGTCAAGCGGTTCAAAACATGAATATCATGTTCGGGCTAAACGAAACGGCGGGCTTACCGATATACGCGCCCGTATAACGCGCGGCTAAACCTACGTTCGCACTACCGCTTTTTATTTCACCTACAAGGACGAGACATGAAGGAATCGTTTAAATCGACAATAGAGCGCGCCGAGATAATTTGCGAGGCGCTGCCGTACATACGCAAATATTCGGGCAAAACGCTTGTAATCAAATACGGCGGCAACGCCATGAACGACGAGGCGGTAACGACTACCATACTGCAAGACATTGCCGCGCTCAAAATCGTTGGCGTAAACCCCATACTAGTTCACGGCGGCGGGCCCGAGATTAACAAGCTGCTGTCGCGGCTCGGCATAAAGCCGCAGTTCAAGAACGGCATGCGCGTGACCGACGCCGCAACTATGGAAGTTGCGCAAATGATTCTTTGCGGCAAAATCAACAAGAACGTCGTCGGCGAGCTCAATTCCATGGGCGTAAAGGCAATCGGGCTATGCGGCAAGGATTCGCAGCTCATAAAAGCCGAAAAGCTCGATTCCGACCTCGGCTACGTCGGCAAAATCACAGAAATAAATTCCAAGCTTTTGGAAATACTCGCGCGCGACGAGTTTATACCCGTCATCGCGTCGATAGCGACGGACGAGCAAGGCAACAGCTACAACGTAAACGCGGACGTGGCGGCGGCGGCAATCGGCGCGGCGATGCACGCCGAAAAGCTCATGTTCCTGTCCGATATCGACGGCATAATGGCGGACAAGGACGATTCGCAATCGCTTATCGACAGGATTTCCGTCGCCGAGCTCAAAAAAATGATGGACAGCGGCGCGATTTCGGGCGGCATGCTGCCCAAAGCGGCAAGCTGTATCGACGCTATCGAACGCGGTATCAACAGCGTATTCGTGCTCAACGGCACGCTCCCCCACTCCATACTGCTCGAATTGTTCACCGATAACGGCGTGGGCACAATGATAGAAAGGTAATTATGAAGCTTAAAGCAATAAAAGAGGCGGAAGCCACGCACTACATGCCCGTATTTTCGCGCGATTCGCTGTGCATAGAGCGCGGCGAAGGCAACTGCGTGTACGATATTTACGGAAACAAGTACGTCGATTTCGTCGCGGGCATCGCCACGAACATACTCGGCTACAATCACCCCGAATTTACGGATGCGGTCTGCGCGCAAGTAAAAACGCTCATTCACGTATCCAATCATTATTACACCGAAATTCAGTCGCGGTATATAAAAAAGCTGTGCGACGCGTCGGGGTTTTCGCGCGTGTTCCTGTGCAATTCGGGCGCGGAGGCCAACGAGTGCGCGCTCAAACTCGTGCGGCGGTTTTACAAAAATCGCGGCGAGCAAAAAACGATTCTCACCGCCGAGGGCTCGTTCCACGGCAGAACGCTCGCCACGCTCACCGCGACCGATAACGCGGCGCAGCACGACGTATACTCGCCGCTGCCTTCGGGGTTCAAAAGCTTTAAATACAACGATTTCGACGATTTCAAAAGCAAGCTGACCGACGACGTCGGCGCGGTATTTTTGGAAACGATACAGGGCGAGCGCGGCGTGCGCCCGTTCTCCGACGATTTTTTGGTAAACGCGTACGCCATGTGCAAATCCAAGGGGATTTTGTTCGTCGCGGACGAAATTCAAACGGGCATGGGCAGAACGGGCAAGCTGTTTTCCTTCGAGCATTTCGGCATAAAGCCCGACGTAATCACTCTCGCAAAGGCAATCGCGGGCGGCATTCCTATGGGCGCGTGCCTCGCCGTCGAGGAGGTCGGAACTGCGTTCAAGCTCGGCGACCACGGCTCGACGTTCGGCGGGAACGCGCTCGCCTGCGCCGCCGCCGACAAGGTTTTGGATTTGCTGCTCGGCGGACTGCTGGACAGCGCGGCGGAGGTCGGCGAATATCTCGGCGAACGGCTGTCGCACTTTTCCAAATACAACTTTATCGCCGATATACGCGGGCGCGGGCTTATGCGCGGCATTCAGTTTACAGACAAAGTACCCGCCGCACTGTTCGAGGGCAAGCTCAAAGAGCGCGGTTACTTGGTAAACGTAGCGGGCAACAACACCGTGCGGCTTGTTCCTCCGCTCACGATTACGCGCGAGGAAATCGACGGACTTGTCGCCGCTCTGGACGACGTTTGCGCGTCCACCAACGTATAAAAAGGCAAAATTCAGTCAAGTGTCGAAAAATTCGGCACTTTTTGCTTGCTTTATTATCGGTGATTTGTTATAATATTTTTAATATACTGTACACTAATAATACATATTTAAGGTGACATATGGATATTTCCTCTTACAAGCCGAAGGGCAGAATAGAACACAAGCACTTGCTCAATCTGCTAGATTATTCCACTGCCGATATTTACGAAATTTTGCACCTCGCCAACTCGCTCAAAGCGGCGAGCAAGCGCGGTAAAAAGCACGAGCTGCTCAAAGGCAAAACGCTCGCCATGATATTCACTAAATCGTCGACGCGCACGCGCGTTTCGTTCGAGATGGGCATGCACCAGCTCGGCGGACATTCGCTTTTCCTCTCGGGCAACGACATTCAACTCGGCAGAGGCGAAACTGTCGCCGACACGGCGCGCGTACTGTCGCGCTACGGCATAGACGGCGTTATGATACGCACGTTCCTGCAATCGGACGTCGAGGAGCTCGCCAAGTACGGGAGCTTTTCGGTAATCAACGGGCTAACGGACGATTTTCACCCGTGCCAGGCGCTTACCGATATTTTTACCGTTGCGGAAAATTTCGGACGGCTGAACGGCATTAAGCTCGCCTATTTCGGCGACGGCAACAATATGGCGCATTCGCTTATGCTCGCGGGCGCAAAGACGGGCATGGAAATTTTCATATGCTCGCCCGACGGATACAAGCCCAATCCCGAAATTACCGCTGCGGCGCAAAAGTTCGGCAACGTAACCGTAACCGACAGCGTGGAGGAAGCGGCAAAAAACGCCAACGTGCTATACACCGACGTGTTCTTCTCCATGGGTCAAGACATTGACAAAGCCAAAGAAAAGGCGCTTATGCCCTATCAGGTCAATGCGGACGTGCTCGCGCTCGCCGATAAGGACGCCGTGTTTATGCACTGCCTGCCCGCCCATCGCGGCGAGGAGGTAACTGCGGACGTAATAGACTCGACGCGTTCGATTATTTTCGAGCAAGCGGAAAACCGCTTACACGTGCAAAAAGCGGTCATGTGCTTGCTTATGGGTAAAAAGTAATGTATCTCGCCATTAGGCGCGCCACAGACCAAGACGTAAACGACGTGCTCGCCGTCACCAAGGAATCGTTTTCGCTGTATCAAGACGAATTGCACGTGCGCTACGAGGTAAAGGCGCTCAAAGAGACGATAGAGAGCACTCTCGCCGATATTCGCGACAACGCGGTTTTCGTCGTAGAACGGTTCGGCGCAATTTGCGGCGCACTGCGTATCAAGCGGCTTTCGCCCGACCTGTGGTACATATATCGGTTCGGCGTGAGCTCGGAGCTTACCAATACGGGGTTCGGCTCGGCGTTGCTGGACGCCGCTATCGCTTACGCCAAGGACAACGGCGCAAAGGCGATTGCTTTGCATACAAATTCCAAGTATTACAGGCTCGCCCGTTACTATTACGGCAAACAGTTTTACGTACACTCCACCTCGTTCGACCGCGGCTACGTTCGCGCGCTGTTCGTTTTGGAATTGACCGACGATTGCGGCGTCGACTTATCGCCCGCATTCTTGCAATAACCCGCCGAATTCGGCGCTACCGAAAAATCGAGGTTTAACATGGATTTTATTATAGCTACCGATTCCACTTGCGACATCCCCAAGGAAATGCTGCGCGAAATGAACGTCGAGTCGCGCGACATGCTGTACTATGTAGACGATACGGAGTACGGCAAGGACGAATCCAACCAGCTCGAATTTCACGAGTTTTACGAAAAAATGCGCGGCGGCGCGCGGACAAGCACGTCCATGATAAACGAGAGCACTGCGCGCGAATTTTTGACCGAGCTGCTGTCGAACGGCAAGGACGTTTTGTACTTGGCTTTTGCGAGCGCGCTTTCGGGCACTTGCGAGAATTTCAAGCGCGTCGCCGACGAAATCAATCAAACGTCCGAGCACAAGGTTTACGTCGTCGATTCCAAATGCGCGTCGGGAGGCGAAGGGCTGTTCGTGACGCTCGTCGCGGAAAAACGCAAGAGCGGCGCGTCGTTTGAGGAAACGTGCGGCTACGCCGACGAGGTATGCGACCGCGTAATTCACTATTTCGTAGTCGACGACCTTAAATACCTCGCCCGCGGCGGACGGCTGAGCAAAGGCTCGGCGTTTTTCGGCAACATGCTCAACATCAAGCCCGTGCTGCACGTGGACGAAATCGGCAGGCTCGTGCCGATTAAAAAGGTTATCGGCAGGAAGAAATCGCTGCTGACGCTCGTGGACAAAATGGTATCGCGCTACAATAAGGAAAGCGATATCGTATATATCACCCACGGCGACTGCTACGACGACGCAAAGTTCGTCGCCGACGAGGTAACGGCAAAGCTCGGATTGCAAGTAAAAATACTCCCGCTCAGCTACGTTATAGGCAGCCACAGCGGACCGGGCACGGTCGCGCTGTTCTTTACGGGCGACACCCGCACCGAAAAGTAAAAAACTTTAAAACAAAAACGCAAGCAGTTACCGTAATTCCCATAGGGAATATTAAGTAAGCCGTAGGCAGTAGAAAAGGTATGGCATAAAGCCATACCTTTTCTACTGTATTTTAGGCGTGGACGAATTAGGCTACTCGTTGCCTAGTGAGATATAGATATGTTTTATATTTCCCGCAAAATTCAATCGGTTGCGTTCTTTCATTTTTCGTGATATAATAATTGTACGATAAACAATAA
>CAJTNI010000035.1 GCA_910577945.1 uncultured Christensenella sp. | reverse complement strand
GGCGACTCGGCGCGCGGCGTCGGTCAACGTTAAGGCAGACGGCGAAAATAAAGCCAAATCGAAAGCGAGGACCGAAAAAGGCGGCGCGAGCAAGGCGAAGTCGGCTGGCGGCGGCGCGGCGGCAAAGGCGCAAGACCCCAACAAGAAAAAGCGCATACTCATACTTGCGGGTATCGCGTTGCTTTGCGTTATAATAATAGTTACGACGGTATGCGTCGCTGTTTCGTGCAGCTTGCGCAAGGAGGGCGGCGAGGCTTTCCGAAACCCGTACGTCACCAAGACCAAGGTCGGGTACTATTCGGAATATCTCGGCACGGTGGAGCGCAAAATCCCCAAAGAGGTCAAGGACGAGGGACGGTCGTCCGTCGGTTATCCTACATACGGCAGCACGCTGCGCGAGACTATCGGCACAACCTACGATAAGGTCGCGCTCAGAAACGCCATAATCGGCGAATCCAGCTATCTCACCAGCGTAAACACATGGAACGGCGGCGGCGGCGGATACAACCGCATGGACGCCAACGGATATTTGTATAATAAGGAAGAGCCGACGCTCGATGCGAACGGCAATCACAGACAGCTTTACAAGCATACGGGCTCGGTGGGCTTGTATCTCGGCGACGTGGCGGACGACGAGCCCGGCATAGTCAAGCGCCTTACCTTAAAGCCGCGCGGGTACACAAGTTACAGCATCACGGGCTTGTACGCGCCCGCGGGCGAGGTTGTCAAGGTGGAAATCAGCGAGGAAGACATGAAAGCCGTAGGCGAGCTTGTTTTCCACGTCGGCCAGGCGCTTTACAACGGCAAAGCCAATAATATTTGGACGGCGAAAAACGCCATGAACCGCATGCCCGTAATCATGAACACCTTGGTAATCAACCCGTCAACCGCCACGCTTAAAGACGGCGTATACACGGGTTATATAGGCTCGTTCGTCGGCGGACCTATCTACGTGCGCAACACCAATTCGGCGTTCACGCTCACGGTGTCGGGCGCGGTCAAATACAAGCATTTCATTCTCGGGTACACCACGCCCGAAGAGTTCGAGGACAACGCCAAATCGTCCGCCCCCATGTTCGACTTGGAGGTGTGGGAAACGGGCGTGCTGCATTCGGGACCGAAGCGCTACGCCGAGGCGTTCAGCTACGAGGATTTGTACAACGCGGCGGTGCTGTGGGATAAAATCGCGCTCACGTCCAATCAGATACGGCGGCAGGGCATAGTGTTTTTGTACGACCCGTTCGTAGCTGCGGGCGCGGCGGTCGCGTTCCCCAGTCAAATGTCGGTAAATTGCCCGTTGGGCTGGATGGCTAACTCGCTCAATTACAAGTCGTTCGTCAACTCGGGCGCATGGGGCAATATGCACGAGTACAACCATAATTTCCAAGGCTTCGGCTTGGGCGGCGGCGGCGAGGTTACGAATAATGCGGTGACGCTCGTCGAGTACAGCTTGTTTACGCGCATTTCCGCGGCGCGCAAAGCGGGCGCGTCGGGCGACGGTATGGGCGGTTGGAACAGATACACGAGCGCGACGTTCGCGCTCGACCAAATCACCGCCAAAAAATTCGAGAACGGTCGGTACGGGCTCGCGGGATACGCGACGGTGCTGCACAGCTTCGGGCAAAAGAATTTTATCGACATGGCGCGCAATTCGGGCGGGCAGTCGCCCGACAAGTGGCTCAAATCCACGACCTCCGTTTCGCATAACAACTTTACCTATTATATAAGGAACATGCTCGGCTTGGAGACGTCGGACGACGCTTTGACCGACGAGCAAAAGGCGTATCCCATGTACGTGCCCGTCGCGTCCACCTATCAGACGGGCGTCAGCTACATGTACGACGGGGAAAAGAAATATGCCTCGACGATGCAGCCGTACGTGATAGAGCGCGACGAACCGTATCATTTCAATTTCTTCGAGTACGGCACGACGCACGAGATAAACGGCAGGGACGTTATCGGCAGCTTCGTCATTCCCGAAGGGTTCAGCTATACCGTCAAGAGCGTGAGCGAGCCCGCGCACGGTTCGATTGAAAAGACCGCCGACAATTACTACACTTACACGCCGAGCGGCGGCGACAGGTCGGGCGAGATTTACGTGACGATAGGCATAACCAAGGACGACGGCGCGTTTACCGTCGGCGACGTCGAGCTGGTAATCGAGTTCGAGCCGCAGATAGGCAAGCCCAATCAGATAGACCAAACGACCTACACGTATTCCGCGGATACCATTTTCAAGACCGTCGAGGAAGCGTACGAAAAGCAGTTTGCGGGCTTTACAGAAAAAGAGCACGGCTACGTCAATTACCCGTCCAAGAACATGAACGGCAACGCGCAGGTGTGGTTCCCCGCCGACAATACCGTTACGGTGTTGCAGGGCAAAATCCATATAGACGAGGACGCGAAGTACCGTTTCGACCTGCGCGCGACTTACTCCAACCTCTATATATCGCTGGACGGCGGCAAGAATTACAGCCTCGCCGTCAACGTAAAGAGCTACGTTAAGAATCACAACCAAACGACCAATATTCAGGACGGCTGTAAGTATTACGTTGATTACGACCTCAAAAAGGACGATTGGGTGCACTTTATAATCGTGACGCTCAACAACAAGGCGGTGCTCGACGCCGACCCGCTGTCCAAGGGTAGGAGCTATGCCGACTTGGGCATGGGCAAGTTCGAGATACCGGGCGGCACAATCGACGACGACACGAACGTGGACGACTACGTTCCGCCCGAGCCGACCGTTTCGACGGCAATCGTGACTACGGCGTACAGGTCGAGCTACGAGCCGCCGACGGGCATGTTCGAGACCGATTATTTCTACACGCGCGATTATACGTACACGTACACCAAAACGGATACCTACGCCGACGGACAGACCGTTAAGCTTACGAACTACGAGCCGTGGACGAAGAACGTCGAGGAGGGGCTGTACGACATAAGCCACTTGTTCGACGGCAAGCCCGACACCGATATTCACACGCATCAAGATTTCTGGGTGTCGGAGAATAATCCGTTCGTGGTAGTAGCGGACGTGGGCAAAGAGATTACGGCGACCGATTTCGTATTGCGCGGATACAGCGCAAAGAACAGCGGGAATATAGGCATGCCCACGGCGTTCTCGCTGGATGCGTCTAGCGACGGCGAAACGTTCCGCAAAATCGGCGAGTGGAGCGGGCTTGGGCGCAAGGGCAAGCTTGTGTCCGTCAAGCTCGAACAGCCCGAAACCTTCCGCTATTACCGCATTGCGGTGACCGCGTCGGACAACGGCAGGGTCGCGCTCAGCGGCATGGAGTTTTCCAACGTGATGACGCTTTCGAACGGCAAGCACTACGCGCCCGACGCCGATATGTTCAAGTACAACGGCAAGTGGACCACTCAGTCGGTGCTGTCCAATTTCGGGCACGTGTACGTCGGCAATAAAAAGGCGACCGTCACGTTCGAGTTCGAGGGCACGCGACTCGGCTTGTTCTCGGCAAGGGGTACGGGCATGTATACCGTGTATATCGACGGCAAGGAGCAGACTAAGGTGTCGCTCGGCGGCGATACGCGATACGACGAGCTTTCGTATCTGTCGGGCGAGCTCGGCGCGGGCAAGCACAGCGTCAAGCTGGTGTTAGACAAGGGCGCTAATCTCGACAGCGTTGTAGTTTGGTAAGTCTAAAAACGCAAACAAAAAAGCGGCGTATGCCGCTTTTTTGCTTGCGCGAAAATACCGATGCTATTGAGTGCGGCGCGTGCGCGCAATAGCTTGTCGCCGCTTGACAAACCGCCCGAAAAACAATATAATAGCGGTATGAGTAAAACGCTGTATCAAAAGCTGTACGACTATCGCGAAAAACTGCGCAACAGAGAAAATAAGCATACTCCGACGGCGATTATAGCCGACGCGCCGCTCAAAAGCATGGCGCGGCTCGCGCCGACGACTGCGGAGGACATGCTCAAAATAAGCGGCATAGGCAGGAGTTTTGTCGCCAATTACGGCATGGGATTTTTGAATATTATTCTCGGCGAGCAAAAGCCCGTCAAGCTGACGATGATGCGCGCCGAGGTGAAGGACACGCTCAAAAACCTGCAATCGCGGCTTACCAATATCAACCGCCGCAACCGCATGCTGTATTTGTCCAAGCCCGTCGCGGGCAGGGCGATTGACCTGTGCGGCAAGGACGGCAAGCGCAACGCCGCGGTAATCGACGCGCTGTTGTCGTGCGGCGGCGCGCGTATCGAGCTGTGCGACGGCGAGTCGGAGCTGTACACGCAGTACAACAGGCTGATACGCGCGGCGGATTCGTCGCTGCGCGAAACGGGCAGCAACACGCTGTACGTCGGGTATCCGTTCGCAATCGGCAAGTGCGGCGAGGGCAAAAACTCGTTTAACGTTTCCGCGCCGCTTGTGCTGTTCCCCGTCACGCTGGAAAACACGGGCGGGCGCATAATAATGACCGCCGACGATTCGCGCGACATAACGTACAACAACGCGCTCATACTGTGCTACAACAAGTTCAACGGCAAGGGCGCGCTGTCGCTGCCGTCGTGCGCCGTCGATAACATTATCAAGAGTGCGTTTGTGCGCGACCTTTTGGCGTTCTATGCGGAAAGCGGAATAACGATTGCCAAGGACGGCACGCCTACCGATTTGGCGAAGCTCGCGCAATATACCGACAAAACCTTTCCCAAGCTTAAAGACAACGAGTACAAGCTCGTCAATTCCGCCGCCGTCGGCATGTTCCCAATGAACAGCGGCGCAATGCAAAAGGATTTCGACGATATCATCGAGTCGGGCGTAATGCCGCCCACGCTCACGGGGCTTTTGGAGGGCGCGGACGAGATAGACGACATGTACGGCGACAGCGAGGAGCTCGCCGACGGCGCGTATCCCGTGGACAGCGAGGGATTTATAGATTACATAAACGAGCTCAACGTCTCGCAGGAGCGCGCGATAGAAAAATCGGCGACCGAGCACACGCTCGTCATGCAAGGCCCGCCGGGCACGGGCAAGTCGCAGACCATCACTTCCATGATAACCGACGCCGTGGACGACGGCAAAAACGTGCTGATAGTCAGTCAGAAGCACGCGGCGCTGTCGGTTATTTACTCGCGGCTCGGTCGGCTCGCCAAGTACGCGCTGTTTGTGGACGACCCCAAGGATAAGGCGACGTTCTACGCGCGGCTCAAAGTCATGTTCGACGCGGCGGACAGCCCCGCGCCGTTCAACGCGCCCGCGTACAATCGCGCGGTGGCGACGGTGGACGCCGACCTCGCGGCGCTCGACGGCTTGGCGGCGCGGTTGGAGTCTGGCGATTTCGGCGCGCCCATGATAAGGATTTACCGCGAAAACCTCGACAATCCGTTCAAGGCGGCGGAGCGCACGGTAGCCACCTCGGACGAGGCGGCGGTGTTCCGCGCATGCGTGCCGAACGCGCTTTTGGATTGCGGGTACGAAAGCGTCAAAAACGCGTGCGCGTATCTGGACGACGCGGAGCTTTTGCGCACGCTCGACGAATACTATTCGCTTGCGGAAAAGTACGGGTGGCTAATCGACTTTAAAAAGGGCTTGTCGTCGGCGCAGGTCGCCGAGCGCGTCGCCGAGCTGGACGGCATACTCGATTTGTACGCATACCGCGGCAAATTCAAGTTCAAGCGCGCGCTTAAAGCGTTTTTAAAGCGCAATTTCGATATTTACAACCGCGCGCTGTACAAAACGTTTGTCAAAGCGCCCGTCGATTTGTACAACGGGTTAAAGGAATACAACAATTTCCACAACGCCAAGCTTGCGGCGGACTCGCTCGATTTTTGCACGCGGCTGTACTACGGCGCGCTGTACTTGATTTCCGCGGAAACGGGCAAGCCCACGTCGGCGCTCGACAGGCGGCTCGCCGAATACTGCGGGTACGCGTATATAGACAGGTTCGAGAACGAAGACCGCGACGTCTTGACGGGCATATCGGGGTATTCGACGGTGGTGTCGCGCATTTGTCAGAGCATAGACAAAAAACGTATGCTGACGCGCGACAAGACGATGAACGTGCTCAAAACGGAGTTCAACGCTAATATCGCGGAAAGCAAGCGGCGCGGCGACATGCTGCGCGCAATCGACGGCAAGCGCCGTCCCGCGATAGGCAAGTTTGTGGAAAAGTTCGAGTTCGAGCTGTTCAGGGGCGTGCGCATTTTCCTGATGACGCCCGAGGCGGTCAGCGAGGTGCTGCCGCTCAAAAACGACCTGTTCGAGCTTTTGGTGTTCGACGAGGCGTCGCAGATTTACGTGGAGCGCGGCATTCCCGCAATCGCGCGCGCAAAGCGGCTGGTCGTGTGCGGCGACCACAAGCAGCTCCGCCCGTCGAGCTTGGGCGACGGCAGAATAACCGTAGACGAGGACGAGGAGAGCGAGGCGGTGTTGGAGGAGGAGAGCTTGCTCGACATTGCGCGGTTCAAGTTCCCGGAGGTTATGCTGTCGTACCATTACCGCTCCCGTTACGAGGAGCTCATCGCGTTTTCCAACGCCGCGTTCTACGGCGGCAGGCTCAATATTTCCCCCAACCCCACGCCGTCCGCCGCGCCGCCCATAACGGTGCACAAGGTAAACGGCGTATGGGAGGACAGGGTAAACCGCGCGGAGGCGGAAAAGGTGCTGTCGCTGTTGACGGCGTATCTCGACGAGGTCGAAAAGCTGCCGCAGGCGGAGCGCGAAACGCTGGGCGTTATTACGTTCAACGCGCAGCAGCGCGATTGTATTCTGGATATGATAGACAAAAAGTGCGACGCGGACGCCCGTTTCAAAACGGCGTATTCGTCGGCGGTCAAGCGCAGGCGCGACGGCGAGGACTACGGGCTGTTCGTCAAGAATATTGAAAACGTGCAGGGCGACGAACGCGACCGCATAATATTTTCGTTCGCGTACGCGCATAACGCGAAAGGCGTGATGAGCCGCAATTTCGGCTGGCTCAACCGCCCGGGCGGCGAAAATCGGCTAAACGTCGCGATAAGCCGCGCCAAGCGCAAAATAGATATAGTTACGTCTATAATCCCGTCCGACCTGCGCGTCGACGATATAAAAACGACGGGCGTGCATATTTTGCGCAAGTACCTCGACTACGCGTATTGCATTTCGAGCGGCGACCGTGCGGGCGCGGAGCAGGTTTTGAGCTCGTTCGTCGATATCGGGCTGCCGCGCACAGAGGCGAAAAGCGGCGGGCTCGCCGATAAGCTTTACGCCGCGCTCGTCAAACGCGGCGCGGACGTCGAGCGCAACGTCGGCATGGGCAGCTACAAGCTGGACGTGGCGGTCAAAAACGCCAAGGGCGAGTACGCGGTCGGCATCGAGTGCGACGATATGCTGCTCGAAAAAGACTTAAAGGCGAGAGAGCGCGACGTCATGCGCAAAAAGTTCCTCGAAAGCCGCGGCTGGAAGTTGCTGCGCGTGTGGTCGAGCGAATGGTACGACGATTCGGAAAAGGTGATAAGCGATATATTGGCTTGCGTCAACTAGCGCGCGGCGGTATAATCAAGACCGAGGACGGACGGAAAGTCCGTCCTTTTTCGTAGTCAGTCCGGTGCAAAACCGAAGCAAATATTGCCGCGACCGCCTAGGCTCTGCGGCGGGCGAACGCGCGCGAGAAAAGCGGTATGAATAAAAGAAAAAACTTTTTTAAAAAATTTTTGATTTTTTTTGAAAAAACGCTTGACATGCCCATATATATGTGATATTATGACAAAGCTGTCTCGCAAGACAGCACACGGGTCATCCAAGTATCGCGAATATAAGCCATACCTCTGGACATAATAAGCAATAACATTGGGGAGCGTAAGCTTTGGTTGTTGTTTGTTGTGTTTTTTTTGACCTCTAAGGCCTGCCCCGTGTCGCACATTGACAACTGCATATAACTTAAAGCGAGTATACAAAATATCAAATAATATTGGTAGTATGTAAATACACCAATACCGCAATTTGTATGTTTAAATCTTGTAAATTTCTTATTTTAGGAATTGGACGATTAAGCTACTAAGAGCATACGATGGATGCCTAGGCATCTGGCGCCGATGAAGGACGTGATAAGCTGCGATAAGCTGCGGTTAGCTGCAAATGAGCATTTGACCCGCAGATTTCCGAATGGGGAAACCCGACTTTCGTAAAAGCGATGTAGTGGGAAACCACAGTCATGCGTTGGTGAATAAATAGCCGGCGTAAGGGAACCCGGGGAACTGAAACATCTTAGTACCCGGAGGAAAAGAAAGTAAATTAACGATTACCTCAGTAGTGGCGAGCGAACGGGTAAGAGCCCAAACCGCATATAGCAATATGTGCGGGGTAGTGGACGTGTATACGGGCAAGGGAAGTGAGTAGTCGAAGCTGTTCTGGAAAGCAGCACGAAACAGGGTGAAAGTCCCGTAGGCGAAACTTACTTTTCAGCTCACACGTATCCGGAGTACCACCCAACACGTGGAATTGGGTGGGAAGCTGGGAGGACCATCTCCCAAGGCTAAATACGACCAGATGACCGATAGAGTTTAGTACCGTGAGGGAAAGGTGAAAAGCACCCCGGAAGGGGAGTGAAATAGAACCTGAAATCGTATGCTTACAAGCAGAGAACGCACTACGCGCTCCGCAAGGGGTCGCATGTGTTATCTCGTACTTTTTGTAGAACGGGCCGGCGAGTTACGATGCGTTGCGAGGTTAAGGAATCAAGTTCCGGAGCCGCAGCGAAAGCGAGTCTGAATAGGGCGATTTTCAGTAGCGTGTCGTAGACCCGAAACCGAGTGACCTACCCATGAGCAGGCTGAAACAGGAGTAAAATCCTGCGGAGGGCCGAACGCACCCCTGTTGAAATAGTGGGCGATGACTTGTGGTTAGCGGAGAAATTCCAAACGAACTCGGATATAGCTGGTTCTCCTCGAAATAGCTTTAGGGCTAGCCTCGGAATTTAGAGTATCGGGGGTAGAGCACTGAATGGGCTAGGGGGCTTCACGGCTTACCGAACCTTATCAAACTGCGAATACCGAATACTTTTGTCCGGGAGTCAGACAGTGGGAGATAAGTTTCATTGTCAAAAGGGAAAAAGCCCAGACCCACAGCTAAGGTCCCCAAATAACAGTTAAGTGGTAAAGGATGTGATGTTGCGCAGACAACCAGGATGTTGGCTTAGAAGCAGCCACTCATTTAAAGAGTGCGTAATAGCTCACTGGTCGAGTGATGTCGCGCCGAAAATTATCGGGGCTAAAACTGTTTACCGAAGCTTGGGAATTACGTTTCGTAATTGGTAGGGGAGCAATGTGTATGGACTGAAGCCGTATCGGAAGAGGCGGTGGACTTTACACAAGAGAGAATGCCGGCATGAGTAGCGAGAGAGGAGTGAGAATCTCCTCCGTCGAAAGCCTAAGGTTTCCTGGGGAAGGTTCGTCCTCCCAGGGTTAGTCGGGACCTAAGTCGAGGCCGAAAGGCGTAGATGATGGACAACGGGTTGATATTCCCGTACTGTCACATAGTTCGATGCAGGGACACGGAAGGATAGTCAGACCGCGCGGATGGTAAAGCGCGGCCAAGCAGTTAGGCGGGGTTGTAGTGAAGTACGCAATCCATATACGCTGAGCTGTGATGGGGAGATGTCATGTCGGAAGCTGATGAATCCACGCCGGCGAGAAAAGCTGCTAAGGTTAGCTATGAGGCACCCGTACCGCAAACCGACACAGGTAGGCGGCAAGAGAATTGCAAGACGAGCGGAATAACCATCGTTAAGGAACTCGGCAAAATGACCCCGTAACTTCGGAATAAGGGGAGCCTAGCAATAGGTCGCAGAAAATAGTCCCAACCGACTGTTTATCTAAAACACAGGTCTCTGCAAAAGCGCAAGCTGATGTATAGGGGCTGACGCCTGCCCGGTGCCGGAAGGTCAAGGGGACGTGTTAGCGCAAGCGAAGCACCGAACTTAAGCCCCGGTGAACGGCGGCCGTAACTATAACGGTCCTAAGGTAGCGAAATTCCTTGTCAGGTAAGTTCTGACCCGCATGAATGGCGTAACGAGTTGGGAGCTGTCTCAACGATGGATCCGGCGAAATTGTAGTATATGTGAAGATGCATATTACCCGCGACTGGACGGAAAGACCCCGTAGAGCTTTACTGTAGCTTGGTATTGGGTCTCGGCAAAGGATGTACAGGATAGGTGGGAGACATTGAAGCAAGGGCGTTAGCCTTTGCGGAGTCAACCTTGGGATACCACCCTTTCTTTGCTGGGGTTCTAACGAAATGCGCTTATCGCGGTTTCGGACATTGCCAGGTGGGCAGTTTGACTGGGGCG
>CAJTNI010000034.1 GCA_910577945.1 uncultured Christensenella sp. | reverse complement strand
GGCGGCGGGCGGCAGCGGTTTCGTCAAAAACACGCTTACGAACATTGCGGGCACTAACGGCAATCGCGAGGGGCACGGCTACGCGCGTTTTACCATTGTAAAAATCACCGACCCGCCCAAAACCAAGAATGCGATTATACAGGGCGGCACGCGCGGCACGAACAAGAGCGTTTCCGTCGCTCCGTCCGTGATTGCGGAAGACCCCGACGGCTCGCCCAAGACGAGCGTGTATTTTACCGACGGCACCGCCAACGCGTACGACACGCTCACGACGGGCAACAACGTGGGCGCGGGCAAGAGCGGCTTGTTCCTTAACACCGCTTGCACTACGCTTGCGACCAATTTCATAGATTGGAAGGTCGTCAATTCTTCGCAGATTTTAATTACGAATATCAAAAAGTACCCGCGCGCGGGGGCGGAGGGCAATACGTCTACCGTCAACGGCGATTTGGTGCTTTACGCCAAGGTGCGCGATAATTTCGGTTCAACCACCAAGGCGCGTACGATGTCGGTCATCAAGTTTACGCTGCGCGTGAGCGACGGCGCAATCAACGTATATAGCACGACTACGGACACGTCCAAGTATCCGTTGCCGAGCGGCGCGGTCAAAGTCACCGACAGGGGCAACTATTTGGAATATACGTACGGCACGGGCTTGACCGCGTACAACTACCGCGTGGGCAATTCGGATAAAACCGATACCGTGTACGACTATGCAAACAACGGACATATCTACAATACCTCGGCAAACGTTCCCACGGTGTTTATACCGCAGCCGCTCACTCCCAACAGGACGGGCGGGTTTACGGTGTACGCCAAGGATATTTACTACGACGCGGACACGAGTTACGACGTTGTCGGTATAGACTCGGTCGCCAACGCATCGAATACTTATTACACAATCACCAAAAATCTCGATACGGGTACGTACGGCTCGACGGGCTTGGGCGCGTCGATTACGATTAAACCCACGTCGCAGCGTCCTACGACGGCTACGTACGTGTCGCTTATCGTTACCGCAAAGACGTGCGAAAAATCGACCAAGGCGGTAATCGGCAGTGCCAACACTACTATCAGGCTCGTGTTCAAGATTGCCAATACCCGTCCTTACTATGCGTCGTCCGGCGCGATAAATACGGGCATTGCCAAAGAGCCGTTTGCCGAGCTGTACATGGACGAGAATGCCGCGCTCGGGCACAATAATTACGTAGATATCAATATCAACGAAATTGCGTACGACCTCGACGGCACGGTTCCGTCATTTGTGACGCGCGCCACAGCCGACGCGCCGCAATTCATCAAAGTTCCGAGCAACGAATATATATCGGTCACGCGCGAGAACGCGCTGGTCGCGCTCAAAAACACGTCCAACTATTACGACAACAACAAAGCCGACAACATAATCGCTACGGGCGACGCTTCGGCGCAGTCTTGGTTTACGGGCGAGAGCGGCATTGCCACGGGCTTTAATTCGCGCGTGCTCGCAGACGCCAACGACGCGTCCGCGGCGGAAAACGCGTGCATCACGTACCAATATATAGGTACGGATACGCTGCGCCTTACCGCGCGCGCCGCCACGCAGAATATGTACAAGACGGCGGGACGCACGGGCGACTTTTACATCATGGTGCGCGTAAGCGACGCGGGCGATGCGGGCGACTACGGTATTTGGTTCCCGATAGCGGTCAAGGTTCATTCCTCCGCGCCGAGGACTCCGTCCGCTCCCGCCGACTTTACGCTCGGGTTCGACGAGTACGCGCAGAGCGTCGACGGGCAGACCGTCGCGGGCGCGGGCAACCCTCGCGGCGTCGACGTAACCACGGTAGGGTACGTCGTCGACGGCGTGCTCAACGGCGTCGGCACGCAGACCTCGGGCGATATCTCTTCGCCCGAAAAGCAGAGCGTTCCGTTCGTAACGGACAACGACGCTTTCCAATACGCGCCGTACAATCCCGACGGCACGATTGACACCAATTTCGCGCGCTGCGAGCGCGAGCTCAACGACGTGGTCATGCTCAACGGCAGCTACGCGGTCGGCGACGTCATAAACGCCGACGACGAGACCTCGGCGTTCTTCAAGCTGACGGCTGTCAAGCTGTACGCGAACAACAACGTATTCAAAGGGCTTTCCGCCGCACAGCGCGCCGCGCTCGGCATTACGCCCGAAAGCGGAACGTCGTATTCGTCGTTTATCGGGTTCAGAATTACGCCCGTGCGCGCGACGGATAACTACTATTTCCGCTACGACGTGGAGGTCGTCGATTCGCACGGCGTGACGGCGGCTGTACCCGTGTACGTAAAGGTGGAAAACCGCACGCTCAACCGTCGTTTGGATGTCACGTACGACGACGCGGGCAAGCCCAATAATTTCGACGAGGCGTATTCGATTAACACCACGTCGTACGGCAAGTACGAAAACGACGCGGGGCTTGTCGGCGATAAGTATATCAATTACACCGTCAAAAAGTCGGACGTGATACGCATTACGCCGTACGATTTGGCTTACGATTTCGACACCCCGTACGAGTTCAGCGGCAGCGACTCCAATATCAAGACGGGCGCGTCCAACCCCGAGCACGCCGATTTTGCGGCAGCCGCAGGCATAATCACCAATAACTTTTCCACTATCCGCCGCACGCTCGCGCCCGGGTCCGACCCCGCGGACGAACCGTTTGCGGTAGGCACAAAGGCGCAGCAGCTCACGTTTACCAATACCGAAAGCCTTAAATCGTCAATCCGCGTTTACAAAAACTATTTGGGCGCGGTCGGTACGGACGCAAGCTCCACCGACGAGGAAATTTCCGACGTAGTCAAAGAGAGCGTTACGGTAGACGGCACGATTTACGCCGTGCCCTGCATCGAGATAGAGGCAAAGTCGCGCACGGGCTCGGGGCTTTTGACCCTGCGCTTCTCCGTCAGCGACGGATACACCAGCATAAACTACGTTATTTCGGTAACGGTGCTCAACGCAGGGCCTCAGCTTGCGGACAATCAGGTCGGCAAGTGCTGGCGCATGACTGCGGGCAGCAGCACGTCCGACATCGTAGCCAATAGCTGGCAGTTCCGCGTGGGCGAGGTCGCCAAGGATATCGACGGCGATATACTGTCGTTCGTTTCGGGCTCGGTCAAAATCGTTTCGCTCGTAAACGGCGAGTACGTGACGACCGCGACCGACAGCTTGGGCAACGAGTACGAGCTCTCGCAGTTTATCGACGCGGTGCTCACCAAGAACGACACGGGCGAGGACGTAATTCTCGTTACCGCGCGTTCGTCCACTCAGCTGTTCGATACGCCGATATTCGTCGAGTTCAAGGTTTCGGACGGGTACAGAGCGCAGCCGCGCACCAGCGTTTTGCACGTGCAGTTGGAGGTGGAGAACACCGCGCCTTCGCTCGTTACGACCGAGCTTATAATCGACGAGAACGAGAATTATAATTGGGATATCAAGTACGAGGATACCGCCGAAAAGACGATGGAGCGTTATATCGTCAACAGCGCCGAGCTGTACGATTACATTCCCGTGTCCTCGTCCAACAAGATAATGCTGTTCAACGACGTAGACGCTACGCAGTACGCATTGTTGAACCCTTACAACGGTTTCCCCGAGGATAACGGCGCTAACCATACCGCGGGACTCGTAGCCAAGTACGTGGGTACGGACGGCATCATCACGTCCGACGCGTTCGAGGGCTTGGGCGTTTCCGACCCGCTCACGCAAGCCGCATACAAGAATGCGGCGGTGCTTTACACGCCTACGTATACGGCGGGCACTACCGAAAACAACGATACCTATATCAAGCTCGAAATCGTTTATTACGAAAAGAAGGCGGACGGCGTATTCGGCGAGCTTTCCGCTACGAGCGGCGAAGAGATTAAAAAGAGCAATTATTGGGCTATCCGCATCGTCGACACCTGCAATTCGAGCGAGGTCGGCAAACCCACGCAGATAGCGATTGCGATTAAGGATAACCACCACGGCAACACAATATACGAGGGCAACATACCCGAGGGCGCCGAGCACCGTCCCGAGGTCGCCGAGCACCGTTCCGACGTAACGATATGCAATTTCTACTATCGTTATCTGTCGCCCGGTATTACCGTCATGCACGAATATTACCGCAGCGACGGCAAGGTGGACGCGTCCACTATCGTAACGGGCAAGAGCGACGGCGAATACGTTTTGGATATCGACGCGCTCAATACGTCCAACCATACGTACTTGTTTAAGGACGGCGTCGTGCCCTCGTCGCAAAGCGGCTTGCAGGAGGCTGCTTACGCCGACGATTACAAGTATCTGTACTACGCCAGCACCAAGCGCACGACAGTGTCTACGCCCGAAGGCAACAAGACGAATGTCGAGTTCGTGCCCAAGGTGTTTGCGGACTCCAAAGAAAACGCGTTCTATTACAGACCCGTAGAGGTGGCGGGCAGCGAGCAGGCAGAGGCAAACGTAGCTACGGTAATGCCTATAAGCTACGTCGCCATGCCCACGGGCTACAACACCGAATCGGGCACGGAAAACGGCACGCACGTAATATTCGGCAATGCGTACACCTCGCAGCAGAGCTCGCAGAACACGCTTTGGGATAACGGCGCGGAGTACGTGAATTGGAACGAGGCGGTGGTTTTCCAAAACCTCACGCTTACCGACAGTGCGGGCAACGAGTGGTCGGGACGCTATACCGAAAAGGGCAAGCGGCTCAACGACAACCCGTATATCGACATTCGCTACGTAGCTTGCCAAACCGTTCTCAACGGCGATTTGGTCAACAAAAAGCGTTACGGCGTAAGCGCCAACAATACCATAGCCGAATTCGATTGGAAGGTCGCGGGCACTGACGATACGAGTAAGTTCCGCGAGGATAAGTTCGGATTCAGCTTTACGAGAAAGCGCGACGAGGAGCGGCCTTCGGGGCTGTTGAAGCTCACGATTGAGTTAAAGACCAACGACGTCGGCAGCGCGGCGGTGTCCGTGCCCGTCGAAATTTCGGTGGAAAACTCCAAGCCCGTACACGTAAAGTACAACAACGAGTTCAGCTACTACCTGAACAACCTTTCGGTCAAAATGCGCACAAGCGATTCGACGGGTAAGTACGTCGAGCTGCTTCGCGACGGCGACCAGAGCGTTTTGGATAAAAACCTCGGCGAAGGCACAGACAAGCATACCGTCTCGTACGTCGATTACGACAGCACGGACGTTATGAAGTTCCTCATGTCTACCGCGACCGACAAAAAGCTCGCGGGCGAGCTGTCCGCCTCCGATTACGCGTACATCAAGAACAAAACCAACGCGTTTTCGGCGGACGGGTGGAGCACGTATTTCAATAACTCGATAACACCCGACTACGAGAATTTCGTGCCCAATCCCGGGTATCGCAATTTCTTCGAGGTTTCGCCCGAAAACGGCGCGGCGTCGGTGTTGCAGTTTATCCCTACCGCCAAGACCGATATCGACTTGAAGGGTAAGACGAAGGCCGAAATCACCAAGATTTTGGACCTCAACCACTTGGCGATTGACAAGGACGTAAACGGCAATTACGTAACCAACGGCAACGGCGGATACGATATTTACTATCCGTACAGGATACTGTTCTACGACGACCTCAACGGCGACGGCATAACCAACGGTTTGTTCTTTACCGCCGTTATCAAGGTGTATATCGTCAACGACGAGATTAAAGCCGATTCGACGGTCGCGCCCAACGAGGAGTATACGGACGACGGCGAGCGCATGAGCTACGCCACGTATAAATTCTCGCTCACCAAAAACATCAATTCGTCGGTGGACGTTTCGTCCTTCCTTATCGACAACGATATCGTGCTTACCGAAGATACGGGCACGTTTGCGGTAGAGAGCAGCGACGAGTGGCTTGCGCTCAAAAAAGACAAGGAGACGGGCGCAGAATTTACGGGCGACGACCTTTTGGACGCGTCCAAAAACAAGCAGCTCGTCAAGGACTACCTCGTAATGCCTACCGACCTCAACTCGGCGAATAACGTGTTGGAGGGCGTGGAAAAACTTAGCTCTATCAAGGTTAGCGTTTCGGGCACGTCGGACACGACGCTCGTGTTCACCGCGACCAGCGCGTTCAGCGGCAACATATCCATTAAGTACACGTTCAGCGATTCGCGCGGCGAGAGCGTCGTGGTCGTATTCAAGATTACGTACCGCAACGAAGCGCCCAAGGCGAACAGAGTCACGTTCGGCGGCTCGGATACGATTTCCATAGTTATGCACACGTACGATACCGTCGTGTTCCACGTAGCGGATTCCAACGAGTTCTCGGTAGACACCAACGGCGGGTTTAAGTCTCCCACGTATTTCGACTATGCGCAAACGGGCAACGTAGATATCAACCCTGCGAACGCAGGCAGCAGACGCAATTCCGATTACTACGAAAGCGGGTTCTCTTATCCCACCGCCACAGCCAAGAATATGCTCGACAGCTTCGGGTATTTCGCGGGCACGATAGACGACGCGACCAAGACGGGCAACTCGCTTATCATAGGCGAGGACGACGCGGCGAGCACGCTCAGGTTCGTGCGCTCCGCGGGCGGTTTCCCCGTCGGCAGCTTTACCGCGGCGGGCGGCAGCGGCGTTGACTTTATGCGCAAGTTTAAGGTCACGGCGTCCAATTTCCTCGCTACCGAAAACACGTGCGGCACTGCCAATATCGAAAAGCGCGCGATGAGCGTTTCGGTCAAGGCGCTCGGCGTAGTCACCAACGCGATTTACACGCTGCCGCTTTCCGACAACGGCACTACGACGGAAATCAAGGTGATTATAACCGTTTTGCCGTCCGCGCCGACCGTAGACGACAAGAACAGCGCCAACCTGGGCAAGCCCAATACGCAGTACGATTGGATTGCGCCCGACGGCAATATCACCGAAACGTACACCTACAACGTAAATCTCGCGTACGGCGACGTAAAGGATATCCGCCTTTCCGCGTTCATGAAGGACGTGGACATGGACGATTCGAGCAGGTTCTATCTGCCCGACATTTACAGCGGCTCGTGCTTTAAAATCGTCAATCCCGCAGGCGTAAACGCGGTTGTCGCCGAGCAGGTTTCCAACGACGCGGATATCAAGTTCCTGCGCTTGCGCGCTACCGACTACATTCCCGCCGAGGGCGAGTTTGCGACGGTTGTGTTCAGGGTTTCCGACGCGCACGGCGCAACCTCGGACGAGATTACGTTCAAGGTGTTCGTAGCCCCGCGCGAAATGAACGTCGTTGCGTCGAGCATTGCGCGCGAGTATGAATTCAATATCATGAGCTACGCCGACTATATCGCGGACGGCGACGAGGAAAAGACGGTCGAGCTCGACCTCGTGTCCGCAAGCGGCGGCGCGGTCATCAACGACGCCGACTACGACGCGCCTTCCGCGCTGTACGACGTTGCGATTTACGCAAGGTTCTATCTCGAAGAAGAGCCGAACACCGGTCTTTCCATTCCTCGCGAATACAAGAACATGACCGAGTTCAACGAGGAGTTCAAAAAGAACAAGTACGAGCTGCATATCGCCGACGTAATTCAGGCGCACGGCACGGACTCGTTCGGCGTTCATTTCAGCAACAACGACAGAGCCAACTACGTTAAACGCTTCTTCGACGTCAAGCCGTCCGAGGACGGCAAAAAGCTGTTGTTCACGCCCAAGTCGGCTACGATAGGCGCGACGGGCGGGCTTGACAAGCTCAGGTTCTGCATCAAGATTGGCAAGCAGTACACGCATACCGTCAGCGACGGCGGCGTCAACACGACGGCGTACACGCGCGAGACCGACGCGTTCGTGCGTATTTCCGTAGCCAACTCCGCACCCGTGGCAATCGGCAATTCGTCGATTAACTACGGTTACCCGTTGCTCGAAAACGACGTTAACCGTCAAGCCGATTTCCTGTCGTTCAGAGGCGCGAAGGGCGATAGCCTTACCTGGAAGCTGTTCGACAAGGACGACGAGTTCTTCGGGCTGTTCTACGACTACGACATGCTCAACGTGGTCGACGGCAAGGGCAGAGAGACCTTGTCGTACGGCGCGGCGCGCGTGCTTCCGTCGTACACCGACCCCGAGACGGGCAAGACCTATCAAACGCCCGCCGACGCGATGTCCACCACCGACCCCGTGCTGCTTTTCGACGCGGACAAAGAGACGTTCACGATTACGATTAAGCGCAAGGTCAACCCCGGCATACCCGGACCCGAGGGCGCGGCGGCGTCCACGCTCGTTCCCGTCGAGGTGAGCTGCATGGACGTTATCGGCAGCCAATCCGCGCCTGCGACCACGGTCAAAACGGTTATACTCGTGACTGTCGAAAACGACACGCCCGAGTTTAAGCAAGTAAGCTCCGACAACCTCAAATACACAATCGAGTACGACGATTTCGACGGGTACGTAATGCGCGCTAGCATTCGCACGGGCGACACGCTCAACGTGCGGCTTGCCGACATTATCGACGACGCCGATATCGACATGGACGCGTATTTCTTCCGCAACACGGGCGCGGAAAACTGCTTCGTCGAGCTCGACGTAGGCGCGTCCCGCGACATTGTGGGCGTTACTGGCTCGGGCACGAGCGCGGCGCTGTTCTCGTACACGGTCGGCAGAGGCACCAACGCGTACAACACCAGCACGGTCAACGAGATACGCATTACGTGTAAATCCGCCGAGCGCGGCGCGGTCGCGGTCGCGGAGCTCAGCTTCTACGACTCGACGCGCGTGGCGTGCACCAGCCGCATGAAGGTGTACCTTACCGTAGATAACACCGCGCCCAAGGCGATTTCCGAAAACAAGGTAATCACGCTCATGGGCTTGAAGGCGGACGCGACGGAGGACGAGGTTAAGGCGGCGACGTTCATAGACAATATTATCCACTACGTAACCGATATCAACCCCAACGACGCGGTAGACGCCGAAAATTCGGATAGCAAAACGTACGTTTATATTTCCGAAATTCAGGTGTATTTGGTCGGCGACGTGGAATCGCCCATCATGTACGGTCCGGGCGTGGAAACCGTCAAGACCGACCCCGTAACGGGCGAGACCGAGACAATCAAGGCGGTGTCCGTGTGCTCCGCCAATTGGAACGACACCGAGCATCACCAAAAGTTCTATATCGAGCTTGCCGCGGGCGTATACGGCACGCAAAAGATACGGTTCACTGTCAACGACGGCGGTTATTACGACGGCACGGAAGCGGGTATCAACGATTTCCAAGAGACCTACGTGGATATTACCGTCATAGTCACTTGCCCGATTGACGTAAACAATCTGCCCGAGTTCGGCGTCGCCAACAAGGTGACGCGCAAGGTCACGCCCGAGCTGCTGCTCAACAAGGACGACGACGAGCACAGGCACGCCGCCGACGGATACGTCATTAAGAACATAACCGTCGCCGACGGCTCGCCGCTCACGATTACGTCCGCGCCCGCAGCCGACGGCTCCGGTGCGACCGAATGGTTCATCACCGCCAACTATATCACGGGCGCGCCCGCGGAAATCACCGTCACGTTCGACGTCGGCGGCAAAGAGGTTGTGCAGGTGCTCACCGTCAATATCACCGAGAACCACGCGCCCGAGCTCAGAATAGGCGACAGCGTCATGTTCAGCAAGGGCAACGGCGACCTCGACAACAACAATATGGTCGTTATCAAGCCGACAGATTGGTTCGAGGACCCCGATATCGACGACGTAATGCGGTTTGTATCGCCCGTCAAGACCAAGGTCTCGGCGTACGTAGACGCGCATATCGACGGCGGCAATATCGTGCTTAAATTCAACGGCAGGGGCACGACCGAGCTCACGCTCAACATAACCGACCTTTCGGGCACGCTGTATCAGCACACTATTATCATCGGCTGTACGGATATTCCCGAGCTCAACGCTTGGAACTCCATTGTCGCCAAGATACAATCCAACCCGCTCATGTGGGCGATTATCGCGGGCGGCATACTGCTGCTTATAATACTGCTTATAATCATTATCGTGGTTGTTCGCAAAAAGCGCAGGATTCGCTTGGAAATCGAGGCGTTGCTCGCGTCCGAGGCGGAGCTCGAAGAGGATATGCTCAGGCTCAGCGGCGGCGCAGTGCCGTACAGGTCGTACGGATATCTGCCGCCTACCACGCAGACCATGAACGACCCCAACCTCATGCTCGGCACGCAGGCCGCGCCTCCGCCCAACAGCTTGCAGCTCAATGCGGGCGTAGGTCAGCCCGCGCAGGGCGCACAGCCCGCCGCGCCCGATGCGAGCGCGCCGCAGCAAAGCGCGTCCGCGCCGATAGGCAACGACGGGTTCAACCCCGACGACTTCTAATGTAAAGCAATAAAAAACGCGGTTTCGTCAAGCAGAGGCGAGACCGCGTTTTTTAAATTCAAAGGCTTGCGGCTTGATATTACAAGCTTGATTATTCGCGTCGTTCCGTGCGGCGCAAGCCAAAGGCTTGGCGAATGCCGTGTGCAAGCCAAAGGCTTGGCGAATGCCGTGTGTTTGCTTTGAAGGTGATTTTGCCGCGCACCCGAATAGATAATAGTGTATCAATGTCATTTCGCGGGCGCGCGTAGTATATTGTACAAAAACAACTGCGTGCATATTTATCGCCTATGGCGAT
>CAJTNI010000033.1 GCA_910577945.1 uncultured Christensenella sp. | reverse complement strand
GCGCGGATACTTCGGGAATTCTTTCGTCAAGGACGCCTTGCTCTATGTATTCTTTTATCATATTTGCAAAACCGCCCCTATGAAATTCAAGGTGGTCGCTAATCGGCTTTAAAAAGCGGAAAGAAGGAAGAACGGCAAAATATTCGTTTTCCAATTTCAATTCCCACTCCGCCCATTCTTTTTGCAGACCGAATTTTTCCATTACGTTCAACTTTTCTTTAAAAGTCATTTCTTTGTCTTTCATTGCCATTCTCCTTTTTGCAACTCCAAATTATTGTTTATCGTACAATCATTATATCACGAAAAATGGAAGAACGCAACTGATTGAATTTTGCGGGAAATATAAAACATATCTATATCTCGCTATGCTACGAGTAGCCAACATTTTAACCAATGAATAGGGGTTACGTCGACGCTATTTTAAATCGACCGTATTAAAAAAAGCGGACAGGCAAAATTCGACAATGTTCGTCATATAAATATTAAGCCCGAAATTTTCCTGATACGAGGGGTTGGTATGATATTCGAAACATTTATGACGTTCCTGTCGCGCATATTCTTTTTTACGTCGTTCGTAAACAGCAACGGCTCGTTTCCCAAGCCGCTGTCGCCCGAGGAAGAGCGCAAGTATTTCGAGCGGTACAAAAACGGCGACCGCGACGCTTACGACGTGCTCGTGCGGCACAACCTGCGGCTCGTCGCGCACATTGTAAAAAAGTACAACAACGCAGGCGAAGCGGACGACCTGATAAGCGTCGGGAGTATCGGGCTGATTAAGGGCATAGAAACGTTTTCGCCCGACAAGGGCTGTCAACTGACGACATACGCCGCCAAGTGCATAGAAAACGAAATTCTAATGTACATACGCGCCAACAAAAAGCACCGCCAAGCCGTCAGTCTTTACGAGTCCGTCGGCACAGACAAGGAGGGCAACGACGTTGCGCTTATGGACGTAATACCGCAGCAGGAAAACGGCTACGACAATATAGAAAACAACATAGTGCTCGAAAAGGTCAAGTCGGTCATGAAAAAGGTGCTGTCCGAGTCCGAATACGAGGTCATTTCCCTGCGCTACGGCATAAACGGCGGCACGGCGCAAACGCAGTCGCAGGTCGCAAAGCGGCTCAAAATTTCGCGCTCGTACGTGTCGCGCATAGAAAAGCGCGCCATAAGCAAAATCGCAAAAGCGATAAATTGATTGCGCGCAAATCGAGCGCATACGCGTTTTGAAATATATATCGAAAATCCGCAATAAAAAATGCCCGCAGACGTGTCTGCGGGCGCGAGACTGACCCGTAAGCCGAATTCTGTTTTCGACGGTTATCTATCTTGCCCGTACGTTGCCGCACGGGTCGAGCGATTATAAAGGACGGCGGACCACCTTAACCCTTTTTATCTTGCACCGAACGGGGTTTACACAGCTCGGAGCGTTGCCGCTCCGACGGTGAGCTCTTACCTCGCCTTTTCACCATTGCCTTGCGGCTGTTGTTTTCTGTTGCACTTTCCTTGAAGTCGCCTTCACCGGTAGTTAGCCGGCGTTCTGTCCTGCGGTGTTCGGACTTTCCTCGTTAAAAACGCAACCGTCCGGTCATCTCGTTCAATATGATACCACACCTGCCGCGCGATTGCAAGCGATATTCGATTGTTTTTAAAAAGCACGTACCCGTTGCCAACCGAGGATAGCAACGGGTACGCATTATTTTGTCATAAACACCGAACCTTGAACAAGCTTTTGCCGTTCGCGTCAATCGACTTTGGTTGGGATTTATTCCGCGCTTTTAGGCAAGCGTCTCAATATAGACATTTCGGGCAAGCGCACGCCGCACAGCAGCACCTTTGCGCAAACGCGTTTCGCGTCGGTCAAGGTCTCGCCGTCCTCGTCGCGCATCGTCGGCACGACTATGCGCATGTTCAAGAATTTATTTGACGGCGACAGCACCTCCAATTCCTCGCCCGTTTTAAAGCGGTTGCGCATTTCCACGACCGCGCCGTCGGGCGTGTCGTGCACGACTACGCCGCAAAACTCGCAAAACGGCTTGCTTTGCGCGTCGTGCTTGGGCTGACCGTAATAAAAGCCGGTGTTAAACCCGCGATTGGGCGCTTTTGCCGTTTCCGCTACGTACGCGCTCGGCACGCTCTCGCCGCGTCTGACGCAATCAATCGCGTTCCTGTAAGCGTTTACTATGCACGCCACGTAATACTCGGATTTGACCCTGCCCTCTATCTTAAACGCGGAAACGCCCGCATCCGACAGCTCTTTTACGTGCTCAATCATATTCAAATCGTTGCCGCCGAATATGTACGTGCCGTCGTCCTCGACGAATTCGAGCGCCTCCGCCGTTTTTTCGGGCGTAAAGAACATGCGGCAGGTCTGGTTGCATTCGCCGCGGTTTGCGGACCGCCCCGCAAGATACCCCGACAGCAAGCACCTGCCCGAATAAGATATGCACATTGCGCCGTGAACGAACGCCTCCAAAGCCACCGAGTCGGGCAAGCCGTCGCGTATGCGGCGAATTTGCGTGAGCGACAGCTCGCGCGCGAGCACTATCCGCTTTACGCCCATGTCCGCATAAAACCGCGCCGTATCGCTGTTAAGCACGTTTGCCTGCGTGGACACGTGCACGGGCAGGTTTGCATGCGTTTTGAGCACGCGGCGCATAAGCCCGAGGTCGGAAATGATAACGCCGTCCACGTGCAGGCTTTGCAAATAGTCGATATACTCGTCTACGCCGTCCAAATCCTCGTCGTACGGAAAAATATTGAGCGTTACGTAAAACTTTTTATGCCGACTGTGCGCAGCGAGCGACGCCGCTTTTAAATCGTCGTAATCGAAATTCTTGCACGCCGCGCGCATGCCGAACGTTTTGCCCGCGAGATACACCGCGTCCGCGCCGTATTCGAACGCAAAATCAAGCTTGCGCATATCGCCCGCAGGCGCGACAAGCTCTATTGCGGCGGTATCGGCGCGCTCGACGGCGCGCGTTTTGTCGGCGGCGCTCAGCAATCTATCACCATCGGCAATATCATGGGATTGCGGCGGGTCATTTTGAATATATAGTTTTTGAGCTCTTTTCTAATCATGTTGTTAAGCGCGTTGCGCTCGACCTCGCGCAAATCTATGTTGGACAGAATGCGCCGCACAGCCTCGCAGCATTTTTCCATAAAGTCGTCGCCGTCCTTGTCGTACGCAAACCCGCGCGACGTGACGTCTATCGCCGACGCCGCACCCGACAAGCCGTCTATGCAAATAACCGCGATAAGCAGCCCGTCCTCCGCCAAATGCTTTCTGTCGCGCAGTACCGAGCTGTCGGTATCGCCCACGCCCAAGCCGTCCACGAGCAAGCTGCCCGACGCGACCTGTTCGCCTATCTTGAACTTTTTGGGCGAAACGTACACGCAATCGCCTATATCGGTTATTATAATATGCGACGGCTGCTCGCCCAAAGCCACGGCAAGCTCCGCGTGCTTTTGCAAATGTCTGTGCTCGCCGTGCACGGGAATAAAATACTGCGGCTTCAACAGCGCGTGAATGAGCGACAGCTCGTCCCGACACGCGTGACCGGACACGTGCAGCTCCGCCAAGCTCTCGTAAATGACGCGCGCGCCGTGGCGATACACGTTGTTGATTACGGTGTACACCATGCGCTCGTTGCCGGGAATGGGGTGCGCGGACAGTATAACGGTGTCGTTGTACCCGAGCTTGACCTTGGAAAACTCGTCGGACGCCATGCGCGTGAGCGCGCTCATAGGCTCGCCCTGACTGCCCGTCGTGAGTATAACCAAGTCTTTATCCTCTACGTTCTTTACCTTTTCGATATCTACAATCTGGCTTCTGTCGAGCCTGAGCTCGCCGATACGCGCCGCGCATTCGGCAACGTTTATCATCGAACGCCCAGAAAACGCGACCTTGCGCCCGAACTCCGCCGCGAGGTCTATCACCTGCTGCAAGCGGTGGATATTGGACGCAAACGTGGCTATAATCAGCCTGCGCCCCTTGTTCTCGTTGAATATAGTGCGCATGGAGCGCCCGACGGTCGCCTCGCTCATAGACGAGCCCGGTCGCTCTACGTTGGTGCTCTCGCACAGTAACAGCAGCACGCCCTGCTTGCCGATTTCCGCTATGCGCTGCAAATCAATCATATTGCCGTCGATAGGCGTAAAGTCGATTTTAAAGTCGCCCGTATGGAACACAGTGCCGACGGGCGTGGATATGGACAGCGCGCACGAGCCCGCAATCGAGTGCGAAACCTTGACGAACTCAACCTTAAACGTTCTGCCCAGCGACACGACGTTGCCCGGCTGCACCACGTTGAGCTTTGCGTTGTCGATACGCATTTCGCGCAGCTTGTTTTCTATAAGCGCGAGCGTAAGTCGCGTGCCGTAAACGGGCACGTTGCATTCCTTCAAAAAGTACGGGATTGAACCGATATGGTCCTCGTGCCCGTGCGTAACCACAATGCCACGGATTTTATCCTTATTCAAAAGCAGGTACGCGGGGTCGGGAATTATCAAGTCTACGCCCGGGGTATCCGTTGTGGGAAAAGTAGAACCGCAATCGATGATTATAATATCGTTGCCGAATTCCAATGCGGTCATGTTCTTGCCAATCTCGCCCACGCCGCCCAAAAAAACGACCTTCAAGTAAGGCTCTACCGATTTTTTTTGTTGCAAAATAATTGCCTCCGTTAGTGTTCGACCGATTTTATACATATAAAACAGCCGATAAAATTCCGTGTAAAAATATAATATCAAACTCGGCGTTTCGCCGAAAAAGAACAACCGATTTATATTCGCGGCGCGCGGCGTTTACCCGCTTGTCCGCACTGTTCCGCCGTTTACCCTACAAAACGTATTTTGCGCTACGTTTTGCCTATACGGTAAACCTGCGAATTTATTAAGATAACTTATGCGATATCCTCGCGTCTCCTACATTATAGCCCAATCCACAAAAAAACACAAGCCTTTTGCCGCAATTTTTTCGGCGTTGCGCGCGAAATTTATCGACCCGCAAATTTTTAAAAGTCGATTTTACAAAACCGCCGCAAAACGCGCACGCAAAAGCCGTCCGTCTTATCGACGAACGGCTTTCCGTTTACCTACTATGCTTCGCGTCTATTCGGCTTTTTCCGAATGACTGCGACCGCGCTTAGCCCGCGTTGCCCGAGTTGTTGGGACCGTTGCCCTGCGGCGGCGTTTGCGCCGAGCCGGGATTAAGCCCTATCGCGTTGGGGTCGGGCGCGTTGCCGCTGCCGCCGCCGAGCATAAGACCGGGGTCGTTCTGCACGGGCATGGTGGGCGGCAAATATCCGTACGATTGATACGGCGATATGCCGGGCGTAGCCGACAGGCGCATAATCTGCTCTTCGAGTTCCATTTCGGAAACGAGCATCGCCTCCAACTCCTCGCGCTTGCGCTTGCGGCGTTTAAGCACGATAATGAGAATGATAAGGAACACAATCAACAGCAGCAACACGCCGAGCGCGATTAACCATATCATGGTGTTGGTCTCGAAGCTGACCAAAATCGACACCCACAGCGACGGGTCGGGCAAGTCGATGTTAACCACCTTAAAGGTGTGCGTAACGCTCTCGCCCGTAAGGTCGGCGACCGTAACGGTAATCATGGCGCTGCCCTTGGCGTTAAAGTGTATTTGCAGGTTGTCGCTGGCGAGCACGGTTGCCGATATCAACGACGGCACATTGGAGGACGCCGCGACGAAGGTCATGATATCGCCTTCGTTATCGGTAAACACGTTGTTCGGCGACAACAGCACGTTGCCGTCGCTGTTTACGACGAGCGAGCCCGTGCCGCTCGAATAGAACGTGTATCCGTCGTCGCTGGCAAACTCGGGACGCAACTGCGGCTTGGGGTTGTCTACGATGGACACGTTGAACTCGCGCTTGTACGTTTGTGCGTTCGGGTTGTCAAGCTCCGTAATGAGCTTAAACTCGGCGGTTAGAGAGATTTCGCCCGACGACGTTACGCGCAACGCGCGGAACTGCCACGTGCCTTCTTCGTCCTGACTGATGTTCACATAGTTGACGTCGGACGCCTTCGCGCTGAGCCCCGTGACCGCATATCCCGCGCCGGGGTTAAACATAGCGCCGTCCGCATGCGGCGCGATTGCGCTCTGCGACTCCGCGCCCGATTGGTTCGCACTGTCGGGAATTTCCTCGATGAGCGAATCGACGGTGACCTTAGTCGTCATTCCGCGCATGGTGGAAAGCGTTTTGAGGTTTTGTATATCGTCGAAATTGTAGATAACGGTTATCGTGACGGTAAACGTAGTGGTGAGCGTTTCGGGATTGTTTATATCGCCGTCGGCGACGGTAACTATAACGCTCTGCGTGCCGTACGCGCCCTTGTTAGCCGTTATTTTGAGCGATTGCAGGTCCTCGACCTGTTCCACGACTATGATTTGGTCCTGACCGTCTTCCGCAACCACGTTGATGCTTTCGGGGTCTAACAAGCGTATCGAAACGATGCGCAGATACGTGTTGTTGCCCTCCACGCCGATTTTGTCGGGCGTATCGGTGGCGTTGGGGTCGGTCGCTATGTCGTGAATGTCTATGAGGTTTTTGCCGTCGCCGTCGAGCACGACCGTAGACGAGGTATTCGACCCGACTATCGACGCTTTTATAACCTCTTTGCCCTCCAACACGCGCGGCGCGGAGTTGAGGATTATGAGGTTGACGGTAAAGGTTACGCCGTTGTCGAGCTTGGTCGCGTCGCCGCTCCTGTCGAGCACGCGCATGTACGCGTATCCGCTATGCCCGCGCAGGTACGAATCGGCGGTAACTTTTATACCCTCGAACTTGTACGGATTGTTGTCGGTGAACTTTGGCTCGATAGTGCCTATAACGGTCTTGCCGTCGGTGCTGTCCACGATATCCATCGTCTTGTCTAACAGATACTTGTTCTCGTCGAGCGCGTTTTTCACGAGCCTGAACGATTCGGTATCCGATATGACCGAGGTGAAGTCGGGGTCGTCGAGCCATCTGTTGACGTCGAGCGTAAGCGCGGGATAGTCGTTGGACACGTACGCGTTGAGCGTGAACTCGTAATCGCTTTGACGCGTGAGCTCGTAGCCGACGCCCGTTTTGTCGAACGACGAGCCGATAGCCGATTCGCGCACGGTGAAATCGCTGTTGCAAATCGTAAGCGACAGCCGCACCTGCGACGTTTCGCCCGCCTTGTCGACGCCCGTGATTATTACGGGCAGTTCGACCTCTTCGAGATAGCTGCCGTCCTCGGCGCGCACGTCGATACGACGGTTGACGTTTATCATCAGCGAGCGCGCGGGAACCTCGTATTCCTTATTGTTGTTGAACCCGTCCTTGATTTTAATCGGCTCGTCGCCGTTGTTGACGAGTATGGATATCGCCTGCGTCTTGTTCGTGCCCTTGCCGCCCTGCCATTCGCAATTCGCGTCTTTGAGCGCGGCGTCGTAATCCGCCGACGATTGGCTGTTCGGGTCGAAGCCCTTGACCGATACGAAATCGCCTTCGTCGGAGTCGGTAAACAGCGACGCGTACGGATTGGACATGTCGAATATGGGGAATATCGCGCTTTCGCCGACCTTGCCCTTAAATTTCAACGCGTCCTCGTACGTGTTGGCAAGCGGCGCGGAGTCCTTGACCTCGACGTAGAATATCGAACCGGCGGCTATCGGGTAGCTGTCGTCGGGGCGCACGGAGCGGCTGCCGACCACCTTTTCGGTTTCCACATAGAACAGCAACGGCTTGGCGGAATCGGTCGCGGTTATCGGTTGCAGGTCGAGCGAAACGCCGTCCGAACCGACCGAGAACTCGAAATACTTGTTGATATACGCCAATACCTCGCGGTCGCTTGCCGTGTAGCTGCCGCCCGTGCTGTTCCTGCCGCCGATGAGGTATTTGCTGACCTCGCTGTCGTTTTTATCGGCGAGCCTGAAATAACCCGAGTTGCGGTTGATATCGAACAGCTTGGACGCGTCCTCCAACGACATAGCGGAAATTTCTCCGTCCGTATTGTTCATGAGCGCATAGATACGCACGTCGTAAGTGAGGTTTGCGGTGTTTGCCTCCACGTCGGGGTCGGTTATGCGCGCGCCGCTCTTGGCGGGGTCTTGGTCGACCGATTCGTCCATGCCCGCGTATTTGAGGAATTTATACGTGCTGGACTCGCCGATTTTCGCGTAGTCGTCGTCGCTCGGATTTACGCCGTTGCCGAGATACGTGTCAATCGGCTTGACGTACACCGTGTCGGCGGACGTAATGCGCACAGTGCCGTTTTGGATGGTGGTGGTGCTGTAAATATTGGAGTTTGTAAGCGCCGAATACAGCGTGCTGATGCGCAGAGTTATGGGCAAAGCGTTTTCCAGCTTGTTGTTGCCGCCGTCGCGCACGTAGAACGTTAGCTCGCCGTAGTCCTCGTTCACGTCGAATCCGAGACACGTTACGGTAAAGCTCGTGCCGTCCTCGGCGACGTCTACGATAAGCTTGTCGTTTGTAAACCGCAAATCGTTTTCGGTCGCCATGGCGATATCGTTAAACATGAACTTAGGCGTCGCCGCGTCGTCGTACAGCGCGATTGTGTCGTTATCGAGCTTGTCGGGGTCGTACGCCACTTTGTTGATATCTATTTGTATCCTGCCGAATGCGCGAACTTTTCTGCCGCTGCCGCTGAGCGTGACGTCCTTGTAATCGGTCTTAGAGCCTTCGGCGTACGCGGACATAAACAGTTGGAACACGCCCTCTTGCTGCTTGCCGAACTCGGCGGGCTTGGACTCGCCCTTGCCCCAAAGAACGGGCGTCGTGCTGTCGTCCACTCTGTACAAGCCGTCGTTTATAGGCGACACGTTCTCGTCGGCGTACATTATCGGCTTGGGCACGGAGCTTTCGACCGTAATATACATGGTGTACGATAGCCGTCCGCCGTCGCCGTCGATAATAACTATCGTGAGCGGCATATCGACGCAGGCGCTGCGCGCGGTAATCAAGTAGTTGAGCGCGTAAGGACCGCTGCCGTCGCTTTCGAGCGGGATTTGGTCGTACGGCGTGCCCGTCAGATAGTTGGTGTTGGTATGGATATTCTCTATACGGTTAGACCACGGCGTATCGTCGGTGGCAACCGCGTAGTAACCCAAATGCTTGCCCGTAGGGTCGTTCCTGCGGTAATCGGTGAGCCTGTACTCGTCGCGCATGAGGTTTGCCGAGTTCAACGCTCTGTACCCGGAAAGCAGCCCTTCGGTAATCGCCGCCATGCTCTCGTTGCGACGGCTGCGCAAATCGTAATTCTTGACCGAGTACGACGCGTTGGACGAGGTCGTGCCTGCAAAGAATTCGTCGGCGGGAGTCGTCATTACCGTGAAGGTGTCGCCCACGCGCATTTTAAGCGTGGATTTAACGCCCTGCGTGCGCGCCGTGGGAGCTTGGTTGGTTACGTGCAGGTTGATTGTGAGCGTGCCGCTCCTGTTGTCGGCGCTGTCTGTAAACGTAATCTTGAACGAGAAATCGTTTTGCGATACCGCCACACCGTTGCGGTCGTACACCGTACGACGGTTTACGCGTATGACTATGGTGTTGTCGAACGGGATATACGTATTGTTGCCGTTGCCGACGAGCGACGGAATGCTCGCGCCCATGTCCATGTACATAACTACGTCGGGCATGGCTGCAATAGCCGCGTCGAGCGCCGCGCCCGTAAGGCGGAAGCTCTGACCGTCGCTGAATCCCGCGTTGCCGCTCAACAGCGCGGCGTTGTTGGACGCCGTCCAATTTGTGTAAGGCGATTTAAAGTAGTCGCGCGTTTCGAGCGCAAAGTTCTCTATCGCCGTCCTGTCGCCCGCGGGCTTGTTTTTGAGGTCGTCGTAAGTGGTTTTCCAATACGTCTCGCCCTTGCTCGCATTGGCAAGCAAATCGCTGTCGGTAATCAAATCCGCCACGTTCAGTCTGTATTCCGAACCGACCGCGAGCGAAATATTGATTGACTTATTGCCGTTGTTGACGGCAGTCGTGTTTTCGAGGTTGGATGCCAGCTTGGGCGCGGCGTCCTCTACGAACACGCGAATTTCCAAGGACACGTACGAGCCCTCGCCCCAGCCCGAGCCGCAATCGTCGTAAACGAGCACGCGCAACGGGTAGTAGGCGCGCGTCGCGTAAACTACGCCGTCCGAACCGCGCTCGGTAGCCGCGACCACCAAACCGCGCTCGGCATAGAACTTTTTGACCTCGGTATCGGTGTTGAACTTGGGATATCCGGGCGCGTCGCGATTAATCACCGTTTTCGCAAGCGGCGAAATGGAAACGCGCTGCGCCGTTTCGGAGAACGAAACGCCGAAATACCCGCTGTAACCGTCGTTGCCGCTGCCGTTTACGCCGTTGTTCGCGCCGTAAATACCGCCGTTCGGCTGATAATTGCCGAAAACGTCGTTACCGCTTTGGTCGAATTTTACGCTGTTGAGGTCCTCGACGGTGAGCCCGCTGTTTTTGCCGTAATACTTGGCAATAGACGCCTGAGCCGACGCGTCGGAGGACGTGTTTTTGAACACCGCCTTGCCCTTTATGTTATCGGGCGTCGTAACCTGCGCGACTCTTTCGTACGCGGTCTTGCCGCCCGTCCAAGCCGAATGCTTTTTGACCGAATCGGTGTAGAAATACGCTTTGTCGGAACGCTCGTAATCGACCGCACCGTTGACGGTCACGATATCCTCGTCGCCGAACGTTACGGTCGAGGTGCGAGGCTGACCGGACGCCGCCGCGCCCGTGCGGATAAGGTCGACATTCCAGGCGCTTTCGCCGTTGACGAGCGACACGTCCATGTGATATCCGTCCTCGCCCGCGGTAACGCCGTTTTCGAGCTTGATAGGGCTGTTGCCGATATGCAGGTTAAGCGTAATGCGCGCTTGATACATGCTCGGGTTGAAATTCGCGCTGTCGCCCGAGGTGTATACCGTCGTGCCGCTCGGCGAACCGCTGACGCCGTCCACGTATTGGCACTGAGCGACCGCTATCGTCATGGTGAGATTGGTCGCGCTCGCACGGGTATCCTTTTTGGAAATACCTATGCCGAACATGTTTTCCTGCAAACGCTGCTGCTGTCCCGCAAGATACATCAAATGCCCGTTGCCCACGAGGTTTTGAGCATTGGCGGACGACGAGGAAATACCCGCGGGAATATACCCGTTTGCGCCCGCGTCGCCTACCGTCGTAACGGCGAGACACTTGTTGAAATAACCTTGGTTGAGCGACGCCGCGTAGCCCGCGTTGCTCGTGTTGAGCTTGCCGCCGCCGCCCACGCTCGCCTCATACGCGTCGTAAGCGGTAAAGTTGACGTACGGGTTGCTGAACAGCTTATCGCCCGACCACGACTGAATGCCGTCGCTAATCGTAATAGCCGACGCTATCTTTGTGATATCGCCGCGCGCATACGGGACGAGGCTGTTTACGTTGTACGCAATATAGCTCTTGTCGGGATACGTATAGCTGCCGTCCGCGGCGGGCGCGTCCGTAAGGTCGTTTTTGAGCGCGAAATAGCTCATGGGGATATAGGTGTAGTTGGTGTTAACCTTGTTCTCCATTTTGCGCTCGCCCGATATCTCTATCGTGCGCGAGTATCTGAACGCGCCTACCAACGCCGCATCGCCGTCCGTAAGCGAGGAGCTGTACTCCGCGCCCGAATTCGTGCCCGCGTCGGTAAAGTCTCTGTCGCCCGCGCCGCGCTGCTTGATTACGCTGTCGCCCGAGCCCGTCGTAATCGTATTGTTGCCGTTGCGATAAATGCTGTCGAGCGTGGACGGATACACCGAGCCGCTGTCGCCGTCGTACGTCGAAATATAGCTGACGCTCGAATTTTGCCCGTCGGCAACGGTGTAGTACCCGTTGAAATTGTCGTAGTAGTCCATCGAGATGATACCCGTGTCCTTTACGAACATTTGGAACTGCAAATATCCGAAGCCGTCTACTTTGATACGGCTCGCAGGATTGACGTTTTGGTCGGAGTCGATATCGCGCAAGCCGTTGTATCCCGTGGGAATACCCGCGGTATCGCCGCCGAACTCCGCGCTGTCGCGCGCCATTACGCCGAGCTGCAAATACGTATCCGACGCGAACGCCGCTTTGGGCGAAATAACTACCGCCCAATCGGATACAATCCACCGCCCTTCGCTGTCGAAGAACTTTTCGGGATTGTTGTTTACGACCGACGCGTTTGCGCCGCGCAGCTCGCTAGCGCTGTATTTTTCGACGCTGCCGTCGCCGTCAACGTCTACGAAATACAGTACGTCGAACGCGTTGATGTAATCGCCCGTGTTGACCGCGCCCGTGCCGTTCGGTCTTATCCAGCCGATAAGCACGCCCACGGGGTCGTTAGTGCCGACCTGGCTGGGCTCTTTCGCGTACGGCACATAGTACGAATAATCGACGATATTGCCGTTTATCTTGTCGAGAACGTTGCCGCTTTCGTCTTTGATTACGTTGACGTACGCACGCGTCGCAAACGGCGCGCCGGGGCTGACAACGGGCGCGAGCACGGCGGTTTGCAGTCCGTCGGTGTCGGTAATCATGGTCTTGACCTGCGCGTCGGACGCGCCGACGCCGTATCTGGCGTCTTTGAGGTAGCCCGCCGCTATTGCGCTCGACGCAAAGTAACGGCTTGCCGTCTTGTCGGACTGATTGCGCGAGCTAATCGTCCACATGTTGTAGAAATTATTGGGATTGATTTCGTCGTAATACAGCTTTTCGAAGCCCGTCGCGCCGTAATCGACCGATATGGGCGCATTGAGCACCTCTATCTGTATCAAAAGCTGCGAAACGTCGTTGGGATTGGTGCTGCGTCCGTCCGTCGCATTGAACAGCACGAACAAGCCGTGCGGAACGTTCTGCGTAGAGTTGAGCGCCGTAATGGTCATCTCCTTGGACGTCAGGCTTACGTTGACGTACTTGCCCTCGTATCTGTTGCCGTGCTCGTCGGTGACGTTATTCCATTGCTTTACGCCGTTGACGAGCGTATACTCGCCGTCGACGACCGACCAGCTGTTGGGATAGAACGATACGGGGTCGCCCTCGTTATCGGTCAAGAGCGCGCTGGCACTTATGACGAGCGTGGACGGATATACCGAATTGTCGGCGGCGTACACGGGCGACGTAGCGAGCGTAAACACCTTTTTTACGTTTTCCTCGCTCACGTACGGCGTGCTGTTGATTACGTTGATTCTGACGGTAATCTTAGTGATACCGCTTGCGTCGCCGAACGCGCCCGCACCCGTGCGGTCTCTCACGTTAAGCGTTATCTCGACGGGCGCGCCCGCGGTCGTGCGCTGGCTCGCTTCGATTACGATAAAGTCGAGATTGTACGAATCGCCCATTACCAGCTCGTTGCCGAACCAATACTTGATATACGAATCGTTGACTATTACGGGACGCACGAACGAATCGGTCAGCTTATAGTTGCCCGTGTACGGGTTGAACGTAAACCCGTCGAGCTTGTCGCCGTCGTTGGGGCGCTCGAAATACAGCCTGTCGATACCGACGTCGCGCGCCGCGACGGGGGTTTCGAACGCATTGCTTTCCGCTATGCAATTTTTATTATCGGGCTTGCCCATGGCGTCGTACCCGAAGCTGCTCGTAGTGCCGAGGTCGGCAAGCGTATCGGCGAGCGCCGTTCTGTACGCGCTCGAACTGTAATCGTATCCGCTGTTCTTAACGTTGTCGGCGGTGGCAATGCCCGCAATGCTATGCTCTTTTACGTCGCTTTCGTTCGCCGTTCCGTCTACGGTAAACGTCTTTGTCGTTTCCGAGTACACGCCCGAAAGCCCGTTGAGCGTAAAGCCCTGCGCGGGATACTCGACCGTGCCGTTGCGCGTCATATCCAAGTCGGTCAAAACGTCGTAGGGCGTAATGAGCATCGTGGAATGCACGGGCACGTCGTACGTTACGATATGCGTGTTGGCGTCGTACTTGGACGCAACCTTTTTGCCGTTTACGTTATACTCGATTTCGGCGACCTTCTTGCCCGTCGTGTTGTCGAGCGCGTTGGGCGTGGTATTTTCCACGTACACGGCGATATACACCGTCGTCTGCTCGCCCGCGAGCTTCGCGCTGTCCTGCACGTTTACGGGCGCGTAGAAATATCTGTTGTGCGTCCAGCCGTTAAGCGTGACCTTCAAGCCGTCGATTTTTACGTAATCAACGCCGCCCACTGTTTCGAGATTTTCGCCGTTTGCGCCCTTATAATCGTTTATATCCAACCTGCCGCCGAAATACGATTCGGGAATGTAAATCTTTTCGGTTTCGACGCTGAAATACTCGCCGTTGTCGTTGTTGGCGACGCCGCCCTGAACGTACGAGTAATCTTTCTTGTTCGCGTCGGGCACGAGCGTAACGAGCTCGTTGAGCTTGCCGTTGCCCGTCATCGACGTATAGAAAAAGTTATCCGCGTCCGCAGCGAGCGCGTTGACGTCGCTGACGAGGTTGCCGTCCGCGTCCTTGCGCTTGCCGATTGCGTTGAGCTTACGGTCTACCGTAATGCCCATGGGCGTAAAGTAAAAAACGTCGGTCGCTCTGCCCTTCGCCGTCGGCATAGAGCCCTGCGCCTGCTGTCCGCGCTCCACGTCGGTGGCGGTGGGCGCGCTGTTCTTTACGCGCAACGCGATAGGCAACCAAATACCTCGGTCGTTGGTATCGTTGAGGTCTTGCAGATTGACGAGAATGTAAAAGTCGCCCGCATTAGCCTGCGTGCCGTCCGTCGCCTGCGTTACGCCGCTCGTATTGCCGCTTATCGCGGGACGGTATCCCGTACGCGCCGCGTTGTACATATCGTACGTCGCGCGAAGCCCCGTAAGCGTGAGCGTCGCGCCGCTGAACGAATAGCGAACGTACGCGTCGGACGATGCGCCCGTGCTTATATACGACGGCTTGAAATATGTCTCGTTGCCGGTGCCGAGCGTACCCGTTTCGGTATACGCCTTGTTGAGCTCCGCCGCCGTCGGCGTTTTCTTGACTATGTTGTAGTACGAGGTTTTGTCGGGGTTGCGGGTATTTAAAACCGTGCCGTACTTGTTGAACTGAATAAACTCGTACTCGGGCACTTTAACGTCGATAATGCGGTGCGTGCTCGCGTCGATTACGGGGTTATCCTCGTCCGCAAAATAATCGTTGAGGTTGATTACGGTGTCTTTGAGCGTTTCGAGCTCTGCAAACTTGCCGTTTATCGCGTCGGCGTTGAGCGTCGGACGCGTATTATCTACCTTGAAAACGATTTGAACGGAGATTGTGTTTATCTTGGAATATTGATAGTTTGTTCCGCGTGTGGACGCGCGCTCTACCACGTACAGCGTGGCGGAGAGCGTTTGATAATCGTTGCGCGCGTTGATACCGACAAGCGTCACGGTTTCGAACACGTTGGCAAGGCGCGTGCCCGTAGGGCCGTATGCCACCGCCACCGAGTTGGCGTCGTACTCCGCGACCTTGACCACGCGGTTGCGGTCGTTGGGGTTAATCTTGGCGGTGTCGTTGATTGCGATGAGCACTCTGTCGTACTCGCCGCCCGTCGCCGCGCTTTGCTTTACGCTGTCCAAAAGGTCCTTTGCCTTTATGGTTACTTTGACGTCGTTCTCGTTGCTCGTCGAACCGCTCGAACGCAAAAGCTGCAACGGTTTTTTAATCAGTACTGTATAATTGCCGCCGCCGTTGGGGCTGTACAGGTTTTCCGCCGTTGCGTCGTCCATGCTACCGCCGGCAGGCAACTCCTTAGACGTACCCAAAAATACCTGGTTTGCGTACTGCGCGTTGCCTATATCGGTCAGAACGCAGTTAGCGCGTTTCGTCGGTTGGTCGGGAGAAACCCTGAGCGTAAACTTAATTACGCTCCAAATACGCGATTCGCCGACGTTGCCGAAAGCGTCGCGCACCTTGGCATACAATACCAAATCGCCGTCGGCAGTGCTCGTATTGTTGCCTACGCTGGCGCGCGGGTACTTTTTGACCGACGTTACGGTTATGGTATTTGCATTGTTTACGGTCCAATCGAGATAATCGCGCGCCGAAATCGTGCACGCCTCGTTGAGATAAAGCGCCGCCACATTGTTGCCCGTGGTGAGCGTATCCGCGTTGGATGCGCCGTTGGTGAAGAACACGTTGGTCTTGGGCGAGCCGTCGGGGTCTTCCGCAATGTAGCTGGCGTTTACGGGAATATTCAAGCCCGTGCCGCGCGTAATCGCGCC
>CAJTNI010000032.1:218-16499 GCA_910577945.1 uncultured Christensenella sp. | reverse complement strand
TTAAGATTTATGACTAAACAGATATTCCCAAACGATGACAACTATTTTGTCCGACAAATAGGAAGGAAATGGGCGAATTTTCGTTTTGAAAAAGATTGCGCACTTATAATATGTAAAAACTGTTAAATTTCAATTTATTTTTGTAAATAACGTGTAGTTAAAAGCTCTCGAACAAATTGTTCGAGAGCTTTTGTCTTCACTTGAAAGTGCAACTCTAAAAAATTTAGTTTTTTATCCCTATGGGAAGTGCGCGTTTGGGCGGCGGCGTTAGTCGGCTTTTTTGCGTCGGCGCATTCGATTTGATTAAAGGGCGAAAAGTTGTTGCTATTATAAGGATAATTTGCTACAATACAAACGAAATCGCTTGCTTTTACAGCAGTTTAGTGTTACAACACTCCGAAAGAGGTAACGTATTTTGAGTTTATTTTCGCAATCGGGTATAACGTCCGTTGCCGCCGACGCGACCGTCGCGGTATTGATTGCATTGCTTTCTGTTGCGAGCTTTGTATGTCTTGTCGTGTTTTTGTGCAGGTTTGCGGACGATACCGCGCCCGTCAAGCGCAAGAACGTCGCGTTGCTCGCCATATTCGGCGCGGGCGCGGTCGTGCGCTTGACGTTTGCTTTTTGCATACGCGGATACCGCGCCGATTACGCGCTGTTTACCGATATGTTCGACAATTTAAAGACGTCGGGCTTGGGCGGGTATTATTCTGGCGACGCGTCCGAGGTTTTGTATCCGACGGCGTACTTTGTGTATTTGATATTCGGCGGCTTGGCTAACGTAACGGGGCTGGGCGACTTTGCGCTCGGAACGCAGTTCGCGGTCAAGCTCCCGCTTATTATCGCGGATTTGGCGGCGGCGTATGCCGTGTACCTGCTTGCGTCGCGGTATTTCAATCGCCGCGTCGCGCTCACGCTGTGCGCGTTTGTGTGCGCGTGTCCCGTGTTCTTTATGGGCTCGGCTATTTGGTGCACTCCGATAGTGTTTACCGCGTGCTTTATCTGCTTTGCCTGTTACTTTGTGGCGCGCAAAAGCTACGCCCCCGCAATCGCGTTTGCAACCGCCGCCGCGTTTTCGAGCAAGGAGGGAATTTATATTTTCCCGATTTTGCTCGTGTTTTGCGCGTTCCACCTCGTGCGCGCATTGACTGATATAAGACGGCGCGCGAAGGATAAGGCGCAAGGGCGGCAGTCCGCCGAGGACAATACCGCCGTGCGCACGGCAATCGTCATTCCGCTTGCGTTCGTATGCGCGCTCGTCGCCGCGTACGCGCTCGGGCTGTTTATGATATTCGATTATTCTTATAATCCGTTTACGTATATCTACGAGTTCACGCTCGCGCCGCTCGTCGGCTGGAAATATTTTACGTACAACGGTCTGAGCGTGTACGCCATATTCAATCAGAACGGCGGTGCGCCCGCGGCGAGGTTTCCGTCCTGGGTGTTCGTCGGTGTGTTCGCGGTTATTATAACCGCCGTCGTATGCGTCGTGTATTTTACCAAGCGCAACCGCGCGACGCTTGTAATGCTCGCGGCGTACGCGCTGTTTACCATGCAGGTATATTATCCGGGCACTACGGCTATCGGAATGCAGAGCACGCTCGTCGTCGTTTTGGCGGCGTACGCGCTCGTCAAGGACAAGCGGCTGTTGTCCGTGCTGTTCGTCACGGGGCTGGCGTACGTAGTCAACGCGTCGGCGACGCTCGCAAACGCCGGGTATCTCGGCAACCTTGCCGACTATTATTTTACGGGCGCCGACTATACGGGCTCGACGCTGCTGTCGGGCGGGCTGGGCGCGATAACGGTTACGTGCGCGGTCGTGACGCTGCTTGCGCATTTGTATTTTACGATAATAGCGGTAAGCGTCGGCATGACGGGGCAAAAGCGTATGCTGCGCGGCGCAAACGGTTTTAAAGCGAGCCTCGGCGAATATTTTTCGCGGGGAAAGGTGGATTGATGTTATCGGGTATTCACAGCTACGCGCTCGACGGGCTTAATGGCTACGGCGTTACGGTCGAGGTCGATATTCAGGCGGGATTGCCCAAGACCGATTTGGTGGGACTGCCCGACGCCGCAATCAAAGAGGCGAAGGAGCGCGTGCGCTCCGCCGTTAAGAACAGCGGGTACGATTACACGCCACGCAAAATAACCGTCAATCTCGCGCCCGCTAACACGCGCAAGGAAGGCTCGATTTTCGACCTTGCCATCGCGCTGGGCATACTCTGCGCCACCGAGCAGGCGGGCGTGGACGAGCACAAAAAGCCGCTCGCCGTCGCGCGCGATTACGTGTTTTTGGGCGAGCTGTCGCTGTCGGGCGAGGTGCGGAAAATAAACGGCGTCATGCCAATGCTTATTTCGGCGCGCGAGCAGGGCGTAAAGCGCGTGGTCGTGCCGTACGCAAACGCCAACGAGGCGCGGTACATACGCGGCATAGACGTGTACGCCGTGCACAATCTCCGCGAGGCTGTGGGGCTTGTCAACGGCTTGCCTGCTGCGCCCGTGGAAAAAAGCGATATCGGCATTGCGATTGAAGCGCCGTACGGCGAGGATTTCAAGTTTGTAAAGGGTCAGTATTCCGCCAAGCGCGCAATGGAAATCGCGGCGGCGGGCGGACATAACATATTGATGATAGGCGCGCCGGGCGGGGGCAAAACCATGCTCGCCAAATGCTTGCCGGGCATTCTGCCCGACATGTCGGAGGCGGAGGCGCTCGAAACGACCAAGATACATTCGGCGGCGGGCATACTCGACGAGCGCATAGGCATTGTTACAAGGCGCCCGTTCCGCAGCCCGCACCACACGACCAGCCGCGTCGCGTTGACGGGCGGCGGCAGCACGGCGCGCCCCGGGGAAATAAGCTTTGCGCATAACGGCGTGCTGTTTTTGGACGAGCTGCCCGAGTACCCGCGCGCCGCGCTCGAAATACTGCGCCAGCCTTTGGAGGACGGCGTCGTAACAGTAGCGCGCGCCGCGCGCACGGTGGAATATCCCGCAAGCTTCATGCTTGTGGCGAGCATGAACCCGTGCCCGTGCGGGTTTTACGGCTCGGCGAGTCACGAATGCACGTGCACGCCGTCGCAAATACAAAAGTACATGTCGCGCATAAGCGGACCGCTGCTCGACAGAATAGATTTACATATACACGTCGACGAGGTCAAGTACGAGGAGCTGTCGGCGCAAAACGGCGAGGCGGAAAGCTCCGCGGACGTCAAGGCGCGCGTCAACGCCGCGCGGGCGTTACAGCTTTTGCGGTACAGGGACGTCGGCGTGTTTTGCAACGCCAAAATGACGAGCGCCATGATTAAACGGTATTGCGCGCTCGATACGGCGGGCGAGCGCATACTGTCGAGCGCGTTTGAAAAATTCGGCTTGTCGGCGCGCGCATACACGCGCGTGCTCAAAGTGGCACGCACAATCGCCGACCTCGACGGCGCGGTAGATATAAGCTCGCGCCACGTTACCGAGGCGGTTATGTACCGCTCGTTGGATAGGAGCGTAAAATAGAATGCTGCTTTCCGACTTGTATTTGTGGCTGTCGTACTCGCACGTTTCCACGCATAAGCTAAACAAATTGCTTTCCAAGCTCTCGCCGACGCAGCTGTGGGACGCGCTCGACGGCGACGCGCGCGCTTATGCGCTCGACGAAAAAACGTTGACCGCGCTCAAACGCACGCACAGCGTCGATTTTATAACGCGCGCCAAGCAGTATTTGACTGCCAACAATATCGAATACGTCACGCGCGCCGACCCGATTTTTCCCGCGGCGCTGGCGCAGTCTGAGGTAAATCCGCCGCTCGTTTTGTATTACAAGGGTAATCTCGATATAGCGCGCGAGCCGTGCGTTGCGGTGGTAGGCACGCGCCGCGCCTCGCCGTACGGCAAATACGCTACGCAAAAGATAGTGAGCGAGCTCGCCGAAAGGTTTACGATAGTGAGCGGGCTGGCTACGGGCATCGACGGGTTTGCGCATTCCGCCGCGCTCGCCGCGGGCGGCAATACGATAGCGGTGCTGGGCAGCGGCATATTCAACGTTACGCCCGTTTCCAATTTGGGCATATTCGACGAGATTTGCAAAAAGGGGCTTGTAATAAGCGAGTATACGCCCGACGTGCACGCGTCCGAATATACTTTCCCGCAGCGCAACAGAATAATAAGCGGATTGAGCCGCGGCACGCTCGTAATAGAGGCTGCGGAGCGCAGCGGGTCGCTGATAACGGCGGACTGTGCGCTCGAACAGGGCAGAGACGTTTTCGCCGTGCCGGGCGATATCGACAAACCGCGCTCGCTTGGCACAAACAAGCTAATCAAGCAGGGCGCTACGCCCGTGACGTGCGCGCAGGACGTGTTCGATTTTTACGATATGGCGCGCGCCAAGCCGTCGGGCGGACGGTCGACGCATATCGAGCTCGATTTTTTCGAGCAGCGCGTGCTCGATACGCTTAAAGACGGCGAGGCGACGTTCGACGTGCTCGCAGAGCAGTGCGGCATGAGCGTGGCGGAGCTTTCCGCAGCCCTGTCCGCGCTCGTCATAAACGGACTGATTCATGAAAAAGCGAAAAATTTGTATTGTATAGGCGGTACGCCGTAAAACCGATACGGCGGAAAGGAGAACGATATGAAAATTGTCATTATAGAGGGCTTCGGAAAGCTCGAAACGGTGCAAAAGTATCTCGGCAGCGGATACAAGGTGTTCGCTACGGGCGGGCACGTGCGCGATTTGCCGCCCAAGCGTTTGGCGGTGGACGTCAAGGACGATTTCAAGCCGACCTACGTTGTGCTCGACGACAAAAAGAAAACGGTGGACAGCTTAAAGGCTGCGGCGGCGTCGGCGGAAACGGTGCTGCTTGCTACCGACCCCGACCGCGAGGGCGAGGCGATTTCGTGGCATGTGGCGACGCTTTTGGATATTCCCGAGGACGCGCCCGTGCGTATCGAGTTCAACGAAATAAGTAAGTCCGCAATCAAAAAGGCGTTGGCAAGCCCGCGCGCTATAAACAGAGACTTGGTAGACGCGCAGCAGGCGCGCCGCGTGCTTGATAGGCTCGTCGGATACAAGGTGTCGCCCGTGCTTTGCAAAAAGATACAGGGCAACCTCAGTGCGGGGCGCGTGCAGTCGGTAACTCTGCGGCTCGTCGTGGATAGAGAGCGCGAGATTAAGGCGTTCGTGCCCGAGGAGTATTGGAGCTTTTTCGCGTTTCTCAAAAAGCCGAGCACGCGCGAGAGCGTAAAAGCCGCCTTGGTCGGGTACAAGGGCGAAAAGTTAAAGCTTACGAGCAAAGCGCAGGTAGACGGCGTAGTCGCCGCCTTGGACGGCGCGACTTACAAAGTGACTAACGTCAAAAAGAGCGTGACCAAATCGCACCCGTTCGCGCCGTTCATTACGTCGACAATGCAACAGGACGCGCTCAACAAGCTGGGCATGAGCCTGCGTCAAACCTCGTCCGCCGCGCAAACCCTATACGAGGGCGTAGACCTGCCCGGCGAGGGAAAGACGGCGCTTATCACTTATATCCGTACGGACTCGACGCGCGTGTCGAGCGAGGCGATAGCGGCGGCGCGCGAGTATATCGGCGACAAGTTCGGCGACAAATACTTGCCCGAAAAGCCCAATTACTACGCGTCCAAAAAGAGCGCGCAGGACGCGCACGAGGCAATCCGCCCCATATCGCTCGACCGTACGCCCGAGTCAATCAAGCCGCACGTAAACAAATATATCTACATGCTGTACAATCTTATTTACAAGCGGTTTTTGGCGAGCCAAATGTCGGACGCTACGTACAATTCGGTGTCTGTCGATATAGCGGCTAACGACTACGATTTCCGCATAAGCGGCAGAACGCCGCTGTTTGACGGCTTTACGCGCGTTTACGCGGTCGAAAGCAAGGCGGACAAGGACGACAAGGCGAGCGATACCGCGCCCGTTCCGGAGCTTACCGAGGGCGAAATTTTGGCGTTCGATAAGTTCGATTACGAGCAAAAGTTTACCAAGCCTCCCGCGCGCTATACCGAGGCGAGCCTCGTAAAAGCCATGGAGGAAAAGGGCATAGGCAGACCCGCTACGTACACGCCTACGGTGTCGCTGTTGTTCTCGCGCAAGTACACCGTCAAGGACGGGCGCGCAATCGCGCCAACCGAGCTCGGCTGTCAGGTAACGGACATGCTCGTCAAGTATTTCCCCGATATCATGGACGTGGGCTTTACCGCGCATATGGAGGACGAGCTCGACGGCATAGAGGACGGCGGCAGGCGCTGGCAGAGCGTGGTCGAGGGCTTTTACGACGGGTTCGAGGAGAAGATAGCTGCCGCCAAGGCGGACGGATATTCGCTCAAAACGCCCGACGTCGCCACCGATTACGTGTGCGACAAGTGCGGCGCGAATATGGTAGTCAAGACGGGCAGGTTCGGCAAGTTTTTGGCGTGCCCCAATTACCCCAAGTGCAAAAACACCAAAAACCTCGACGAGGACGGCAACATAGTCGAGCCGACGCAGCCCGAGGTATCGGACGTGATTTGCGACAAGTGCGGCGCGACCATGGTCGTCAAGACGGGCAGGTACGGCAAATTCTTGGCGTGCCCCAATTACCCCAAGTGCAAAAATATCGTCAATATCGACAAGCCCGAGCAAAAGGCGGACGACAGACCGCTTCCGCCCTGTCCCAAGTGCGGAAAGCCGCTCAAAAAGATAACGACGTACCGCTCGACTTTTTACGGCTGCTCGGGATATCCCGATTGCGATTTCGCGTCGAGCGCGCCGCCCATAGGCGAGAGTTGCCCCGAGTGCGGCGCATACCTGGTGGAAAAGAGCGGCAAGAACGGCAAGTATATAAAGTGCTCGTCCAAAGACTGCAAGTACAAGCGCGACGTAAAAAACGATGACGGAAAGTAAGACGGCGGCGGTCGATATAATAGGCGGCGGGCTTGCAGGCTCGGAGGCGGCGCTCGCTCTGGCGGAGCGAGGCGTGCGCGCGCGGCTGTTCGAGGCAAAGCCGCTGTGGTTTTCGCCCGCGCATAAAAATGCTGGGTACGCGGAAATCGTGTGCTCCAACTCGCTCAAAAGCACGGCGGAAACGACGGCGAGCGGCGCGCTCAAAAACGAGCTCGATGCGCTCGGTTGCAGGCTGTTGCGCATTGCGCGCCAATCGTCCGTGCCCGCGGGCAGCGCGCTTGCCGTTAATCGCGACGAGTTTTCGGCGCGCGTTACGGCGGCGGTCGAGGCGTGCGACAATATCGAACGCGTTAACGCGGTAGTGACCGAAATCGACCCCGAGCGGCTGACGCTCGTGTGCGCGGGACCCGTGTGCCACGACGGGCTGGCGCGGTCGCTGGCAAAGCTTACGGGCGAAAGCGCGCTGTATTTTTTCGACGCCGCCGCGCCTATTATCACGGCGGACTGTATAGACATGAGCCGCGCGTTTTTCGGCGCGCGGTACGGCAAGGGCGACGACGATTATCTTAACTGCCCGATGACCAAGGACGAATATCTCGCGTTTTACGACGCGCTCGTATCGGCGGAGCGCGCCGTCGAAAAGACGGGCGAGGTATTCGAGGGGTGTATGCCCGTCGAGGTAATGGCGGCGCGCGGCGTGGACGCGTTGAGGTTCGGTCCGCTCCGTCCCGTCGGCTTTCGCGACGCGGGCAAGCCGTACGCGGTGTTGCAGCTGCGTCGGGAAAACGCCGAAGGCTCGCTGTTTAACATGGTGGGCTTTCAAACCAACCTCAAATTCGGCGAGCAAAAGCGCGTGTTTTCGCTTATACCCGCGCTCAAAAACATAGAAATCGTGCGCTACGGCGTAATGCACCGCAATACGTTTATCAACGCGCCCGTCGCGATAAACGGCGATTTGCGGCTCAAAAAGCACCCCAACGTATTCGTGGCGGGGCAGCTTTGCGGCGTCGAGGGGTATGTGGAGAGCATAGCGACGGGGCTTGTCGCCGCGCTTAACGCTTATCGCGTGCTCAACGACGCGGAAACGGTTATGCCGCCGCGCGAAACGGTGCTCGGCGCGCTGTTGCATTACATAACTCAGCCCAACGGCGATTTCCAGCCGATGAACGCCAACTTCGGCATTTTACCGTACATAGACGGCGTAAAAAAGAGCGAGCGCAAGCGCGCGTATTACGACCGCAGCGCGAGCGCCGTGCGCGAGTGGGTGCAAAAGATGGGAGATTGCGGCGTTTAACTTGTTTAATTCGTTTGTCATTCTTTTTCGATTGTGGTAGAATATAGCTTAAAATAAGGAGAGTAATATGAAACTCGAAGGAACAACCATCATAGGAGTAAGGCGTAACGGCGAAACCGTGCTCGCGGGCGACGGTCAGGTTACGCAGAATAATCAAGTAGTAATGAAGGGCAATGCGCGCAAGGTGCGCAGAGTGTATAACGACAGCGTCGTGCTCGGCTTCGCCGGCTCGGTCGCCGACGCGTTTACTCTGAGCGAGCGGTTCGAGGAAATGCTCAATAAGTATTCGGGCAACCTCATGCGCGCGGCGGTGGAGCTCGCCATGCTTTGGCGCGGCGACAGAACGCTCAGGCAGCTGGAAGCGCTAATGATTGTCGCGGACAAGAAGGATATGTTCGTGGTGTCGGGCAGCGGCGACGTAATCGAGCCCGAAAACGGAGTGTGCGCAATCGGCTCGGGCGGCAATTACGCGCTCGCCGCGGGGCGCGCGCTGCTCGCCAATACCGAAATGACGGCGGAGCAAATCGCGCGCGAATCCATGCGCATTGCGTCGGAGATTTGCATATTCACCAATTCGAATATCGTTGTGGAGGTGGCGTAATGAACCTCACCCCCAAGCAAATCGTCGCCGAGCTAGACAGGTATATAATCGGTCAGACCAAAGCCAAGCGTGCCGTGGCAATCGCGCTCCGCAACCGCTATCGCAGGAGCATGCTGCCCGAGACCGTGCGCGAGGAAATAACGCCCAAGAACATTATCATGAAAGGACCTACGGGCGTAGGCAAGACCGAAATCGCGCGCAGGCTCGCGAAAATCGTGCGCGCGCCGTTTATCAAGGTAGAGGCGACCAAGTTCACCGAGGTCGGTTACGTCGGACGCGACGTGGAATCCATGATACGCGATTTGGCGGAGACCGCCGTGCACCTCGTAAAAGAGGAGCAAATGGCGGTGGTCGAGAACAAGGCGCGCAAGTTCGCCGAGGATAAAATTCTCGATATTATAGTAAAAGCGCGCAAAAAGAATAACGCCGATTTGGCGGAAAGCGTTATACGCGCGCAGGCGACGGACGAGCTGCGCGACGGCAAGCTGAATAAGCAGCTCGTCGAGATAGAGCTTGCCGCGACGCCGCCGCAAATCCAAGCTATGCCGGGCATGAGCATCGACCTCAACCTCGGCGACATGCTGGGCGGGCTGGGCGATATGCTGCCGCAGCGCAAAAAGCGGCGCAAGGTCACGGTCGAGGAAGCGGTCAATCTTCTCATGGAGGAGGAGAGCGAGCGGCTTTTGGACATGGACGCAATCAAAGCGGAGGGCGTGCGCAGAGCGCAAGAGGACGGCATAATCTTTATCGACGAGATAGACAAAATCGCCAATCGTCAAGGCTCGGGCGGCGGAATGGACGTGTCGCGCGAGGGCGTTCAGCGCGATATCCTGCCTATCGTCGAGGGTTGCACCGTAATGACCAAGTACGGCGCAATCAAGACCGATTACATTCTGTTCATCGCGTCGGGCGCGTTCCAGATTTCAAGCGTCACCGACCTCATTCCCGAGCTGCAAGGGCGTTTCCCCATTCGCGTCGATTTGGAATCGTTGACGTTCGACGATTTCGTAAAGATTTTCACCGAGCCCGAAAACGCGGTGACGAGGCAGTACGCCGCAATGCTGTCCGTGGAGAACATAACGCTCACGTTTACCCGCGACGCGATAGAAGAAATGAGCCGTATTGCGGTGCTCGAAAACGAGACGGGCGAGGATATCGGCGCGCGCCGCTTGCACACCGTCATGGAAAGCTTGTTGGAGGATATCAGCTTCAACGCCGACGGCAACAATCCCGAGCTTGAAGTCAAGGTGGACAAAACGTACGTGTCGGAGCACCTCGCCAAGGAGATTTCCGCGCACGACCTCAAAAAATACATTCTGTAAATTTATATGATTAACATTCCCAAAGGCACAAAGGATATGCTGCCCGCCGAAAGCTATAAGTGGCAAGCCGTAGAACGGATTGCCGAGCGCGTCGCGGGCATGTACAACGTAAAAAAGATACGCACGCCCGTTTTCGAGAGCGCGGATTTGTACCTGCGCTCAATCGGAGACAGCACCGACATAGTCAACAAGGAAATGTACCTGTTCACCGACAAAGGCGGGCGCAATATGGCGCTCAGACCCGAGGGTACGGCGGGCGTAATGCGTTCGTTTATAGAAAACAACCTCGGCGAAACTCTGCCGTTAAAGCTGTTTTATATCGAATCGCTTTATCGCTACGAGCAGCCGCAGGCGGGCAGATACAGGGAGCACCACCAATTCGGCGCGGAATTTTTCGGCAGCGAGCTGCCCGAGTTCGAAATCGAGCTGTTGTGCATGGCGCGCGATTTTTTGAGCGAGATAGGGTTTCGCGACCTCAATTTGCATATAAACACGATAGGCTGCGCCGAGTGCAGGGCGAAATACAACGCCGCGCTGCGCGCGTTTTTGCACGAGCACGAAGCGGAGATTTGCGGCGACTGCAAGCGCCGCGCGCAAACAAACCCGCTGCGCGCGCTCGACTGCAAGGTCGATAAGTGCAAGGCGCTGTATAAATCCGCGCCGAGGATAGCCGATTATCTGTGCGACGGGTGCAAGGCGCACCACGCCGCGGTGCTGAGCGGCTTGGAGCAGTGCGGTATCGCTTACGAATGCGACGAAAATCTCGTTCGAGGGCTCGATTATTATACGCGCACGGTGTTCGAATTTTGCGACGGCAAGCTCGCGGTGCTCGGCGGCGGCAGGTACGATTCGCTGTGCGAACAGCTCGGCGGCAAGCATATGCCTTGCGTGGGATTTGGCTGCGGCATTGAGCGGCTGATTGCGGCGGCGGACGCGCGCGGTATCGCGCTCGACAAGCCTTTACCCAATGTGTTCGTGGCGGCTACAAACGGCGCGCGCGAGCGCGAAGAGGCGCGACGGCTTGTTTTCGAGCTGAGGCGCGCGGGCGTGAGCGCGGAATGCGACCTGATGGGCAAAAGCCTTAAAGCGCAGTTCAAGTACGCCGACAAGCAGGGCTTTATGTTTGTGGCGACGGTGGGCGAAAGCGAGCTCGACAGCGGCAGCTACGCGTTAAAGCGCATGCGCGACGGACACGCTGAAACCATATCGAGAGATAATTTTGCAAAGGACGCTTCGGAGCTTGTAAACGCCGAGCGGCAAGGAGGGCGACATGCCTAAGATAGGAGACAGGACACATTATTGCACGGAGCTTGCCGAGAGCGATATCGGCAAGACCGTTACGGTCAAGGGCTGGGCGGCGAAGCGCCGCGATTTCGGCGGATTGATTTTCGTCGACCTGCGCGACCGTACGGGCATTATGCAGGTGGTATTCGACGCGTCGCAAACGCCCGATTTCGCGCTTGCGGAAAGCGTGCGCAGCGAGTACGTGCTCGCGGTTACGGGCACGCTGCGTCGCCGCGACGACGATATGATTAACCCCAAGCTCAAAACGGGCACGGTCGAGGTTTTGGCGCATAGCGCGGAAATTCTCGCCGATGCGGACACGCCGCCGTTCGCCATTGACGAGGCGGATAAGGTAAACGAGCTTACGCGGCTCAAATACAGGTATTTGGATTTGCGTACCGACGGCATGGTCGAGCGCATGCGTATGCGCAGCGAAATGATGCACGTCACGCGCGAGTACATGCACAAGCACGGGTTTTGGGAGGTGGAAACGCCGTATTTGGGCAAGTCCACGCCCGAGGGCGCGCGCGACTATCTCGTGCCGTCGCGCATTAAGAACGGCGCGTTTTATGCGTTGCCGCAGTCGCCGCAGCTGTATAAGCAGTTGCTCATGATTGGCGGCGTAGATAAATATTATCAGATAGCGCGCTGTTTCCGCGACGAGGACCTTAGAGCCAACCGTCAGCCCGAATTCACGCAGATAGACATGGAAATGTCGTTTTGCACGCAGCGTCAGGTAATGGACACGGCGTACGGGCTTGTGCGCGATATTTTCAAAAAGTGCGGCGGCGTTAAGCTGCCCGCAAAAATACGCGAAATGCCGTACGACGAAGCGATGACTCGTTTCGGCTCGGACAAGCCCGACACGCGGTTCGGCTTGGAGCTTGTAGACGTTTCCGACCTCGCAAAGGGCTGCGGTTTTCAGGTGTTCGAGCGCGCCGTCGCGACAAAGGACGGCAGCGTGCGGCTCATAAACGCCAAGGGCTTTGTGAGCGAGAAAAACCAAATACTGTCGCGCCGCGACGTAGACGCGTTGGGCGAGTTCGTCAAAACGTATAGGGCAAAGGGCTTGGCGTGGATTTGGGTTAAGCCCGACGGCGAGCTCAATTCGTCCATAACCAAGTTTATGTCCAAGGAGACCGTGGACGCAATCCTCGCGCGCGCAAACGCCGAGCCCGGCGACATACTGCTGTTTGCCGCAGACAAGAACGACGTAGTGTTCAAGACGCTCGGCGCGCTCAGACTGCATCTCGCGGAAAAAGGCAAGCTCATAGACAAAAGCAAGTTCGACGTGCTGTGGCTTGTCGATTTCCCCATGTTCGAATGGAGCGACGAGGAAAAGCGTTTCGTGGCGCAGCACCACCCGTTTACCATGCCGCACGAGAGCGACTTGGAGTTTTTGGAGAGCGACCCCGCGCGCGTACGTGCGGCGGCGTACGACCTTATCATAAACGGCGAGGAGTCGGGCGGCGGCAGCCTGCGTATTCACGACAGGCGGCTGCAAGAGCGCATTTTCCGCATACTCGGCTTTACGGATGAGCAAATCGAGGAGCGGTTCGGATTTTTCGTCAACGCGTTCAAGTACGGCGCGCCTCCGCACGGAGGGCTGGCGTTCGGGTTCGACCGTCTCGTAATGATGCTTACGGATACCGATAACATAAAGGACGTAATCGCGTTCCCCAAAATACAGAACGCGTCCGATATGATGACGCAAGCGCCCACGCCCGTCGATAAAAAGCAGACGGACGACCTCGGAATTAAAATTGTCGACAAGATTTGACAGAACCGCCGCCCTAATCGGCGACGACGGAATAAGCAAGCTTAAATCCGCGCACATAATAGTAGTGGGTTTAGGAGGCGTCGGCGGCGCGGCGGCGGAATGCCTCGCGCGCAGCGGCGTCGGCAGCTTGACGCTTGTGGACGGCGACGTGTTCGAGCCGACCAACCTCAACCGCCAACTGCTGTGCACGGCGCGCTCGCTCGGCATGAGCAAGGCGAGCGTCGCGGCGGAGCGCATGCGCGAGGTCGCGCCCGATATCGAAGCGCGCGCGGTTTCGGAATTTTTGACGGCGGACAACGTGAACGCGCTTCTCGACGGCGTAGGATATTGTGTGGACGCGATTGACGATATCGCCAACAAGGTCGAGCTGATAAAGGCGTGCAAGGCGCGCGGCATTCCCGTTATTTCGGCAATGGGCGCGGGCAATAGGCTGGATTGCGATTTTCGTGTGTGCGATATTTACGCGACGCAATGCGACCCGTTCGCGCGCGTCATGCGCAAGCGGTTAAAAGCCGAGGGCGTGGCGGAATTGGAAACCGTGTGCGCGATAACGCCGCCCGTTACTGCGCGTTCGGGCACGCCCGCGTCGATAGCGTCGCCGCCGCTCGTTATGGGCGCAATGCTCGCGGCGCGCGTCGTGCAAAGGATTGTCGGCGTATGAACGAGCTTTGCAAGGTCAAAAAGGTAAAGCGCGGTCACGCGTACGTCGAGCTGGTGCGCAGCGACAAGTGCGCGGGCTGCGGCGTTTGTTCGTTTAACAACAAAAAGTCTATCGTAGTGCCCGCCGCGTGCGACGTGCGCGTCGAGGTCGGGCAGACCGTGCGTGTGGAAATGCCCACGGTGGCTGCGGGCGCGGCGACGCTTTTGATTTACGCCGTGCCGATTGCGCTTATGCTTATAGGCGCGCTTGTCGGTTTGGTCGGCGAATGGTGGTTGCAGCTTACGCTCGCCGCCGCGGGACTCGCTCTGGGACTGCTGTGCGCGCACCTCATAGACAGAGCGTACAGGAAGAAAGCGGGCGTACTGCCGCGCGTGGTAGCGGTTATAAACGGCGACGGCGAAGCGACGGAGCGCGTGGCGTCGGACGACGGCAATCGCGACGGAAACGACGATACGGAAAAACAACCTAACGGAGAATAAATATGGAACTCGAACTTATCGAAAAAATCGACCCCGAGGTAGCGGCGAGCATGCGCCGCGAGCTCAGCCGTCAGCGCAATAAGATTGAGCTTATCGCAAGCGAGAACTTTGTGTCGCCCGCGGTAATGGCGGCGGCGGGCTCGCACCTTACCAACAAATATGCGGAGGGATATCCGTCCAAGCGCTATTACGGCGGCTGCGAGTACGTAGACGAAATAGAAGCGCTGGCGATAGACCGCGCCAAAGCGCTGTTCGGCGCGGAGCACGCCAACGTGCAGCCGCATTGCGGCGCAAACGCCAATCACGCGGTGTTCTATGCGGTTTTAGAGCCGGGCGACACGTATCTCGGCATGAACCTCGCGCACGGCGGACACTTGACGCACGGCTCGAAGGTCAATTATTCGGGCAGATTTTACAACGTCGTACCGTACGGCGTTAGCGAGAAATCGGAGACCATAGATTACGACGAGGTGGCGCGGCTCGCAAAAGAGCACAAGCCCAAGCTCATACTCGCGGGCGCGTCGGCGTATCCTCGCGTGATAGACTTTAAGGCGTTTCGCGAGATAGCCGACAGCGTGGGCGCGGTGCTCATGGTGGACATGGCGCATATCGCGGGGCTTGTCGCGGCAGGCGTACACCCCAATCCCGTCGAGTACGCCGATATCGTAACCACGACCACGCACAAAACGCTAAGAGGTCCGCGCGGCGGCATGATTTTGTGCAAGGAAAAGTACCAAAAGGCGATAGACAAAGCGATTTTCCCCGGCACGCAGGGCGGACCGTTGGAGCATATAATCGCGGCAAAGGCGGTCGCTTTGAAGGAAGCGGCGTCCGACGAGTTCAAAGCGTATCAAAAGCAGGTCGCGGCAAACGCCAAGGCGCTTGCGATGGCGCTTGCCGAACGCGGAATCGCCATGGTTTCGGGCGGTACGGACAATCATTTGATATTGTTAAAGCTTTCGGGCATCACGGGCAAGGAACTGGAAACGCTGCTTGACGATTGCAATATAACCGTCAACAAGAACGCCGTTCCGTTCGACCCGCTGCCGCCGTCCAAAACGTCGGGAATACGTATCGGCACGCCCGCCGTCACCACGCGCGGCATGAAGGAGCCGCAAATGCGCGTGATTGCCGATTGCATTGCCGACGCGATAGAAAAGGGCGAGAGCGCGAAGCAAAGCGTTCTCGCGCGTGTAAAAGAGCTGACCGAAAAGTTCCCGCTGTATAATTAAATTCCGAAGCCCGCATATATTGCGGGTTTTGTTTTGTCGTGTATTGCGAGTTTTGTTTTGTCGTGCTTTGCGCTTGGCGCGTTTATATTCCTAGAACTTTATAGGGGATTTGGCTTGACAAACGTCGTCGCGCGGTGCTAGAATAGCGATATACGGGCGCGATTGCGTGAGCCCGTGTAAATACGGCGAAAGCCGAAAAGGAGACGGGTTATGCGTTTATCTACGAGAGCGACGTACGGAATGAGACTGTGTTTTATGCTTGCGCTGGCTCGTTCGCCGCTGTCCGCGTCGCAGCTTGTGCGGCAGACGGACGTGGGTATTAAATATTTGGAACAGCTCCTCGCCATGCTCAAACGCGGGGAAATCGTGTTTGCGTATCGCGGCAAATCGGGCGGATACATGCTCGCGCGCGAGCCACAGTTTATTACAATCGGCGATATGCTCGTCGCTCTGGACGACGGGTTCGACGCGCCCGAATGCGTATGGGGCGTATGCGACGATATTTATTGCCCCAACCGCAACGTTTTGGGCAAGCTCAACGAGGGCATCAACAACGTGCTGCAAAGCGTTACGCTTTTGGACATGGTCAACGACTATCGCAGCGGCTGCGGCGCGCCGTTCTTAAAGTCATGAGTTTGCCTATATACTTGGATTATGCGGCGACTTCGCCCGTCGACGACGACGCGTTGGCTGCGGCTGCGCCGTATTACAAAAACGTGTTTTTCAACCCCTCGTCGGCACA
>CAJTNI010000032.1:0-208 GCA_910577945.1 uncultured Christensenella sp. | reverse complement strand
GGGCAGCTTGCCGCGCGTGCGCTGGACGCGGCGCGCGAGCGTTGCGCCGCGGCAATCAACGCCGCTCCGCGCGAAATTTGTTTTACTTCGGGCGGCACGGAGGCGGTCAATCTCGCCATGAAGGGCGTGGACTATTCGCAAAGAAAGCGCGTCGTGATATCTGGTATAGAGCACGATTGCGTAATCGCTTGCGCCGAATATTTGAAAA
>CAJTNI010000031.1:0-18005 GCA_910577945.1 uncultured Christensenella sp. | reverse complement strand
ATACTACGCGCCGCGAAAGACCAAAGGCAATATTCATACTCGCTGTTGTTGCCGCGCACAATACTACGCGCCGCGAAAGACCAAAGGCAATATTCATACTCGCTGTTGTTGCCGCACACAATACTACGCGCGCGCTCGAAATGACATTAAAAAATAAATAAATAAAAAATGCAGAATTTTTACATTCATTCTGCATTCTTCATTCTTAATTTGTCGCCGACGCGTTATTCGGTCTTTTCTTTATCGAGCTTTTCCAACAGCTTTCTGTCGTTGGCTATGCCGCGCAAACGCTTTATCGCCGCGGCGCGGGCGCGGTTGAGCTTTTGCTCCGTTTCGTACAGCTCTCTGTCCGTCGGGCTCAAACTGCTCAAAAACGCTTCCTGCGCGACCTTGCGCTTTTCCGCCGCCGCCTTCGACGCGGCGCGCTGCTCGGGCGTGCGCGGCTTGCTCGGCTTTTTCTCCTTTTTATTCGCCGCCTTGTACTCGGCGATACGCGCTTTTTCCGCCGCGCTGAGCGGCGAGGTTTCGGTAAGCAGCACGCTCAGCTGCTCGGCTTGGCGCAGTTCGAGCTGTGCAGCCGTCTCGCGGTACTGCGCGTACGCGCGGCGCGACGCGTCCTCTTTTGCCGTCGCCGCGTCCGCATAGGCGTTCGGCGCGCTCACCGCGTCGGCCTTCTCGCGCATTTCCGCCTCGCGTCGGCGCGCGGCTGTATCCGTAAACCCGCCCGTAGGCAACGCGCCCTGCGCCGCGTCGTGTGCGGGCGCGAGCCGCGACTGTCCGACGGGCACGGGCGACGACAGCGCCGCCGTAACCTCGGGCGAAACGACGTCGGGGTCGATTTGCGCGGTGTGCGGAGACAGCGCCGACGGGCCGAACGTGCCCTTCGGCTGCGGCAGTCCCGGATACGCGACCTGCCGTTCGAGCGGCTGACCCTCGAAAAACTCGGGATTGCCGGGCATGCTCATTATGCCCACATCTTCGATATTGGGCGCGATTTCGGAACGCATGTGCACGCCCTGCTGATACAGCACAATGCCGCTGGACGTTTGCACGGGCGTGAGCAAAATGTTCCGCCCGCCCGTAACCGTCGTAAGCACGAGCGTCTGCCCGTCCTCGGCTTGGCGCAGCGTCGCGCCCGCCGCCAACGCGGCGGCAAGCGACCCCGGGGTGTCGGGCGCGGGCAGCGAGTCGAGAATAGCCGCCGTTTCGGGCGTTTGCGGCAGCTCGATATTTTCGGCGTTGATAAACGCCTGCAACCGCTCGCGCACGACCTTAGCGTCGGCGCGCGACCGCGGCTCGTCCGTGACCATGCTCAAAACGTCCATGACCGCGGTTATTTCGTGAATGTTGTCGTATCTGAGATTGACGCTCGACAGCGACTGCTCGCCCTTTTTGAGCGCGCTTATCGCGAGCTTGCGCCGCTCCTCCGTGCGCCGCACGTAGTACAGCACAATCCACGCGAGCACTATTACGAACATAATAAGCAGCATGCAAATTACGCCCTGCGCGGAATGTAAAAACCCGAACAGATACCCGAAAAAGCCGCAACGGTCGCCCGTGTACACGCCGACGATATCCTCGAACCTGGTCTTGAACTTATCCTTTTCGGGCGCGTTGTCGCCCTTGGTTATATACACGCCGTCCGCGGTGATTTCCACGACGCGGTGCGTAAAAAGCGTAATGCCGCCGTCGCGGTCGCGCACCTCGAAGGTGATGACCGAGCCGTTCTCGCCCGCGAAAATCTCGTCGGGCGATTTGGGCACGCGCCCCACTATCATGTTGCCCTCGGGTATTGCGGGCGACATGGAGTCGGTAACGATAGCGAAAAGCCGATACCGCCCGAACGTCGGATAGTACCGTTCTTTGAAAATACTCAGCATTGCGTTTACGAGCAAAGCGACAAGCAGAATGAGTAAGATTACCACTCCGCCTGTTTTAAACACCGTTGCCGCTATACTCTTTTTGGGGGTCTGCGTTTTGCTCGCCCCCGCGTTTTTTTGTCCCGCCGATTCGTTCATTTGTATATATTATAACACCGATATCTCGCCGTGTCAAGACCGAGTCGGAATTTATTAAAATTTTTCCGCGCGCGTCTCCGCGCTACGCCGCGCACGTTCGACGCTTTCACGCGCACGCACGCGTAGTCGCGCCAACGCACAGATACTACACGCCGACACGCCGACGAACAACAAAGCCGACCGCAACAATTTGCAGTCGGCTTACCGTTTGTTCGCGCGCAGGGAGCGCATATTATTTTCATCTAAACGCGCCGTCGGCGCAAACAGGTTTGCGTATGGTTACGCGGTAGCTTCCGCGACCTTGAACGTAATATTGTAGGTCGCGTTCATATCGGCGGTATCGGTCGAAACCAATACGAAATAAGCGTTAAGGTTGGTTTTGGTGCTATCAAAATCCTCAAACGTTACGCCCGTCGAGTTCAGTTCGAGCCATTCCGTTGTCGCAGCGCCCGCAAAAGTCGTAGGCGCCGTATCGGAAACGCACACGTACATTTTACTTGTCGCTGCCAACGACGCATCGGAAGTGACGGTAATGTCGAACGTCTTGCTGTCGTCTACGATAGTAGGCAGAGCAATCTTTGCCATCGTTTTGTTCGCCTCGGACGGGTCGGTGCTTGCTACTTGGTCGTAAGGCAACAAGCCCGTGAAGCCCGTAGCGGTATTTGCGGAAAAGCCGAGCAACGAAACCGCGCCGTTAGCGCCTGTGGACGTCGCCGTTTCGTGATTGGTCGACGACCACGCCGCGAACGAAACCGCGCCTATGCCTGCGACTGCCGCAACCGAGGTCGCGATTACGAGAGCTTTGATTTTCTTTTTCATAATTTGAATTTCTCCTTTATGGAAATTATAATATTTTTTAACGTTCCCGCGCCCTGCCGCGGAAAGCGGTTAAAACATGTTGACCGTGCGCATTCACGCTTTTTCGTACAGCACCGTGCCGCCGTTATCGACCAGCTTGGGATGCCATTTCCACGTGCCGTTGTCGTCGCTACCGCCGCCGCCGTTCATTGTTACGACATACGACTTGCCGAGCTCCAACGCCTTTTCCATGCCCCAAGACTGCTTTTCGCCCTCGCCCGACTGATTGAACGTGACGATTATGCCCTTGATATCCGCGCCGAGAAGGTGCGTAGCGCCGTTAATATCGAAGTAATACAGCTTGCCGCCCGTTGACGGATTGTAGTTCGAGCCGCCGCCCGTAATGCCCGTCGCGAGCATGGCGGGACGCGCGTTCCAATCGCCGCTGTAATCGTTGGTTTCGTTAACGTTCCAATAGTGGAGCTTAAAGCCGTTTATCGTGCCGCCCCAATTAGACGGAATGCTCGACGTGTCGAAGATTATTCGGTGGAAACCGTCGGGCGCGCCGCACGGCTTGCCCGAGAACGCGTCGTAGTAAATAGCGGTATCGGTAGCGGTGATGTTGGGCGCACCGCCCGTAGTGCCGCCGCCCTCGCCTATATATGTGAGCTGAGCGTACGTGTTGCCGTTGTACACGGTTTTTTCGAGATACACTATCTTGTACTTATCCGCAACGGCGGCAATCGCGCCCGCGCCCGCAGTGTCGGCGGTCGTGATTATGCTGTCGTTGACGTACGAGTAGTACCCCGCCATATCGGGGTCAGCCGTCATGACGAACTCGGGATACACCGTCCAGCCCGTGAACTGCCCGAACACGAAATAGCCGTTTTCGTACGCGTCGTACTCCGCCTTCCACAGCTTGTCGGCGGTGTACTTGCCCGTATCGAGCGACGCCTTGTCTACGCCGACTATGGGCGAAGTCGAATCCGCGTCGAACGTCGAGAACGTAATGTTTATATTGTTGTCGCCCACGTTGAACTTGTAATACCCTTTCGCCTTTTCGCTGTTAAGCGTACTAAACTCGTAAGGATACCCGTCGATTTTGCGAATGCGCGGAATATCGTCGTCGTTGTTGAGCGACTTTGCGTTGCCGTTGACAAACACGGTAAACGCGCGCGCCGCGCCGTCGGTCTTGTGATACTTTGCTATGTACGGATGCGTCGTCGAGTCCGTAGTTCTGTCGAGCTCGACCACAAAGCCGTCGTCACGCACTATCGCATACCCCGCGTTTTGCATGCCGAACGCCGTTTTCTCGCCCAGCTCGCCGTCCGCGAATCTTTGCAGCGCGCCCGTCCAATTATGGAAATCGCTCGGCTGCCAGCTCGACCCCGCCGCCGTCGGCTTTGATGCGTCCGCCGTTATTCTGTACGAGTGACCTTTGTCGTAAGCGGTAAACCCGCCCGCCGTGTACCTGTTTATGTTAAAGCTGTTGACGCCGTTGCCCGAATGCACCGTTACCGAAACAATGCTCTGCGGCGTGCCCGCCGTAACCGTCAAATCGAGGTTGGACGTCTTGCCCACAATGTTCTCGTAGGCGACGTCCACATAGTACAGCCCCGAGCCGTCCGCCGCCTTTCCGAACCCGCCCGTCTCGAACTGCAAGCCGTTGACAGCGTCGTACTCGTTCACGTTGCCCACGTTCACAGCCTCGCCGTCGGGCTTTTGCACCTGCAAGCCGTCGATTGAATACCTGTACCCGAGCGTCATACTATCCGCGTCCGCGTCGGTCGCCGAAACGTCCGCGACAAAGCGGTACGCGGGCAACGCCGCGCCGTCTATCGCCGCGCCCGCAAACGCGTCGTAATACACCTTTGCGCCGTTTAAGGCGGTATTGAGCGCGCCGTACGTAATCTCGCCGTCGGAGACGTGCGCAATCGCGTACACGGGCGTATATCTGACCGCGTCGGGCAGCGTGTACTCGTACACGCCCTCGATATTGGCGTTGGGCGTCATTTTGCAGCCGTCGAAAAGCTTGAACTCCGAAAAGCTGCCCACTACGTAATATCCGTCGTCGGGCTTTTGCAGCTCGTTGCCAAGCCCCGCGCAGCGCTCGACGAGTATCATTTGCACGGACACCGCGTCGTACGCCGCGTCCGTATCGGCAACGTAGCGCACCAGATATTTGCCGGCGGGATTGGTCAGTCTTATATTGCCGTAGTCGACGGAAGCCGAGGTATCCATTTCCGCGGAAATGCCGTTTTGCGGGCAATCCACCTTAGACCCCGTCGCGGGCGAATACCAGGTCGCGCCGTCGAGCGAGTCGGCGTTTGCCGTCTTAACCATTTTGAACATGGTGTTTTCGGCGAGCGTGAGCATGACGCTTTGGTCGATTGTCTTGCTCGCGCCGAGCGACCGCGACATTTCCGTGGGCGTGACGCCGTTTACCATAAGATAGAACTTGCCCGCCTCGACCGACGCGTTTTCGCGCGAGTGCCGCGCCGTGGCGGTCAGCTCGTACGTGGCGTTTGCAGTCGTGACGATGCGCACGTCCATCGCGTAATACCGCTCCGCGCCGTCGGCAAAATCGCAGACCACGTACGCGTTGTTCACGTCCGCAAGCGTCTTGCCCACGGGCGAGCCGTACACACGCATTTCCGACTTGCCGCCGCTCGGCGCGCCGTCGGAATCCACAAACGCGCGAGTTACCGAAAACTCCTCCACCGTCGCGCTCAAATCCGCGCCCGATACCGAAAACTCGACGAATGCCGAGGTCGGCGTGCCCGAGGCCTCGGCGAGCGTACCGTCGGCGGCGTATTCGTACTCGCGCGACACGCACACGTAGTTTTTGTACACGCTCGTGCCGTTCGCCTTGACGTGCCGCACCGTTTTGCTCGCCTCGCCGTACTTTATTTCGGGCTCCGCAACGCCGCCCGCCGAATATTCGGCAGCCGACACGCTGCCGACGACCAACGCGGTGCCCGACTGCGTAAGAGGTATCGTATATATGTAGTTGTCGCGCAACGACGGCAGCTTGTTTTGAATATCGTTGTTGCCCGTCTGCGCGCTGCCGTTTGCTATAATAAAGCCCGTGAGCTGCGACCACGCGATTTTCTTTGTTTCCTCGCGCATGGTCGCTTTTTTGTACGCGCCGCCGTCGCTCAACAACAAATCCCCCCAGCCCGTGCCGTTGAACTCGAGCGATTTGTCGTCGCACCAAATATGCGCGAACAGGTTGGCGGAAGCGCCCGTAAACAGAAACTTTACGGTAATCGGCGTCGCGTCCGTAACGCTCGTCTTAAACTGCAAAACAATGGAATCAGACTCGGAGTCGTCGATATCGTCGGCGAGCTGCGGAGGCGTTGCGCTCTCCGTTACGGGCTGCGGATAGTCAACGTAAAAACGTCCTATCGAGCCGTTCGAGGTCGCGGTAGACGCCGCCGCGCCGACCACGTCCCACTTGGCAAAGGACAACGAGAAAAGCGCGGTGCATAACAACACCGCAAAAGCAATCGCCGCGTATATAAGCGCTCTAAAACGACGCACTCGCTCCATTTCCCTCTTTATGCCTAAACCTTGTTTCCGAGAATACGTACAGTATACACCCTATTTACACGATTGTCAATAGCTATTTGCAAATAAATCTATTAATTAAAACGCGGACGCACGCGCCCGTCGAAACGCTTTTTACGCTCGACAGCGCCCGCATCCGCGTTTATATAATGATTTTAGCGTCGAACAGTCGCTCGCCGCGCCGTCATTTTCGACTACCCTCGCGATAATTCCCCGCTTACGGCGCGGCGGCCGAACACCCGAACGCCGCGCCCAGCCTCGAATCGCCCTGCGGCGAACGACGCGATAAGCAAGGTATAAAATGAGGGAAAATGAATACAGCTCCGCTGCGATACGGCGACGGCGTGATGCGAATGTGAGGGCTGTCGCCGCAAAGCTGCGGAGCTGCGATTCGGTCGTGGGATTTTCCGCATTGCCGTTATTCGGCTTTTGCGGCGCTGCCGCTTACTCGGCGGCGGGGTTTGCCTCTATGACCTTGGCGTAGGTCTTCCAATTTTTGGCGACCTTGTAGGCGTCTACGCTCGCCGTCGGCACGTATATTTTGCCCTTGAAGGCGGTCGCCGTGCCGAACGTGGACATACCAATCGTAGGCGGCGTTTCCGTCTCTATGGTAAACGTCATCGTCGCATTGCAGCCGTTAAACACGTATGTGCCGAAGGTAGTGCACTTATCGCCGATTTTGACGGAAGTAAGCGTCGGGATTTTGTAGAACGCCCTGTCGCCTATCGTGACTGCGTTGGGCAGCTCGACGCTCGTTATTTCCGCGGAATAAAATGCGTATCCCATAATCGTTTCCGCCGCAAGCGTCAGGCTCTTGCCCTTGACCTCCGCGCGGTTGCAGCCGTACACCGTCTTTTCGTCGGTGCTCATCAGCACGCCGTCTTTGATTTTGAACGCGACGTTGCCCTCCTCGACGGCAAACGAGACCTTCGTTTGATTTGCATTCGTCGCAGTAAGCTTGAATATGCTAACTGCGAGCGAATCGGGCAACGTAGTAAGCTCTTTGGGAAGCGTCAACACCTCGGTACCGTCGAACGTGAACTCGCCCGTATAGTCGATGAACTCGCCGTCGTTCCACATGAGCCAATTCCCAAGCTGCACTATTTGACGGTCTTGCTCGGGCTTGACGTACATGTTGGCGGCAAACGTGCTCCACACGGGCGCGGTTTTGTACGTATCCATAGCCTCTTGCGGCACGAATATCTTGCCCGCGAATTTGGTCGAGCCCACGAAGGTCCCGTCGAGCACGGTCGGCGGCGTAGTCGCCGAAAGCGTCACGTACATTTTCGCAGCTTCGTTGCTCAACGCGTACTCGCCGACAGACGTGCAATTTGCGCCTATGTTGACCGCGATTACGTTGCTGTTATAAAACGCTTTTTTGCCGATTGTCACAGCGTCGGGCATAGCGACCGACATTATCGATTTGTTGGCGTAGAACGCAAACGGCAAAACCTCCTCCACACCGTCGAGCACGAGCTGCGCCGCCGCGTCTGCCGTTACGGCATACGCCGTTTTGCCGTCGTAGCTCGTAAGCATGCCGTTTTGCAGCTTGAACGTCGTACTGTCGGCGGCGACGGAAATTACTACGTTCTTATACGACGCCGCCGCTCTGCCCGCAACCAACGAAATATCGGTCAAGCCCGATTTGAGCTCTTTGGGTATAGATATATTCGAGCGGTCGCCCACGTACGCGACGAAAGCGCCGTCCGCCGTCAAGTACCAATCGTCTATTTTGACCGTATTCTCGACGGTTTCGGGGTTGGCTTGCACGCGATAATTGTCGTAGCTCGCATTATTCAAGTACGCGTCGCGCGCGGAATAAGGCACGAGCACCTTGATTCCCGCCGCTTCCAAATAGCTTCCGAACGGGGTCGTTACGGACGGCGGCGTTTCAGCCTCGAAAATAACCGTCGCGTTCGCGTTGATATTCAAAAACGCTTTGGAGGCTATGCTTGTGCAAGTCGCGCCTATTCTTACCGTCGCGAGCGATTTGCAATCATAAAACGCCTGACTGCGGATTTCCGTCGCCGAATCGAGCGATACGGATTTTAACGGAGTGCGCTGGAAGGCATATACGTACACCTTTTTAACGTGTTCGAGGTTGACGGTCTCCACGCCCGCATTGTCGAAGGCGTATCCGCCGATTATTTCGCACGTTTCGGGCAGGACGACGTTCTTATATTCCATACAGCAGGTAAACGCGTACTCGCCTATGCTTTGCACAGCCGCCATAGTTATAGATTTGACGCCCGAGTACGCGAAGGCGTATCCTGCGATTTGCGTGCAGCTCGCGCCGAGCTCCACGGTTTCGAGCGACGCGCAGTCGATAAACGCGTTGGACGAAACGTTCACGTTCAACGATATGCTCGTCAAGCCCGAGCCGGCAAACGCGTACTCGCCGAGCGTTACCAATGCGGGCAGGTTTACGGTTTTGAGATTTCTCGCGTATGCAAACGCATAGGGCTTGACCTCTGCGACCGTTTCCGACGAGAACGACGCTATATCGCTCGCGGTGTTAAACGCGTACACGATTGTTTCGTCGGCGTTCATAAGCGCGCCGTCCTTCACCTTGAACAGGGTATTGCCGGCATCGACCGTAAACGTGACCTCGGAAAGCGCCCCTGCCGACGTGCCGAGCAGCGAGGAAAGCGCGGGCATTTCCGTAAGCGCCTGCGGTATCATTATATTCGCCCTGTCGCCGAAATACAATACCAATGCGCCGTCTTTGAGCAACCACCCCGAAGCGTCGCCGACCGAGAACTGCGGCTGCCACACCGTCTCCCAATCCGCGCCCGCCGCTGCTTTCCATACCGAGCCGTCCGCCGCGTATTGCGCAAGCGTCGCGGCGTCCTTGCATATGAAGTACGCGGTTTTGCTAAACGCGCTTTGGCTTGCCGTTTGCGACAGCGCAAGCGTAGTGGGCGCGACGTACGAATTAAGCTTAACCGCCTTGAACTTCGTCGCCGAGCCTGCGGGGATTTCGGTTATAGTAGAGGGCAGCACAAGCGTCGCTATGCCGTTCCACAAGCTGTCGAACTGCTTCGCGTACATCTTGGTAACGCCCTCTTTAAGCTCGACCTCGCGCAAGCTTGTGCAGCTGCCGAAGCAGCCCGTGTCCCAGAACGAGGTAAAGTCGCCGCTCACCGTAATCTTGGTTATGTTCGTGTTTTGGAAGCAGTATTGATTTACCCGTTCCAATTCCGCATTGAGCACGATTTCTCCGCTGAGACGGCTGTTGTCGAACGCGCTGTTGCCGAACGAGGTGACGCCCGATAAGTCGACGGGCGTTCCGAACCCGCGCACGTTGCAAAACGCCATTTCGCCGATTGACTTGACGTTGCTCGTAAGCCCGCCGTAAATTACTGCGTTGGTGCAATCCAAAAACGCGCGCGAACCGAACGAGGTTATACTGTCGGGCAAAACGACTTTTGTCAAAGTAGACTGTCCGGCAAACATGTTGCTTGCGATTTCGGTGATGTGCCGACTCTTGATTTCCACGTATTTAAGGTTCGATTTTCTGGTAGAGCCTTTAAAGCACGCGCCCAAAATCGTGCAATTTTCGTTGACGATAAACCGCTCGCATGCGCCCCAATGCAGGAACGCGCCGTCGGGGATTTCCAAAAATTGCTCGACGTCGAAATCGTAATTGTAATACGCCAAAGCGTTCTTGCCGATGTATTTGACGCCGGGAATTTCGAGGTGCTCGACGCTGTTCATACCCACCCAATAATCGCGCACGCGCTCTACGCTCGGCGCAAGCTTAATGGATTTTACCATGCCGAGCGTTCTATCGTCGTCAAAGTCTAATTTTATGTAGAAGCAATACGCGGGGATTTCGGTTATGCCGCCCTTGATATCGATGGATTTAAGCCCGTAGCAATCGTAAAACGCGTACTCGCCGAGCGATTTTGCGGTCTCGGGCATGACGAGCGCGATTTCGGCAATTTTGCAGCCGTCGAACGCATGCGCGCCCACCTCTTCGAGCTTGCCGTTCATGGCGAACTTCTCGATAGCGTCGTCGCCGCTGAACGCCTCGTCGCCAACCTTAATTACGCTGCTTAGGTCTACCGTGCCTTTGAGCGATTTGCAATCCTTAAACGCTCGCGCGCCGATTTCGACCACGCTGTCGGGCAGCTTGACCGCGACGAGGTTGTTTTGCCCCGCAAGCGCGCCCTCGGCAATAGTCGTAGTGCCCGCCTTTACTTCGAGCGTGTAATTTTGCGGCATGTCGCCGTTGTACGCGTACAGGATAGAGCCGAGATACACCACGCCGTCCGCTTGCAGGTATGCGGCGAGATAGGGCGTGTCTTTGAGCGCGTCCGCGCCGATATTCTTCACGTTGTCGAACCCGTTGATTGTGGCGAGCGCGGTGCAGCCGTCGAACGCGTGCGAGCCTATATCGGTAACGGTCGCAGGCAGCGTCAACGCCGTAAGCGCGGTATTGCCATTTGCCATATACGCGGGAATTTCGGTTACTTTCGCGCCGATTGTAAGCGACGCGGCGTTGGGGAACAGCGTGCAATCCGATTTGTTTTGCGCCGCAATCGCGTTGAATGCGACGGTCGCGAGCGCGTCGTTGTCGCCGAACGCGTCCGCGCCGATTTCCGTCACCTTTTCGCCGATTGCGACCGAGGTAATCGCCGCGCCGCGGAACGCGTCCGCGCCGATGACCGCCACATTGTCGCCGAGCGTCAGCGACGTGAGCGCGACGCCCGCAAACAGGCTGTCGGGAATAGCTTCCGCATTATCGCCGACGACGACGGTTTTCAACGCCGCGCAGCCCGCAAAAGCGCTCGTCGCGGGCGCGGTTGCGCTTTTCGCGTCGTACGTCACCTTTTTGAGCGCGGCGCAGTCCTTAAACGCGGTTGCGCCGATAGACGCTACTGTCTTGCCCACCGTAAACTCGGTTATGGCAGTGCCTTGCAGCGCGCTCGCGCCAATCGCCGTAAGCGCGCCGTTTACCGTAAGCTTTGCGAGCTTGGCTTGACCGTTGAACGCGTTCGCGGGAAGCTGAGTTACGCCCGCGCCGAGCGTGACTTCCGTAAGGCTCGCGTACTTGCCGACAATGCCCGCGGGGAACTCCTTGACGGCGTCGCCTATCGTGATTTTCGCGTCCGCGGCAACCTCCGCGAACGAATTGTCCTTGATTTCGGCATTCGCGCCGTAGCTCAAATCGGTTATCGCCGCGCCGCAAAACGCGTTCGCGCCGATGCTCTTTACGCCCTTGCCCACGACGAGCTTCGCAAGGCTCTTTGCGTTGCGGAACGCGTTGTCGCCGATGCTCTCCACGCCGTCGGGAATTACGAGCTCGGTTATGCCCATGCCGCTCTTGTCGCCGCTCGTGCCGAACGCGTAGTTGCCGATGATTTTGAGCGTGGACGGCAGCGTGAGCTTGGTCAGGCTCGTATTGTCCTGCGCCGCGCTTACCGCTATGCCGACCGTGCCGTCCCTGACGGCGAGCTCCGCGCCCGCGCCCGTGTACTTGTACAGCGTTTTGCCTATGTACGTCGCGCCGCTTTGCAGCGTGTCGTCGTACTTAGTGCCGCCGAACGCCGTGCCGCCTATGCTCTCTACGTTGTCCGCGCCGAGCACGGTTTCGAGGCTTGCACAGTTGCGAAATGCGCGCGCGCCGATTGACTTGACGCTGCTCGGTATCTTGACGCTTTTGAGCGCGGTCTGTCCCTCGAACGCGCCGTCGGCGATAGCCGTTACGGGCTTGCCCTCGTACTCGGACGGCAGTATGACGTCCGCGGGCAAGGTCTGCCCCGTCTTGACCTTTATCGAGTACGCGCCGTTCGACAAGCCGAAATCGAAATACGTATTCGCGGTCGCGCTCTTATCCTTCCACTTGGCGTAAAGCGTGAGATTGCCCGTGACGGTGTCCGTCTCGAACGTCCAAATCTGGGTGCATTCCTCGTCCGTATACCAGCCGTCGAATTCGTAGCCGAATTTCGTAGGGTCGCCCGGCTCGATTATCTTGTCGCCGCCCGTAACGCCCTGCTCGGATACTATCGAGCCGCCGTTGGTATCGAATACTATCGTATACGACTGAGGGTTTTGCGGGTCGTCGGCGTTGTCGCATGCGACAAGCGCCGCGCCCATGGACGTGGCGCACGCTATTACAGCAAGCGTCGCCACAAGGTTTTTTTTCTTCATACAGTTCCTCCCGTATTAAATTTGTTAAGCTTGAATTTTGCGCGGAAAAGCGCGTCGTAGTCAGTCCTTGTTTTCCATATACATGGTCATAACGTCGCCGCTGTCGTAGAACTTGATGTAAATTCGGAAATGGTGCGCCTCCGTCGCCCTCTCGCCCACATATCCGTAAGCGGGCGAAAAATCGTCGTCGTACCTGTTGAACGGCCACGCATCGTTGTAGCGGTCGTCGTCGGTCTTGCAATGCAGCCAATCGAAGGTTTTGTTGACGCCGTTCTCTTCGAGCTTGGCATACGATTGTCCTTTAATCTTTTGCGGCGCGGGCGTGGGTTTTTTGCTGTAAATGCGCGATACGTACACTTGAAAATCGTCACCCGGCTCCAACAAGAACCACTCGTTATAAAGCTGCACCGGTCCGCCGTATCCGAACTGCTCGGCGTTGGGCACGTCGGTCGCCGCAACGTACAGCGGCACGCGCTCCTTTTCGCCCGTGGCTTTGCGCGTAATTTCCAGATAGTATTCCATTTGCTCGGCTTGCTCGTCGGGCGGGTTTACGGGGTCCATGGGCTGCGACAGCGCGGCGCGCCAATCGGCGTAGTAATACGTCGTTTGCGTAACCGCGGGCAGCACGTCGTGATACGCAACCGTCGCGCCGTCTATGCTCCACCACCCGTTAAAGGCGTATCCCTCGCGCGTAGTGGACGGCGCGGGCAAGGCGTCGCCCGTTCCACCCGTAAACAGATACGCGTTGGGCGTGTGTATTTCCTCGCACTGTGCGTCGGTGAGCTTGGTCGCGCCGTCTACGGCGTGGCACACCGTTTCGCCCGTTCTCGCGTCCTTGTAGCTGCCCGGCACGAGATAAACCTTCACGGCGTCGTCCTGCGGCGCGGCGGACGTTTCCGCCGCCGCCGATACCGCTACCGCGCCCGCGGCGAGCGTGCACGCCAACGCCAAAGTCAAAAACTTACTCGCTTTATTCATTATGCCGCCTCCGTTACCTTATATATAGCCAGCGTGAGCGCGGGCAGCACGTCGCCGTCGAAGCCCTGTCCGCTCGTGCTGTATACAAGCTCTCCGCCTATCTCGTACTTGCCGCTTCTGCCGCAGGTCGCGGGCGCAGTGCACGCGTTGACGTACACGTCGAACGTGTTTACGCCGTCCGACAGGCGGTAAGAAATAACCTTCGTGCCGCGCACCGTTATTTCGCCCGTCTGCGCGTTTTGGTCCTCGCTGAACGCGACCGTCGTGTTTGTAACCTTGCCGCGGCTGAACGCCCGATACTGCTTGCGCAGCGCGATGAGCGACTTGTACGCGTTGTAAATAGACCGCTCGTCGAGCTTTTGCTCCTTTACGCCGTCCAGCTCCGCGTTGAACTTATCCCAGGTCATTTTGTAATTGTTAAAGCCTATATCGTAGCTGCAATTCGCCGCGTCGTCGTCGAACGTCTTCGTCCACTTCATGGCTTGGCGCAGCCACCTGTCCTCGTGCCCCGAGCCCTCGCCCGCGGCGTTGGGCGTTTTGCTGCCGAACATGCCCAGCTCGTCGCCGTTGTAAATCCAGGTCATGCCGGGCACGGTCATGCACATGCCCGCCCACAGCTTGGCGAGCTCGTACGACAGCTCGACGTCCGCTTGCGTAGTTGCGCCCGCGCCTATCCAATCGTTGTCCGCATCGCTCCAATGGTTGAGCACTCTGTCGCGGGCGCGCTGCACGTCGTGGTTGCTCGTGAATATGCCGTCGATATAGTCGGTGCGATACATTCCGTAATCGAACTGCGCCGCCGCGTATTGGTTCATTATCTTCGCCGCGTATTGATAATGCGTTTTATATTCGTCGTTTTGCGCTATCGTGCCGAGACTGCCCGTCGAATCGTAGTACCAATTAAAGTTGAACTGCGAATCGAGCCCGCCGTACAGCCCCGCAATCTTGATGGGGTCGCCGTTGAAATTCTCGCCGACGAGTATCGCCTCGGGGTAGCTGGCTTTCAGCTTGGCGTTGAACTCCATGAAGAAATGCGCGTTCTTTTTGACGTCGAAAGAATAATCGCCGTCGGCGGAAACGTCCGTCACTATCTGGCTCGAATGGTTGGGGTTCTCGTTCGCCATGTAAATGTGCTTTACCGCGTCCAGCCTGAACCCGTCGAGCCCGAAGCTCATCCAATACAGCGCCACCTGCAAAATCGCGTCGCGCGTCGCCTGATAGTCGAAATTGAGCTCGGGCATATCGGAGTTGAAGCTGCTGTAATAGTAGTAGCCGTTGCTGTCCTTGAACCACTGCTTGGCGGCGTTGCCCGACTTGGGCACGTTGTCCTCGTTCTGCCAGGTGTAGAAATTGCGATAGTCGATAACCTTCATCGTGCCGTCGGGCATTTTGACGGTTTCCTTGACCAGCTTTTGCGACTTTTCAAACCACGGATTGCTCGTGGCGGTGTGGTTGAGCACGAAATCCATAAGCACCTTCATGCCGCGCTTGTGCGCCTCGAACAACAGCTCGCGGTAGTCGTCGAGCGTGCCGAATCTGGGGTCTACCGTGAAATAATCCTTAATGTCGTAGCCGTGATAGCTGTTGCTTTGCTGGAACGGCGTGAGCCACAGCGTGTCGATGCCCAGCTCGTCAAGGTAATCGAGCTTGCCGATTATGCCCTGCAAATCGCCCATGCCGTCGCCATCGCTGTCCGCAAAGCTCGCCACGAATATCTGGTAGCCGACCGAATTGTCCTCCCAGCCCTTCGCCACGGGCTGCTGCACGTACACGTCGTTGTTGCCCTTGTTGGAAACAACGTCGTACGTGCTGACCGCCGACCCCGGCTCCAATCCGTCGTACGGGTCGTCCACCACCGCCGATTCGAACTTAGCCGAACCGCGCTGCGTCTCGCCCTGACGCACAAACCAATGATAATCGCCCTTTTCGCGCGCCGCGTCGGCGAGGCTTACGTAAATATTGCCGCCGTCGTTAACCCAAAATCCGCTGCCGTTTACGCGGCTGTCCTGCGAAAAGAACTGAATGCCGAGCTGCGTCGCCTTGTCGTACGCCGCGGGCAGGCTTTTGTGCGTTTTGGTCTCGGAATCCCACCCCGCATCGTCGTACTCGGCGGTTAAGTCGATATCGTAAACCGCGCCGCTCTCGTCGAGCTTCATGGGGAAAAACGTTCTGCCCTCGCTGTTCGTCGGCAGATATTCCCACACCCAAAGCCCCCAATCGCCGTAGACGGCGGAGCTTATGGGCTCGGAATAGTCGGGCGCGGGCGCGTCGTTTACAGTGCCGTGCTCGCCGATGCTGTCCGCGCCGCGAAGATAATGCACATACAAGTGCCCGACCTCGCCCCAATCGAGCTCCGATTCGTACTTTGCCGCCACGTCCGCCGTAACCTCGTTGCCCCAATGCGCGGTAAGCGTCAAGTCCGAGTTAACCGCATTTTCGGAAAAATTCCACTGCGCGTCGGCGTTGTACCAGCCGACGAGCACGTGCCCCGCCCAATAGTCCGTAACGGGCTCGACGGCAGTGCCGCCCGCCTTGACGACCTGCTTTGCGGGCGCGGAAACGCCCGCCGACGTCGCCTCCGCGCCGACGTCGAACGTCACCGTGTACGACGCCTTGCCGTTCGGGTTTTCGCCCGCACCGTCGTCGCCGCAACCGTTAAGGCAGCACATTGCCATAATCAATGCGACGACAATGCAGACCGTACTTTTAAATCTTTTCATCACGTCCTCCCTATGATTTTTGATTACGATTTTCGATATCTATTCGATATCCTTATAAAAAAGAAAAACGCGACAAAACGCCGCTTTTGCCGTACGCCTATTGACTTGAAATCCGCTTAATGCGAAACCGCTACCTCAATCGAACAACCTGCGATGAAATTACCCCGTATGCGAACGCGCGTGTAAATAAGGGTTTTCGGCTCATAATCTTCCCTGTGTAAGTATTTGCCATAACCTATACTTTTTTAAAAAAGGTATTGACAGGCAAAAAGGAGTGTGATATACTGTTTTCAAGTCAAAAACTTGTCGATTATGGCGCAAATCGCCGTAAATTTCAGCAAATCGGGAATGACAGACGTTATCACCAAATCGTATAGATTTTGGTGGTTTTTTTTATTTGCGCACGCTTAATCTTTTTTATATAATTAAGCTACGATAAAATCACGGGAGATAAAATATGAGTTGCTACGCTTACGCGCGCGTTTCGTCAAAAGACCAAAACCTCGAACGTCAGCTCGCCGCTTTTGCCGACTGCGGCGTCGCCATAGACAAAATTTACTGCGACAAGCAAAGCGGCAAGGATTTCGAGCGCACAAGCTATAAAAAGCTTTTGCGAACAATCCGCGCGGGTGATTTGCTTATTATAAAATCCATAGACCGATTGGGGCGCAATTACGACGCCGTGATAGAGGAATGGGGACGCATAACGAAAATCATTCATGCCGATATATTCGTGCTCGATATACCGCTGCTCGACACGCGCTGCTCGGAAAACAACCTCATCGGCAAATTCATTTCCGATATCGTGCTGCAATTACTGTCTTTCGTAGCCGAAAACGAACGCGAAAACATCCGCCATCGCCAAGCCGAAGGCATAAAGCTCGCGCTCGAAAAGGGCGTCAAGTTCGGCAGACCGCGAATACAGCTGCCGCCCGACTTTAAAAGCATAGCCGATTTGTACTTGTCCAAGCAAATCGGCTACGCCGAAGCGCTGAGCCTGACCGCCATGCGCCCCACCACCTTTTATCGCTACGTAAAAGAATTTACGAAAAACCCACGGGCAATTTGATTGACCGAGGGACGAAAAACAGCCTTCGCGACGCAATCGCTTATCGAATACGGCGATAAGCATTATAATTGCCGCGCCCTATATATCGAAAACCCCGCCAAAATCGTTAAGCTTAAACGCCCGAAAACGAAATACTTTTTCGACAACGGCGTCGCGGGATTTATAGCATGCCGATAAACAAAAAGCATAGGTCAAAAGCGCACTTCTCATTTGGAATTAAATACTAAATTTTTAAGAGTTATACTTTCAAGCGAGGACAAAAGCTCTCGAACATATCGTTCGAGAGCTTTTTACTAAAAACTATTCAGAAAGACAAATCGAAATTTAATTCAAGTTTGATTAGCGCAACTAAAAGTATAAATGTAACTATTGAAACAGATACTCATTTTATATTTTTTAAATCGCGATTCCTTTTTTATCTTAAAGCCGTTATTCGCAAGCAATCTATTCGATGCAATATTATCTTGCGCAACTTCCGCAGTTATCTCAACGCCGCCATTATTGCGTATTAAAGTAACGATTAAAGCCAATAGTTCAGAACCAAATCTTTTCCCCCAATAGTCCTTATGAACGCAATATCCTATATCAAATATTTCCTTTTTTTCGTCAGGGAAAATACAAGCAGAACCTATTATCTCATCAGAACCGTTTAAAACAACTGTCAAATAATATCCGTTTGGGCTATCTTCAAGACTG
>CAJTNI010000030.1 GCA_910577945.1 uncultured Christensenella sp. | reverse complement strand
TGACCGAGCGCCGAGGAGCACGCAGTCCGTATTGCGACGCGGATACGCGCTCAAAATTATTCCCATTCGATAGTTGCGGGCGGCTTACTGGTTACGTCATACACCACGCGGTTGACGTGCTTTACCTCGTTGACGATACGGTCGGATATGCTTTGCAGGACGTCGTAGGGGATTCGCGCCCAATCGGCGGTCATGCCGTCCACGCTCGTCACGGCGCGCAAGCCGACGGTGTAGTCGTAGGTGCGCTCGTCGCCCATGACGCCGACGGTACGGATATCGGTAAGCGCGGCAAAGTATTGCCAAATTTCCTTGTCCAAGCCGTGCTTGGCTATCTCGTCGCGGAAAATATAATCGGCCTCGCGCAGTATCGCGAGCTTATCCTCGGTCACTTCGCCGATGACGCGAATGGCAAGCCCCGGTCCCGGGAACGGCTGGCGCATGACTATATGCTCCGGCAGCCCGAGCTCGAAGCCCAGCCTTCGCACCTCGTCCTTAAACAAGCTGCGCAGCGGCTCGACGATTTCCTTGAAATCCATGACGGCGGGCAAGCCGCCCACGTTGTGGTGGCTCTTGATTTTGGCGGAATGATTAAACCCGCTTTCGATAACGTCGGGGTATATCGTGCCCTGAACGAGATAATCGCAATCGCCCAGCTTTTCCGCTGCCACCTCGAACGCGCGAATAAACTGCTCGCCGATGATTTTGCGCTTACGCTCGGGCTCGGTAACGCCCGCGAGCGCGCCGAGGAATTTCGCCGACGCGTCGACGGTAATGAGGTTCATGCCCTGCTCGACGCGGAACACGCTATCCACCTCCTGCGCCTCGCCCTTGCGCAGCAGCCCGTGGTCGACGAACACGCAAACGAGGTTGGGGCACGCGCGGTGCGCGAGCGCGGCGGCAACCGCCGAATCGACGCCACCCGACAGCGCGACCACCACTTTTTTATCGCCGATTTTGGCTTTAAGCTCGGCGACCGACCGCTCGACAAACCCGCTCATCGTCCAATCGCCCTTTGCGCCGCACACCTTGTAGAGGAAGTTTTGCAGCATTTTGAACCCTTCGTCGGTGTGCATAACCTCGGGGTGGAACTGCACGCCGTACAGCTTTGCCGCGGCGTTCTCGATAGCCGCAACGGGGCAGGTCTCGGTCGTCGCCGAAACGACGAAGCCCGCGGGCAATTTTTCTATATAATAAGTATGGCTCATCCAGCAATTTGATTTCTTGCTGACGCCGTCGAACAGCGCGGACTTTTTCGCGGTCACTTCGAGCACGCGCCTGCCGTACTCGCGCGGGCCTTCGCCCACGCCGCCTTTGAGCGTGTCCGCCATGAGCTGACAGCCGTAGCAAATGCCGAGAATGGGTATGCCCGACTCGAACACGCGCTCGCTTATGCGCGGCGCGTCGGGCTCGGTAACGGACGCGGGTCCGCCCGTAAAAATAAGCCCGATAGGCTGAGTCTCGGCGATTTTTTCCTCCACCTTGGTATAGGGAATAAGCTCGCAATAAACGTTAGCCTCGCGCACGCGTCTTGCTATCAACTGATTGTACTGTCCGCCGAAATCGACGACTAGTATTGTCTGTGCCATAATTATCTCCTTATCGGGTTGTTATTTTTATCATACGTCCGAGGTTTTGTAAGTCGAATACCCCTCGTAATCGTAGCTGGCGTCCATGCCCTTCATATACGTTTCTCGGCTATCGATATCGTCGGTCAAAGCGGAAAACAACAACGCCTTGATTTCCAAATCCTTGACGGGGCTTCGCTCCATAGCCGGCAGATAATCGGTTTTGTCCACCCTGCTCCAATCGACTGCTTTCCCGAGCGCATTGCGCAGCATTAAATCAAGCCATATACGCATCGCCCTGCCGTTGCCCTCGCGGAACGGGTGCGCCACATTCATTTCCACGTATTTTTCAACTATCTCGTCAAACGTGCCATGCGGCATTTTGTCTATCGCGTCGAGCGCGGCTGTAAGATACGCGACCGACGCAAACCTGAAATTACCCTTTGAAATATTTACCGTGCGCACCTTGCCCGCAAAGTCGTACAGCTCGCCGAACAAATACTCGTGCACGCGCGCAAGCCCCGCGAAAGTGCCGACCTCGACCGAACCAATCATGCCGCCGTCGAACAGCTCGCGCGCTTTACGCTTGCTGATTCGCTCCTCCGCATCGGCAAGCTCCGCCGACGTCGTTATTCCCAATTTGTTAGCAAGTGCCATATAACTCCGATTAAAACGTAAGCCGTAGGCTAGGCGTTTGCAGTGCCGCGTGATTCAGTGTTTTGCCGTTCATGCGCCCACGTAAACGACCGAGCCGTCTACCGCTGCACGAAGCGCGTAACCGCATAAACATATTCGCTCAAAGCGCGTGCTTGCCGAGCCCCAAGATTTTAGCCCGCTCCCTCATTCGCTCCGTAGCGTCGAGAATGCGCTTGCGTATTCTCAGGCTCTTGGGCGTGACCTCCAAAATTTCGTCGTCTGCCAAGAACTCTATGCAATCCTCCAAGGTCATGCGCATGGGCGTAACCAGCTTTAAAGCGTCGTCGCTGCCCGAACTGCGCGTATTTGTGAGGTGCTTGCGCTTGCACACGTTGACGACGATATCGTCGCCGCGCGGGTTGAGCCCCACGACCATGCCCGCGTACACGGGCACGCCCGCGCCGATAAACAGCGTGCCGCGCTCCTGCGCGTTGAACAACCCGTAAACAATGCTGTCGCCCTGCTCGTGCGCCACGAGCGAGCCGAAATCGCGACGGTTAATCTCGCCCTTGTACGGCTCGTACCCGTCGAACACGCTAGACATTACGCCCTCGCCCTTGGTATCGGTGAGCAGCTCGCTTTGGTATCCGAACATGCCGCGCGCGGGCACCTTGAAATTCATTCTTATACGGCTGCCGTGCGGCGTCATGTCCACAAGCTCGCCTTTACGCGTGCCCATTTTGCTCATAACCGTGCCGACGCACGCCTCGGGCACGTCGATAAACACGCGGTCTATCGGCTCGCTCTTGACGCCGTCGATTGTCTTGATAAGCACCTTGGGCATACTGACGGCAAACTCGTACCCGTCTCTGCGCATGGTCTCAATCAGTATGGAAAGGTGCATTTCGCCCCTGCCGCAAACGATAAAGCTGTCGGCGGTCGCGCCGTCCGCAACGCGCAGCGACAAATCCTTGACCGCCTCTTTATACAAGCGGTCGCGAATATGACGGCTCGTCACAAACTTGCCCTCTTTGCCCGCGAGCGGCGAATCGTTTACCATGAACGTCATTTCCACGGACGGCTCGGCGATTTTGACGAACTCGATAGGCGCGACGTCCGCCTCGGCGCACACCGTGTCGCCGATACCCACGCCCTCGATGCCCGACACGCAAATAATATCGCCCACCGACGCGCTGTCCGCAGGCACGCGCTTTATGCCCTCGTACGTGAAAATGCTTACCACCTTGCTCTTGACCGATTTGGTCGCATCGTGGTAGTTGGTGAGCACAACGCTGTCGCCCACCTTGACCGAGCCGCTCCCCACCTTGCCGACGGCGAGCTTGCCGACGTAATCGTTGTGCTCGGCGGACGACACCAGCATTTTGAACGGCGCGTCGGGCGCGCCCGCGGGCGGCGTTATATGCTCGATGATAGTTTGGAACAACGGCTGCATGCTCCTGCCGCTCTCGTTGACCGAGCGCGAGGCAGTGCCGTTACGCGCCGACGCGAACACGAACGGGCTGTTGAGCTGTTCTTCGCTCGCGTCGAGGTCGAGGAACAGCTCCAAGATTTCGTCCACGACCTCTTTGAGCCGCGCGTCGGGACGGTCGGTCTTGTTGACGACCACTATTATTTTCAGTCCGAGCGCGAGCGCGCGTTCGAGCACGAACCGTGTTTGCGGCATAGGTCCTTCGAACGCGTCCACAACGAGTAGCGCGCCGTCTACCATTTTGAGCACGCGCTCCACCTCGCCGCCGAAATCGGCGTGTCCGGGCGTGTCTACTATGTTAATCTTGAACCCGTCGTACATGCACGACGCGTTTTTGGAAAGTATGGTAATACCGCGTTCGCGTTCGAGCGCGTTGGAGTCCATTACGCGGTCAACCACGGTTTGGTTGTCGCGGAATACGTTGCCCTGCTTCAACAGCTCGTTGACGAGCGAGGTTTTGCCGTGGTCTACGTGCGCTATTATAGCTACGTTTCTGATTTTCTGCTTGTCCATATATTTCCTTGTTTAAAAAGAGTATTGACTATTTTTTGACCGATAAAAGCTTATTGAGCGCGCCGATTAACGCCTTTATCGACGCGGTCATAATATCGCTATCCACGCCGACGGCGAACTGCGCCGTGCCGCCCGCGCTCAGTCCGACGTACGCCGCGGCGAGCGATTTCGACCCGCTCGCGAGCGCGTGCTCGGAATACAAAACCGTGGTAAAGTCGACGGAGTACGCGCGCTTCAATGCGGACACCGCCGCATTGAACTGCCCGTTGCCGCTGCCGATGATTATGCTGTCCTTGCCGTCGGTATTGAGCCGCAGCGACAAAAGAATCTCGTCGCCGCTCTTGTCGAACGTAAAGCCGCCCAAAGCAATCGGCGCGGAAATGTTGACGTACTCGCGCTCGAACACCGCCGCCACCTCGTCGGGCTTCAATTCCCTGTGTCCCTTGTCGGACACCGATTTAACGAGATAGCCTATGTCCTCGCGCATGGCTTTGGGCACGTCGTACCCGAACCGCTGTTCGAGTATGTACGCCACGCCGCCCTTGCCCGACTGCGAATTTATGCGGATAACGTCCGCGTCGTAGCTCCTGCCTATATCGGCGGGGTCAATCGGCAAATACGGCAAATCCCAGCACGCGTCGGGGTGCGCCTCGCGGTACTTCGCGCCCTTGGCGATTGCGTCCTGATGCGAGCCCGAAAACGCCGAAAACACCAACGCGCCCGCGTACGGCTGGCGGGGCGGCACCTTCATGCCCGTAAGCCGCTCGTACGTTTCCACCGTTTCGTAAATCTCGGAAAAATCGAGCGCGGGGTCTACGCCCTGCGAATACATGTTGAGCGCGAGCGTTATTATATCTACGTTGCCCGTGCGTTCGCCGTTGCCGAACAGCGTGCCCTCGACGCGTTCCGCGCCCGCGAGCAGCGCCGCCTCCGCGCACGCCACGCCCGTGCCGCGGTCGTTGTGCGGGTGCGTGGAAATTATTATCGAATCGGAACGGGTCAAGTGCTTTTTGATATATTCGACCTGCGCCGCGTAAATATGCGGCATGGACGTTTCCACCGTAACGGGCAGGTTGATTATGAGCTTGCGCTCGGGCGTGGGCGCGATTACGTCCGCCACGGCGTTGCACACTTCGAGCGCAAACTCGGGCTCTGTGCCCGTGAACGATTCGGGCGAATACTCGTACATATAGCCCGCCGCGCGCTCTTTAATCATTTTCGCCGCCGCGACGGCAATATCTGTTATTTTCGACTTGGACGCGTTGAAAACCTGCTCGCGCTGCGGCTTGGACGTGGAATTGTAAAAATGCACTATGGCGTTCTTGCTCTTTATTCCGTCCAAGCTTTTGAGCGTTTTTTCTATAATGTGCTCGCGGCACTGCGTGAGCACCTGCACGGTAACGTCGTCGGGGATAAGCCCGTCCTCAATCAGCCGCCGCATAAACGCGTACTCGGTATCGCTCGCCGCGGGAAATCCCACCTCGATTTGCTTGAACCCGAGCTTGACGAGATACTTGAAAAATTCGAGCTTCTCGTTCAAATCCATGGGCGCAATCAACGCCTGATTGCCGTCGCGCAAATCGACGCTGCACCAAACGGGCGGCGCGACGATACAATCGCGCTTTACCCACTCGAAACACGGCTCGGGCGGGGCAAAAAAATTAGGACGGTATTTTTTGGCTGATTTCATATATAAATGATATTACATTCGCGCGAAAAAGTCAAGAACTATACGCGCACGTACGCCGTTAATTACGATTGCCGCTTATCGCGTAGCGCGATTGAACGCGTTTCCGTACAAATAAGCTTGCTTGCCCGCAGCGGTAAATTTGCGCCGCACTCAATATAGCTGCGTATTTTCGCCGAAAAACACGGGCGGCGCGCGCCGCACAAGACAAAAGCTTGATTTCGGCGCGGTTTAATGGTACAATATCGCCATGGAAAAAACGTGCATAATCTTCGGCGCGGGCACGTACGTCGCGCCCAAAATAAAACCCGCCAAACAACTCGTTATAGCCGCCGACGGCGGGTATGCGTCCGCCAAAAAAGCGGGCTTCGAGCCCGATATAATAATCGGCGATTTCGATTCGAGCGCGCCGCCCGAGGACACCGAGGCGTTCGTCGTCAAGCTGAAACGCGACAAGGACGACACGGACATGCTCGCCGCCGTCAAAACGGGCTTGCGGCGCGGCTGCGACACGTTCGTTATCTACGGCGGCACGGGCGGACGGCTCGACCACACCGTCGCCAATTTCGGCGTGCTGGCGTACCTCAACGCTTTCGGCGCGCAGGGTTATCTGATAGACGAACACAGCGTCGCGACGGCTATTACCGACGGCAAGTTCTCGCCGCCCGCATGCGCCGTAGGCACGGTGAGCGTGTTCGCGTTCGGCGGCAACGCCGAGGGCGTAACGCTCAAAGGTCTTAAATTCCCGCTCGACGATTACGAGCTGACGCCCGAGTTTCCCATAGGCGTATCCAACGAAACGACGGACGGCAAGCGCGCCGAAATTTCGGTCAAGCACGGCACGCTCCTGATATTTTTCCCGCGGCGGTAATTCGGCAAATTTTATGCCGCGCCGCTTATGAACGGTCAATCGAAAACGCACAAAAACAGCCGCGCGAAAAACGCGGTTTTTTGTTGCAAAACGTGGCGATACGTTTTAAAATATCGCCATGGAAACCTCTAATACAACAAATTCGAAAATCCGCAAAGCCGCCGAAAACAAGCGCGCGTTGCTCGCCGTCGAGCGCATCGTGCTGGAATGCGGCGTGCGCGCCGACCTCAACGGCTGCGCGTATCTGACCGAGGCGGCGACCGTTTACGCCGCACACCCCGACGCCAAGCTAACCGAAATTTACGGCGCGGTCGGCAGTAGGCACGGCGTAAAGCCCAAAACCGTCATGCGAGAAATCAACTACGCCGTGGCGCAGGCGTTCGACGTCGCCGAAAAGCTGTCCGCGCTAATCGGAGTGAACATTCCGCGCGCGCAGGTGCACGGCGGGCTGATAATCGCGTATATCGGCAAGCTGTACAGCAATCCCGATTTGCGGCGTCGCGACAAAACCAACGACGGCGCGCGCTGACCGATAAACGCCGTAATCGCCGCGCCGTCCGCTCGCGCTCACAAAAAACGAACGCCGCGCGACACGCATAGCCGACGCGGAAAAACGCGTCGCTTAGACTTGTCTTTTGCGAAATATAATGTTATAATGCAAAAGATAATAAAATTCTTTTCGCGCGACAGGCAAATGATACTGAAAAGCTTAAAAAACTATTTCGTCAATCTGAAATACATATTCACGCCGCTCGGCGTGCTTGCGCTCGGCGCTATAATCGGATTGAGCATACTCGTGCCCGGCGTTATTTCCGCCGTCAACGAGCTAATCGACAACGTCGTCGAGCTGACGAACGGCGTCGAAATCAATCTCTCGGCGTTCGGCAACAGCGTGTGGAGCGCGGGCGCGGCGCTCGATTGGAGCAACCCGTCCGCCGCGATTGACGTAATGCTGAGCGAAACGTGGCTGATTGACACGTTCAACGGCGCGATACACGCGCTCATACCCAACGGCGAGGAGTACGCCGTGCAAATCACGGAGGCGGTCGTGCAAGCCGTCGCCGTGATAAGCGTGTACGCGATAGTGCTTGTCGTTTGGCTTGTCATAGGCGCAATCGGCGGCTTTCTGTTGACCAAGCTACTCGTGCGCAGAGAAATCGCCAAGCGCGCGCTGTGGAAATATTTCCTCGTCGCGCTCGCCGACGGCACGCTGACGGTTGCCGTCACGTGGTTGACCGTATGGCTCGCGACGCTGTGGACGCCGAGCATAATTATATCCATACTGCTCGCCTTTGTCCTGTGTAGCGTTGTCGCGCTGTTCGAGGCGTACATGGTGCACGGGTTCAAAAAAGTCGCGTGCAAGGAAATAGTCAACATAAAAAACGTCGCCATGCTGTGGCTGTCCAACCTCATAATATTCGCAGTTACCTGCGCGCTGGTCGCAATCGACTTTGTAATATTCAACGCAGTCGTCGGATTTTTCATCGCCGTACCGCTGATAGAAATTTCGGTCATGGTAATAAGCCTCAACGCCGAGGCGTACGTCAAAGCGGCGGCGACGGCGGCGCAAGCCCGCCCGCAGCCGTCCGTCCTGCCCGATATCGCACAGCCCGAAGCGGCGGCGACGACCGAAGCAGCCGACTGAAAAATAGCCCGTTGATTTCGCATGCGAAGTCAACGGGCTATACTTTGTATAAGTAAGAAAATTATTTCTTACTCGCTATTTACCGCGGAAATTTTGTCGCGTCGTATTTCGATTACAGGAGCGACTTGTACAGCGCGACGATATCCTCTTTCGTCGGGTCTTTGGGATTGCCGGGACGGCAGGCGTCGTCCATTGCCGACTGCGCCAAGAAATCTATATCCTCGTCCTTTACTATGCCTTTGAGGCTTTGCGGAATGCCCACGTCCTTGCCGAGCTTGGCGACCGCGTCGCAAGCCGCTTTGCGGTACTCGGCTTGGCTCATTTTCTCCGTGCCGACCACGCCCATCGCTTTGGCGATATCGCGGTACTTCTCGCCCGTCGCCTCGGCGTTGTACGCCATGACGGTAGGCAGCAGTATGGCGTTGGCGACGCCGTGCGGCGTGTCGTACACCGCGCCGAGCGCATGCGCCATGGAATGCACTATGCCGAGCCCCACGTTGGAAAAGCCCATGCCCGCCACGTACTGACCGAGCGCCATGCCCTCTCTGCCCGCCTTGTCGCCGTTCACCGCGCCGCGCAGCGACCGCGATATAATCTCGATAGCCTTTAAGTGGAACATATCCGTCATTTCCCACGCGCCCTTGGTTGTATATCCCTCGATTGCGTGAGTGAGCGCGTCCATACCCGTCGCCGCGGTCAAGCCCTTGGGCATGGTGCTCATCATATCGCTGTCCACTACCGCCACCACGGGAATATCGTGCACGTCCACGCATACGAACTTGCGCTTTTTCTCCACGTCGGTTATCACGTAATTGATAGTGACCTCCGCCGCCGTTCCCGCCGTCGTCGGCACGGCAATAATCGGCACGGACGGCTTTTTCGTGGGCGCGACGCCTTCGAGCGAGCGTACGTCGGCAAACTCGGGATTATTGATAATAATGCCGATTGCCTTGGCGGTGTCCATGGACGAGCCGCCGCCTATCGCTATAATATAATCCGCGCCGCTCTTCTTGTACGCCGCCACGCCGTTTTGCACGTTTTCTATCGTGGGATTGGCTTTGATATCGCTGTAAAGCGAATACGCGAGCTTTGCGCCGTCGAGCACGTCGAGCACCTTTTGCGCCACGCCGAATTTGACGAGGTCGGGGTCGGTGCACACGAACGCTTTTTTGAGTCCGCGCCGCGTCGCCTCGCCGACAATCTCGACGATACAGCCCGCGCCGTGATAACTCGTTTCGTTGAGAACAATTCTTGACATACTTAGCTCCTTATCGATTTATACTTCCCGAATAATATAAACCAACCGCATAGCATTGTCAATACTCATTCGCAAATCTGCCTATTTCCGCGCTGTTTTTGACAGAATGCGCAAGCCGTCGTTCACCGCGCTAACGCTTTTTATCGGGCTTGCCATGCTTTAACAAGCTCCGCGGCATCGCCGCGATTATGTCGTCGGCAATGGGGGTTAAGCCGACGGCGGAACGCACGTACCCGACGCCGTTCAGTCGGTCGACGTCCTTTTCGCCGCTGTCGGTATAGAGCGTGCCCACTATACAGCGTGCCACGCCCTCCCACTTGCCGCGACGCATAACCGCGTTTACGAATTGCTCGGCGGCGTCGGCGGCGCGACGCTCCATAATCTCTATTAGCCCTTTAATCATCAGCTCGAACGCGCCCGTGCCCGAAAAATCGGAATCGACGACGCTACTGAAAATTTCGCTCTTTCGCTTGTTTGCGTTGACGCACTCGGCGGCGAGCGCAAAAAGCCGCTTTTGCGCGATAAACAGCCCGCCGCGCGCCAGCTTGACGTACGCGTCTACGGCGTTTGCCGCGTCCTTCTCCACGCCCAAACCGCGTTCGCGGCACACGGCGAGATTGTATTCGGCGTAAACGTCGCCGCCCTCGGCACGCTCGCTCAGCATGCGCGCGCCCGCCGTCGCGTCGCCGTCCGTAAGCTCGACAATGCACAACCGCAAAGCGGCGTCGCCGTCGCCCGCCGTCGCGGCGCGCTTGTAGTATTCGCGCGCGCGCTTTGCGTCTTTGTTCACGTATGCGCCCGTTTCGTAGCAGTACCCGATATTAAACAGCGCGGGCACATGCCCGCCGTCGGCGGCTCGCCTGAGCATGGAAACCGCGCGTTTGAGCTTGCGCGGCATGTACCGCAAAAGCGCGACCGCGTATTCGTACCTGCCCTCGGGCGTGCGCGCCTGTTTTTTGAGCGTTTTCAACCGCTTTTTCGCCGCCTTGCGCTTCAACGGCTCGAAATCCTCCTCGCCCGCCGCATCCGCAAGCCTTGCGCCGTTGCGCTTGCAAAACGCGCCGAGCGCGGCGTAGGTATACGCATACCCGTTGAACACAAGCTCCTTCATAGGCGTGTCGCGCTCGATTTTATACGATAGCACGATTGCGAACAGCGTGCCTATCGGCGGTACGAACCCGAATATGCCCGACGTAACGCACAGCGCTTTGTGCGAATTTCTGCCGAGCAGAATACAATAAATCGCGCCCGTAAAAATTCCGCAATACATTATCGCAAGCGCGGCGCACACCGCGTGCATGGCGTACTTGACGCCGTACACATACATAAACAACTGCACGAAGAACGCCGCCAGCCCGAACCCGAACAGCGCAACCGCAATATACCCCGCGAGGTCGGCGCATGCCGTCTTGCGGCAGAGCACGACGAACACCGTCGTTTCCGCAATTACGCAAAATACGAGCGCGAGATTTATATAGAAAATAATATCGGTCGGAGTGATGATTTTATCCCCTGTCGTAATGAGTTTCGCAATAGCTTGCGCAATTCCTTTACATATATTATCACGTTTTCACGCGTTTGTCAATTATCGTTGCGCGCGCCGCACCGCGTCGTGCCAGCCGTCCAGCAAGCTTTTTCGCTTTGCCGCGTCGAGCTGCGGGCGGAATACCGTGTCGCCGCGCCCGCTGCGCCGTATCGAGACTTCGTCGCATACGCCGACGGCAAGCCCCGCGAGGTACGCCGCGCCGAGCGCCGTGGTCTCTACCGTTTCGGGACGCACGACCTCCGCACCCGAAATATCCGCCATAAACTGCATAAGGAAATTATTGGTCGCCGCGCCGCCGTCCGCCGCGAGCCGCGTCACCTTGACGCCGCAATCGCGCTCCATGGCGGACGTTACGTCGTATACCTGGTACGCAATACTTTCGAGCGCGGCGCGAATAAAATGCTCCTTGGTCGTGCCGCGCGTAACGCCCGTAATCGTGCCGCGCGCGTACGCGTCCCAATACGGCGCGCCCAAGCCCACAAACGCGGGCACGACGTACACGCCGAGGGAATCGGGTACTTTGACCGCCGCTTCCTCGGTCTCCGCCGCTGTGCGCACGAGCCGCATGCTGTCGCGCAGCCATTGCACGACCGCACCGCCTATAAACACGCTGCCTTCGAGCGCATAGCTCGGTTTTTGCGCAACGCCCGCGGCGAGCGTCGTTATAAGCCCGTGCTCCGACCGAACCGCCGTATCGCCCGTGTTCATAAGCAAAAAACAGCCCGTGCCGAACGTGTTTTTGCAAAGCCCCTTTTCAAAGCACCGCTGTCCGAACAGCGCCGCCTGCTGGTCGCCCGCCACGCCCGTTATGGGCACGCGCGCGCCGAACGTCGCCGCGTCGGTGTAACCGAACAATCCGCTCGACGGCTTAACCTCGGGCAGCATGCGCCGCGGCACGCCGAAAATCCGCAACAGCTCGTCGTCCCAATCCAACGTGTGAATATTGAAAAGCATGGTGCGCGACGCGTTGGTGTAGTCGGTTGCGAACACCGCGCCCGCCGAAAATTTCCACATTAAATACGTATCGACCGTGCCGAAAAGCAGCTCTCCGCGCTCCGCGCGGGCACGCGCGCCCTCAACGTTATCGAGTATCCATTCGAGCTTGGTCGCGGAAAAGTACGCGTCCACCGTCAAGCCCGTTTTTTCGTAAACCGTTTCGGCAAGCCCCGCGGCTTTGAGCGCGTCGCAGCGCGCCGCCGTGCGTCGACACTGCCACACTATCGCGTTGTAAATCGGTCTGCCCGTGTCGCGCTCCCACACGATTGCGGTCTCGCGCTGATTGGTTATCCCGATTGCGCACAAACGGTCCTTGTTCAAGCCCAAGCGCGCGAGCGCCTCCGTCGCGACCGCGGACTGCGTGGAATAGATTTCCAACGGGTCGTGCTCCACCCACCCGTCGTGCGGATAAAGCTGCGCGTACTCCGCCTGCGCCTTGGATTTAATATTGCCGTAGCCGTCAAAAACTATCGCGCGCGAGCTGGTCGTGCCCTGGTCCAACGCAAGAATATAGCTGTCTTTGCTCATTTATCCCCGTCCGTGTAGTCGATTTATGACATTATACCACGACGCCGCGCGCTTGTCAATGGGTACGGGGTAACGACCGCAGTCGGACACACCCGAACGGACTGTTTTCGGCTCTATCGGCGTTAAACTCGCTCGCAGTAGCGCCGAGGCTACAACTTCGCTCGTTTGCCTTGATATAGCCTAAAAACTGTCGCGTCGGGCGCATAGCGTTTTTACGAGGCAAATACTCGTCGTGTTCTCGTCGCAAATTCGCCCTTGTGCAAGCACAAGCGAATTTACTCCTCGAATCCCGAGGCTAGACGAGCGAAACGGAGCGCGTCGTACCCGCTGCGGTACGGAGCGACAATCTCAATCTATACAACAAGCGTTTTTCCGCATGGACTAATATCCGCAATACTCTTTCAACTACATTACGAGTACATACGCAAAGCCGCACACAGCATTCTCCCGCCGCGCTCGCGCCGGCGCAAAAGCGATAGCCCTGCGCGTACGCGATTAATAGCATATAAACAGTTATCACGCAAAAGCGGTTACTGTTTACACGTAGCTACATAGTTTTCTATACATGTGTGGGCTAATCGTTAAATACAAGAAAATTCTATACCCTAGGACAAACGGGTAACTGTTTTATTCGATTTTGCATATACTATATGCGAGATTTTTTTGCGAGGTTGATTTTATGTGCACTGCGGCAACGTATACAGGCGACGGGTTTTATTTCGGGCGGACGCTCGACAACAGTTGTTCTTACGGCGAGGAGGTAGTAATCACGCCGCGGCGGCGAATTTTTCGACTCAGAAACGGCTGCGCCGTGCAAAACCATCACGCCGTAATCGGCATGGCGTGCGTCGCCGACAACTACCCGCTCTACTACGACGCAGTCAACGAGTGCGGGCTGTGCATGGCGGGCTTGAACTTTGTGGGCAACGCCAAATATCGCCCGCCATGCGGCGGCAAAGACAACGTGGCGTCGTTCGAGCTTATCCCGTACGTTCTCGGCACGTGCGCGACCGTGCGCCAAGCCCGCGACAAGCTCGCGAACATCAATATCACCGACGTCGCATTCAGCGCCGAGTATCCCAACGCGGAGCTGCATTGGATAATCGCCGACCGCAAAGAGGTAATCACTCTCGAATCGACCGCATGCGGCATAAACGTTTACGACAACCCCGTCGGCGTGCTTACCAACAATCCGACCTTCCCCGAGCAGCTTTTTGCGCTAAACAACTATATGACGCTGTCGCCCAACCAACCGCAAAATACGTTTTGCAGCAAGCTCAAACTCGATACTTACAGCTTGGGCATGGGCGCAATCGGCTTGCCCGGCGACCTGTCCTCGCAATCTCGATTTGTACGCACGACCTTCACCAAGCTCAACGCCACTTTGTGCGACTGCGAGGAAAAGAGCTTGTCGCAGTTTTTCCATATTCTCGGCACTGTCGGGCAAACTCGCGGCTGCTGTCTGACCGACGACGGCACGCACGAACTGACTATTTACACCTCGTGCTGCAACGCCGATAAAGGCATATATTATTACACGACGTACGACAACCGCCAAATAACCGCCGTGGATATAAACCGCGTCAACCTCGACGGCAGCGCGCTCGTGCGCTACCCGCTCATAACCGAACAGCAAATCAAACGGCAAAACTGACAAACCGAAGTTTTAGCGCGAAACAAACGTACATGTATGACGATTGTTTACTTTTGGGCATTTTGCATATCCCCGAGTCTCTGCTCCGCGCCTCATTCCACGCTCGCGCAACACCAAAGGCAATACTCACACTCACCGTTGCTACCGCACATAATACTACGCGCCGCGCAACACCAAAGGCAATATTCATACTCACCGTTGTTGCCGTACTTAATACTACGCGCCGCGCAACACCAAAGGCAATATTCATACTCACCGTTGTTGCCGTACTTAATACTACGCGCGCGCTCGAAAGGACACAAACTAAGTTTATCATTTCGAGCACGCGCAGCGTCGTGAATAATCTCACCGCTTATCGGACGGCTTTTTTCGGTTGATTGAAAGTCGAATAATTCTTCGTACTTAATTCTATCGAGCTCAACAAAAAAACGACCTTTCGATTGAAAAGTCGTTTTTCTTGTTTAGCGATAAATTTAAATTATTTGATGATTTCGGCAACGACGCCCGAGCCAACCGTTCTGCCGCCCTCGCGGATAGCGAAGCGGAGACCCTTTTCGGCTGCAATCGGGTGGATAAGCGTAACGGTCATCGTTACGTTGTCGCCGGGCGTAACCATTTCCACGCCGTCGGGGAGCTTAACCAAGCCCGTAACGTCGGTCGTACGGAAATAGAACTGCGGACGATAGCCGTCGAAGAACGGGGTATGTCTGCCGCCCTCTTCCTTCTTCAACACGTACACCTCGGCTTTGAACTCGGTGTGCGGGGTGATGGTACCGGGCTTCGCAATAACCTGTCCGCGCTCGATATCCTTGCGGTCGATACCACGGAGCAGGATACCGGCGTTGTCGCCCGACTGCGCCGAGTCAAGCGTCTTGCGGAACATTTCGATACCGGTAACGACCGAGGTCTTGGTCGGTCTGATACCGACGATTTCTACGGGGTCGCCAACCTTGATAGCGCCGCGCTCGACACGACCCGTCGCAACGGTGCCGCGGCCGGTAATCGTGAAGATGTCCTCGACGGGCATAAGGAAGGGCTTGTCGACGTCGCGCGTCGGCGTAGGGATATAAGAGTCGACGGCAGCCATGAGCTCCATGATGCAGTTGCACGCAGGGTCGTTGGCGTTGCCGGACTGAGCCGCTTCGAGCGCTTTGAGCGCACTGCCGCGGATAACGGGCGCGCCGTCGCCGTCAAAGCCGTACTTGCTCAAAAGCTCGCGAACTTCCATATCGACGAGGTCGAGCATCTCTTCGTCGTCGACTTGGTCGGTCTTGTTCATGAACACGGCGATTTTGGGAACGCCGACCTGACGCGCGAGAACGATGTGCTCGCGGGTCTGGGGCATAACGCCGTCGGTAGCCGCAACGACGAGGATAGCGCCGTCCATCTGCGCAGCGCCGGTAATCATGTTTTTAACATAGTCCGCGTGCCCCGGGCAGTCAACGTGCGCGTAGTGACGGTTTTCCGTCTGGTACTCGACGTGCGAGGTGTTAATGGTAATACCGCGCGCCTTTTCCTCGGGCGCTTTATCGATTTGGTCGTAGCGCATTTGCTCCGCCAAGCCTTTGGCGGCAAGCACCATGGTGATTGCGGCGGTAAGAGTGGTTTTACCGTGGTCGACATGGCCAATCGTGCCGATATTTACGTGCGGCTTGCTTCTGTCGAATTTTGCCTTTGCCATTGTAATTTGTCCTCCAAGAGAATACTTTTTTATTTGTCCGTCATATTATAAAACATTTTCCGAAAAATCTCAACCGTTTTGACGGTTATTTTAAAAAGATTTTCGACACGCGCCTACGACGGAACGGCGCGTTTTGTTTGATTGTCAATCGGTAATGCGCAATCGCGTCGCTGCCGACGGACGCCGAAGCGGTCCGTCCGACCGAGCGCCGCGAACGTCGCGCGTTTGCCGCTCGATATTACGCTTTGTTGCGCTCGCCGATAACCTTCTCCGCAATGTTCCTGGGCACTTCGGCATAGTGGTCGAACTGCATGGAATAGTTACCGCGCCCCTGCGTGCGCGAACGAAGGTCGGTCGCATAACCGAACATTTCGGACAGCGGTATTTCCGCATGGATAATTTGGCTGCCGTTGTTAAGGTCGGTGCCTATGATAATACCGCGGCGCGAGCTTACGTTGCCCATGACGTCGCCGAGATACTCGTCGGGCATGGTTACGTCAACCTTCATGATAGGTTCGAGCAAGAACGCATCGCCCTTTTTCATGCCGTCCTTGAACGCCATAGAGCCGGCAATCTTGAACGCCATTTCGGACGAGTCGACCTCGTGGTAGCTTCCGTCGTACAACGTGACCTTGAAGTCCACGCACTCGTAACCGGCGAGAATGCCGCTCATGCGCGCCTCTTGGATACCGTTGTCTACGGCAGGGATATATTCCTTCGGTACAGAGCCGCCGACGGTCTTGTCCTCGAACACGTAGCCTGCGCCCTGTTCGAGCGGCTCTATGATGATTTTGCAGTGACCGTACTGACCTTTACCGCCCGACTGACGGATATATTTGCCTTCCGCCTCGACCTTCTTGCGAATGGTCTCGCGGTACGCGACCTGCGGCTTACCGACGTTGGCCTCTACCTTGAACTCGCGGAGCAAGCGGTCGACGATAATGTCGAGGTGCAGCTCGCCCATACCCGCGATAATGGTTTGACCGGTTTCTTGGTCGGTATACGTCTTGAACGTGGGGTCTTCCTCGGCGAGCTTGATGAGCGCCATGGTCATTTTTTCCTGACCCGCTTTGGTCTTGGGCTCGATAGCCACGCGGATAACGGGCTCGGGGAACTCCATGCTCTCCAAAACGATGGGGTGCGACGGGTCGCAAAGCGTGTCGCCCGTGGTCGTGTCTTTAAGCCCGACGATTGCGCAGATATCTCCCGAGCGAACCTCGTCGATATCGGTACGCGTATTGGCGTGCATAAGCAAAAGTCTGCCGATACGCTCTTTCTTGTTCTTGGTCGAGTTGAGCACGTACGAGCCTGCGGGGCATACGCCGCTGTAACAACGGAAAAACGCGAGCTTGCCTACGAACGGGTCGGCGGCAATCTTGAACGCCAAGCCCGCAAACGGCTCTTTGTCGTCGGTCTTGCGCTCTTCCTCGGTCTCGCCGTCCATGAGCGTGCCTTTTACGTTGGCGATGTCCACGGGGCTGGGCAGGTAGTACACGATTGCGTCGAGCAGCTTCTGCACGCCCTTGTTCTTGTACGACGAACCGCAGAACACGGGGTTCATGGTCATGTCGAGCGTCGCTTTACGCACGGCGTTGCGGATTTCCTCTACGGACAGCTCCTCGCCCGCAAAATACTTCTCCATAAGCGCGTCGTCGGTCTCAGCCACGGCCTCCAAAAGAATGCCGCGGTACTCCTCCGCCTGCGCCTTGTACTCGGCGGGAACGTCGGTCTCGTTGATAACGTTGCCGAGGTCGTCCTCATAAAGCTCCGCCTTCATGGTAACAAGGTCAATCATGCCCTTAAAGGTGTCTTCCTTGCCGATGGGGATTTGCAACGCGACGGGGTGCGCGCCCAAACGGTCCTTCATCATTTTGATAACGTTGAAGAAGTTTGCGCCGTTTATGTCCATCTTGTTGACGTACGCGATACGCGGCACGCCGTACTTGGTCGCCTGACGCCACACCGTTTCCGACTGCGGCTCGACGCCGCCCTTGGCGCAGAAAACAGCGACCGCGCCGTCAAGCACTTTGAGCGAGCGCTCGACCTCGACGGTAAAGTCCACGTGCCCCGGGGTGTCGATAAGATTGATACGCGTCAACGGCGCGTCGGGCGCAGTGCGCCACTGCGTGGTGGTCGCCGCCGACGTAATGGTAATGCCGCGCTCTTGCTCCTGAACCATCCAGTCCATTGTCGCGCCGCCGTCGTGAACCTCGCCTATCTTGTGCACCTTGCCGGTGTAGAACAAAATACGCTCGGACGTCGTCGTCTTACCCGCGTCGATGTGCGCCATAATACCTATGTTGCGCGTGTTTTCCAATGCAAATTGTCTTGCCATAATATTATCCTTATTATATAGAATGCGTAATCGGCAATTCGTAATCTAAGAGCTTGCGCATAGATGCACCCTTATCGAATTAAAGGCGACGCGCGCAAACGCTACGGCGTCGGCTTTTAGATTACTTTTTGTACTTACGCATTAAGAATTGCTTTGAGCGCGGAAACGCGAGCCTGCGCAAGCCCGCGCGAGCGCCGACCGTCGGAAGCACAGACCCGCAAACGACCGAACGCGCGCTTTGCGCAGCAACACCGCGATATACATCCGCTCCGAATTACCAGCGATAATGCGCGAACGCCTTATTCGCCTCGGCGACTCTGTGCATTTCCTCTTTGCGCTTGACAGCCGCGCCGGTGTTGTTGTAAGCGTCCAAAAGCTCCGCCGCGAGCCGCTCCTGCATGGTCTTTTCGCCGCGCTTGCGCGAGAACATGACAATCCAGCGAATGGCAAGCGTCTGCTGACGCTCCGCGCGAATTTCCAGAGGAACTTGATAGGTCGAGCCGCCCACGCGCCGCGCCTTAACCTCCAACTGAGGCTTGACGTTCGCCATGGCTTGCTCGAAAACGTCTACGGGTTCGAGCGACGTTTTCTCTTTCATGATGGAAAACGCGCCGTAGACGATAGCCTGAGCCGTGCCCTTCTTGCCGTCTTGCATGATTTGGTTGACGAGCTTGGCAACGACTTTATTCTTATAAATAGGGTCGGGTAAAACGTCCCGCTTGGGGACCCCGCTTCTTCTCGGCATTTCTTACTCCTTATTCGATTTTGTAAACGCGCAACCGAACGCGCGTTTGTTGTTACGGTGAACGAAGCGTTTGCGATAATAATTGACGCAACACGATAACGCGTCGAACGCGACCGCGCAAATGCGTTGGTATTATTCGCAAAAATTACTTCGCTTTCTTAGCGCCGTATTTTGAGCGGGCTTGCTTGCGTTTCGGACCCGCGGTGCGCTTACGCGACGCGGGCGCAGGCTTGCCTCTGCCTTTTACTTCGCTTTCTTCGCGCCGTACTTTGAGCGGGCTTGCTTGCGTTTCGCTACACCCGCGGTGTCGAGAGCACCGCGTATGATGTGATAGCGCACACCGGGCAAATCCTTCACTCTGCCACCACGAACAAGGACCACAGAGTGCTCTTGCAAATTGTGACCGATGCCGGGAATATAGACCGTACCTTCCATCTTGTTAACAAGACGCACACGTGCAATCTTACGCAAGGCGGAATTCGGCTTTTTCGGGGTTGTCGTCGTTACGGACAAGCACACGCCGCGCTTTTGCGGGTTGTTGTCGAGAATAGGGCTGAGCGATTTGTACTCGACCTTTTGACGGCCCTTCCGAACAAGCTGATTAATCGTAGGCATTGTTACTTCTACCTCCTTATTATAGTAGTATTGCCGCTCCCACTCGTTTGAATAAGAGCAAGGTAGCGCGGATAAATCCACGCTACCTTTAAGTATAACCGACTTGTCCCGCAGTTGTCAAGCGTTTTAAATTAGTTAACTATAAAAATACGCGACAGCAATTAAACATTGCGCAACTATATAGACTATATTTTCATGCACGATAAAAGCGGTCGAAATCGACCGCTTTTACAATC
>CAJTNI010000029.1 GCA_910577945.1 uncultured Christensenella sp. | reverse complement strand
GAGCGTATACGACACTACGTAATCGTCGTCGGCTTTGATATGCCCTTCGCCGTTAAGCGTGTACGGAGCGACGGCGTTTTTGATATTGTACGAGCCCGCCGCGCCGAACACCGAGTATTCGACCGCCTTTGCCGTCGTAGGCACTATCACAACGGAGAGCGCACCCGACGACTGCACCGAACAAAGCTCGACGCCGTCCTTCTTGACACTCATGGTAACGGTTACGGCAAACCTGCCGCCCGCTTTGGTTCTGTCGCTCGCGGCGACGGAAAGCGTCTTGCCGTTTGCTACGTAGTCGCCTGTCGTAAACTCGGCGGGCGCCGTCCACTTGTACGAATACTCGGTTTCGTAACCCGTAATACCGCCCGTATCCGAACCGAACGCGCTGTCCACAGACACCGAACCGCCGACGTTCACGGTCTTGCTGCCGACAATCCACTCCACCGTGGGTACGACTATCGTTATTTGCTTATCTATAAGGTATACCGACTTGTCGAACGCGCCGCCGCTTACAGTGACCGTAGCGCGCACCGTAACCGCTTTGTCGGACGAGAGCGAGTCGGAAGCGGTAAGCACGCCGCCCGCAATGCTCGCGTATGCCGAGCCGCTCACAATCGAATATTCGACCGAGTAGTCGCCGACAAATCCGCTTGCGGAATTTACGATACTGTTCTTGACAAACGCGATGCTGTCGCCCATTACAAGCTTATCGACGACACTCGCGAACGCAAACTCGGGCGCGGTCGCCGTAAGTCTTACCTTGTACTCGTCCGTATAATACGTTATGCCGCCGACGGTAAACTTGCCGCTCACAATCAGCTTGGAGCTTGCGCCCGCGCCGACGTTTGGCGTTAAAGTAACGGTAAACACGTTGCCGCTCTTTTGAATTTCGCCTACGGTAACGTCGCCCGCAGCCAATACGTCGACGGCGTCGGCGGCTATATCCGCGGTAGTAACCTTGCTCGCGTCTATCTTATACGTGAGCGTTACGCCCTCGGACGGCACTGCCGTTTCGATTGCTTTATCGAGCGTGGTTTCCGTGCCGTCCTTGGTATACGACATCGTCGCAGTAGCGCCGTTGCCGTTGTTAACGGTATACGTTTTTTCCTGCACGTATTTCTTGCCGTACGCCTCGGCGGTCACAATAACGTCAAACCGACCGAAGCTGCTGCCGCCGAACGTGAACGTCGCTTTGCCGTTGGCAAACGCGCCGACAGCACCCACCTGCGGCGTGACCGTCGCGGAGTATTTCCAATCGCCGCTTGTCTTGGGCGAATCTATCTCGACGGCATACGCCGCGCCGTTTACGAACGCGCTGTCCGCGTTGAGCGCAACGCCGTCAGCCGTCAAGTCGAAATCGAACGCATATTCGCCGACAATATGCACAATGCAGTCGATACGCTTGCTGATTACGCCGTTCATACCGAGCAACGAGCCGTCGGCAAGCGTGTACGTGACGGTAGCGCTTATCGTGATATCGGCATACCCGCTGCCCGCTGCGTAAGCGAGCTTGGAACGGTCTATCGTAACGGTATTGCCGATAGCGGTATAAACGTTTTTGTTAGTCACGGCAAACACGCTGTCGAACGCCGAATATTCTCCGCCGATTGTAACCGTCAGTGTGTTGGCGTCTACTATGTTCAAGGTCGCGACGCTCGGCGTAATCGTAGGCCGCAGCTCGATAATCTCCACGGCATAGGTCATGACCGCGACCGTATCGCCGCGCTTTACGGAAATATCGACGCCCGTCACGCCCAAGCTCTTGGGCGTAAGCGTATAACCGTTTACCGCCAGCTTATCCGTGCCGTTCGACGTTACCGTTACCGTCGCGCCCTCGGGCAAGCCGTCGATACCGAATATCGATTTGATTGCGATATGCTTTTCGAGATTGAGCGTAGTGCAGTTGGTATTGTCGTAATACAATACGATTTTGCCGTCGGTAAGCACTGCGTCGTCGAGCGCAACCGATTTAACGTCGAACGCATACTTCAAATCCACGTCGAAATTGACGCCGCCGCCCGTCGCTCTGTAATAAAGAACGCCGTGGTTGAGCGTTTGCGCGCCCGCCTTGAACGTGATATTGCCGTTGCCGTCGATTTGCGCGATACCGCTTTCGCTCGTGCGCGCCGCGTCCGAATACAGCTTGTAAACAACCGACTCGCCGACGGGCGCGTTAGTGCCGAGGTTAAACACCGTCACGGCAAGCTTATAGCCGACCGTCTCGTTTTTAACTACGATTTCGCCCTTGCCGCCTGCGACTGTAACGTCGTTTCCGTCCGCAACGCGAATACCCATGGCGCTTGTAGTAATTACGAGCGGTACGGGGGCGGACTCCACGTCGCCGTATGCGAGCTTGACAAAGTAATTTTGCTCGCCGCTCGCAGTAAGGCCGGTAAGAATATTATTGGGCACGCTCAGCGTGAACGACTTGTTGTCCGCCGCCTTGACCGCCGCAACCGCCGCAACGGCATTGCCCTGCGCGTCTACGACCTTTACTTGCAAGCGCGTATAATCTATGTCGAGCGCGTCGGGCTTGATATCCGCGACGTCGTTGTTGAACAGAATAGCGCCGTTGACCGTTTGCACGCCGCTGTCGCCGCCCGTCGTAGTCACCGAGTACGACGACGCGTCGGGCGCAAGCGCGAATATGTCCATGGTAACCGTAACGTTAATCGTCGCTTTAAACGCCGCCGCGCTGCCGTTCGCCTTATCCGTAAACGTGATTGTAAACGGCACGCCGCTCATGGTTTTGAGCGCGGTTAAGCTTACGCCGAGCGTAACGTACGGATTATCGCCGTTTACGTTCCCGCTTTCGAGCGTCAAGCCCGACACTGTGTCGGGCGATACCGTTATATTCTTGCCGTCGTATACGATATTGCCGTCGCCGAAATCCTTAGTAAGCGCGACGTAACCCAAATCGAGCTTTAAGGCTTGCGCGTCGGTAGCGTTTTTGAGCGCGAACGTGTGGTTGTAAGTCTTTGTCTCGCCCGCGCCGACCGTCATCAACGCGTTGCCGTTCGCGGACAGCACAAGGCTGCCGAGTCCCGTACCTACGGACACGGACGCCGTTTTCTCGCGGTCCGCCGTCGTACCAGTCGTGTCGTACTCCGCGCGCACCGATACTATATCGCGCGCGTCTCCCGCGGTTGCGGTCGCGTCGCTCTTCAACCTCAAATACAGCGTCAACTGCGCGGGCGCGTTGCTGCTAATATCCGCGCCGTTAAAGAGCGAAATCGCTTTCGATTGCGCGTCCTTGTAATCGCTGCCGTCCGTGCTGTAAAGCAAATAGTCGGGCAAAACAACCGATATCGGCTCGAATTTGGTATGCTCCGCCTTTTTCGCCTCGTACGTCGCCTGTATGTATATAATCTTGTCGTACTGCCCGTCGCCCGCGCCCACGTTGTACTTTCCGAAATCGAGCGCAGTGAGCTTTTGCGTGTACGAATCGTTCGAGTACAGGTCGAGCTGAGTTATCGTGCGCGCCTGATTGAGTACGCGTATAATTATATCTTGACCTATTATGCTCTTTGTCGCCGCGCCCAAAGCTCTTACGGGATAGTCCTTTTGATTGCTGTCTATCGCGGGCGCGCGGAACGACAGCGCCGTATATCCGTGCTCGGTAAACGATTCGGACGACGGGTCGATAGCCGTGATATCGGCAATCGCTTCCGTGCCGAGCTCTACGTATACCGTTTCCACAGCCGAGCGCGCGTTATCGTCGAAAAGCACCGTTATGGATTTGGCAGTTCCGTCGACTTTTATATCGACAACCGCCGACGGGTACAAGCCCGAACGCTCGCCGCGCTGTACGGGAAGGATAAGCTTGCCGCCTGCGTCGGACAGCTCTTTGCCTTCGTTGAGCTCCGAAAATACTTTTACGCCGTCCGCCTTGCGAATAAACTTAAACTGCCGCGAGCACGATGCAACCTCGATATTCGACAAGTGCTCGTGATAATGCTCGGTGCGCACTCTGTATTCGATAAACAGCTTACTGAAATCTATTTTATCTGCATTGTTGTAGCTGTATTCGAACAAATCGACGTTTGCGGTATAACGATTGGAATTTTGGTTGTAAGTAAACAGCGCGTCGCCGTTGTAGGAATACACGATGTCGCCGTTATTTTCAACAGCCCTATCGAAATAATTGTTATTGCCGTAGCCGAGATAAATATCCCTTTTGATGTCCTCGTCTTTCATTTCGTAGTTTTCGTCCGCGCCGAATACGCGACCTACTTTGAGACTGTCGCGCGCAAACGACGCAAAATTGTCGGCGTCGTAATACACCACGTCGGGATTGGCGTTTGCGTCTATCACCAAGCTCAGCGAATTGTACGCGTTAAATACGTAGATAGACAGCGTAAGCTCGGCGATTACCTCGCCCGCATTGTCGTATACGGAATACAGTATGGTCGCCTGTGCGTTCTTCTCGTTATAGGTAGTTACGCCGAGGAACGAAACATTGACCTTTTTGTTGCTGGTCGTAAGCTTTAACGCGCCGCTGGCGTCGTACTGCTTGGAGGACTCTATCCTGTTTGTCGAGCCGTTGGTCGTGATAAGTTCTTCGAGGAACATGACCGAGGTGTTTTCGGCACAGTTTTGCAAATACAGGTTGGCGTCCTGCTTGTATACGGTTTTGCCCGATTCGAGTTCTTCGGCGCGCACCGTCGACGGAACGAGATATCCCGTGTGCAGCTTGTTTATGATTTCGGCAGCGTCCGCCTCTTTCTTGAACTCCGCGCGCGTGGCAATCGTTGAAACGTTAAAATTAACGTCCATGGAAAAATCGCGGTCGTATTTGTTGACCGTGCCCGCGTCCGCGCCCTCTATACTCGTGCCGACCTTTTTGAAAATAACCGTGTATACGTCGGGCAGCACGTCGGCGTTTACCGCTATATCGAACGTAGCCGTAGCGATAAAGTTTTCGCCCGCAACATGCTTGCACGTAAGCGATTTATCGGAAAATTTCTTGATTTTTAAGTCTTTGACGTCGGAATTGAGAATTTTTACCGTGAATATATCGGTATCGTATTCCACGTCGAACCCGAGCGACAAATACTCGTTGCTGACGAGCTCCTCCGCTTTCGCGTTCGCGGGCGCGGTCAGCTTATACGTGACCGTTAAGTACGAAACGATTTTCGGCGACGTGGGAATACCGTCGCCCTTTTTGTTCAACTCGATAATCGTATCGTTGTTATACGTAGTGTTCGACGATACGACCGACAGCTCCGCGCCGCTTTGGTTTTGCGCCACTACCTTGACAGGTATATCCTTGCGAATGCTCGGGTTGTTTTTGTCGGCTATTACGATACTGCATTTGTTTGCCGTCGCGCCCGCGCTTGCCAAATCGCGCGCCTCCAACGTCACTTTGCCGTCGTCGGCAGTCTTTACCGCAATCACGCTCTCGTTTGTGGAGGTTACGGTAAGCTTTTTGTACCAATCGGTCTTTTTAAGCCCGTTGTCCTTGTCGTACTGCAAGGACGCGGGGTCGAGCAACACGTGCGAAAGGATATCGTCGTAGCTGCTTTTGTAAGCAAGCGTAAGCGATTTCATTTCCGTGGGCAAGCCCGTCGTGAGCTGACCGTTGGAATTTGTGTGCTGCGCGAAAAATTCGGCGTCAACCAATTCGTCGTATACGAAAATATTGTTGATTATGCCGAGCTGTTCGTTGCTCTTTACGTTTACTTTGATTTTCTTTTCGACGGGGTCGCTGTTGTTGTTTACGTTGGCGGTTATCGTCAAAACCACAGGCTCGTCGCTCACGCCCTTTGCGATTATGCCGAAATACGGCGTGGACGCGTTTTCCGAAATGCCCGACACCTCTACCACGTCGGGCTTGCTGCTTACCACCGATATCTTGTTGGACGGCGAATCCGAGCCTATACCCGTAAGAGTGATTTTGGAATACTCGCCCGCGGTCGCGCCCGCCGCGCCGAGCTGCTCGAACGTAATAAAGTGCATTACGTTGTTTTTGGTCGAGCCGAGACTTGTCTTATAAAAGGTAAGGTCTACGGCAAGATTGCCGTTATCGAGCTTCGTGTGGGGCGGCGCGGGATTGCGGTTTGCCCAATACTCTATAAAACGAATATCCTCCGTGCCCTGATTGACTGCGTAAAACACCACCTGCGAGGTTTTGGTCGTGTCCGACTTGGAACGCGCGGTAATCGTTATGGGCTGGTCGTTATCGGCATACGACGCAAGCGGCGTAAACGTGCAGTAATATCTGTTGTCCGAGCCCTCCACCTTGCCGCTCGTTACGTCGGCGACGGCGGTGTTGGGCGAAAAATCCCAATTAACCTCGGAATCGGCTTCGCCCTCGGCGGATACGTTTACGTATACCGTATAAGGATTGCCGACCGAAGCGTACAGCTTGCCGTCCTCGCCCGACGCGGACGGCGTAAAAAGCGACGAGCTTTCCACCGACACGCCGTTAACCCGACCGTCTATATCCTCGACGCTCGGTTTGAGCAAAAACAATACCAAAAAAGTTACGGCGAGCGCCAAAAGCACACCCATTATCACAAACATGACAATGAGCTTCGACTTTGTCTTTTTTACCGGCGCAAGCTCGATAATTTCGTCTGAAATGGGCATAAAAACACCTCGTTTACAGTTATACGTGTACATAATACAACAATCGCGATTTTTTGTCAATAATAAATGCCTCGGTTTTAAATAAATCGACCGCATGTTAAAATAAACATTGTGGGAATTTATGCTGTTTTTTCGGCAGTTTAACGCAAATATCACTCTATTCCTGCGCTAAAATATGCAGCGCGCGATAATTATACGGGCATATGTGGGCAAAAGTCGAATTACGGAAAAAATTGCAAACATGCGAATTCAGGCGGTTTTTAGCAGTCTTTATCGCCAAGTGCTAGCAATTAGAGAGGTCGCGCGATAAACGAAAAGCGCGAAATACACACTTTTCGAATACTCGAAAAGCCGCAAAAACTCGCCCGCGACGCCGCGTTTCCGAGCTATATCGACGTGCGGTATATTTATAAAAAACGCGTCAATCTTGTTGACATTTTAACATATAATATGATAGAATACTAAAAGCAATTTTTATAGGAGATGATATTATGTTAGCAGACCAAATCGTATCGCTTAATCTCACAACCAGAAAGCTTTGCAAAAATTGCGACGGCGGCACAGTTATCTCTCAAAAGATGCGCTTACTGTATCTTGTTCGCAACGAAGTGCTTTCGCCCAAAGAATTGGTCGGCGAGCTTTGTATAGCCAAACCCAACCTCACCATTCTCGCCCGCAATATGATTTCCGAGGGCTTGATTGAAAAAATGCGCGTAGAACGCGATATGCGTTCCGTGCACTATAAAATTACCGAAAAAGGCTTGGCGGAGCTCAACAGACTGCTCGCCGAACTCGACGAATCGGTAAGCAAACAGCTTCAACAAAGCGATAAAGAACTGCAAAAGGGCGAAAAAAAGCTCGAAGCCGCCATCAATTTCCTCAACGGCATAGAGTAATCGCCACGCCTTTGCACAGCATATAACGCCGCCGTCGTATTTGACCTTATGCGCGCGGCGTTTTATTTTCGCATTATTCGGCAAAATCCGTAAATTCGATTTTTTTCTTACCGTCGGCAAGCGACGCGGCTTGCTCACGCCCGACCGCAAAGGGACGCATGAAATCTTTAAAAGCTTTTTCTTATATACGACGCGACCTCAACGCCGTTTTGGCGCACGACCCCGCTACCAAGAGCAAAATCGAGGCGGCGCTGTGCGCAAGCGGCTTTCACGCGCTTGTGATGTACAGGTTTTTCAGATTTTTGTACGTGCACAGATTTTTTATGCTCGCGCGTATGCTCTCCGCTTTTACGCGTTTTTTGACGGGCATAGAAATACACCCGGGCGCGCGTATCGGCTCGGGCGTGTTTATCGACCACGGCTCGGGCGTAGTAATCGGCGAAACGGCGGTTGTCGGCGACAACGTTATTATTTATCAGGGCGTCACGCTGGGCGGCACGGGCAAGGATAAAGGCAAACGCCACCCCACTATCGAAAACGACGTTATGATTTGCTCGGGCGCAAAGGTTCTCGGTCCGTTCACGGTCGGGCGCGGCGCAAAAATCGGCGCGGGCTCGATTGTGCTCGGCGAAGTTCCGCCCAATGCGACCGTCGTAGGCGTGCCCGGGCGAATAGTCAAAATCGCGGGACAGCGCGTCAACGAGGCGGAGCTGTCGCAAGCGCTCCCCGACCCCGTCGAGGACGAAATCGCCGCTCTCGCCGCGCGCGTCGCCGCTTTGGAAACATTGCTGAACGCGCCCGACAAGCGCGCAAAATAATCTTTACAGTCATAAGCACGGAGCTATTATGGATAAAATTTTCCTTTACAACACACTTTCGCGCAAAAAAGAAATCTTAGAGCCCATCGCGCCGCCGACGGTGACCATGTATTCCTGCGGACCTACCGTCTACAACTACGCGCATATCGGCAACCTGCGCACATACGTGTTTATGGACGAGCTGCGCCGCGCGCTCAAATTCGCAGGCTACACTACGAAATCGGTTATGAACATAACCGACGTCGGACACTTGACCTCGGACGCCGACGACGGCGAGGACAAAATGCAAGCCGCGGCAAAAAAGCAAAACAAAACGCCCGAGGAGATTGCGGCGTACTATTCCGAAATATTTTTCAAGGATTTGGCGCGCCTGCACATACTGCTGCCCGAGATTACGGCAAAAGCGACCGACAATATATCGGAAATGATTGAGTTCGTCAAAACGCTGTGCGATATGGGCTACGGCTACGAAACCGACGACGCCGTATATTTCGATATTTCCAAGTTTGCCGAGTACGGCAAGCTGTCGCGCTGCAATATCGAAGACGCGCTCGCGGGCGCGCGCGTCGCGGTCAACGCGCAAAAGCGCCACCCCGCCGATTTCGCGCTGTGGAAAAAAGCCGAAAAAAATCATATCATGCAATGGCAGTCGCCTTGGGGCATGGGCTATCCCGGTTGGCATATAGAATGCTCGGCAATGGGCAAAAAGTTCCTCGGCGAAAGATTCGACATACACACGGGCGGCGTGGACCATATTCCCATTCACCACGAGAACGAGATTGCGCAGTCGGAAGCGCTCGAAGGACACAAGGTGGTAAACATGTGGGTGCACGGCGAGTTTATGCTCGTCGACGGTGGCAAGATGAGCAAGTCGCTCGGCAACGTGTACACTATTGACGACCTTATCGCGCGTGGCTACTCCCCGCTCGCTTTCAGATATTTCTGCATGAATACGCACTACCGCAACAAGCTCAACTTTACTTTCGACGGCTTGAACGGCGCGCAAGTCGCATACGACCGATTGAGAGCGGCGGTATGCGCGTGCAAGAACGCGCCCAAAGCGGACGACGACACGCGCGAAAAAGTAATCGCCAAACGCAATAAGCTCGTCGAGGCGGTTTACGACGACCTCAACTACCCGCTCGCGCTCGGCGAGCTGTGGACAATGCTCAAAACGCCCTGCCGCGAGGTTTACGACGAAGCGGAAAAGCTCGACGCGTTGCTCGGATTGAGCTTGCACGTCGAACCCGAAGTACAAGTAGAGCAAATTCCCGACGACGTCAAAGCTATCGCCGAAACGCGATTTGCAGCCAGACAAAACAAGGATTGGGCTACGTCCGACGCACTCCGCGCAAAGCTCGACGAATTGGGCTACGCCGTACTCGACAGCAAAACGGACTACGAGCTCAAAAAGAAATAACGAGCCGAATACGCACAGCGTATCGTCGGAAAACGCAACCCGCGCTGTGCTTATGCCGTTCCGTGCATAACGTTTACCGTACAACCGCATGACTTTTACCGCATTAAGGCTTATCATAATTAGCGGCAGCTGTAAATAAGCAATCAGATTTCTACAAGACAAGTATCATTCCCCGAACGAATAGTTCGGGGATTTTTACTGTGTAAACCGTCGACAAATACTCATATTAAGGCTTGCGAAAATGTAAATCAAGTAGCAAAAATAAACTATATACTGTAAACCGCAAGACGTACGTTAGCAAAATAAGCCGTAGAAAAGCACGACAATTCAAACTGCGGCAAAGCAAAGCGTCCGATTGAGATATATCCCAATCGGACGCTTTCGTTTTGATTAAATTGTAATTGATTATTTCTTTTTGGCGGTCGGGCGCTTTACGGCAGCCTTAGCCGCGGGCTTTTTGGCGGCGGCCTTTTTTTTAGGCTCGGCTGCTTCCTCGCCTTCCGCTACCGTTGCCGCTTGCTCGCTCTTGGCAGCCTTAGCCGCAGGCTTTTTGGCGGCGGCCTCCAATTCCTTTTCGCGCTCTCTCGCCGCGACTATCTCCTTGTATCGCGCTTCGCCCTCGGACTGAGCGTTGGCAATCGCCTGCTCGATTGTCTCGTACTTGCCGACCACAATCGCGTGCGGGTCAACCGCGAGCTTGATTTTGTCGCCGGTGTTGTAGCCGGAGAAATTGCGAATGACGAGCGTCAGGTCGGAATTGAACCCGGGCACTTCCACCGTTATAATCGCGTCCTTGCGGTATTCGTCGAGGTGCTTGATATTGCCCGCGAGCACCATTTTCGGCGTCTTTTCGATATCGGCTTTGTCGATAGAGAACCCGTGCGGGAGAATGTGTATCGTCGATTCCGCCTCGCTGGTATGCAAATCGGAATACGTTTGCTTGGGCTGCTTAGTGCCGCTCGCATCCGTCTCGACCGTGAAATTGACAAACGTGAGCTTGTTCTTCGAGCCGTTGGTTTCCGATACGAAACGATAGGAAACCGTGCCGTTATCGTCCACCGCCGTGCCTTTCGTGAGGTTGTCGGTAACGTTCATGTCCGCAAGCAATCGCTCGCCGTCCGCCTTGAACAACTGAATAGCGTCGGGGCTTACGTACGAGGTAAGCGGCTTGCCGCCGGAGAACGGCATATCGAGCGGGCGCTGCGCGATTAAATAGTTGTCGTAACCGGCAATCGTCGAATACACCGCTCTGAACCGCGGGTAATCGTCGGAGAATTCCGCCGTGCCGCTAATCGCGATATCGCCTTCCTCGCTCTCCGATTTGAGCGCTTTGGGCGGTATGCCGAGCATGACGTCGCCGTTGATAGCAGTCTTGTCTATCATGCGCTTGGTTACGCTCTCGGGCAGTTTGATGCAAGTGTCGCCGAACACGACCGCAAGAGTATCCTCGATAGCGACAAGCTGCGCGGGGATAAGGTTGTAGTCGGGCACGCCCATGAGCGTGAGCTCGGTGTCGGGGTCGAACAAATGCGCGTGGTCGGTCGCGAGGTACATGCGCACCTGCTCGCCTTGCGTAAACGTGTAGCGCGAGTTGACGCGGGAAATCGTGTAGTCCTCTTTGCCGTCGATATTGAGATAAAGTATGGTCTCGTTACCGAGGTTCTCGATAACGTCTACCGTCGCGTCGATTACGCACTCGGGATGAGATTCGACGAGCGCCTGCTCGTAGTGCACGTCCTCGGGACGAATGCCGAGCAATACGTCCTTGCCGATAACGCTCTTGTCGATAATGCGCTGCGCGCGGGTCTTGGGGATAAGCACCTTGTTGGTATCGCCGATGAGCGCGTACACGTTGCCGTTTTCCTCGACGAGACGCGCCTTAAAGATATTCATTTGCGGCGAGCCCAAGAAGCACGCTACAAACAGGTTAGCGGGATTGTCATACAGCGTCGTAGGCGTATCGACCTGCTGCACGATACCGTCCTTCATAACGACGATACGCGTACCCATGGTCATAGCCTCGGTCTGGTCGTGCGTTACGTAAATAAACGTAGTTGCGAGGCGGTGGTGAATTTTGGTAATCTCCGTACGCATTTGCACGCGCAGCTTGGCGTCGAGGTTACTGAGCGGCTCGTCGAGCAAGAAAACCTGCGGCTCGCGAACGATTGCGCGACCGAGCGCGACGCGCTGACGCTGACCGCCCGAAAGCGCTTTGGGTCTGCGGCTGAGCAAGTGCTGAATGCCGAGAATGCTCGCCGCCTCTTGAACCTTTTCGTCAATCTCCTTCGCGGGAACATGGCGGAGACGCAGACCGAACGCCATATTGTCATAAACGGTCATGTGCGGATACAGCGCATAGTTCTGGAAAACCATCGCGATGTCTCTGTCCTTAGGCTCGACGTCGTTTACCAATCTGTCGCCGATATAGAGCTCGCCCGACGAAATATCTTCCAAGCCCGCAATCATGCGCAGCGTGGTCGATTTGCCGCAGCCCGACGGACCGACGAAAACGATAAACTCTTTATCGTCTATTTCGAGATTGAAATCGCTAACGGCACGAACACCGCCCGCATACACCTTGTAAATGTGTCTAAGTGACAAACTAGCCATATTTTTCTCCTTATTATAATGTTTTTTATTGCAACTTTATTATACTACTTTCGGCGTTCGATTACAATGTAAAAATATACAAATTTCCGCAACGTCTCTATACAATTTGACCATACGCGAAAAGCCCGAATAAACCGCATTCGACGGCAAGCACAACCCGTTACGCGGCAAATACTCGGCGCACAATGTTACCCGAGCGCTTGCCGTATACAACCTCGAAAACCGTTCTACTATATTATTATAGAGGCGCAAGCAGCGATTTGAAATGAAAAACCGAGCGCTCGGCTCGGTAAATCACTATTATTATCGATATTATTTTGATATTATATAGTAAAGCCGTTTTCCTGCGAGCTCGTACGCGGCTTTTCCTTACGGACGTTACGGCTGCGCCTGAGCCCCGTCGCACGGCACACCGACGGATACAGCGCCGCGGCAAAGCCGCACAATACCGCATCCTTTACCGCAAGCACGGCGATAGCGGGCAAGCCCCCGACCGCCGCCGCAAGAGTGCTGCCCGTATAGTAATACAAAATAAGCACTTGGTACGTTGCGCCGATTACGTAAATCGGTATCATTCCGCAAAGCCCCGCAACGAACGCGCGACCGCGCGTGACGCGTTTCATGCGCGTGCACAATGCGCCCGCGACAAACGCGCCGATGGGAAAGCCTATAAGGTATCCGAACGACGGCATCAGCACATACCCTATTCCGCCGCCCTTAGTAAACACGGGCAAGCCCAGCAAGCCCATAACCACGTAAATAAGCACGGCAAGCGCGCCGTCGATGCCGCCGAGAAAAAGCCCCGCGGCGATAACTATCGGGGTTTGCAGCGATATTTCCACCTGCGTAAACGGAATGGGCACGGAAATCAATCCGCCGACCACGGTAAGCGCGGTAAATATAGCTATGTACACAAGGCGTTTGGTGCTCATAAATTCAACCTATAATATTTATTCAATATTGCGACGGCGTGATTATACGTTATGCGCCGCTTTATACGCTTTGAGCGCGCGCGCGAGCTGGTCGGGGCACGACGTGCCGTTGCGGCAAACTATGCCGTCGAGGAGCGAAATTACCTCGTCTATATCCCTGCCGAGCGCAAGCTTTGCCACGCCCTGCGTGTTGCCGTGGCAGCCGTTTATAAATTTAAGCGACGCAATCTTGTGGTCCACTACGTCGAATATAATCTCCTTGGAGCATGTGCCGCTTGTCTTGTACGTTTCCATTGACTTATTTCCTTATTATATAGTGTAATACCGCGCAAGCACATTGCGCGGCGCGCGCGCCGAACGCGGGCTACGGCTTGTCCGAGCGGTATAAACCGATTATTCGGTGAGTTGTTCGAGCAAGTTCATGTAAAAGCTCGCCGCCTTTTTCTCCCAATTCTGGTGAATGTACTTTGCCGTCTTGTTGTTTGCTACGTTAAGTTCGAGGTTGAGCACGGTTACGGCGGGTTCGACGATTTTGAGCTGCACCGTATAGGTGCCGTCGCTGTTTTTAAAGTACGTATGCTTGTACACCTGCTTGCGCTTGTAGTCCATGCGGTTTACTTTGACAAACTCGCTTATGTCCTGGCGCAGCGATTCGGGTATTCGCGTGTAAAAATTGGCGAGACACGTGCGCCCGTCGGGCGTTAGCGTGCACAAACAGTCTTTTTCGCGGCCCTGCCGAACCTTTAATATCAGCTTGGAAGCGACCAAGCGGTTTACCGTATCGTTACAAATAAGCGGCTGCTTAATCCACCCGTTTTCCTCATAACAAATCTTGACTATCGAGCTTTCCGTTAGTCCGATATCCATTTTGTCCATGACGAACAAAATTATGAGTTTATTCAGTAATTCCTCTTCGGACTGTTCCAAAGCATTACTCCGTAACGATAATTTGACCGCGTCTTTCGCAAATGCGTACTATTTGACGGTACACTCCGCGATTATAAGCTACATTATATCATACCTAACGCCGATTGTAAACGCTTTTTCGCAAACGATTGCAATTTATTTGCACGGCGTTGTCGCGCAATTACGCGAGCTTTTCGGTAAGCACGCGCACTAGCTCCGTGTAGTTAGTCACCTTTTCGCGTTCCGCCTCGATGAGCTTGGGCGGCGCTTTTTGGCAAAAGCCCGCATTATTCAGCTTGGATTGCGCCAATTTCAGCTCGCTTTGCGCATGCTGCAACTCTTTGAGCAGTCTTTCGCGTTCCTTTTCCGTATCGGCAAGCGGCACGTACAGCTTGATTCCGTCCTGCGCGATAAGCGCGCTGTTGTCCGCACTGCCGCGCGATACCGCGTTTGTTTTCGCGAGCGTAGGCAAATAGAACTCCAACAGCTCGCACAGCTCGGCGTCGCCGTCGCAAAACACGTCGGGCGTTTTGGCGACCGCGCCGTTCGTCTGTTTGAGGTTGCGCACCGCGCGCACGCAATCCTTCAACCGCTCGGTAAGCCGTATCGCCGCGCCGAAATCGCCGCGCTTTTTGCTCGGGAAATCGCAGAGCATAAGCTCGCCGTCATGCCCGGGCAGGCTGTCGTAAATCTCGGTCGTGATAAACGGAATAATCGGGTGCACCAGCTTTAACAGCACGTCGAGCGCATAGCGCAGCACGCCCGCGGTGTTTTCCGCATCGCCGTTTTTGAGCTGCACCTTGGCAAACTCGATATACCAATCGCAAAACTCGTCCCAAATAAATCCGTACAGCGCCTCGGCGGCATGTCCTACGTCGTAACGGTTCATTGCGCCGTTAACCGTGACAGTAAGCTCGTTCAGCCTGCCGAAGAGCCAGCCGTCCGCCGCCGTCTTTGCGACGGGCTTTTTCGCATAACCGTTCGCGCACGCGCCTATAACGAACTTAGCCGCGTTGTACAGCTTGTTCATGAAATTGCGGTACGTGTTGAGCGACGTATTGGAAAAGCACACGTCGCCGCCGCGCGCAATGCCGTTTACCAGCGAAAACCTGAGCGCGTCCGCGCCCGTCGTGTTTATAATCTCGATGGGGTCTACGCCGTTGCCCGAGGACTTGCTCATTTTGCGCCCCATGCCGTCGCGCACAAGCCCGTGAATATAAACTTCTTTGAACGGCTCCTTGCCCAAAAACTCCAAGCCCGAAAATATCATGCGCGACACCCACAGCGTGATTATGTCGTACGCCGTAACCAATAGGTCGGTCGGATAATATTTTTTGAGGTCGTCGGTGTTTTCGGGCCAGCCCATAGTGGAGAACGGCCACAGCGCGGACGAGAACCACGTGTCCAGCACGTCCTCGTCCTGACGCAGCTTGCCGCCGCAATGCGGGCATGCCGTCAAATCGGTTTTGCTCGCAATCTCCTTGCCGCAACCGTCGCAATAGTATACGGGAATACGGTGTCCCCACCATAGCTGCCGCGATATGCACCAATCGCGGATATTGTTCATCCAATTAAAATAGGTCTTTTCGAAGCGCTTGGGAATAAACTTGATTTTGCCCGATTTGACCGCGTCGATTGCGGGCTTTGCAAGCTCCGTCATGCGCACGAACCACTGCTTTGACACGAGCGGCTCGACCGTTTCGTGACACCTGCTGCAATGCCCCACGTTGTGCGTGTAGTCCTCGATTTTTTCGAGCAGCCCGCATTTTTCCAAATCGGCGACGACCGCCGCGCGCGCCGCGTCGCGAGTAAGCCCCGCGTACTTGCCCGCCTCGCCGTTCATAGTGCCGTCGTCGTTCATGACGCGTATTACCGCAAGCCCGTGCCTCGCGCCCACCTCGAAATCGTTGGGGTCGTGCGCGGGCGTAATCTTGACCGCGCCCGTACCGAAATCCGCCTCGACGTACTCGTCGTACACAATGGGAATCTCGCGCCCCACGAGCGGCAATATGAGCGCCTTGCCCTCCATGCCCGCATAACGCTTGTCCTTGGGGCTAACGGCTACCGCCGTATCGCCTAGCAGCGTTTCGGGTCTGGTTGTCGCAACGGTCACGTAGCCGCTGCCGTCCTTGAACGGATATTTGATATGCCAAAGATGCGACGGCTCGGTGACGAAATCGACCTCGGCGTCAGATATGGCGGTCTTGCAGCACGGACACCAATTTATTATGCGGTCGCCGCGATAAATGTGTCCGCGCTCGTACAAAGACACGAACACCTCGCGCACCGCGCGCGAGCACCGCTCGTCCATAGTAAACGCCATTCTCGACCAATCGAGACTCACGCCCATGTATTTGAGCTGTTCGACAATGCGGTTACCGTATTTTTCCTTCCACGCCCACGCGCGCCGCAAAAACCCGTCGCGCCCGACGCTCGCCTTGGTCAAGCCCTCGTCGCGCATCGCCTCTACGACCTTCATTTCCGTCGCTATCGACGCGTGGTCGATACCGGGCAGCCACAGCGTTTCATACCCCTTCATGCGCTTAAACCGCACAATCGCATCGGGAATCGTTACGTTCATTGCGTGCCCGACGTGCAGCTGCCCCGTGATATTGGGCGGCGGCAAAACTATGGAAAATTTCTTTTTGCGCTTACCCGCGCGCGGCTCGAAGCATTTTCCGTCCAGCCATCTGCGGTAAATTCTATTCTCGAATTCTATGGGATTGTACGTCTTGTCCATAATGCGTGAATAACGCTCCTGTCGCTACTGTGTTATAAGCATTCTATCACAATGCGCGAAAAATAGCAAATACTTTGCGACGTTCAAATATTAAAGCACTACGTGCAAAATTGCCGAACAAACGCGAGCTACCCCATAAACGATAAAAGCATATGCGCCGTTAAACCGTTTTAAATATTATTTATATATTATTATATCCTCTTTTTTCGCGCGCCGTTTACATACGAAATAAGCGCTTATCAGCGTAACCGCCGACGCGACGATTGCTGCTATCCCGACCCCGACGATTATAAATCCGCTTCTATTGTTGCGTTCGCGACTTTTTATATAATCGTCATAGGTGAAATACTCCTTGTCGTCTGTCGCCAGATAGTAAATATGATTCCATTGCGTTTTGTCGTCGCCTTTCCGTGAAGGCTCACGGGCTTCGTCGTTATCTACGAAAACAGTGACCGTATCGCCCACCTCAACGTCATCGAAAAACGAATAATCGAATTCGTATAAGTATACGGAAGTGAGATGATACTCCGTCGGCAAATCACATAATCCGATTGCGATATAACTTGATGTTCCGCCGTATTCCCGACAATATTCGAGCGTTCCCGTTACGCGCGTAAGCTCGGCGTAATTCTTCGGTCGGTGTCCGAGTATCCCCAACAGCGGCAGCATAAACACCGCGCCCGTAAACATGAGAGAGACGCTAAATATACATATTATTTTGAATTTGTTTTTGCTTGCGCCCTTTACTCTTTTATTTTCGAATTTATGTTTATTTCCGAGAGACACGTTATCTTCATGCAATTCTTTTTTCATACCCAAAAGAAAAACTATTAGATTAAACACAAAAGCTAACGCGCCGATTACGCATATTACGGCAATCATGACCGTACCTGTGCCGATTGCGAACATTAACAAGGCAATTCCCGACAAAACCGCCGTACCGCCCAACGAAAAGCTTATTATCAATTTTTTCCTTCGTTGTTTATAGGTTGCTCTGTATTCCCGACCTATTTCCGTCAAAACGGCTTTTTCTTGGGCGATTCGCGCTTCCGTCGATTCATCGCTCGTTGCGTCGGAATTCTTTTCGTTGATAATGCGAATAAGCTCGCTGACGCCCTTTGTAAACGTATCGACAAGAAACAAGCCTTCGTTATATCTGTTTCTAAACACAAACGTCAACGGACCGACTTTATTTATACTGCGAATATCGTTTATTTTAATTTTCTTGACCGTGAAAAACCTGCGAACGCACACCTCGTCGCCCTTGATTGCCTCATAAGTAAAATATAATCCGTAAAGCACAGCAAGCTCTAAAATCGCAAAAAACAAAAACGTACCATATACTCCCCAAAGCGCCGATTGGTTATTCGAAAAAAAATATATAATTATTTCCGAGGCCATAACCGAAAAAGAAATCAAAAATGCCGTATGCACAAAAATCAGCAGCGACTTCGTCGCCCCCGTCGAAAAATCGTAATCGGGTCTAGGTATAATTTTATTGCAGATATTTATCAGCACATACAGCACCGCCAATATCGCAACCGTGACTATAAAAGTAAGCAACATCGTCTTTATACCCCGCTTATCCTGCCGCTTGCCAATTAAAATCGACGTTTACAGCGCAATTATTATAACATTGAACTGCGTCAAAGGCAAGCCTTTGTCTTGCGGCTTTCGCCGCCCGTGTTTTCTCACGAAAACACGCAGTCGTGTTGAAATACGGCGCGGATTTGCCATTGCAAGCAAGCAAATCCACTTGTATTGTAACATTGAACTGCGTCAAAGGCAAGCCATTAACGCGTATAATACACAAAAACGGCGCGACGAAAGCGCACTTCCCATAGGGAATTAACTAAATTTTTAAGAGTTGCACTTTCAAGCGAAGGTAAAATGCTCTCGGACGTTTCGTTCGAGAGCATTTTACTATATAAATTTAGAGCGTTAAATTGAAATTTATCGTTCTGTTTCTTGTGCTTGTCTTGATATTAAAAATCGTAAACAATAACAACACCGTGTTCAAGAGAAAATTCAGCTGCTTGCCATAAAATAGAAAAAGCAAATTTTGCTAAAGACTCTGTATTATATGTCATATGTTTATGTGCTTCTTCTATTCCGTTTTCCTTGCTATATACCATATCAGCAGAATAACCTTCAGTTTTGCTCCACGAAATGATAGTATTTCTATCGGCATTCCATTCAAAAGAATTATATACTTTCAATTCTTCAAGTAGTAAACTACTTGTTGCCAAAATACTTTCCTCTGAATTTGGTAAAACATAATTAAACATTATATTCCTTTCAATAGGAAGCCACCAACCATTGCCATCAAATAAAGATAATTGAAAATCTTTCGTTTCAAGAAATTCTGATACAATAGGGTGTTTGTAAATATCAAAATTCTTAATAATTGTAGAAGGTACTTCTTTATTACTGTATTTTGAAGCAATGTAAAGTAATAAAGCATTTAAGGCATCCCAGTCCGGCTTATCTGTATAATATGGCGTAACCTCATAATCCTCATTCCATAATGGAACAGGATTTAAATTAAGACCTTTTACTATAGCATTTTGCCATTGAGTTACTAACTCTTGAATTTCTTGTAAAGAAAGTTTATCTTCACTATCTTGTTGTGGTCTTATTGTTCGGAAATCTATTCCATTAGCCTCGGCAAATTGTTGTGATACTGTTTTCCAATTACGCGCATAATAACGAATTAATGTCCCTGCATATATATCTAGTCCCATAACAATACTTTCTCCTTAATCCCAAATCATTTAGTCTTCTAAATTACAGTTTATCTTACAGCCATTACATAGCTTATAATACCAAATCATCAATTGAGCTTTTGCCCGCATTCGGGACAAAAGTTTGCACCTGCGACAATCGGCTTTCCGCACTTAGAGCAAAATCGGGGAATGGGATTACCGCATCCGGAGCAGAATTTGCTATCGGGTTGAATAGGTTTTCGGCATACGGAGCAAATATCCGACGGCGACACGGTATTTGACGAAATCAATTCTTTGCCAAGCACATTACCGACGCCAACGCCCAAAATCGTCCCCGCTGTCCCGTTTCCTGCCGCCGCTTTTAAGGCGTCTGCCTGCGCTATTTTAGCATACACGTCAACATTATTTCGCATAAGCCCAAGTCTTGCGTTTTCGTCTACGGCTTTTTCCACCTCGGGTGGAACGGAAAGATTCTCTATGTCGAATGCGGTCAGTGTGACGCCGAGTTCGCCGCAACGTGCCGCAACGGATTTTTTCACCTCCTCACT
>CAJTNI010000028.1:216-22276 GCA_910577945.1 uncultured Christensenella sp. | reverse complement strand
CGCCGCGTTCAAGATTTTGTCGTCGCGTTCGAGCTTGTCGGCGAGCTTCTCGAAAATCTTGTACAGCTCCTCGCGCGAAAAGTTGGGGAACTCTATCGTGTACGGCATTCGGCTTTTCAATCCCGCATTGCCGTCCATGAGCTTTTTCATGTCGTCCTCGTACCCCGCCATAATAACGACGAGGTCGTTCCTGTGGTTTTCCATTTCCGCAATGAGCGTATCCAGCGCCTCTCTGCCGAAGTCGTTGGTCTCGCCGTTGCCGCGGTACAGCGAATACGCCTCGTCGATGAACAGCACCGACCCGTACGCGTCGCGGCACATGCTCGTCGTTTTGGGCGCGGTCTCGCCCACGTACCTGCCGCAGAAATCCCTGCCCGAATATTCGTAAAAATTGCCGACGCGCAGTATGCCCTTTTCCTTGAAAATCTTGCCGATTATGCGCGCGACGGTGGTTTTGCCCGTGCCGGGGTTGCCCACGAACCGCATGTGCAGGCACGGCGCGTCAAGCCCGCTGTCCTCTTTGAGCGCCATCGTCACCTGCGCCACAATCTCGTCCACGCGCGCCTTTAACGCGTCGCTGCCGACAAGCCCCATAAGCGCCTCGTACCCCGACGTTTCGTGCGCGCCGCCGCACACAAGCGCGGCGGTGTCGGCGGCTTTGATAACCTTGTTGGACTTGCCGGTGATAGCGCTTTTGAGCTGTTTTTTGTACAGCAGCTCGCGCACGACCTTGTTGACGGTGTTCAGCCCGTAGAACTTGCCGTCGCTCTTTTCCTCGCTGATGCGGTTGTCGAAGCCCTTCCAGCCGTTTTTGGCGACAGAGAACCCGTAGCCCGCAATGCTCTTTTCCGCCGCCGCTTGCAGCTCCTCGTTGGTGAACGGCGCGATTGCGACGGTGCGTATAAACAGCATGTCGTTGAGCGAGCCTTGCAGCCTGTCGAGCACGTCCTTGTCGAGATATGGCGCGCGGAACACGTACACGAACTCCTTGGCGGATTCGGACAGCACGTGCAAAAAGTCCTTAAACAGCTTGCCGTCCGTCTTGTCCAGCCACTCGCTGATATCTATGGACATAATGTGCAAGCCCGAGCCGTAATTGCCGTTCAGCTTTTTCAAAACGCCCGCGAACGGCTCCATACCGTCGCGCACGTCCTTTAACGGCGCGACCTTTTCCTCGTACACGGGCTCGCTCGCTAGCTTTGCCAAGCCCAGCTCGGCGAACAGCTTGCTCATGAGCCCGAGATACGTGGACAGCCCGCAGCCGTCGTTGACGGCGAACAGATAGCTTTGGCACGTGAAAACCTCTTGCGTCTTGTTCTTGATTATTTCGGGCGCGACCGTCGCGACCTCGTTAGCCAGCGCCTTGAACTCCTCCGCGCCCACCAAACCGTTGATATCGTCGAGCGCGCTGCGCTTGATTTCCGTTCGCTTTGGCTCCGGCGGCGCTTGCTCCCGACACCGCCGCGCGCTCTTTTGCTGGCGCTCCAACGCCTCGCTCGCGCTCATCGTGCCGTCGACCGCCGCGACCTCCGCGTCCTCCGCGCCGTCGTCGTCGAGTATGCTGAACGTGTACACCTCGGCGTCCGCGTCGGGATATATCGCCGCGAGCGCATCGCACAAGCGCGCTCTCAACGCCTCGCACGCTTTTTCGTCCTTGCACTCGAATTCCGCGCCCGTAAGCGAGTCGGCGCGAAAGGTCACGCCGTCCTTTTCCACGTCGGACAGCTTTGACAGTATGCTGCGAATGGGCAACACGTCGTCGTCCCTGTGCTTGAATACCCAAGCGCCGCTAAGTTCGATTTTGAAAATTTTCATCAGAAGTACCGCCTTCTCCGAATTATTGTATTTGGTTGCTTTGCGAATATTGACAATCGCATATTATTTTGAAATCGTGTTCGATTTTGACCACGGCGTCCTTTGCGCGGTCGCCGTCCGTGAGCTTGCTCGTCGGCACGAGCTTGTCGTGCGTTTTCGCAAGGTCGTCGCGCACCTCGGCGTACACGTACCCGTCGGCACGCGCGTTCGCGCTCCACCGCCTGTGCTCGTAGTCCGTGAGCATGGCGTTGTACCGCGCCGCATCCGCCGCCCGCGCCTTTTCCTCGGCGGAGTCGTCGCGCGCCCGCTCGTTGCGCGGCACGTACCCCAGCGCCCACCTGTACTCGTAGAACACGGCGCGGATAATCGACGAACGGCGGAAATACTCGAACTTATTGTACCTTGCGCGCTCCGCCTCCAAGGTCGCGCTAGCCGCGCTCAGCTCCGCGTTGCACGCCGATATACTGCGCTCCGCCTCGGCGGCGGAAATGCGCCCCGCGTCGCGCTTGCGTTCGAGCTCGGCTATTTCCGCAAGCACGCGCTCGTACGCCGTAGAATACGCCGCGAACGCGTATTGCGTGTGGTAGCGCTCGCCCAAGCGTTCGAGGTTTTTGCGCTCTATGTTTTCTAGCGAAAAACGCGTGCGCATATCGCCTATAAGCGTTATGCCGTAGTCGGCGTTGCGCTCGTTCAACAGCCCGCGCGCCCCGACGGTGCGCGATTTTGCCGTACTGTACACGACCGCGAATATCGGCGGCACGTTCGCGCCGCGCGCGATATTCGCCCTGCCGAACTGTCGGCGCATGCGTATCGCCGTGTCGATATTGAGCTCGTCGTCGCCGAGCGTGACAAACGCCGTGGTTATGCCGTCGAGCTTGTCGAGCTTTTGCAAAAACGCCTGACTCTCCACGTCGGTATCGTCGTAAAATTTAAGGTCGTAATACGGCTCGCCGTCGGCGCGCACGCCGCTCGTTTCCACCAGCTCGGGCGCGGCGGCATACAGCGCTTTGCGCGCGTCGCCCTTGTCGAATATATGTACGGTGAGCGAGTAGTCGGGCATTTGCCCCATTACGCACAGCGCCTTTACAAGCTCCGTGCCGTACCCGCCGCAGCCGACCACCGCGATATTAAGCGGAATTTCTACCTTGCCGCCGCGCTTGGGCTTGGACGCGCGCTGCGCGGCTGCCGATAACGCGGCTTGCGCGTGCGCGTACACGGAATGATTGCACAGCGTGTGCACGACGAGATTGCGGTTCTCGTTGATACGCCGCACCTTCAATTCGCCGTTGTCCACCGAGTTGAGCAGAATTTCGCTTTCCGCGCTCCGCGCAAAAACGTAAATTTCCGTCTTTTTTGTGTTGTAGCGCGGAGAATTGCGGCATTTTTCGATTACCGTTATCGCCTGACGCACGTTTTCGTCCTCGTCCTCGCCGATAAGATATATCTTGCGCAATACGTCGCCGCGGTGCTGCTTGAACCCGATAGCGGTTACGTCGCGTTTGAGGCAGATTGCGCCCAGCCGTTTGGCGCGCGTGATTAGCTCGTACTCGCGCTCCTCGTTGCGCTCGAAAACGTCGGTAAACACAATCATGCGCTTGCCGTCGCCGTTTTGCATAATATCGTGAGCGAGCGCCAACGATTTTTCGTTTAGCTCGGACAGCACGTACACGTCGGCGGGCAGGTGCGCGCAATACTTGAAAAACGCCGACGCCGATTTGAAAAACTGTAAGACGAACCCCGCCGACAGCACGGGCGCGATTATAAACAAGAGCGCGGCGTAGATTTGATAGACCTCGCCGAGCGCGGCGTTGACGCCGTCGCCCGACGTTACGTTCTTGACGATATCGAACTCGCCGTCCAATACAAGCATGCGCATGGTGTTGTGCGCCGATATGATAAACGCGTTAAACCCGCGAACCGCACCGCGCGCGTCCGCAAAGTAATCGAAATAATACAACGGGAAAAACATCAGCGTCGCCGCGATGAAAAAGCCGATTAAAAATATCCAGAACGGCGAAACGGTAAAACCCGCCTTGGAATCTATATCGCAACGCTTGGTATACGCGCGGCGCACAAACACGCCGACGAATATCGAACCTATCAAAACGAATGCCGACAAGCCCAAAAATATCGAACCGAATACCGTCAACAAATCCTCGCCCGTCGCCCGATAATAAGAATTATCGCGCGGAAAAAAATTTATGTGTGATATATATACCACATTTGTACGCGTATGTCAACACGTGCGCAAACAATCGGCGCAAATTTCAAAATAATACTTTTATGCGCGTTGAGTATGTAATCGCTTGACAACGCGCCCGAGTTATGATATAATTCAAAATACTTGCGGGGGTGGCGAAATTGGCAGACGCGCAGGTCTCAGAAGCCTGTGGGTAACACCGTACGAGTTCAAGTCTCGTCCTCCGCACCATTTAAAAAGCGATACACGGCTTGTCCGTGTATCGCTTTTTAAATATCTACGAGACTTGAACTCGAATCCGCGCGAGCGTTAAGAAAATATGCCTGCGGCATATTTTAAGCGAGAGCGCGAGCGGCTGTGCCGCGAAGCGGGCGGATTGCGTAGCAATACGCCAAGTCTCGTCCTCCGCACCACCAAACGGCACATAAGGGCGCGTCTTGCGCCCTTTTTGCGTGTCTCGGCTTCGGTCACGTACGTCTGTGTACGCTCCCTCGCCTCACACTTAAAAGTCCACAACCCTTCTCTGCCGTTTGGGCTCTCTTATTTCGTTACTATAATCGAACCGCCTTGTTCGCTTTTTTATCTGTTGTTGATTTTTTCGGGATACATATCGTGGCGCGAAAGCCTGTCCCAAGCGACCTGTTCCCACTTTGTCCCCTTTTTGCCGTAGTTGCAATAGGGGTCTATGGAAATTCCGCCGCGTGGCAGAAATTTGCCCCATACTTCGATATATGCGGGGTCCATCAAATCAATAAGGTCGTTCATAATTATGTTCACGCAGTCCTCGTGGAAATCGCCGCGATTTCTGAATCCGAAAAGGTACAGCTTTAAAGACTTGCTTTCAACCATCTTTTCGCGCGGTACGTACGAAATGTAAACCGTAGCGAAATCGGGTTGACCCGTAATGGGGCAAAGACTTGTAAATTCGGGACAGTTGAACTTTACGAAGTAGTCCCGTCCCGGATGTTTGTTTGTAAAAGTTTCCAAAACGGACGGGTCGTAAGTCTGCGGATATATAGTATCGTTGTTACCGAGCAGCGTAATACCCTCGTTCTGTTTTTCTCTCGACATATTATTCTCCTTTTATCGCAGGGTCTTTTATTCCGTTGGCTTCAAATGCGGCGGCGCGGTCGCGACAGGTAGCGCATACGCCGCAAGGCTCTTCGCCGCCCGAATAACAGCTCCAAGTATATTTATACGGCACTCCGAGTTCAAGCCCCGTTTTTATTACCCGAGACTTGTTTAAGTTTACAAACGGCGCAAGAATTTTAAGCTGCCCGCCGCTGCCCGTATAAATAGCTTCGCCCATCGCGGAATTGAACCTTTCGCTGCAATCGGGATAGGCGTTGCCCGCCGCATCGTCGCCGTGCGCGCCGTAATATATCACTTCGCACCCGTGCGACAGCGCCACGCTTGCCGCCGCCGAAAGAAACAGCCCGTTGCGGAACGGGACGTAGGTCGAAACGGGCTTGCCATCCGTTGCCGAAAGCTGTTCGGCATAGCTTTGCAGCGGAATATCGCTATGCGACGCCGCCAATAGTGAACAGTCCGAACCTTCGAATATGACCGATAGGTCAAGCCGCTTTAAAACAACGCCGTAAAAGTCGGCGATTTTTTTCGCGGCGTCCAGCTCTTTACTGTGGGTCTGACCGTAGTAAACGGACAGGGCGGCAACCTCCGCCGCGCCGTATTTTTGAACCGCCAGACCGAGACAGGTTGCGCTGTCCACGCCGCCGCTTAATAATACCAGTGCTTTCATGCCTTAACCTCCAAAAGATTTTGAAGCGAAACGTCGTCCTTGAACGCGCCTAAGTAATTTCTTGTAACCGTTTTCGAAGATACGTTTTTTATACCGCGCGAGGTCATACAGCTGTGGCAGCCCTCTATCCTTACGCCGACGTCCGGCGATAAAGCCGCAAGCGAAATTATCTCGGCAACGTCCCGTCCCAAACGCTCCTGTAATTGCAGCCGCTTGGCCGCCATATCGCAGATGCGCGCGATTTTGCTCAGTCCCAAAACTCTTCCGCGCGGAACGTACGCCACGTCTACCTTCATATCGTACATAAGCGCCATATGATGCTCGCAATAGCTGAACACGCTTACGTCCTTTATTACCACCGCGCCGCCCGAATTCGGGTCGGACGGAACCTCGAAAGTTTTTCCGAACATGTCCGCGATTTCGCGGTTGGTATATTTTATACCCTCAAACGCTTCTTCGTACATTCGAGCTACGCGGGCGGGCGTTTCGCGCAGCCCTTCCCGGTCGGGGTCTTCGCCTATTGCGACCAATAGCCCGCGGATATGCTTTTCTATTGCTTTAATATCCATATTTTCTCCTACACCCCGCGCATATCGGGTTTCCAGATAATTTTATGCAGCTGTAATTGCAGGCGTACGCCGTTAAGCTTGCGCTCTTTCATAAACTCCGCTATTTCTTCGGGCTCGATTTCTCCGAACACGGGGCTGAAATAAACGCGGCACCTATCCGTAAGTCCGTAATCTTTTATAATCTCTTCCGCACGCGCCAAATCGCGCTTATCCCCGACCACAAACTTGACCGAATCGCGCAACGTAAGATAAGAAAAGTTTTCGACAAGCATGTATTCCTCCATTCCGCTCGAAGGAAGCTTATAATCGGCGGTAACGGCGGGACGCGGCGAAAGCGAAACGATATCTTTTAACGGCACGCTTCCGTTTGTTTCTATTTCGACCTCTGCGCCCGATGCGCCCAGCAACGCTATAAGCCGCGCGATATCCGACTGCAAAAGCGGTTCGCCGCCCGTCAAGGTAACGTTCTTTACGCCCGTAGCCTTAACGTATGCAACAAGCTCTTCCGCAGAAGCAAGCTCGTATTTTACGTCGGCGATATTTGCCCAGCGCGTATCGCAGTAGCCGCAATTGAGATTGCAGCCGCAAAACCGCAAAAACACGGCAAGCTCGCCCGCGCGCGGACCTTCGCCGTTTATGCTGACAAACTTTTCGGCAACTTTAAAACAAGACATTTCACTCACCGTACACCGCGCAGTTTTCGGGCGACTCGTACACCGTCACGCCGATAACGGGCAAGCCTTTTTTGCAAAGGTCGGCGTATATGTGCGCGGCAAGATTTTCGGCGGTGGGTCTGAAATTCGTTTCAAGCAATGAAAACCCTTCTTCTTTAAGCGCGGCAATCGTCGCGGGTTTAAGGGTGTTTTTTTCGTAAATAAGCGTATGGTCGAAGCCCTCCGCAAGCTCTTTAACCGCCCGCTTAAAATCGCCGAAATCAAGAAGCATACCGCGCTTTTCGCCGCTTTCTTGCAATTTGTCGCCGCTTATCTTAGCTTCCACGACCCAATGATGTCCGTGGATATTCGCGCACTTGCCATTGTATCCGTGAAGAAAGTGCGCGCTGTCAAAACAAGTCGAGGTTTTTAAATAATACATATCGCTCCTTTTGCAAAAAAAATACAGCCGCAACAAAACGACTGCACCCAAAAAGACTCTTACTATTCAGATGCCCTGGTTTTGTTTAACGACAGGATGGCGCAAACGAACTGTCCTATTTAGCTATATAATACCATACCTCAACGAGAATGTCAACTCATAGAATGGCTTACGCGCCGTTTATTTCCTAAACGGCGGTAAAAGCCCGCGCATTCTATTTGTGCGCATGCCATTTGCAATCGGTAAGCTCCATATCGGAAAATATCGCTTTGAACGACGATTGCTCGGGCGAACAAGCGTAAATGCCGAATCGAATTTCCCCGCCGCCTTCCGACATATGGCAAATACGCATTTGCTTAAACTCGACACCGTCGTATGAACATTCGATGCAATAGTCAGATTCTCTTCTGCTCAAACGATACCACATCGTTTTGACATTTGCGTCTATATCGGTCGTAGCCCAATCGGAATAACCGCGGTTCGTTACCACGCTGCCCAGCCTTTGAATATTTTCGTTTTCGTATTCTATGGACGCTTTCAGCCAATTTTCGCTATCCAAATACATTACTATTCCGCATTGGTCGAAGCGCCTTTTACTCTCGAATCGAGTTTTGACAGTAAACGAAAAATATTTTTCGTTTGACGAAATTTGCAGTACGGGCGCATTATCGTTTCTGAACCCGTAATACGTTCTTTGCCATAAATCGGTATTCGGCTCTGTCGATATTTCCACGCAGTCCTTTGTTATACTATACTTTTTCGGAGTGCGAATCCATTTGAACTCTGATAAATCGAGCATTTGTCTATACCTCTTTTTTATTTTCCTTAAATCTATATTATCACAAACGGCAATACAAATCAATGATTTTACGTTCGACTCTTTCGGACGGCTATACCCTCTTTTTTACGTTTTCGCAGCTATTCGTTCGTCTTTGACGGCGGGATTACAATGACGCTCCCTTTTTGCGCATGCGCGCCCGTATAACCTTTTTCGACTTGACAACGCGTCGCGCTTGTTATATAATAAAGAAAAGCGAAAACTATTTTTTCTGCTTGAATTCGACGCGGAGAAAAACTGCTATATGTATAGAATAGGTTTGGATATCGGCTCGACGACTATCAAGACTGCGGTACTCGACGAGAGCGGGCGGCTTGTGCATTCCAGCTACGAGCGGCACAACTCGGACGTTCGCGCGACGCTGTACGGCGTGCTTAAAGGGTTGCTTGCCGAGTACGACGTTTTTACTATTACCGTTACTGGCTCGGGCGGCATTTCCGTGTCCGAATGGCTGCAAATTCCGTTCGTGCAAGAGGTAATCGCGGGCGTCGAGGCTATCAAACGCATAATCCCCGAAACCGACGTAGCCATCGAGCTCGGCGGCGAGGACGCCAAAATAACCTACCTCAAAGACGGCGTGGACCAGCGCATGAACGGCACGTGCGCGGGCGGCACGGGCGCGTTCATAGACCAAATGGCGGTGCTGCTCGACACCGACGCGTCGGGACTTAACGAGCTTGCCAAGGACGCTAGCATAATCTACCCCATCGCGTCGCGCTGCGGCGTGTTCGCCAAATCGGATATTCAGCCGCTTATCAACGACGGCGCGAAAAAGTCGGACGTCGCCGCATCGGTATTTCAATCGGTAGTCAATCAGACTATATCGGGCTTGGCGTGCGGCAAGCCCATTCGCGGCAAAGTCGCGTTCCTCGGCGGACCGCTGCACTTTTTGAGCGAGCTGGGCGCGAGGTTTACCGCCACGCTCAAACCCGAAAAAGCGATATTCCCCGAAAACTCGCAGGTCTTTAACGCAATCGGCGCGGCGTACAAATCTGAAAAGCAATTCACCGCCGCCGAGCTTTCCGCAAAGCTCGAACAGGTGAAAAGCGTCGGCGAAAGCGAGGTCACGCGCCTTGCGCCGCTGTTCAAAGACGAAACCGAGCTCACCGCGTTCCGCCTGCGCCACAGCAAGGTGGAAATTCCGTTTGCCGATATCAAAAAGCACAAGGGCGCGGCGTTCCTCGGCATAGACGCGGGCTCGACCACCACCAAGGTCGCGCTCATAAACGCCGACGGCGGGCTGTTGTATTCCTGGTACGGCTCGAACTCGGGTGACCCGCTCGCGTCGGTAACCAACGTTATAAAAACTATTTACAAGCTGATGCCGGAGGACGCGTACATAGGCTACGGCACAATCACGGGCTACGGCGAAAGCCTTATCAAGACCGCGCTCGGGCTCGATAACGGCGAGATAGAGACAATGGCGCACCTCACCGCGTCCCAAGCGATTTTGCCGGGCGTGGAGTTTTTGCTCGACATCGGCGGGCAGGACATGAAATGCCTGCGCATTAAGGACGGCGTTATCACCGACATACTGCTCAACGAGGCGTGCTCGTCGGGCTGCGGCAGCTTTATAGAAACCTTCGCGCGCGCAATCGGCATGAACGCCGAACAGTTCGCCAAGGTGGGCTTGTCGTCCGACGCGCCCGTAGACCTCGGCTCGCGCTGCACGGTGTTTATGAATTCGCGCGTCAAGCAGGCGCAGAAGGAAGGCGCGACCGTCGCGGACATTTCCGCGGGGCTCGCCTACTCCGTCGTCAAGAACGCGCTGTTTAAGGTTATCAAACTGCGCGACGCCAAGGAAATGGGCGAGAAAATAATCGTTCAGGGCGGCACGTTCCTCAACGAATCGGTGCTGCGCGCGTTCGAGCTCGTGTCCGGGCGCGAGGTAGTACGACCCAACCAGGCGGGTTTAATGGGCGCGTACGGCGCGGCGCTTATCAGCCGCAACAACTACGCGGGCGGAAAAAGCTCCATTAAAACGCGCGAGCAGCTCGAAAAATTCCGCGTCATCAAGTCGTCGCGGCGGTGCGAAAAGTGCGGCAATCACTGCCTGCTCACAATCTCCGAGTTCGACGACGGGCGCACGTTTATTTCCAACAACCGCTGCGAGCGCGGCGGCAACACGCCCGAGAAGCAGCCCGAAAAGCTGCCCAATCTGTTCGACGAAAAGTACAAGCGGCTGTTCGCGTACTATCGCCCGCTCGCGCCCGAGGACGCGCCGCGCGGCGTAGTCGGCATTCCGCGCGTGCTCAATATTTACGAAAACTATCCGTTCTGGTTCACGTTTTTCACCGAGCTCGGTTACTCGGTCAAGCTGTCGCCGCGCTCCTCGCGCGACGTATACTCGCTCGGTATAGAGACCATGCCGTCCGAGTCGGTTTGCTACCCCGCCAAAATCGCGCACGGGCATATCCAAGCGCTTATCGACGCGGGCGTAAAATTCATATTTTACCCGTGCCTGCCGTACGAGCGCAAGGAGGACCCCAACGCCAACAACCACTACAACTGCCCCGTCGTCGGCTCGTACCCCGAGGTGCTCAGGCTGAACATGCGCGACGAGTTTATTAAAAACGGCGTAACCTTTCTCGCGCCGTACCTGCCGTTCGCCACGCAAAAGCGTATGGCGGAGCGGCTCGCCGAGGAGCTGCCGCACGGCATTCCCAAATCGCAAATCCGCCGCGCAGTCAAGCGCGCGTACGCCGAGCAAGCCGAGTTCAGCGCATGGTCGCGCCGCCAAGGCGAACGCATTGTCAAAATGCTCGACGAGACGGGCGGGCACGGCATCGTGCTCGCGGGCAGACCGTACCACCTCGACCCCGAGATAAACCACGGCGTGCCGCAAATGATTAACTCTTACGGCTTTGCCGTGCTCACAGAGGACAGCGTGGCGCACCTCAATCCCGTGCCGCGCCCCATACGCGTTTTCGACCAATGGACGTACCACTCGCGGCTGTACAGCGCGGCAAACTTCGTGCGCGCGCGCGACAACCTCGACCTCGTACAGCTCAATTCGTTCGGCTGCGGGCTGGACGCCGTAACCACCGACCAGGTGCAGGAGCTGTTGGAGGCGGCGAACAAGGTTTACACGCTGCTCAAAATCGACGAGGTGTCCAACCTCGGCGCGGCGCGCATACGCATACGCTCGCTGATGGCGGTTATCAAGGACAGGCAGGTCAAGCGCATGACCGCCAAGCGTCCCGAGCCGCCCACGCCGCGCGTGCTCTTTACCGAGCAAATGCGCAAGGATTACACGATACTCTCGCCGCAGATTTCGCCGTACCACCTCAGTCTCGTTCAGCCCGCGCTCACAAAGTACGGGTACAAAGTAGAGGTGTTGCCCGACAGTCAGGACGCGGTGGCGACGGGGCTCAAATACGTAAACAACGACGCATGCTACCCCACCATTATCGTCGTGGGGCAAATCATGAACGCGCTGCTGTCGGGCAAATACGACCTCGACCGCACCGCCGTGATAATGACGCAAACGGGCGGCGGCTGCCGCGCGACAAACTATATCGCGCTCATTCGGCGCGCGCTCAAAAGCGCGGGCATGGCGCAAGTGCCCGTCGTATCGCTGTCGGCGGGCGGCTTGGAAAAGAACCCCGGATTCAAGCTCAACCTGCCCATGCTCAAATCGCTCGTAAACGCGCTTGTTTACGGCGACCTCTTAATGCGCTGTATCTACAAGGTCAGACCTTACGAAAAAAACAAGGGCGAAACGTGGGCGCTTTACGAGAAATGGCGCGACGCGCTCGCCGCGGAGCTTGCGCTGGGCAACGTGCCCGCAAAAAAATACTGCTCGCGTATCGTGTCCGAGTTTGGGGCGATACCCGTTACCGACGAGGTAAAGCCGCGCGTCGGCATCGTCGGCGAGATACTCGTCAAGTTCCACCCGCTCGCCAACAATTACGCCGTCGAGCTTATCGAGCGCGAGGGCGGCGAAGCGGTCGTGCCCGACCTACTCGATTTCTTTATGTACTCGCTGTACAACTCGACAATCAAGTACGACCTCTTGGACGGCAAGCGCAAAGCGAAGCTGTTTTCGGACGTAGGCATCGCCTACCTCGAACACATGCGCAAGCCCATGGTAGACGCGTTGCGCGGCACTAAGTTCGGCACGCCCACGCATATCAAAAAGCTCGCCGAGCGCGCCGAGAAAGTCACGTTGCTCGGCACGATGGTCGGCGAAGGCTGGTTCTTGACCGCGGAGATGCTCGAACTTATCGAGGAGGGCGCGCCCAACATAATCTGCATGCAGCCGTTTGCGTGCCTGCCCAACCACGTCACGGGCAAGGGCGTAATGAAGGAGCTCAAACGTCGCTACGCGCAGGCGAATATCGTCGCCGTGGACTACGACCCCGGCGCGAGCGAGGTAAATCAAGTCAACCGTATCAAGCTGATGATGTCCGTCGCGCACGAAAACGCGCGCGCACAGGCGGGCGCGACAGCCGACGCGGCGCAGCTCAATCGACAAACGGACGACGCGATTGCCGAGGCGGCAAGCACGTCCGACGATTAAAAAATATCAATCAAGACTTAAACCATTTTCCGCAGAACCGCGGCAACCGTTATCGGAGGTAACATGAATACAATCGCATTGGTAGGCGCTCAGTGGGGCGACGAGGGCAAGGGCAAAATCATCGACATTCTTGCCGAAACGGCGGACTACGTAGTTCGCGCGACGGGCGGCAGCAACGCCGGACACACCGTGGTAAGCGACGGCAAAACGTATAAGCTCCACCTCATTCCGAGCGGCATACTCTACCCCGATACCGTCAACATTATCGGCAACGGCGTAGTCGTCGACCCCAAAGTCGTGCTCGAAGAAATGGACGGGCTCGCCAAGCTCGGCGTCAAATTCGACAAGCTGCTTATCGACCTGCGCGCGCACGTCGTCATGCCGTACCACAAGGAAATCGACGAGCTTTCCGAAAAAGCCAAGGGCAAGGACGCAATCGGCACGACCAAGCGCGGCATAGGTCCGTGCTACGCCGACAAGAGCGACCGCATAGGGCTGAGAATGATAGACCTCATCACGCCCGACGTTTTCGCAAGCAAGCTCAAAACCGTGCTCGAACTCAAAAACAAGATTATAACCGCTGTCTACGGCGGCACGCCGCTCGACTACAAGTCGATTCTCGACGAATACTCCGCGTACGCCGAGCGCTTGGAAAAGTTCTGCTGCGACACGGGCGTAATTCTCTACGACGCAATCAAGGCGAATAAGCGCATTGTGTTCGAGGGCGCGCAGGGCACGCTCCTCGACCTCGACAGCGGCACGTATCCGTTCGTCACTAGCTCCCACCCCATTTCGGGCGGGTTTTGCGCGGGCGCGGGCGTAGGGCCTACCGCCATTAAAGAATGCTTGGGCATCGCCAAGTCGTACACGACGCGCGTCGGCGCGGGTCCGTTCCCCACCGAGCTCGACGACGAGGTGGGCAAGCACCTTTTGAACGTAGGGCACGAGTTCGGCACGACCACGGGCAGACCGCGGCGCTGCGGCTGGCTGGACGCCGTAATACTGCGGCTTGCAGTGCGTATCAACGGTCTTACCTCGCTCGCAATCAACAAGCTCGACACGCTTACGGGTCTTAAAAAACTGAAAATCGCGACGCACTACGTGCGCGACGGCAAAGTCGTTTCCGACTTCCCCGCCGACATAATGCTGCTCGAAGGCTGCACGCCCGTTTACGAGGAGTTTGACGGGTGGAGCGAGGACATAACAAACGCCAAAGCCTTCGACGACCTGCCCAAAGCCGCGCAACGCTATATCGAGGCTGTCGAGCGGCTCGCGGGCTGCCGCGTCGCCATGATAGGCATAGGTCCCGACCGCGACAAGAACATAGTCAGATAACCGTTTTAACTATCGACCGAAGCTATGCAAAAAACAAAAAAGCACGGGCTGCTGCGACGCTTTGCACGGTATTACAAGCCGCACAAAACGCTGTTTATAATCGACATGCTGTGCGCGTTTATGATATCGGTGTTCAACCTCGTCTACCCGTACGTGACAAAGGAAATAATCAATAATTACGTGCCCAACCGTCTTATAACCATGCTGCTCGGCGCGGCGGGGCTGCTTTTGGGCTTTTACGTAATCAAGGCGGGGCTCAGTTATTTTTTGCAATGCTGGGGGCATATCGTCGGCGCGCGCATGCAGGCGGACATGCGCCGCGCGCTGTTTTCGCACTTGCAGCGTTTGCCGTTCGCCTATTTCGACGATAACAAAACGGGCGTAATCATGAGCCGCATGACCAACGACCTGTTCCAAGTATCCGAGCTCGCCCACCACGGACCGGAGGACGTGTTCCTTTCGGTTATTACGATTATCGGCGCGTTTATACTGCTCGCTTTTATCAACGTGTATCTGTCGCTTATCGTCTTTGCGTTTATTCCGTTTATCGCGGTGTACGCAATACTGATGCGCAAGCGCATGGGGCGCGTCTACAAAGAGGTGCGCGTCGCGCAGGGCGAAATAAACGCCGATATCGAAAGCGCGATTTCGGGCATGCGCGTTACGCGCGCGTACAACGCCCAAGCGCACGAGAGCGAAAAGTTCGAGCGCGGCAATTCGTACTTTGTCAAGACCAAAAGCCGACAGTTCAAGGTCATGGGCGAATTTTATTCGTCGATGAATTTCCTCACCGACTTTTTGTATTTTGCCGTACTGCTCGCGGGCGGGCTGTTCTTCTATTACGGCAAAATCGACGGCGGCGAGTTTACGGCGTTCGTGCTGTACATAAGCACGCTGATTACGCCCATTCGCACGCTTACCACCATTTACGACCAAATCCAAGAGGGCGCGACGGGCTTTAAACGCTTTTGCGATATTATGGACGAGCCGACCGAAATCGAGAGCGACACGGCGATATCGCCCGACGTGCTGCGCGGCGATATCGTGTTCGACGGCGTTACGTTCGGCTACAAGAACGACGGCGAGGAAAACGCCGTCATACGCGATTTCTCCATGCGCATTCCCGCGGGCAAGACCATTGCGCTCGTCGGGCCGAGCGGCGGCGGCAAGACCACGCTGTGCCATCTTATACCCCGCTTTTACGAGATAGACGGCGGCAGCATCACCGTGGACGGCTACGACGTGCGCGAGCTCAGCCGATTTGCATTGCGCAAGAACATAGGAATAGTGCAGCAGGACGTGTTCCTCTTTAACGGCACAATCAAGGAAAATATCGCCTACGGCGACTTTGACGCGACCGACGAACAAATCGTCGCCGCCGCGCAAAAAGCGAACATTCACGACTATATCATGAGCCTGCCGAACGGCTACGAAACAAGCGTCGGCGAGCGCGGCGTCAAGCTTTCGGGCGGACAAAAGCAGCGCGTGTCCATTGCGCGCGCGTTCCTCAAAAACCCGCCCATACTCATTCTCGACGAGGCGACAAGCGCGCTCGACAACGCCACGGAAATGCTCATTCAAGACGCGCTCGGCAAGCTGTCCGAAGGGCGCACCACGCTCGTCGTGGCGCACCGCCTGTCCACGGTTAAAAACGCCGACGAGATAATTGTAATCACGCAGGACGGCGTGGAGGAGCGCGGCACGCACGACGCGCTAATCGCGCGCGGCGGGCTGTACAAAACGTTGTACGACTATCAGTTCAAAAATTTATAAGCTCATGCCGAGAATAGGTGCTTACGGAACAGGAATTTATAGCGCATTTAAACGCTTTGCGCACCCCGAAAATTTGACAGTCACGGCGAGCGTATACTAAAATGTTACGACACGGCAGACGACGCGCTATTGAAATTCGTTGTTATCGTCGCACGTCATAACGGCAAAACCGCATGCCCGAAAAACTCACCTACCCGCACGTTTATCCGCGCATTATCGCGAAAATGCGCCGCCGCGGCTATGCCGCATAATAAGCTATCATGAACGAATCGGAACGCTTTAACAGAAAAGATACAATAATCACGGTCGTACTATTCGCGCTGTTTGCGGGCGCGCTCACATACTTGTGCGTTGCGGCAAGGTCGGAACTCAAAACGCACTGCATAATAGCGCTTGTCCTCGTTTGCACCGTGATAATCGCCGCCGTAATCACGTTCGTGATTATGCGGGCGCAACGCCGCCGCTTGGCGCAAACGTTATACGGCGCAGTCACGGAAGCCGACCGCGCAATCGCCGCGGATTTGATTAAGCGCATAAAGCAGCTGAATTACGCGCGCTACGAATTTTTGACGAACGACCCGCGCAAGTTTTACGAATTCGACCCGAAAATAATCAAAATGCACCTTAAAAGCATAGCCAAAGGCTACAAGGTCTACGAAGGAAACTTATCCGTGTTTTTCGATATAGCCGACGAAATAGAGTTCGCGCCCGAAAAAAACCTACCCGTAAACGCCGATTTCAATAGATACGTTCGCGGGCTTGCCGAATTGGCAAAGCGCAACGTGTGCGACATTTAACCTATTGGTATATCGTTCGATGCAAAAACCCCGCTCGCGCTGCTGCGCGAACGGGGTTTGTTTACGATATTTATTTGCCGCCGATTACCTTAATGAACTCGACGAAAAGCGGGTGCGCGCTCAACAGGCGCGAGCTGTATTCGGGGTGGAATATAGTTCCGATAAAGAACTTGTTCGTCGGTATCTCGAACGCCTCGGGCACGCCCGTCGGCGAATGCGCCGAGAACACAAGCCCGTACTTTAAAAACAACTGCTCGTAATTGCCGCCGAAATCGTATCTGTGGCGGTGACGCTCGCTAACCGTAGAGCCGCCGTATATGCGGCTGAGGTACGTGCCCGGCGTAATGAGCGACGGGAACGAGCCTTTTTTGAGCATTTTCGGCTCGACGTAGCACACTACGGGGTACGGCGTGTCGGTCTCGAACTCCTGCGAATCCGCGCCCGTCATTTGGCACACGTCGCGCGCAAACTCGACAAGCGCCGCTTCCGCGCCCAGCCCTATCATCAAGCACGGCACGTCATTGGTGCGCGCGAACTTAGCCGCGACGAGCTTGCCGTCGAACCCGCGCTTGCCGAACCCCGGCGCGATTACTATGCCGTCATAGCCTTTGAGCAAATCGGCGTCGGTCTCCAAGCGTTCGCTCGACACGAGCGTAATTTCCACCGCGCGGTTTTTGAGCAGCCCCGCGGTATTCAACGCGTCGGTCAACGACTGATACGCCGTCGCCTTGTCGGTATACTTGCCGACGAGCGCTATTTTGAGCTTCTTGTCGGAATTTTTCGCCTTTTCGGCGCGAGCGCACATATCCGTCCAAGCGGCGAGCTGCGGCTCGCGAACTTCCATTTTGAGCTTTCTCAAAGCGACGCCCGCAAAATTTTGCTCATGCAAGCGCAAAGGCACTTGATAGAGGTTTTCGGTGGTTACGCTTTCGATTATGCAATCGGCGTCGACGTTGCAAAACAGCTTCAACTTGTCCTTGGAGCTCTCGTCGAGCGCGTAGTCCGAACGGCAAACTATTATATCGGGCTGAATGCCGATATTTTGCATCTCCTTGACCGAGTTTTGCGTGGGCTTGGTCTTGTGCTCGCCGCTCATTTCTATCATGGGCACGTACGTAACGTGTATGTACACGGCGTTACCCTTGCCGAGCGTCGCGCGGCATTGACGAATCGCCTCCAAGTACGGGTGGTTTTCTATATCGCCGACCACGCCGCCTATCTCGCACACCACGACGTCCGTTTCGGGTCTGTCGAGCCTGAACAGCGTGCGCTTGATTTCGTCGGTTATATGCGGCACGACCTGTACGGATTCGCCGTCGTACGCGCCCTCGCGCTCGCGCTCGATAACCGACCTGTAAATCTTGCCGCTGGTGATATTGGTGTTTTCGGAAAGATTTTGGTCCAAAAACCGCTCGTAATGCCCGAGCACCAAGTCGCCCTCGCCGCCGTCGTCGGTGACGAAAACCTCGCCGTGCTGGAACGGACTGAGATACAGCGAATCGACGTTAAAGTACGGGTCGAACTTAATCATATCGACCGTGTAGCCCTGCGCCTTGATGAGCATCGCCATGCTCGCCGCGGTAATTCCCTTGCCCAATCCGGACACGACACCGCCCGTTACAAAAATGAACTTTGACATAATATAGAGCTTGCGCTCCGTCCTCCTTAGAGTTTTACGCTTGTATTTGCCGCCGCGCCGAACGTCGCCGCGCGCGCGGCGACGTGTTTACCGTACCGACCTGCTTTCGCTTCCGCAACCGATTGCGCTAATCCGCCTTATCGACGGAAAAGCCTATTTCCTTTAATTTTTTGGCGTTGTACTCCACCAAATCCAAAAGGTTGTCGAATATGCGCTTTGCCACGGCGCGGTCGGTTATCGACCGCGATTCGCCGCCGTCGGTATTGTCCGAATGCGCAAAGAAATTGCGGCGGGAAAAATACTCGGTATACAGCGCGACCATGACCTCGGCGTAGATTACGCTGTTGATGCGCTGCGTGTACCCGCTCTTTAATATATAATTGCCAAAATCGTCCTTGTCGAACGCCTGACCTATCATTTTGACGCGTATGCCCTCGGCGCGTTGCAGGTCGAATATAAACCGCTCCAACCCCCTGAACGCGGGCACTAACAGCACCGAATAATCGGACAGCTTCAAGTCGCTCATGCCGAAATCGTGTATCCCGTACGAAAAGTCGATGCGCGACTGCTCGGACAGGTACGAGAATGCCGTCGGCAGCCGCTTTTTGAGTCGCGCTTGCACGTCCGAAACCTTGTTCTTGCTGTTCTTGCCGTCCGCCGCAGTCTCAACATACCCTTCGAGCGCGGACGAATAATCGCTGTCGCGGCTGACCTGCGACTGCACCTCGCCGAACAATTCCGAGCGCTTGCCTTGAAGCTGCAACGACATTTTCTTTGTGGCGTAGCGCAATATCACCTTTTGTCCCGACGCATCGGTTACGGTGTACGCGCGCACCTCCTGTATAGTGCCGGCAAACTCGGTGCTGTCCGCCGTAACGCCCTTGCCGTCCTCTTTAAGGCGTTTAAGCACGCCGCTGAGCGCCTCGGGCGGGTAGTTCTTGACCGAATAACCGTTCTTGTACTCGGGCGCGGCGACGGGCGTTTCCACGCTCACATAGTCGTTTTGCGCCATGTCCATTTTCCGCGGTCTGCCGCGTCTGCGCACCGATATAGCGGGCGCGGTCTCCTTGACTGCTGCGCCGCCGACCGCCTTATCCGCCTTGGGCGGTCTGCCGCGCTTGCGCTTCTGCTGCGGCGCTGCGCCGTCTACAAGTTCCTCGTCGCCGCCGTGGAACGCGACTCCGCCGTTGCCCCCCTTTCCGCCGATAACTCCGGTACCGCCAATTCCGCCGTTTCCGCCATTGCCGTCGTCGCCGAACACGCCCGTGCCGCCGCGCAAAGGCGCACGCATCGCGCCGTAACCGCGAACGTCGTCCTCCTCGTCGCCGAACGATATGCGTGCGCGCCGCACTACGGGCGCGCCCGCGGGGTCTGCCGCCGCGCCCGACGCCGATTGCGCCGCGCCGCGCGCCGTAATTACCTTGTCCGTCGTCGGCTGAAAGTATGCCGCAGTCGTGCGTTCGTTAGAACGTCCGCCCGCACACGCAGTGTTGATATTGACGCCGCGTGCGCCGTTGGCGCTACCGACGCCGCGCTCGGGCTGCTCGCGCGGCGGCTCGGGCGCTCTGCGCTTGACTATTTGCGGCGGGTAAATCTCGTCCGTGGAAAGCTCCGCGCCGCGGTACGTCGCAATAATCGTAGGCGACGGCGCGAACTCGGTGCGGCGGCGAATGCGCTCGGGCGGCACAAACAGCTTAGCGCGCGTGCCGGGCGCGTTTCCGTCGACCGCAATCGCGGGATTATCTACTCCGGTGGCAGCGGGCTTGACCGCCGCGGGCTTTTGCACAGTCTGCTGCGCGGGCACCGTCGATTGCTTTATCGATTTTTCGCTGTTGGGCGCGAACAGTTCGAGCAGAGTTTTGGCATAATCCTGCCTGCCCGTTATGGAGATTATCGCCGCGGTGGTGTCGTAGACTACCGCCACTCTGTTCTCGTTGCACAAAAATGAATATCTGTCGTAATGCGAACGGTCGTTGGCTTTGATTGCACCGTTGGGAACGTATACGCTCACGTCTATCTTATCGATAAACTCGCGCGCTTCCGTAGGCGAGCACGGTGAAATATTATACCTTACGTTATCCATTATAGCTCCTATAATAGCCTATATTTGTTATTATATTCGGATTACCGAATAAACTTGTACCGCGCACGAACGGCAGACAACAACGTATATCGCATAAGCGACGCGTTGCTCTTGATTTCGACAGTGTGCGCGGCTGTTTTCGAGCATGCGGCACAATGACGCCCGATTGCGTCCCGTGCTATGCGCCGAATAAATCATTACAGCAATTAAAAGATAAAAACCGATTTATCGTTAGTTTTATGCTTAATTAGCTTTCCGAGAGTGCGATTGCGTTGACCAATATTATTGGGCGGCAAACGCCGCCGCGCAAACAAATTATAAGCGGCAATGTATGCCGCTTATAACCCTCTTTTGTTTATTATTTTTTTACCTTGCGGAAACGTACCACGTACACTATTACGCCCGCGAGCAAGACGACCGCCACGATAATGAGTACCGTCGAAACGGTGGTAAACGTCGTGGGGGTGCTCGAACCGGCTCTTACAACCGTAATGGTGTAGCGCAATTCCGTGCTGTTGCCGACCGAGTCGGTAACGGTGTAAACAACCTCGTAATCGCCGCTCTTGTCAAGCTTGATTTCCGTATCGTTGTTCTTCTTGTCCTTATAGGTTCTGTACGAGCCGCTGACGGTCGCCTCGGAAACCTCTTCCTTGGACGGGTCGTAAAGCTTTTTGGTGATGGTTATGCCGCTTTCGCTCTCCTCGCTGTCCGTGAGTTTGAGCGTGCCGAACTCGAACGTTGCACCCGCGGTCTGTCTGCCCTGCGTGCCGCCCTCGTACTCGAACTCGGGGCCTTCCACGTCGCCGACGTTGATAGTGTGCGTGAATGTGACAGGCTTGGCATTGGCGTAGGTCGCGGTATAAACTACGGTATACGCGCCGTCGTTTGCGCCGACGAACGAGTAGCTGTTGGTAGCTTCGTCGTACTTGGTCGTGACGGGCTTATCCTTATGCGTTACCTTGATATCGATTTCCGCGTTGCCGTATTCCGAATATCCGAACACCGACGGCAAAACGACAGTAGCGCCCTTTGCCTCATAAGCGGGCAACTCGCCCTGCACCTCTATGACGGGTGCGGAGTTGTTCACTACCTGGAAGGTATAATGGTCACTGTAAGTGGCGTCCTCGAACTTGAAGGTATCTACGTTGAGTTTGTCTTCGCTGATATATGCGTCGTAAACGGTGTACGTGCCTTGCGTCTTGGCTACGATTTCCGCACCCATGAGCGAGAACGCGCCGCCGCTGATTTGACGCGCGGCATAGTACGTTTTGGTGCTGTCCTCGTTGGACGGAACGTTGATAACCTCGTTGCGCAGCTTGTATCTTACGTTCACAAGGTTGCCGCTCGGCGCAATCGTGGAAACGCTGCTGTTCGAGGGACGAACGGTATTGCCGCCGCCGACTACGCTTTCCGCAACGGTTACGTCGTAGCTGTATACGGAGTTAACGCCGTTTACGTCGAAGATACGAACGATAAGTCTGTTGACGCCCGCAACCGACGGAGCAAACGTGATGTTGCGAACATAGATGTCCGCGCCGCCCTCGCCAAGCGTAAAGAACGTGTCGAGAGTGAGGTCGTAGATATCGCCGTCGGGGCTGAGCGCCTGAACCTCGAAGCCCGTGTAGCTGCACATAG
>CAJTNI010000028.1:0-206 GCA_910577945.1 uncultured Christensenella sp. | reverse complement strand
CCGCCGTAACGTACGAATCCTCTTCGATTTTTTCGCCGTCCTGCGCTTTGAACTCGATAGCGCCCGTGTATGCGTACGCATCGGTCGTCGCGGAGGAAATGATTTTCACCTTGGCTTCGCTCTTGGTAAAGTCGTCTACGTTGCCCTCGGTGTTGCGCTTTACGTTGCCCGCCTTGTCCTTGACGGAAAGGTAGAAATACATGACG
>CAJTNI010000027.1 GCA_910577945.1 uncultured Christensenella sp. | reverse complement strand
GTTGGTATAGAAAAGCGGCAGAGCAAGGACATGCGAGAGCGCAATGTAATCTCGGGGTTTGTTATTATAATGGCTGGGGAGTAAAACAAGACTATGCAGAAGCAGTTAAGTGGTTTAGGAAAGCGGCAGAGCAAGGACATGCGAGAGCGCAATGTAATCTCGGTGGTTGTTATGAGAATGGTATGGGCGTAGAACAAAACTATGCAGAAGTAGTTAAGTGGTATAGGAAAGCGGCAGAGCAAGGAAATGCGGATGCGCAATGTAATCTCGGTTATTGTTATGAGGATGGTATGGGAGTAAAACAAAACTATGAGGAAGCGGTGAGTTGGTATAGAAAAGCGGCAGAGCAAGGACATGCGAGAGCGCAATGTAATCTCGGTGGTTGTTATTATAATGGCTGGGGAGTAAAACAAGACTATGCAGAAGCAGTTAAGTGGTTTAGGAAAGCGGCAGAGCAAGGAAATGCGGCTGCGCAATATAATCTCGGGGGTTGTTATGAGAATGGTATGGGCGTAGAACAAAACTATGCGGAAGCGGTGAGTTGGTATAGGAAAGCGGCAGAGCAAGGAGATGCGGATGCAAAATACGCTTTGGATAGATTAAAGGCAATGCGAATAATAAAATAAAGCGAGGAAATTATGAATGACGAAAAAACAACGAACGGCGGCGGAATAGGCGAAAGGCTGAGACGGTTGCGGTTCGAGAACAATTTGACGCAAGTCGAGGTGGCGCGCGAGATTGGTGTGACGCAACAAACTTACAGTCGGTACGAAGGCGGCGACGCCAAGCCCGACAGCGATACTATCGTCAAGTTTTGCAATTTGTACGGAATTACCGCCGATTATTTGTTGGGGCTTGACACGGCAAAGCCGCGTATCGAGCCGGAGCGTGTTTCACTCATTTCCGACAACGATATGGATATGATAGTCGAGCGGCTGTTAAACAGGTTAAAGAGCGATAAGGAGGAGTTATGAGACTGTGTAAATCTTGCGGTTTCGCGACGGACGGCGACGCAACGGAGTGCCCGTATTGCGGGGATGTTACTGTCGTTGCGGCGCGCGCCAAGCCGCGCGTAAGCGCTTATAACGACAAACGTATCGACGAAAAGTCGGCGTTTGTCGAGTATGCCGATTTAATGGACGATGACACGTTGTATCGTGCCGCGGCGGTTAAGCTTGGCGGGGCGAGCGACGATGTCGAAAGGCGTGAAGCCGCCGAGCTTTTGAGCGCGCTTGCGTTTAGAGGGCATTGCGACGGTATGTTCAAATTGTCGGAGTATTTGCTGTCGCTCGACCCGCCCGACGAGAAAACCGCCGTTGCGTGGTTGAAAATCGCGGCGGACGCGGGGCACGCGCCCAGCAAGATAAAGTTGCGCATGCTCGGTACGAAAGCCGCCGTCGATTCGCCTTTGATTATTTCCGACGGAGACGGCGATTTTGTAGCACGGGTGCGCGCGGCTTTGCCGTCCATAATAACGATTTGTTCGGAGTTTAACGGAAAGGGCGGAAAAAATACGTGCTCGTCCGGCTCGGGGTTTATTATAGAGGGCGGGTACGTTATTACAAACGCGCACGTGGTAACCGCAAAACCCAAGAGCATTACGGCGAGATTCGAGCCGTCCATAGACGATAAAGCATACAACCTTATTCCGCTTATTATAGACGTCGATTGCGATATTGCGGTTTTGCGCTTTACGGGGTTGAAAAACGACCGCGTTTCCGCACAGACTAACTTGTCTTTACGCGCGGGCGAACCCGAATACGGCGAGGACGTGTATACGGTAGGCAATCCGCTGGGGCTGGGGCTGAGCGTGAGCCGCGGCGTAATTTCGTGTCCGTGCCGTGAAACCGATTACCCGCGCGGCGTCACGCACGTTGTTCAGACCGATATTTCTCCGAACCCCGGCAATTCGGGCGGAGCGCTGTTGGACGTGCATAACAACGTTGTGGGTATGATAACTTATCATCCCGAAAAGGCGCAGGGCGGGATTGCGATGTGCGTCCCTACGGACTACATAATCGATTTACTCAACGAATTGAAATAACGAAAGGAGATACATATTATGTTTTTTAGGAAAAAAGTGGACGAAATCAACGTAAACGCGACCGATAACGAATATTTGGTTTGGAAGATTTGCTTTGACGGAGTCAAATTCGACAAGACCGTCAGGCTTAACGTAGGTACGGGGTGTCAGGCGCTGATTTACGTTAACGGCGTGCCGAGCGGCGCGTCGCGCGAAGCTGGCGCGCATGAGCTCAATATGAAAAAGGCGCTCAAAAACAACGATAAAATCGAAATCGTGGGCGTGCGCCGCGACGCGCAATTTTCTATTAAGTTCGCTTTGATAGGGGAGAACGCCGTACCTTATATCGACAGCGAAGTTCAATCGCAGCTTCAACCTCGGGTGTCTATTCGCGGCGAATGTTATTGCAAGGTGTTAGACGGCGCGAAAATTTATACCGCATACGGCTGCCGCGACGGTATTTCGGCAGAAGACGTGCGCAAAAACATATTCGGCGGTATCACTCAAATCCTTATCGACTCGCTCGGAAAGAAGCTTAACGAGTACAGTTATTTTACCATTGCGCAATCTTTGAACGATTTGTCGGATACCGTTAAACGGTTGATAGAAGCGCAAATATTGAACGAAGGATTCTTATTGGAGCGTTGCAGCGTCGAGCTGCCGTATTTCGGAGAGAATTACGCCGCGCTCCGCGCGCAAGCAATAGAAAACGCCAAGAAAGAAGAGCGCAAGCAAGACGAGCGCGACCGCGCTATGCGGATTGTCGAAAAGTCTGTCGCAGCCGCCAAGTCTGACGCGAAACCTGCGAGCAAGTCGGGGCAGTGCCCCAAGTGCGGAAAAAAGAATGCGGTGGACGCCAAGTTTTGTCGGTTTTGCGGAAGCAAAATGAACTAATCGGGAGGATGAAACATGAAATCTAAATTGGAAATGATAAACAAAGCTGCAAAAACGCAGCTCACCGAAATGCTTTCCGCCATGAGCCGCGCAGGCAATGCGGACATGGCGCGCAGAATAGACGCGATGCGGTTTGAATTGAACAGGCAATCCGACGTCGGGTCTATGGACGTAGTAAATATCGATGCGCGTATTTTTAAATATGTTCGCGAGCTGGAAAGCGATATCGTGCAAGGCAGTTACCGCGTAGCGGAAATTCGGCTCGGCAAGCTGACCGAAATTATTGCCAAGCGCGCAGCTTTATGTTCGACGATGAGCGGGACGGACCTTATGACTAAGGCGGAGCAAAACGCGCGAAAAAAGGCTATAAAGCTGTTGGAGAAATCCGCCGCAAAGAATGGGTTCGACCTTAATGCGGTAAGCGTGCCCGTCGGCGAGCTTTACACCGATTCGGACGTTTACGATATAATGATTGCGCAACTGCAAGACGATAACGAGCGCATAGAACGCGAACTCGCGGAGATGAAAGAACGTCAATATGCCAATCCCAACGACGCGTTTTTGCAAAGCCAGATTACGAATTTGCAAGTCAAACTTTCGGGTATGCAACAAAAAATGCGTATTATGTGCGACGAAAGCAATCGCAGCGTTTACATTTCGGCTATGCAATCTGTTACGGACGCGGACAAGCTCGCCATTGCGAACAGACGCATGTCGGAAGAGCAGTTTAAAACCGTTCAAACGAACTATGCGGAGACTATGCAAAGACGCAATGCGGAAACGCAAGGCGTCATGGGCGATATCGGCAGGTTTATCGAAAACGGAAGTAATGCGGCAATGGGCGCGTCGGCGGAGATTTACGACGGCGCAACGAGCTCTGCGATTTTTCAAAGCGGCAACGTCGCGTCTGAAAAATCGTGCGCAAAGCTCTATGCGGATATCAATCCGATTGTGCGTGCACTCGAACGCAGTCGCGGTATTTATGCGAGCAAGTTGGACGAGCTCGATAAGAAGTCGCAATCTATTGCCAAGGAACTCCGTTCCATGCTCGCAAAACGTAAGGACATGTCGGCTGAGGATAGGCTCGTTTTCGACGGGAAAATCGATTCGCTCAGAAGCGAACGGTTGAGCGTTATGACTGCGATAGAAAAATATCGGCAAGTTCAAGCCATTAACGATGATAAAATGAAGCTCGCAAAAGATTTGCAACAGCAAATGGAAATAAACAAAGTCGAAGCCGAAACGAGCAGGCTTGCTGGTTCGTTGGTGCAAGATTGGGAACAAATCGCAATGGAACTCAATAAGTACGTGCGCAGCGGCAACGTCGAGTTGGAGCGCATGGCAGACGCCAACGCCGTCGCGTCGAGTGAGGAAATAGAGTTTAGGTCCGCTACCGGAACGCGCGGGGCGAACGCCAAAATCATTGAGAACGACGATGATAAGTACGCGGAGCTCGAACGCGAACTCGGCATGTCGGATTAGAGGGGTTTATGAATCTCGAATACATTTTGCTTGCAGCCGAAGCGTACGAACGAGACGGGAAAAACGCGGAACGTTCGGGGCATGCGGACGCCGCTGCGCAATATTATGCGAAAGCGGCAAAAAAGTATCGGCAAGCCGCCGAGCTTTGCCCGTCGCGGCGTAACGAATTTTCGTCATGCGCCGCACGCTTGGAAAATGCTCGGTCAAACGCCGCTGTTGAGAATAACGAGGAAAAGCGTGCTCGCGGCAGCGCTCAAACGCGCGATAAAGCAATCTACAGCGCCGTCGTTCGCGAACGGTGCGACAAGTCGGAATACGGCGCTTACGATTTGAATATTATCGCGCCCGACGAGGATTTGATTTTTGACGATTTGATAGGCTTGAACGAGGCGAAGGAAACAATCCATAAAAGCCTTATTTATCCTATGCAAAATCCGGAATCTTTTAAAAAATACAAGCTTGGCACGGGTGGGTTCATACTGTTGTACGGTCCGCCCGGCACGGGCAAAACTTTTTTTGCAAAGGTTGCCGCAAGCGCAATTTCCGTGCCGTTTATAAACGTAGACTGCACCGCGTTGGTGGACAGTTTGATTGGTAAAACGGCGAAACGTATCGACGAGCTTTTCGCCGAGGTCAGGCGCTTTACAGCCGAACAATGCACGCCCGTGATAATGTTTTTGGACGAAATCGACTCGCTTGCCAAATCTCGGGTATCGGGAAATAAAACGGCGGAAGAGGCCGTCCCGTCGTTGTTGCGTCAGCTTGACGGATTCGGTTCGGACAACGGGAATATATCGATTATTGCGGCAACCAACGTTGTAGAACAAATAGATAAAGCCGTTTTAAGTCGGTTTAACAAAAAAATATTTGTTCCGTTGCCCGACGCCGAAGCGCGTAAAGCGTTGTTTGAGACAGGGTTTAAAAAGCATAACGTTGACGAAAAAGATATATTGAATGTCGATTTGGAGCGAGTGGCGATTGCTAGCAACGGGTTGAGCGGCAGGGATATCGCGAAAATCGTAGACGAGTTTGTGCGCGGGTTGGCTATGCGAGACAGCGGAATTCCTGTCGATATTATTTCATCGACCGAAACGATATTGACTCTGATTGCCAAGAGATAACGATAAGCCTATTGGCGTTTTTGCGTCAATAGGCTTTTGTGATAAAAATTTTACAAAAAAAGTTTGAGGAAATTCGGCAAACCTATTGAAATGTAATCGAATTTACGGTATAATTATAGCGTATCGAGCGGGTTTCGGTCGGTACGTTTACAAAAGAAAAAGAATCGAGGTTGAACAAATGAGAATTGCGGGGAGTAAGACGCGCGGGGTTGTCTGCCCTATTTTTATTGTTTTATTTTTTGCAATCGCGGCGTTTTGGCTGAGCGCGTGCGCCGCCGCGCCGCAGGCGTTGCCTTCGATTACGAACGTTTTTTCCGTTAAAACCGTTGCGGAATACGACGGCTTGCCGCACGGGATTATCGTGCGCAACACGCTCGAATCGGATTCCGTTTATTACTCGCTCGACGGCGTCGAGTGGCAAAGTCAAGCGATAACTTTTGTCGAACAAGGCGATTATAAGGTTTATTACAAGGTAGTCCGCAACGGGTTTGCGGACTTTGTCGATTTTGGGGAGCTGAGCATTACCCGCACGCTGCTCGACGGCGTTTCGGCGGCGGACGTTACCGTCATATACGACGGGCAGCCGCACGGCATACGCGTAGACGGCGCGCTGCCGAGCGACACTGTCGTCTATTCGCCGCACAACGCTTTTACCGAGGTCGGCGAATATTCGGTCGGATTTTCCGTCGAACGCCGCGGCGTGGGGTATTACGGCGGCGAGTGCAGGCTGACGATTCTTCCCGATATCCTCGGCGCATACTACAACGCCGAGCGCGGCGCTCTCGAAATTACCGAAACCACTGCGTTCGATATCGACGGCTGCGGCGAGCTTAACGGCAAGCCGTTCCGCGTCGAAAACGGCGTGCTTACTTACGACGGGCACGAGTACAAACAGCCGCGCGACGGCGAAAAGGCGTACGCGTTCGATATTAACGGCACCAAGCTTTACCATATCGGCGGCGCGGTCGCGCGCTTTGCGTTTGCCTTCAATCCGACGGTCGTTACAATCGACGGCGCGCGCTTCGGCGTGTCGGGCGAATACAATTTCGTCGAGAGCGTCGTATCGCTCGGCGAGGTTTCAAACGACGGGGCGGAGTACGCCGTCGCAGCCGCGGACGCGGTGACGGACGTCAAAATCGTTCTGTCCGAGCGGGCGCGCAGACCGTTGCCCGATACCGAGGAAATTATTGTCTACGACGGCGCGGCGCACGCCGTAACCGCGCGCTACGACGGCGACGCCGTTTTTACATTGAACGGCGTCGAGGCGAGCGGCGTTCCGTCCGTGACCGATATAGGCGAATACGTTTACGAAATCACAGTTTACAGCGCGGTGTACTTGCCCGAAAAGACGACGCACAAAGCGACTGTGGTTTTGCGCGGCGCGTACTTTACGGACGATAAAATAATCGAGTTCGACGGGCTCGACGCGATTATCGACGGAACGCGCAAGGTCGCGGACTATGCGAGCAAGACGGCGGACGGCAAGCCGTTTGCCGTTGCGGACGGTTGCGTAGTTTACGACGGCGAGCGCATGCGCGAGTTCGACGGCGGCTTGTTGCTCGGCATAACAGTCAACGGCGTTTACGGCGTGCTGGCGCTTGACCAAACCCAAATCGACGAAATATACGTCTACGTAACGTGCGACGGCGAGACCGCGCGCGTGCGCATGGAGACCTGGCGCGGGCAGTTTTATTCCCGCTCGTTCGCGCTTGCCGAGATAGCGCGCGCGGATATAACCGTTAACGGCGTCGCGCCGTTTTACGACGAGTCCGACGACAGATATGTGATTACGCCCTCCGAGCTCGGCGGCGCGGTCGCGTTTATCGACCTTAAAATAGCGTAGCGAAAGCTTTTTCGACAGTTGTATAAACCATTGACTTTTGCCGCGGTTTGTGGTATACTTGCAACATTCGATTATTGTCGTGAGTCGCTGCGGCAAAATCGAAAATACGCATGCGGGAGGGGTTATGCCAAGCGAAACGAGAGAGGCTGCGGCGCGGTATCACAGACGCGCGCTGCTCGAAACGGCGGATAGGCTGTTGACCGCATACGGCTACGACGGAATGAATATGAACCTCTTGGCGAAAGAGGCGGGATATTCCAAAGCGACGGTTTACGTTTACATGGAGAGCAAGGAAGAAATAGTGCGCTTGCTTTCGATTGAGCGGTTGAAGCTCATGCGCAAGGAGCTTGCGCTTGTCGTTAAAAACGACATGTCTACCGAGGAAAAGTTTGCCGAGATAAAGTCGGTGTTTGACGAATTTTACAATGAGGACAGGGTATATTTCGACTTTATTTGCGCGAGCGCGCATGCGGACGAGAACGGGTCGGACAGCGAAAGGGAGCTGTCCGCATTGGTGGACGGAATACTTGCGGACCTGACGACGCTTGCGCCCGAGCCCGAGCTCAGACGGCGTTGGTATTACTATTACGGCAGAATAAAGACGGGCGGAATGTTCGGCGCGTAAAAACTCCTGCGCGACCGAACGCGGCGAATTTAAGCGCGGTTATTAAATTGCCGCCGCTTAAAACGGCATAGAATACGTATTGCGGGTGAGTAAATGAGCTTAATCGAATTTAAAAACGTACGCAAGATTTACAAGCTGGGCGAGGTGGAAATTCCCGCGCTGGACGGCGTCGATTTTTCGATTGACGGCGGCGAATTCGTCGTGGTGCTCGGCGCGTCGGGCGCGGGCAAATCCACGATACTCAACATCCTTGGCGGAATGGATAGCGCGACCGACGGCGAGGCAATCGTGGCGGGCGACGATATAACCAAGTACACGCAAAAGCAGCTCACGCTGTACCGCCGCAAGAAGGTGGGGTTTGTGTTTCAGTTTTACAATCTGATTTCCAACCTCAACGCTTTGGAAAACGTGGAGTTTGCCGCGTCGGTCACGGACGACCACCTCGACCCCGCGGAAACGCTGGCGGCGGTGGGGCTGAGCGAGCGCGCGAGAAATTTTCCCAGTCAGCTCTCGGGCGGCGAGCAACAGCGCGTCGCGATAGCGCGCGCGGTAGCCAAAAATCCGTTGTTGCTTCTGTGCGACGAGCCGACGGGCGCGCTCGATTACAAGACGGGCAAAATGGTTTTAAAGCTGCTCGAAAACGTCAATACGGACTACAAAAAAACGGTCGTGCTTATAACGCACAACAGCGCAATCGCGCCTATGGCGGATAAGGTCATACACGTGCGCAGCGGCAGGGTGGAAAAAATCGAGCTCAACGAAAAGCGCGTATCGGTGGACGATATCGAGTGGTAGCGGTGCGGCGTGCGCGGCGAACGACCGTTTGCGAGGTGACGACATTAAATACATAATGCTCAAAACGTTTCGCGACATACGCGAGACCATAGGCAGCTTTATCTCGATATTGGCGGTAATTTTTATCGGGTGCTTTTTCTTTGCGGGCATTACCGCGGGGTCGCGCGGCGTTACCAAGCAGGTGTCCGATTACTACAAGTCGAGCTGCTATGCGGACGCGCGCGGCGAGTACATGTACGTCAATTCGGCGGCGGTGGAGCAAATCGCCGCGGCGGTCGGCGTGAAAGCGGCGGCGGGCTACGACACCTTCAACACGCGCGTCACGCTCGGCGGCATGCGCTACGACACCGTTATTTATACGCTTACCGACGGCATCGACGAGCCGACGCTTATCGCGGGACGGCTGCCCGAGGCGGACGAGACCGCGCTCATAATCGACGAGGTTTTTGCGGACGCGCGCGGAATAAAGGTGGGCGACGCGCTGTCCTTCGAAATATCCGCGCTCAAAAAAATGACGCTCGTCATGGGCGCGCAGGGCACGGGCGGCGACACGCCGCAGTATTTTCCCGAGTACGAGAGCGTGCGCTATACCTTTACCGTGTGCGGCGTGTATCATTCGCCCGACGTGATTTACAAGGTAAACGCCATGAACACCGCCGCCGCGCCCGACGCGTTTGCCGCGGCGTACGTGCGTTACGGCGTTATATCGGCGTATACCGACGACGCGACGGTGGTGACGCCGATTGAAGCGGGCGGCGTTACAATCGACGTGCCGCTGCTGTCTTACGGCGCGCTCAAAGAGCACGGCATTGACGTGTTCACGGGCGTAAAGGTTATCGGCGATATCGAGGACAAGGAAGAGCTGTTCGGCAGGTTCTCGCTCTCGTCGGCGGACGAAATAACCGAAATGTTCAAAAACCCCGCCAACCCCGCGGGCTTGTACATGTACAGTCTGGACCGCGACAGCTTCCCGTCCGTGGCGGCGTTCGACAGCATAAACGACACGATTGCGTCGCTGGCGGCGATACTGCCGTTTATGTTCTTTGCGGTGGCGGCGGTTATCACGGTGATATCGCTGTCCAAGACGGTCGACAACCAGCGCATGCAGATAGGCGTAATACAGGCGCTCGGCGTTGGCAAGGGCAGCGTGTATTTTTCGTACATATTCTACGCGCTGTTCGCGTGCTTGATAGGCGGCACGGCGGGCGGCACGGTGGGCATACTTTTGATACCGTATCTTATAAACATGCTGTACGCGCGGCAGTTTTGCATGCCGCCGACGGGTCAGCACATAAGCGTGCTGTTTTTGGTGCTCGGCGTGCTGGTGGCGGCGGCGCTCGCGTCGCTGGCGGCGTTCGTGTCCTGTCACCATACGCTCAAAGTCAAGCCCGCGCAAGCCATGCGACCCAAGCCGCCCAAAAAGACACGGCGCATACTCGCCGAGCGGTGGACGTGGCTGTGGAAGCGGCTGGGGTTCGGCGCGAAAATGAATTTGCGCAACATGTTTTTGCACAAGCTGCGCATGCTGCTGTCGTCGGTGGGTATCGTCGGCTGTCTCGCGCTTTTAATCGGGCTAATCGGATTAAAGGACAACATGGATTTTTCGTTTAAGCGCTACGACGCGGCGGCGGGGTACGATTTGACGGTCATCGCCGACGTCGCCGTGCCGCTCGACGATTTCGATTTCGACGAGATTTCGGACTATCACGGCGCGGATTATATCGGCGGATTGACGTTCGTGCCCGATTTTTCGGGGCGGTTCGAGTTCGACGGCAAGCTCGCCGACATGACGGTCATGGCGCTGCCTACGGCGGCGGACGCGCAAAAATACAAGTATGCCGACGGCGACTGCGTGCGGCTGTTTACCGACATAAACGGCGACGAGCGACTCGTTTTGGAGGATGACACCTTCGCCATTCCCACGACGCTCGCCGACAAGCTGGGCGCGGGCGTGGGCGATACGGTCAAGGTGAGCGGGTATTCGCTCGACAACCGCGCGGTGGAGTTCGAGGCGGTGGTCACGCACGTTATCTACGAGTATTTCGAGCTCAAAGCGTATACCTCGTACGAAACGTTCCGCACGTGCGGCGTGGGGCTGTACGCCGACACGCTGTACGCGAGCGTCAAGGACGGCGTCGCGCTCGACTCCGCCGTCGCCGAGCTCAAAAGCTACGAGGCGGTGCGCGACGTCAAGTCGTTCGCCGATTCGTACGCCGTGCTGAAAAAGCAAATGTCGCTGCTCGACTACGCCGTTATTTTGTTCGTCGTCGGCGCGGCGGTGCTCGCCGTGGCGGTCATTTACAATATCACCGCGACCAACCTGAAAGAGCGCACGCGCGAGATTGCCACGCTTATGGTGCTCGGGTACAAGCCGCGCGAAACGGCAAACATGCTTATCGTGGAAAACATGGTTATAACGGGCTTGGGCTGCGCGCTGGGCTTGCCGCTCGGGTATGGGCTGTTGGTGTGGCTCGTCAAGCTCACCACCTCGTTCAACGTGTTTATAACGGGCTTTTTCTCTTGGTACGTAGCCGTCGGGTGCATAATACTTACGTTTGCGTTTTCGCTTATTGCGACGATGCTGCTCAATACGCGGCTCAAAAGAATATCTATGGTCGAGGCGCTCAAAAGCGTGGAATAGCCTGTCCGACTATCTGAGGAAATACGAATGAATTTCAGCAAATCCAAATACTGCGCGCTGTGGCAATGCCCCAAAATGGCGTGGCTGGATAAATACAAGCCGAGCGAGCGCGCGGAGGACGAGAGCGCCGAACAGCGGTTCGCTACGGGCAGGAGCGTGGGCGAGCTTGCAAAGGGCTTGTTGGGCGCGTACGAGGACGCGACGGTCGAATTGCCCGACGGGTCGCTCGACCTCGGCGCAATGATAAAGCGCACGGCGGCGCTTATCGAGCGCGGCGCGACGAATATTTGCGAGGCGGCGTTTTCGTACGGCGGCTTGTACTGCGCCGTCGATATTTTGCACAGGGAAAACGACGGATACGCCATATACGAGGTAAAAAGCTCTACGCACGTCAAGGGCGTGTATCTCGCCGATTTGGCGTATCAAAAATACGTGCTGCAAAAGTGCGGAATACGCGTAGTCGGCACGTACGTTGTGAATATAAACAATATGTACGAGTACGACGGCGCGCTCGACGTGAACAAGTTGTTTTGCATAAACGACGTGGCGGAAACGGTGGCGGACGAGTACGCGGCGGTAGAAAAGAACTTGGCGGCGGGCGAAAAGCTGCTCGCCTGCGCGGACGAGCCGCGCGTCGATATTTCGCAGTCGTGCTTTTCGCCGTACGCGTGCGCGTTTTGGGGGTATTGCACGCGCGGGCTGCCGCAGCCGTCGGTATTCGACTTGTACAGAGCGTCGCTCGCCAAAAAATTGGAGCTGTACCGCGGCGGCGCGGTTTCGTTTGCCGATATCATCGCAAGCGGCGTCAAGCTGAGCGATATTCAGCGCACGCAAATAATGCACGCGACTGAGGCTTTGCCGCCGCACATAGACGTCGCGGGCATTCGCGGGTTTTTGAAAACGCTGTCGTACCCGATATACTTTTTGGATTTCGAGACGGTGCAGCTCGCAGTGCCCGAGTACGCGGGCACAAAGCCGTACGCGCAAGTGCCGTTCCAATACTCGCTGCACTACGCGGAAAAGCGCGGCGGCGAGGTTATGCATCGCGAATTCTTGGGCGAGCCCGAGACCGACCCGCGCCGCGCGCTTGCCGAAAGCCTGTGCGCGGATATCCCGACGGGCGTATGCGTCGTGGCTTACAACAAGGAATTCGAGTGCGCGCGTATAAAGGAGCTTGCGGATATTTTCCCCGACCTCGCGGAACACCTTTTAGATATACGCGATAATATCGTCGATTTGATTGTGCCGTTCAGAAAAGGATATTACTATACGCGCGCCATGGGCGGGTCGTTTTCCGTAAAGAGCGTGCTGCCCGCGCTGTTCCCCGACGACCCCGCGCTCGACTATCGCTCGCTCGACGGCGTTCACAACGGCACGGAGGCGATGACCGTTTTTCCGCAAATGAAATTCATGGCGGCGGACGAACGCGCTCGCGCTCGGGAAAGTCTTTTGAAGTACTGCGAGCTGGACACGCTCGCGCTCGTAAAGGTGCTGCGCGAGCTCGAACGCGTGTGCGAGGCGGCGGAGTAATCGGAGTTATCGGCAGTTTATTTTATTAACAAAAGTTAACGGCGCAGTCGTAAATATTGACAACGCCGTTTTTTTGTGATAGAATATCGACGCGCGGCGAGGTTTCGGCGGCGCGGAGGCGTTGACGTATACGACGCTCCGCACGCGACGGCAGTCATGCGGCAGCGCGGGCGGCGAAGGCATTTTTAGGTTTGTCGATAGCTGAGCCGCGTCAACAGTAAACGGAGAGTGCGATGATAAAAAAGCGAATGGGAATATGCGCCGTTGCGGCGACCGTGCTGCTTGCGCCCGTCTTTGCGACGGGCTGTTCGGCGTTGGGCGACGGGTCGCTCGACGCGCCCGTGCCGACGGCGGTAGGGAATATTTACAGCTGGGAGAGCGTGGACGGCGCGAACAAGTACGTAATAACGAGCGGCGACAAGACGATTACCACCGCGGAGACAGCGTTTAGGATTTCCAACTACGGCGACGGCGGCAAAATCACGGTTACGGCGATTTGCGAGAAGAACGGCAAGGTGACGGCGCAGTCCGAGCCCGCGGTCATCGAGCATACCGCAATCGTCGAGGGCGGCGCAAACTACAAGCGTTACGAAGTGACGGGCAACGGCGACGTGTTCGTTCCGCTCGCAGTGGAAAAGGCGGTAATCGTCGGCGACGGCACTAGCGTGTCGGGCGATATTATTATAGAAAACCGCAACAAGCCGCTTTTAATCGAGCTGTACGACGTCAACTGCGATATGATATTCGTGGAGAGCGGCAGCGTGCCGCGCCCCGAGGAATGCGTTATAATACGCTCGTGCGGCTCGGTCGGTTCGTCGTTTTACGGCAGAACGGGCGAAGATGGCGCGCGCGGCGAGAAGGGCGCGGGGCTTGCCGGAGTAGGCGGCAAAGGCGGCGACGGCGGCACGGGCAAGACGGGCGGCAAATTCAATTACGTGGTGTTCGAGGGCGAAAGCGATATAACGTTTCGCGGCGGGTTCGGCGGAGCAGGCGGCGACGGCGGGCTTCCCGATTGGTACAATTCCAAGGGCGGCGACGGCGGCAACGGCGGTACGGGCGGCTGCGGCTTGGAGGTCGAAAGGTCGTACGTGTGCATGTCGTCCGCAAAGCTGCATTGCGTCGCGGGACGCGGCGGCGACGGCGGTGAAGGCGGCGAGGGCAATTTCATCGGCTTGTTCCCCGATAACGGCGAAGCGGGCGCGCGCGGCGCAAGCGGTACGGAATTTCGCGGCGAGCGCGTGGATACCGACTTTTTAACCGTAGCTATTGCCGAGGAGGTTAAAACGCCCGACACGCCGAACGGCGGCGATACCGAAACCCCCGACGATATGAGCGCGGTCGGCACGTATAAATTCCATTCGCTGCAAGACGAGGGCGAGAGCTATTTTATAGGCGATACGTACCACGACGTGCTTTTGTCCGAGGATACGTTCAAAACGGTGATTTACGCCGACGGCACGTTTTATATGAGAATATACGACGAGGACTCCCCGCGCGGCGTGTGGGAGACGGGCGGCAGTCTCATAGTGTTTACGATAGGCGACAGCGTGACTAAGGGCAAGCTCGACGGCGACGACTTGACCTTGTATCTGTACGATGGCGTAACGCTCGCGTTGAAAAAATCGGCGTAGCGTTGACTTAAACGGGCAACAAAAAAACGCTCTCGCATATGAAGTGCGGGTGCGTTTTTTTCGGAGTGGGTTAGCCTTCGATTTCGAAGTGGCTGCCCGTATGACGCGTCGGGGGCATTCTGTTGCCCTTCTTGACGCGAACAGTGCCCACTCTGCGACCTTTGGAGATTATATTGTACTCGCCGGTCTTGGGGGCTATCTTGCCCGATGTCAACTTTTCCATTTCTCCCTCCTCATAATTATTTTGTCGAATTTTCGATAATTTATGCGCGGGGAAAATACTGTTGCAAAAAACCGACTGAAACAGTAGTCAAAGGCTGCGCGAAACGTGGGCTTGATAATGTGATGTCATTTCGACGGCGCGCGTAGTATTATGTACGACAACAACAGTGAATATGAATATTGTCTTTGGTCTTTCGCGGCGCGTAGTATTATGTAATGCATCAACAGTGAGTATGAATATTGCCTTTGGTCTTTCGCGAGCGAGGAACGAGGCGCGGAGCGGAGAAAGCAGCCAAAGGCTGCGCGACAAGAGGGTTCGCTAGTTAGATGTCATTTCGACCGCAGCGCCGAGGTACGAGGCGCGAAGTGGAGAAATCTTCTCTATACGGAAAAGAAAGATTTCTCGACTGCGCGGTCTGTGACCGTTGCGCTCGAAATGACATATTTGGGCTTACATATTCGTGTGCATGGCAAAACCAGCGCCAAAGCCCACATGCGGCTAGTAATCGTATCGCCGACGGAACGCGACAATCATTACTACGGATATTATCAGAGTGAGCGCCTCGGCGACGACCGTCGCGCTCCAAATGCCGTCGAGCCCGAACGCCAGCGGAATGAGCAGCACCGCGCCCACTTGGAAAACGAGCGTGCGCGACACCGATATCGCCGCCGACACTACGCCGTTGTTGAGCGCGGTGAAAAACGCCGACGCGTAAATGTTGAACCCGCTTATCAGGAACGATATCGAGAATATGCGAATGGCGCGCACGGTCAGCTCCAAAAGCTTTTCGTCGTAGCTGACGAAAATCATGGCGAGCGGCTTTGCCAGCGCCATCGCCGCCGCCGTGAGCACGCCCGCAGTCGCGCCTATGAAAATCAGACTTTTTTTGAAAACGCTTTTGAGCTCGTCGGAGTTTTGCGCGCCGTAGTTGTATCCTATTATGGGCGCAGTGCCCACCGAGAACCCGAGATAGCACCCGACGAAAATAAACGAAACGTACATTATTATGCCGAACGCGACCACGCCGTCGTTGCCTATGTATTTGAGCAGCTGGAAATTGTACAGCATGTTTACAACGGAAGTGGATACGCCCGTCAGCAGCTCGGACGCGCCGTTCATGCACGCCTTGCCGATTGTGCGCGGCTCGAACCGCGGCTTCGCGTAATACAGGCGGTTGCCGTTGCGGAAAAAGAAATATACGAGCGGCACGACCCCGCCCACGCATTCGCCGACGACGGTGGCAATCGCCGCGCCCGTCACACCCGTTTTCGCAACGTAAATAAGCAGGAAATCGCCGAGCATGTTTGTCGCGCCTGCGCACAGCGTAATGACCAGCCCGAACTTGGGGCGTTCCGCCACGGCGAAAAGATATTGAAAAAAGAATTGCAGCATGAACGGCGTCAGCCCCGCGAGCATAATCCTGCCGTATCGCACGCAATGCGCGTAAACCTCGCCCTCCGCGCCGAGCGCCTTCGCTATATTCGGCATGAACGCGACGGTCAGCGCCGTCAAAATTCCCGCCGCGGCGACCGTCAGTACGGTAAGCCCGGCAAAAAAGCCGCGCGCGTCGCCGTCGCGCTTTTCGCCGAGCAGCTTGGCGATAAGCGCCGCGCCGCCGCTGCCCAAGAGCATGCCCAGCGCGCCCAATAGGTAGAACACGGGCAAAAACAGGTTGACGGCGGTAAACGCCGCGTCGCCCGCCACGTTGGACACGAACAGCCCGTCCACCACGCCGTACAGCGAGGTGAATATAAGCATTATCACGGACGGCACGGCATACCTTATCAATTTGCCGAACGTAAATTTATCCGATATAAGAATGCGCTTCAATTTTAACCTCTCGCGAAATAAATGCTCTTAATTTATGAAAAGCTCGGTAATTACAGTAATTACCGAGCCCACTCGACGTCTTATCAATCGCTCGATTGGGACCGAGGATTCTCCGACGAACTATGAGATTTCGACTATTATATAGAGTTAAAATTTATTTGTCAACCGTTTGCGCCGACGTTAGTCAAACGCTACGCCGCTACGCCGTCGCGGTCAGTTATGCAAAAAGCGTTTCATCTCGTCGATGTTTTTTTGCTGTATCCACAGAAATTTGTAGCCGACGTTGCGGATATCGCCGTCGATATCGTTGTACGCCGATAAATGCGATGTGCATTCGGTCACGCCCTTCGTCGTGCCGTCGATTATCATTTTGGCGACCTCGCTTTCGGGCGTGTCGTCGCTTATCTTAAAATCAATCATCATACTCGACATGAGCTTGGACAGCTTGCCGACGGGCTCGGGCTTTTCGCCGAGCGAATCGAGCTTGCGCGTTATGTCGGCGCAAACGTCCGAGTAGTCGAAAATATCCTTTTCCACCGCCGAACGCAGCTCGCCCGGTCCGATATTGTTGTTTACGTGTTCGAGCGTGTCGCGTCCCATTTGCGCGGCTTGGTGAAGCTGCTTCAAAAACTCCGTTTCGCGCTCGGTCTTTACCTGTTGTTCCTTAGTCATGATAATGCCTCCGCAGTTAGCTTGCGGAATTCTCGGATTTTTATGCGCTTGCCGCTCAGAAAAACCGCAAAAGGAAGCACCCGACAATACAGCCCGTGTAGGTCGCGACGAGCGCGACGGGTATGGCGTAGCGCAGCCTGCGCACCTTGGATTGCGAAAAGTAAATCGTGGACACGTAAAACACGGTTTCGCTCGACCCGTAAATGACCGACGCGCACCGCCCGATATAGCTGTCCGCGCCGTAGTTTTCGTATATGCCGTCGAGAATGGCGAGCGAGCCCGCGCCCGACACGGGGCGAATGAACAGCAGCTCGGCTAGCTCTTTGGGCAGCCCGACCTTGCCGAGGATAGGCTCTAAGGCGTTGGCGAGATACGCCGACGCGCCCGATACGCGGAACGCCTCCACCGCGACCATAATCGCGAGCAGGTACGGAAAAACGTTGATTGTGAGGTCCACGGCTTGCCGCGCGCCGTCGATAAACCCGCCGTAAGGCTCGCGGCGGCGCAAATACGAGGCGAGAAGAATTATCAAAAACAGTACGGGGATAATGTACGCGCTCACGGCTTGCCGCCTTGCGCCGCTTTTTCCGTATTGCGCGGCGAGCTTGCGTTTTTGCGTGTGACGCTATTATTAACCGTCGCGCGCCGTTCCCGCGCGAGCTTGCGCGCGGCGCGCATACGGGCGCGCTCGGCTTTGCGCGCTTTGCCGCGCGTTTTGTCGCGGTCGAAAATCTTGGAGCACAGCTTTACCCCGACAATGCCGATAAGCGTGGACAGCACGGTGGCTATGAGCGACGGGAAAAGGAAATCGGCGGGGTTTGCCGAGCCCGCGGCGGCGCGCATGCCTATGACGGTGGTGGGCAGGATTTGCAGACTTGTCGCGGAAATGACGGTAAGCATAATCATATCGACGGACGCGCGCGGGTTGCCGTCGTCCATGCGCGAAATCGCGGAAATCGCCATCGGCGTGGCGGCGTTGCCCAGTCCCAAAAGGTTGGCGGAAACGTTCATCGTTATGTACTTGCGCGTCTCCGCGTCGCACGACGGGAACAGCCGCGATATCACGGGTCGGAGCAAGCGTTCGAGCCCGCGCGACAGCCCCAGCTTTTCGATAAGCGAAAAGAACCCCAGCCAAAACGCGTAGAGCGCGAGCAGGTTGAGCGACAGCTCCACCGCGCCGTGCGCGCCGTCGAGCAGCGCGCCCGTGGCGGCGGCGGGATTGGTGAATATCATCAGCCCGAGCGAGGCGACGAGCATAGCCAGCCATATAAAAGCCATGCCATATTATATGACGGCGCGTCCGCGCTTAGCACACGCCGCGCCGCGCGTAATTCGATAGGGAAATGGACGGCGCGATAAAAAATTTTCGCGCTTTGCATTCGTAACGATTGACATTGCGCGCAAATAGTAATATTACTGTATTGTACATATTCGGCATGGAAAAAACTCACGAAAAAACGATAAAACGGCGGTCGCAGCAGATAGACATGCTGCACGGGCCGCTGCTGAAAAAGCTCTTGACGTTCGCGTTGCCTCTGGCTGCGAGCGGGCTTTTGCAAATGCTGTTCAATTCCGCCGACGTCGCCGTTATCGGTTGGTTCGAGACGAGCGCGGCGCAAGCGGCGGTCAACAGCAACGGCCCGCTTATCAATCTATTGATAAACCTGTTCGCGGGGCTGTCGGTGGGCGTGACCGTCGTAATTGCGGGGTATATCGGGCGCAGCGATACGGACGACGTGCACAGCGTGGTGCTCACGGCTGCGGTCGTCGCGGGGGTAAGCGGCGTAGTGCTGCTCGCGCTCGGCATGCTGGTAGCCGAACCGTTGCTCACGCTTATGGACACTCCGCCCGAGGTGCTTGCGCTCGCCGCGCAATATTTGCGCATTTACTTTGCTGGCATGCCGTTTATAATGGTTTACAATTTCGGCGCGTCGATACTGCGCAGCGTAGGCGATACGCGCCGTCCGCTGTACGTGCTTATCGGCGCGGGCGTGCTCAACGTGGGGCTCAATCTTTTGTTCGTCGCGCTGTTTAAAATGAGCGTTGCGGGCGTGGCGACGGCGACGCTCATATCGGACGCGGTGAGCGCGGCGTTCGTGGTCGCATTCGTCATGCGCGACAAAATGCTGAGGATACGCCGCGGGTCTGAAATTCGCGGAAAATACCTTAAAAAGATATTCGCAATCGGCATACCCGCGGGCTTGCAGGGCATGGTGTTTTCGCTGTCCAACGTTATTATCCAAGCGACGATAAACGGGTTCGGCGAAAAGGCGATGGCGGGCAGCGGCGACGCGATTTACTTTGAAAACTACATGTATTTCTTTGTGAGCGCGTTTTCGCAAACCGCCGTCACGTTTATGGGACAAAACTATGCGGCGGGCGAGTTCGAGCGGTGCAAGCGCATATTTTGGCTGAATATGGCGGCGTCGCTGATTATTTCCGGCGTGCTGAGCGTCGTTTTCGTCGCGGGCGGGCGCGCGTTTATTCGCATATACACGTCCGACGAGCAGGCGATAGAATACGCGCTTTTGCGCATGCGCACGGTGCTGATAGCGGGCATGCTCACGTGCACGTACGAGATAGCCGGCGGCGCGCTGCGCGGCATAGGCAATTCGCTTTTGCCCGCGATAATAACGGTCGTCGGGTCGTGCGTTTTCAGAATAGTGTGGATTTACGCGGTGCTGCCGCACGTCGGCGGCACGTATACGATGCTGGTAATCGTGTACCCCATATCCTGGGCGATTACGGGCGCGGTCATGCTCGTAACGTATTTTGCGATTGCCGCGAAAAAGCTCAAACGCCCGCCCGCGCCGCCGCCCGACCTAGCGGAGAATTTGTCCGAAACGCCGCCGCTTCCCGACGGCGATATCGTCGAGCAAACGCAAGCGGAGCAAGCTTCGGCGGGCGCCTGCGCGCAGGCAGGCGACGACCTTGCGTAACGCGCGATTATGCGTACGGTTAAAGCGGCACACGCGTGCGAAAAATTGTGTAATATCGGTGTGGGTCGTCAAACCCGCGTATAAATGAATTGACAAGCGGCATACGGCAGTGATAAACTATCGATATGCCGTTTTTGCAGTTTAAAAACGTCGATTTCTCGTACCCGAGCGGCGAGAGCGATTATATACGCGCGTTGCGCGCCGTCGATTTCACGGTGGAGCGCGGCGAGTTCGTCGCGCTTGTCGGCTGCAACGGTTCGGGCAAATCCACGCTCGCGCGGCTGTGCAACGGGCTGATTTTGCCCGACGCGGGCGCGGTGACTGTGGACGGCGTTTCCACCGCGGACAGGTCCGCGCTGTACGATATTCGTAAAAAGATAGGCGTGGTTTTTCAAAACCCCGACAATCAAATGGTGACGACAATCGTCGAGGACGACGTGGCGTTCGGACCCGAAAACCTCGGTTTGAAGCCCGACGAAATTCGCCGCCGCGTCGATTGGGCGCTCGACTGCGTGGGCATGCGCGACCATGCGACCGACGGTCCGTTCAGGCTGTCGGGCGGGCAAAAGCAGCGCGTGGCGATAGCGGGCGTATTGGCTATCAAGCCCGAGCTTATGATACTCGACGAGGCGACGGGCATGCTCGACCCCGACGGGCGCGACGAGGTAATGAGCGTCGTTAAAAGGCTCAACCGCGACGAGCACATGGCTGTCGTCATGATAACGCATTTTATGGAAGAAGCCGCGGAGGCGGATAGAATAATAATATTGGACAAGGGCAAGGTGGTCGCCGACGGCGGCAGAGAGCTGTTTTCCACGCCCGAGGCGTTTACCGACGCGGGGCTCGATTTGCCCGTGTCCGTGCGCGTCGCGCAAAAGCTCAAAGCGGCGGGACTCGATATCGGCTGTCCGCTCAACGCCGACGAGCTGGTCGCGGCGACGACGCGCGCGCTTGCGGAAAAGAGGGGCGGCAAATGATAGACGTAAGGCAGCTTTCGTACGTATACAGCCCCAAAACGCCGTTCGCCAAGCAGGCGCTTGCCGATATCACCATGCGGATATCGGACGGAGATTTTTTCGGCATAATCGGCGGCACGGGCGCGGGCAAAAGCACGCTCGTCAGCCATTTCAACGCGCTCACGCGCGTACAGAAAAAGAGCGGCACGGTGCTTGTGGACGATATCGACCTCGGCGCTAAAAAGGTGGATTTAAAGCGCGTGCGCGCCAAAGTGGGCATGGTTTTTCAATACCCCGAGCATCAGCTTTTCGACGACACCGTGGAAAAGGACGTGCGGTTCGGACCTAAAAACCTCGGGCTTTCGGCGGAGGAGCAGGCGGAGCGCGCCAGACAGGCAATCGAGCTAGTGGGGCTCGATTACGACGAGTTCGCATCGCGCTCGCCGTTCGAGCTGTCGGGCGGGCAAAAGCGCAGGGTCGCGCTGGCGGGCGTGCTCGCCATGCGCCCCGAAATATTGGTGCTCGACGAGCCGACGGCGGGGCTAGACCCCGTGGGCAAGCGCGATATCATGGAGCTTGTCGTGCGCATAAAGGAAACGACGTGCCCGACCGTCGTCATGATTTCGCACAACATGGACGAAATCGCGACCTATTGCAATAAGATTGCGGTGCTCGGTCGCGGACGGCTTTTGGGCGTGTTCGACCCGCGCGCGCTGTTCGGCACGGAAAAGGCGTTGCGGGAAGGGAGCGTGCGCCTGCCGCTCGTCACCGAGATTGCGGGCAAGCTGAACGCCGCGGGCGTGGACGTAGACCCCGCCATACTCAAAGAGGACGAGCTGGTGCAGGCTATATTAAAGGCGGCGGAAAATGCGTGACGTAACTATCGGACAGTATTATCCCGCGCGCTCGCTCGTGCACCGCGCCGACCCGCGGTTCAAAATGGTAATCATGATTTTGTACATGGTCATGGTGTTCTTTTGCGAGAGCTTTTTTTCGTTCGCGTTCCTGACGGTGTTCGTCATAGCCACGATACTGCTTTCGCGCGTGCCGCCGTTAAAGGTGCTCAAAGGCTTGAAAATGATATTGATAGTGCTGTTGCTCACGACGGCGCTGATGATGGTTTTCTATGCCGACGCGGACAGCGCGCCGCTCGCCGAATGGGGAATTTTCCATATCTATTTAAGCGGCATTTACGCGTCGTTAAAGCTGGCGTGGCGGCTGCTGCTGTTGGTGCTTTTGCCCACGCTGCTCACGCTTACAACCACGCCTACCGAGATTTGCGACGGCATAGAGAGCTTGCTCACGCCGTTGAAACTCATTCGACTGCCCGTGCACGAGCTTGCGCTCATTATGAGCATCGCGCTGCGGCTTATCCCCACGCTCATAGAAGAAACAGATAAAATCATGAACGCGCAAAAATCGCGCGGCGCGGCGTTTGAGTCGCGCAACCCGTTCAAGAAAATAAAAGCGATGCTGCCCGTGCTCATTCCGCTGTTCGTGTCCAGCTTCCGCAGAGCGGACGACCTCGCCGACGCGATGGACAGCCGCTGCTACCGCGGCGCAAAGGGCAGAACTCGCATGAAGGTTATGCGCCCGCACGCAGGCGATTTTATCGCGCTTTTGGGCTGGTGCGCGATATTCGTGTGTATACTGTTTCTCAAATATAATTGGCTCGGTTGGAGCTTTATCCCGCTGTTGGGAATTTGACGAGAGGCTTGCGGCGGGTATGCGATACGTTATTAAATTGAGCTATGACGGCACGGACTTTTGCGGCTGGCAGCATCAGCCCAACGGCAACAGCGTGCAGGACGCGTTGGAAAACGCAATCGAGCGGCTGTTCGGCGAGCGTGCGCGCGCCGTCGGCTCGGGGCGAACGGACGCCGGCGTGCATGCGCTCGCGCAGGTCGCGCATTTCGATTGCGAAAAGGTATTGCCGTTCGAGCGCGTCGTCGGCGGGCTTAACGCGTATTTGCCGCGAACCGTGCGCGTTTCGGAAGCGCGCGCGACGACGGACGGGTTCGACGCGCGCAAAAGCGCAAAGCGAAAAACGTATATGTACTTAATGTACAGGGGCGCGCCGCTGCCCGTATTCAACGACCGCGCGCTGTGCGTGGGTAACGCGTTCGATACGGACGCGGCGAATACGGCGCTAAACGCGGTTGTGGGCACGCACGACTTCGCCACGTTCAAGGCGGCGGGCAGCAACGCCAAAACGTCGGTGCGCACCGTGTACGACGCGCACGTAGAGGACGACGGCGCGATAATAAAGTTTTTTATAACCGCCGACGGGTTTTTGTACAATATGGTGCGCATAATTGCGGCGCAAACTCTCAAAATCGCGCGCGGCGAGCGTGTGGATTTGGCGGCGCTCATTGCCGCCGCCGACCGCACTAGGGCAAAGGATACCGCGCCCGCTTGCGCGCTGTACCTGTACGGCGTGGAGTATTGAGCAATCAATAACTTTGTTTTTAGGAAAGCTTGGTGCGCAGCTCGTTGGCTAGGTAGGCGATAACGAGCGAGCTGTGGACGTC
>CAJTNI010000026.1:24706-24971 GCA_910577945.1 uncultured Christensenella sp. | reverse complement strand
GTCCGCGTGCCCCGCTATTCGCATTTGCGGCGCGCCGTTCCACAAGCAAACGACCGTCAGCACGCCGAACAGCTCCGCCGCCGCGCGGGTCATGCCGCTCACCTCGTAAAGCGCGGCGCGCTCGGCGCGGAACACGCCCAAAAGCGAACCGAACCTGTCAAGCAGGCGGTGCGCGAGCGGATTGGTGTTGCGCTGCGGAATTACGAACGACAGCAGCGTCTCCAAAATCTCGATATCGCTGAACGCGTCGAGGTCGCCGTCGCGG
>CAJTNI010000026.1:0-24696 GCA_910577945.1 uncultured Christensenella sp. | reverse complement strand
CCCGCCGTGAATGCCGCCCGCCTTATCGGCACGGCTCGCGTCGGCGGCATATCCTACCGCTTGGGCGAGCGCGCGCAGCGCGTCGTCGTCCGCCCTGAAATCCAATACCCGCGCAAGAGTTTTCGCCTTGCGCCTGTCCGCGCCGAGCGTGCGCAGTATGCGCTCCGCCGTTTCCGCGCTCAACGTGCGCGCGACGTCAATCTTTGCGCCCGCGCCCGCAGCCGTATCGCGCGTTCCCGTCGCCGTCGTCGCCGCGGCTTCCGAGCAAACGCCCGAACCTTTTTCGCCGTCCGATTGCGGCACGCCCAGCGACAAAGCGAGCTCGTCCAGCCTGCGGCGCAAATCGCGCTCGGCGGCGACGCGGTATTCCTCGGCGGTATCGCGCTCGAATTTCTTTTCCGACACGGCTCTACCTCCGCGCCTGCCCGCGACCGAGGTACGCGCGGCTGACCGCCGCCGCCCGCACCCGCTTGTATTCCGCCAAGCCGTCGAACGACAGCCCGCCGTCGTATGCGCCGACGCGCGCGTCCGCCAAATCCGCCGCGCGGCAATCGCCGTATTCCGTAGCGCGACGCAGCCCGAAAAACCTGAACGGCGAATATTCCAGATATTCGGTAAGCTCTATGCCCAGCCCGTCGAGCGACCGCGCCGCCGAAATTATCGCGTCTATGCGCTCCGCATTGGGCGCGAGCCGAGTCGCAAACGGCTTATGGCACAGCCACACGACGCGCCGTGCGCGATAGCGGCAGGCGCAGCCCACAAGGTCGCGCGTGCGGTCGTACTCGACCAGCCTGTGCGCGCGCGTGAGCGTATACGCGTCGTCCAGCAACAGACAATAATCGCAGGGCAGCCGCTTGTTCATGAAAAACGCAACGGCGTACCGCGCCAGCTCCGTTTCGCCGCACAGCCGCGCGGGCGCTTCCTCGCGCAGCAGCGCTTGACGGAACGCGGGACGGGCAAACGCGAAAAACGCCGCCGCGCGCTCGGTCATGCCCGACACGCACGTCAGCTCCTCCGCCGTCGCGTCGAATATGCCGAACAGCGAGCCGAACCGCTCCATAAGCCGCTTCCCAAGCCCGTCGCAATCGCGGTTAAACAGCGCGCGCAGGATAAACCGCAGCATGCCGATATCGCTTGCGTCGCACGACGGAACAAAAGCCGATTTAGCCATTTCCCACTCCCAACGTATTTGATAATCATATTTTACAATACATCGCGCGCGATTGCAAGCCCAATATAAAAAATCCGTTTGCGCATAGCGCGGCGGAACTGCGCACACGGCGACGACGCGCAAACTTAAAACGGCGGGCGGCAATGCGCGGTTCGTCGCGTCGCGCAAAAAGCCGCACAACATAAAAGCGACCGAACGATAACGCGCGGTCGCTTGAATTGCTTTTAAGTATTTGTTTAAATCGTACGCTCAGCCCTCGTTAACGTCGGGCGGAGTGGTCGGTCTGTTAATCACGTCGTCGATAATCTCGACAATCATCTCCTGCAAGTATCCGACGGGGTCGTCGGTTACGCCGGAAATACTCAAACGCATGGTGAACTTGCGCGTTTGGTCGCCGTCCTTGACGGTAACTATCGCGCCGACGCCCATTACGCCCGTAAAGCCGCTCTTTGCCTTTGCCGCGTCGAAAACGGATTTCTTAACGACAATCTGCGACTTGGCTGCGTCGAAGGTCACGCCGTCGGTGCTAAGCACGGAAACGTTGTCTGCGCACGTTGCCGTAACGCCGACAATCTTAACCTCAACGTCTCTGCCGTAGAATTCGCAATAAACGGCGCAGTCCGCGCTGCCGTCCGCCATTACCACTATGTTCTCAATGTCGTCCTGGTCGGCTACGTATTCCATCGTCCACGCCTCGACGGCTTCCTTATATTCGGAAACGACGAGCTCGAAATCGGCATGATAATCGTTGTCTGCAAACAAGCCCGTAGTGATTTCCGTGCCCGTATAGGTGTGCGCGAAATCGGCTTTGCCCGCAAGCTTGGTAATTCTGTAATCGTCGTCGAACGTGACGGTAAGCTGCGCGGCGAGCTTAGTCGCTTTGATTTCCTCGGTAAGCATGCAATACACGCCCGCGAACAAGGGGTTGTTTATAAGTCCCATGCCCTCGACGTCGTCGGCGAGCATGTCGATGAGGTCCTTCATCTTGTAGCCGTCGAGCATTTGCAAAAGCATATCCTTGTACTGCGTGAGCTTGTTTTTAAGCCCGCTGTTGTCTACGGGCGCAACCAAGACCGCTTGCATAAGCTCGGCGGGGTCGAAATTGCCCGCCGCTATGTCCTGCATATTGGCTTCTATGAATTCGAGCGCGCCCATAATCGCGTCGCCGACCTTGCGGTTTTTGATAACGGCAAGCGTCTGCGCGTCGAGCTCCGCGCCCGCCTGCGCCAAAATATCTTCGAGCGAAACGTTCGCCTGCGTCAAAAGCGCGCCGATAGTCGTGTCCTTAATGCCGACCAAAAGCTCGATGCCCGTGTCGAGCAGGCTGTCGATATCGAGCGCTTCGTCATAAAGCGCAATGTAATCGTTGACGAGCTTTTTCGCCGAGCTGTTGTTCTTGTACGCGTCGATGAGCGGCGTGAGCACCGCGTTGACCTCGTCCTTCAAATCGACGTCGACGGTGAGCGTCTTGGTCGCCTCGTCAAACGCGACGCCGTCCTCGTTGGCGATAACCGCATTCTCGTCCGAGCCGTTCGCCGCAAACGCGTTTTTGACGTACTCGGCAAGCCCCGCGGGAACAGCCTGAGCCTCGACGGCGTATTTGCCGTCCACGCCGTTGTAAACGAACCCGCTTGCGATATCGACGATTACGTCGACGTCCGTACCGTTCTCGCTAACGACGGTTTTGAACTTAGACCCGCGCTTTTCGAACGAGCCGCCGCCCTTCGTTCCGTCGCCGTTTTTCTTGGTGCTCGCATTGAACGACACGGTCGCTTTGTAACCGTTTTCGAGGTCGACGAGCTCCTCCATCGCGCCTACTACCTTGCCGACGGCAAGTCCGGACGCCGCAGAGGGCGGATTGTCGGGGTTATCGGGGTTGTCGGGATTGCCGGGGGACGGAACGCCGCCGTGGCAAGCCGCAAGCGCCAAGCTCATTACAAGCGCAACGAGCAACGACACTATCGAAAGAAACTTCTTTTTCATACTTTACTCCTTATACTAAATTTGTTAGTACATATATAAGTTATACCCCACCCCGTCGTTTGTCAACGATTTTACACAATTTTTATGCGATTTAATCGAACTTTAATGTAAAAAACAGCCGAACGCCTTTAACTGCCTTCGACTGTTTATATATATTCTATATCGTTTCGACCGTAAACCGAGCTACCCGCGCAGCGCCGCCTGACGGATATATCCCAAGCCGACGCTGTTGTTCTTTTCCACGCCCTCGCCGTTTACGTAGCACACGCCGAGGTTGTACATTGCGTCGGGGTGCTTTTGCTTGACCGCCTCTTTGAACCAAAACACGGCGAAATCGGTATCGCGTTCGAGCTCGTCGCCGTCGTAATACAGCTCGCCGATATCGTTTTGCGCCTCGGGGTCGCCCGCCAGCGCGCACGCCGTAAGCTCGTCGTAGTACGTCCAAAACTCGTCGCCGCCGCGCCGCGCGCGGTACTCGTCCAATAAATGCGCGCATGCCGCCGCCGTCTCGCGCTCCTTTTTGATGCGCTCGTCGGTCAAGCCGATTGTTTTGAGATACGCCGCGCGCTTGCCCGCGTCGGTAAGCGTGGCGTACGCGTTGCGCGCCCGCGCGAGCTTTTGCGCGTCCGCCTTGTACCGCTCGGCGATTTTGGCGTAACCCGCCTTTATCTCCGCGTCCGTCGCCCATGCCGTAACGCCCAGCGCGGCGAACAGCGTGGGCAGCGAGCTTTTAACGTCGCTCTTTATCTTTTTGGCGTATTCTGCGATATTGCGCTCGCTGGGCGCAATCGGCGTTTGCAGCTGCGCGGCGTAGGCGTCGCGCTGCGACGCGCTACGTCTGAGCTCGTCCAACTGTGCGAGCAGCTCGGCGTTTTCCGCTTGAAGCGTCTTTACCCGCTTTTGCAGTTCGCTCTTGTCCGCCTCGGCGCGGCGCACTCTGCCGTTCGCGCCGTCGAGCATTTCGCGCAGCTCTGCGTTTACCTCGCCGAGCTTGTCGCTCGTAGAGCCGCCCGCCGCGCTGCGCTCGGCGGCGAGCTGCGTTTCCAGCTCGGACACGCGCAGTTTTTCGAGCGTAAGCTCGCGGTCGCGCCCGAACAGCTCGTTTTCCAATTCGCGCCTGTCGCGTTCGAGCTCGACGAGCTGCGCTTTTCTTTTGGCTCGGTCCTCGGCAAGCGCCTTTATTTGCGCGTTCAAGCCGCCGACGCTCTTTTCCGCCGCCGCGCGCATTTCCGCCACGCCGCGGTTATACCCGCTCTTGTACGCGCGCTCCGCCGCCGCCTGAACCTGATATTTTATATACGCGTTTATTTGCGCGTCCGACTCGCGATTGCCGAACGATACGTACGTCGCCTGCGCTTGGTACGCGCCCTGTCCGCGCGCCGCGCTCGACGCCGCTGCCGTCGCGCCCGTGCCCGCCGCCTGATATCTGCGCTGCCGCCCGCCGCTTTCCGCGCTCTTTTTGAGTCGCGCGTCGTACACCGCGCGCGCCTGCGCGTCCGACAGAATGGTGTTTGCCTCGTTGATATCGGCGAACTTGTCCGCCGCCGTCGCGTCGTTCGGGTGCGTATCGGGGTGATACTGCTTAGCGAGCGTACGGTACGCCTTTTTGATATCTTCGTCCGTCGCGCTCGGGGGCAAGCCCAAAACCTTGTAATAATCCTTAACTGCCGCCATTGCCGTTCCTCTCCGAGCCTACATCTCGTCCATATACTGCTTGGCGGCTTTCGAGCCGAGCTTGGACGCCTGACGGATAAATCCGTACCCCGTCGTCTTGTTTTGCTCCACGCCCTCGCCGTTGACGAAGCACACGCCCAAATTGTACATGCCGTCGGCATGCTTTTGCTTGGCCGCCTCCTTGAACCAAAACACAGCCTGCTCCAAATCCTGTTCGAGCTCGTCGCCGTAATAGTACATTTCGCCGAGCGCGTTTTGCGACGCGGCGTCGCCCGACAGCGCGGAGGTGTTGAGCTCGTCGTAGTGCGCCCAAAACTCCTTGCTCGCGAGCCTGCTCCTGTAATCCTCCTCGATTTGCTCGAACTCGGCTATAAGCCGCCGTTCTTCCGCCAGCTTTTCGGGCGTAATCCCGATTGACTCGTTGTATTCCGCGCGCGTCTCGGGCTTGCACAGCACCGCGTACGCTTCCTTCACCTTGGCGAGCTTGGCGACAATCGCCTCGTCGGACTTGCCCGAATACCGCTTTACCAGCTTGCCGTACGCCGCGTCGATTTCCGCATCCGTCGCCCAAATGAGCACGCCCAGCGTGCCGTAAAGCGTGGTCTTGGCGAGCCGTCGGTCCGCCTTGGTCTTTTTGTACCAATCCTGCAACCGCCGCTCCGCGTCCGACAAAAACTCCTCGCTCTTGGCGTACTGCTCCCACTGCTCGTTCTCGGCGCGCAGCTCGTCGACCGTTGCGGAGAGCTCCGCGACCTGCGCGTTGAGCGCGTCGATTTGCTCCTGCATTTGCTTGCGCTTATCCTGTTGCAGTTGGATTTGCGCGTTGTTGGTCATTTTGGATTGACCTATTTCCTGTTCGAGCGTCCGTATGCGCGCGTTGGCGAGTTCGAGCGCCGCACGGCAGTTTTCCAGCTCCTCCGTGCTCTTGGCGTCCGCGGCGCTCGCCGCCTCGCGGTATGCCGAAAGCTGCTCCTCCATTTCTTTGGAGCGTAATTGCTCCTGCGACAGCTCGCGGTCGCGGTTGAACAATTCCTGTTCGAGCTCGCGACGGTCGCGCTCCGCGTCGTCCAACTGTGCCTTTAACGCCTTGTCCTCTTCCGCTTGACGCTTTAACCGTCTGTTCTCGCCGAGCATGGCGCGAAGGTTGGCGTTAAGCCGCGAAATCTCCTTTTCGGCGGCGGCTTGCGCCTCCGCCATACCCTGCTCGTGACCCGACTGAAACGCCTGATTGCGCAGCGCCGTCAACTGCGCCTGCACCTGCGATTGCGAGGACGCGCCGAACGCCGCATGCCCGCCCGCCGCCTGTTGCATTTGCGCCTGACGAATGCGCTCGCGCTGCTGCGCGCGCGCCATTGCCGCTTCCGCGTACCTCGGGTCGACGCCGCGCATCGCCGCTTGGCGCGCCGCCTGCCGCGCCGCCGCCTGGGCTTGCGCGCGCTGCCGCGCGATTATGTCCTCGGGATTGGGCTTGGGCGCGGCAGCCTCTTTGAGCTTCGCGTCGTACTGCGCGCGCGCCGTCGGGTCGGACAAAACCGCGTTCGCCTCGTTGATATCGGCGAACCTATCCGCAGCGCTCTCGTCGCCCGGGTTTACGTCGGGATGATACCGCTTTGCAAGAACGCGGTAGCTGCGTTTAATCTCGTCCTCGGTAGCCGTGGGCTTGACGTTTAAAATTTGATAGTAATTTTTCATGCGCCAATCTCTTTAAACAATGTGCGTATATTTTACACCGATTGACGATAGATGTCAATAAATTTTCGCGCGGCGTTTGTTGCCGATACCCGCGCCCGCGAACGCGCCTTTTGTCTGACAGCGGCTCAGCCCTCCGTAGCGGCGAACTGCGAGTTGTACAGCTCGGCGTAAAACCCGCCGCTTTCGAGCAGCTCGTCGTGATTGCCCTTTTCTATAATATCGCCGTCCTTCAACACGAGTATAACGTCCGCATTCTTGACTGTGGAAAGCCTATGCGCTATCACGAAGCTCGTTCTGCCCGCGGTGAGCGCGTCCATCGCCTTTTGAATAATGAGCTCGGTGCGCGTGTCCACGTTGCTCGTCGCCTCGTCGAGTATGAGCAGCGGCGAGTCCTTAATCATGGCGCGCGCAATGGTAATCTGCTGCTTTTGCCCCTCCGACAGCGACGTCGCCTCGCTTATCGCCGTGTCGTACCCGTGCGGCAAAAGCTTGACAAAGTGCGCCAGCCCCACCGCCTCGCACACCGCGTCGAGCTGCGCGTCGGTGACGCCCGTCTTGTTGTACACGAGGTTTTCGCGCAGCGTGCCGTCGAACAGCCACGTGCTTTGCAAAATCATATCGAACAGGTCGTGCACGTTTTCGCGCTTCATGTCCTTGATAGACACGCCGTCGATTTTTATATCGCCGCTGTTCAGCTCGTAGAACCGCATCAAAAGATTGACGATTGTCGTTTTGCCCGCGCCCGTAGGTCCGACGATAGCCACCTTTTGCCCGCTTTTGAGCTCCGCGGAAAACCCGTGTATTATCTCCTTGTCGGCGGAGTACCCGAAGCGGATATCCTCGAACGACACGTCGCCGCGCGGGTTGACCAGGCGCGCGGTCTTGTGCTCCTCGCCGTCCATTTCCGCGCCGTCCAAAAGGTCGAACACGCGCTTGCTCGCCGCCGACGCCTGCTGTATGGACGTCATGGCTTGCGCCATAGTGCCGAGCGGCTGCGAGAACAGCCGCGCGTATATGACGAACGACAGCAGCGTCCCGATAGTGACGGTGCTGTTGCCGCCGACGATGAACGACACTCCCACAACGAATATGAGCACATACGACAGCGAGCCGACAAAGGTCATTATCGGAGTCATAAGCCCCGACAAAAACTGCGATTTGCTATCGCTTACGTACAGCCTGTCGTTGACGCCGCCGAACCTGCGGCGCGCGCCGTGCTTGCCGTTGTACGCCTTGACCACGTCGAAATGCGCGTACGTCTCCTCTATTTGCCCGTTCATTTCGCCGAGCTGCTCCTGCTTGGCGTCGAAATGCTTTTGCGACTTGGCGAGGATTATCGACATTGCGGCAAACCCGACGAGCGACGCGCCTATCGTCGTCGCCGCGAGCACGGCGTTAACCTTGAACATCATCACCGTAACGCCGATAAACAGCACGATTGCCGAAACCAAGTTCGCGGTACTCGTGCTAAGCGTTTGCGATATGGTGTCCACGTCGTTGGTGACGCGGCTAAGCACGTCGCCCGTGGTCGTCGTGTCGAAATAGTTGAGCGGCAGCTTGTTTATTTTGGCGTTCAAGCCGCCGCGAAGGCTCTTGGACACGCGCTGCGTGACCGTCGCCATTATGAACTGCTGACCGTACGACAGCACCGCGCCCGCGGCGTAGATTATTACGAGCGAAATGCAAATCTCGGCGACGGCGTTCATGTCGATGCCCGTCGCAAGCCCGTTTTGCATCGTGTCGGTGAGCGTTTTTATTTTGTCCGGACCGATTATCGTACACACCGTTCCGCCCACGGCGAGCAGAATGGCGACTATCATCACGGGCAGATATCCCTTGCAATACATTAGCAGTCTTCCGAACGATTTGATATCGCCCTTTTCGCGCTTGCCGTGCGCGCGGTTCATCATCGGCGGCATATTACAACTCCTCCTTCGACAGCTGCGAGCACGCTATCTCGTTGTAGACGGGGCACGTTTCGAGCAATTCCTTATGCTTGTCGCAGCCCACGATTCTGCCCTCGTCGAGCACTATTATTTTGTCGGCGTTCATTATCGTGCCTATGCGCTGCGCGATTATAAGCACCGTCGCGTCGGCGAACTTTTCCCGAAGCTTTTTGCGCACCGAAAAATCGGTTTTGTAGTCGAGCGCCGAAAACGTGTCGTCGAATATCATCAGCTCGCCGCGCTTGTACACCGCGCGCGCAATCGACAGCCGTTGCCGCTGCCCGCCCGAAAAATTGCTGCCGTCCTGCGCGACGGGCGCGTGCACGCCCTCGTCCAAGCCGTCCACAAACTCCGCAGCGCACGCCACGTCGAGCGCCTCGGCAAGCCGCGCGGCATCCGCCGCCGCGTCTGCTTCGGCGTCGTCGCCCTGCGCCCGACGTTCGTCCGCGCCGTAAATCACGTTGTATTCGATATCGCCCTTAAACAGCACCGCGCGCTGCGACGCGAGCGAAATGCGCCCGCGCAGCACCTCCTCGTCGTACTGCTTTACGTTCAAGCCGTTGAACAAGACCTCGCCCTCGTTCACGTCGTAAAACCGCTCTATAAGATTGACGAGCGTGGTTTTGCCGCTACCCGTCGCGCCGATAAACGCCACGGTCTGTCCGCGCTCGACTGTGAACGAAATATCGGACACCGCCTTGCCCTCGCCGTGGTCGTACGCAAACGCCACGTTCCTGAACTCGACGACGGGCGCTTTTCCGTCGGCGTTTACCTCCGTAACCGCGCCGCTGCGCACCGAGCGGTGCGTGCTCAAAACCTCGTGAATTCGGCGCGCCGAAACGATACAGCGCGGCGTAATCATAAACACCATTATGAGCATCATGAACGCCATTACCACCTGCATGGCGTACTGCGTGAACGCCGCCATGTCGCCCAAAAGCGCGACGCGCGACGGCACGCCCGCCGCCTCGTTTATGAGCGCCGCGCCAATCCAATACACTGCGAGCGTCAGCCCGTTCATGCACATTTGCATTATAGGCATCATAAGTCCCATGCCGCGCGCGGTAAACAACTGATTGCGCTTTACCTTTTCGTTTACGTCCTCGAACTTGGCGGTCTGAAAATCCTCGGCGTTAAAGGCGCGCACCACGCGCACGCCCGTCACGCTCTCGCGCATGGCGTTGTTGAGCCCGTCGGTCAGCTTTTGGATTTGCTTGAACTTGGGATAGCAAACGCCCACCAGTACGCCCACCGTGACGACGATGACGCACACGACCGCCGCCGTCGCCGCCGTCCACTCGACGGCGGACGCCGATATCTTACAAATCGCCCAAACCGCCAGCACGGGCGCTTTGATAATCATTTGCAAGCCGATTGCTATAAAGGTCTGCATTTGCACTACGTCGTTGGTCGTGCGCGTGATAAGGCTGGGCACGCCGAACTTGTTCATCTCCGCCGCCGAGAACGACGTCACGCGCTCGAACATGACCTTGCGCAGCGTCTTGGCAAAGTTAGCCGCCGTCGCCGCCGCAAAATACCCGCACAGCATCGCGCTCGCCATACTGCCGAGCGCGTACGCGAGCATAAACCCGCCGTTTTTCCAAACGCTGTTCATCGTCGGCATGCCCGCCGCCACCTCTTGCGTCAGCTTGGACGTGTAATCGGGCATCGTCAAATCGCAATAAACCTGCAAAACGACAAGCGCCGCGCAAAACGCTATGTACAGGATATCGCGTTTTTTCAAGTATTTAAGCAGCTTAATCATTGCGCCTCCTATCTTCGATTATATCCGCGTAGCGCCGAATAAATCACCGCACGCCGCTCGTTTGTTCGCCGCAAAGCGCGCGCTTTTCCAGCGCCCCGCAAATTTCCTTCATTATGCGCAGCAGCTCGTACAAATCGCGCTCGCCCACCGTATCGAGCACGTAATCTACAAGCTCGATTAGCTCGCTCTCGCGCACGTCGTGCTCGGCGCGTCCCGCGTCGGTAAGCCGCACGATTACCCGCCGCGCGTCGCTCGCCGACGGCTCGCGCGTAACGTACCCCTTGCCTTCGAGCGCTTTGAGCGCGGCGGCGACTCTCGGCGTGGACATGCCGAGCGTGTGGCTGATATCGCCCGCGCAAGCCTCGCCGCTCCGCGCCAGCATGCGCAAAATCAAGTGCATGCCCTTGGTCTTTTCGTCCAGCGGTTTGAAAAACCCTTGCGGCTGCGCCGAAAAAAATTTTTCCGCGTACTCCCGCGCCTTTTGCTCGTTTTTCATGCTTTGTCGGCTCCCTACCCGTTGCCGACCGCGGCGAACGCATTTTCGGCAACAAATTTATCTAATATGCTTAGATAACGCTATTATATAATTATCTTACGCGCGGCGTCAAGCGAATTATACACGCGCCCGAAGTTTACACAATATTTCATACGTCCGACAAAAGCACGAGATTTTTTTCATACGCAAAAGCGCGCCGCCCAATGGCGACGCGCGCTTGCTTGCTCGATTCTCTCCGTATTTAATTACACGCTTATTTGCTTAACGGTCAGCGTTGTGTTGACGCCGCCGCCCAAGGTGACGCCCACCGCGAGCAGCGCCGATAGCGCCATGTCTATCACGTCGCCTGCGTTGAGCGCGATTATAAAGCTTCCGCTGTACAGCGAGCCGACGCCGACGGACAATACGCGCGAGATAGTAGCCTGCGGAATTGCCGTGCCGTTGAGCCTTACGGACATAGTGACGGTCGTTCCGAGCGCCGCCGATACGTTTGAATAATAGTTTATCTCGTACACGCCCGCATTTGCCACGGTAAGACTGTTGGCAGGCGCGTTAGTCACGTTTTTCAACGGCATTGCGGTCGGTATCGGCAACTGCGTGGTTCCGCCTACCGTCAAGTTGAGCGTTTGCGGCGTGGTATTGTACAAACCGCCGTACGCATTCAAATCGGCTACGCCCGTCGCGCCTGTCGCGCCCGTAGCACCCGTAGCTCCCGTCGCGCCTGTCGCGCCCGTAGCACCCGTAGCTCCCGTTGCGCCGACCGCGCCGTCAGCGCCCGTCGCGCCTGTCGCGCCCGTAGCTCCCGTAGCGCCGACCGCGCCGTCAGCACCCGTTGCTCCTGTCGCGCCCGTCACGCCCTGTATACCTTGAATACCCTGAGGTCCTTGCGCACCCGTTGCGCCCGTAGCGCCGACTGCGCCGACCGCGCCTGCCGCGCCTGTTGCACCTGTTGCGCCCGTCACGCCTTGTATACCTTGAATGCCCTGAGGTCCTTGCGCACCCGTTGCACCCGTAGCTCCCGTAGCACCCGTAGCGCCGACTGCGCCGTCAGCCCCCGTTGCACCCGTAGCGCCCGTCACGCCCTGTATGCCTTGAATGCCCTGAGGTCCTTGCGCACCCGTTGCACCCGTAGCGCCCGTTGCGCCGACCGCGCCGTCAGCCCCCGTTGCTCCTGTCGCGCCCGTCACGCCTTGTATACCTTGAATGCCCTGAGGTCCTTGCGCACCCGTTGCACCCGTAGCGCCCGTCGCGCCGACCGCGCCTGCCGCACCCGTTGCACCCGTAGCGCCCGTCGCGCCCGTCACGCCTTGTATACCTTGCACGCCCTGCGCGCCCGTCGCGCCCGTGATGCCCTGCACGCCCTGAACGCCCTGAGGTCCGCGTGGACCTTGCGCGCCCGTCGCACCCGTTGCACCCGTTGCGCCGTTAAGACCGGGGTAGCCGCGCGGACCTATCGGACCGGGCGCGCCCGTCGGGCCTGTCGGACCGACGCAGCACGGAGTGGGGCGGGGCGGCGGAGGCGGGCACGGACGCTCGCACTCGCATTCGCATTCGCACTTGCACTCGTCGGTGCGGTCGCAGTCGCAATCATCCGCGCCGTCGCAGCACGGACGGTTGAAAAAGTTAAAAAACATAATTACCTCCTGATGTTAAAATCCTATGCTTTCGAAATAGGCTTGGTTTGCAATGACGCTCGGATGATTCGGATTGACCTTGCGCGCGCGGCGATGCCAATAGTACGCCGTGCGACGGTTGCCCAGCTTGTCGTAGCACACCGACAGCCAGATATACGGCAAAAATCCGTAGCAGTCGTAGTCTATAAACGCGCCCGAGTCGATATCGGGCTTGGCTTGCGCGGCGCGCTTGAACCAATACGCGGCGCGCTTGTAATCGCCGTCCGCGAAAAGCTTGAACGCTATCTCGCAGCACACCTCGCCCGTGGGCAGCGCGTACTCGAAGCTGTCGAACAACGCCGCGAACGATTTTCGTTTGTCGCCGAGCTTGGCGTAGCAGCGCGACAGCATCAGGCACGCGTCGATATCGTTGGCGGCGTACCCCGCGCGCATGCCCAAGTACCTTTCGAACTCGCGCGCCGCGCCGTCGTGCTCGCCGTTGTAATACAGCTCGCGCGCGTAGTAGTACGTTTCGCGCGGCTCGAAAACGTGACCCTCCGCCGCCATTTTGCGGTAGATATCGAGGTTGCGCGTGCCGCTCGCGCGACCCGTCGGCTTGGCGTGCAAGATTATCGGCTTGGCTTTTATAATATTGCCGTGAATTGCTATCGCCTCGTGCACTCTGCCCCGCCACATAAAATCGGCGCGGTTTCTGACAATGCGCTCGCGGTAGTACGAGAACTTGGGCGCGCCGAACTCGTCGCGGGCGAGCACGTACGGCAGCATTACCACGTCCGTCGCGGGGTCGAGCGTGCGCATAAGCTTGCCAATCGCCTTTGCCGACGGCAGCGGCACTACGTCGTCGGCATCCAGCCACATTTTATACGGGCAAGTCGCAAGGCTGTCGGCATAGTTGCGCGCCGCCGCAAAGTCGTCCCGCCATTTAAATTCGCCCGTTTTGTCGGCTACGCGCTTGGCAATCGCCTTTGTCCCGTCCGTCGAGCCCGTGTCCACAACGACTATTTCGTCCGCAAACACCCGCGCGTTCTCGACGGCGCGTTCCAAAACGTCCGCCTCGTTCTTAACTATCATGCACAAGCTGAGTTCCATCGCCCCTCCGCCGCTCGGTCTACTCCATGATATGACGGCGACGCAACGGGTGTGAAATATAAATTCGTAATGCGCATGCCTACGGGGTACGCGGTGTCGACACCGCAGGCGCAACAAAAAAACGCGCATGCTCGGCATACGCGAAAAAAGCTTGAAGGTCGACTATAAAATACCCGTTCCCCGACCTCGGTCTATTTGACGGAAAACCATTTGCTCGACGGGTGCGCGTCGCGGTATATCGCCTTTTTGCGCCCCTCGATTACGCAGTCGTAGCGCATGGGCGAAACGCACGCCACGGCGGGCGCGTGTCTGGATACGCGCATGACGCGTTCCACCTCGTACTTTCTGCCATCCGCCACCACGAACAGCGGCGTTATGCCGCCCTCCTCGTCGCACAGCTCTATCACCGATATCGGAATCCTTTTCACACTTATAGTGTATTACGCGCGACGGACAAATAACCGCGCATAAAAAAACGCCGCTCTTATCGAACGACGCTGTAATATCTATTCGGGTTTTTCGTCGTCCGTCGGGCTTTGCTCGGCGGGCTCTGCCTCGGCTTCACTTGCGTCGGCGGGCGCGCGCTCCTCGGTTTCCGCCGTCTCGCTCGCTTCCGCCGCTTCGGCGACTTCCGCGGACTCGGACGCGGGCGCGGCGCCGTCAATCGCTTTAATGGATTTCGCGTCCTTCACCTTGTAATAGTAAACCAAAAACGCTATGCCGCCGATAAAGAACACGAGCAGGACGAACAAGTTCCAAAGCACGTATTCCTTTTTCGTGATATCGAGGTACGCCAGCTTTAACAGGCAAAACAGAGCGAAGGCGTACTGCGCCGCGATAACGGCTACTATTATGACGACCGCATAGGTCTGTAACGCACAAATAAGCATAACGAGATTATACCGCCAATCGCGCGCGCTGTCAAGCGATTTCCGCAAACGCGGCTACTGCGCCTTGGCGATAAGCTTTTTGACCGAGCGCAACGGCACGGGCGTGACCTGCCCCGAAACGTTTTGCTCCACCGCAATCACCGTCGCGCGCTTGACCGCGCCGCCGAACGGCGCGGTCACTGCGTCGCCCTCGCTCACCTCGAAATCGGTCACATACCAATACGGTCTGCCGCCGTCCTCGAACGTGACCTTGACGAACGTGTACGAATCGTACTCGCTCAATACTCCGCCGCTCATCGAATGTATCATTCAAAAATCCTCCGCGCCGTATCGCGCTATTTAGTATCGCCGCGGCTTTATCGCCTTATGTAACGGCGCGACACCGTTTTTAGGCGCGTCGACCGCTTAACCACTATTTGACGCTCGCCGCTATATTCTCCTCGCGGAACTGCTTGATATACAGGTTGTAATACGCGCCGCGCATGGCGAGCAATTCCTCGTGCGTGCCGCGCTCGGTGATTTTGCCGTCCGACACGACCAAGATTATATCCGCCGAGCGCACCGTGGACAGCCTGTGCGCGATGACGAAGCTCGTCCTGCCCTCCATCAATTTTTCTATCGCGCTCTGTATGAGCTTTTCGGTGAGCGTGTCGATAGAGGACGTCGCCTCGTCGAGCACGAATATCGCGGGGTCTACGAGTATGGCACGAGCGAACGACAAAAGCTGTTTTTCGCCCGTAGACAGCGTGTTGCCGCCCTCGCCGACGACGGTGTCGTATCCGTTTTCCATGCGCGTGATTATGCCCTCGGCATTGACGCTCTTTATCGCCGCGTCGAGCTCCGCGTCGGTTGCGTCGGGCTTACCGTACAACAGGTTTTCGCGCACCGTGCCCGAAAACAAGTGCGGCGTTTGCAGCACGTATCCTATATTGCTGTGCAGCCACTCGACCGAACGCTCGCGCGCGTCCTTGCCGTCGATGAGCACTCTGCCCTCCGTCGGCTCGAAAAACCGACACACGAGGTTGACGAGCGTCGACTTGCCCGCGCCCGTTTCGCCGACTATCGCCACGTTCGTGCCCTGCGGCACTTTCAGACTGAAATGTTCGAGCACGTACTCGTCGCCGTCGGGGTACTTGAACGTGACGTCGTCGAACTCCACGTCGCCGTGCAGCGCCTCCCAATTCTCGCGCTTGGGGCTGAACGCGTCGCCGTACTTTTCCACGACCTCGGGCGCGTCCTTGACGTCGCTTACGCTCTCGGTGAGCGCGGTAAACCGCTCGACGTTGACCTTGACCGACACGAGGTCGGCGAGCGCGTCCACCGCCCACTGCACGGGCTCGACAATGCCCTGCGCGTAAGTCATGAACACGGACAGCGTGCCCACGGCGATTACGCCGTCCTTGGTGATTACGCCGCCGTACCAAAGCACCAGCGCGAGCGCAACGGACGCCGCAAACGCGATTATGGAAAAGAACAGCGCGCGGTGGTGGCCGAGCCGCTGCGACACGCGCTTCATTCTGTCCGTTTTGCCGTAAAAATCGTCGTCCAGCTTTTGCTCGACGGCGAGCGTTTTGGACGTTTGCGCGCCCGTAATGCCCTCGTTAAACCCGCCCGTAATTTCCGAATTTATCTCGCGCACATTGCGGTTGAGCTTGGTGAGCTTGCGCTGAAAATACACCGACACCGCCGCCACCACGGGCACTATTACGAGCACGCACAGCGCCAGCAACGGGTTGAGCACAAACATGACTACCGCCGCGCACAGCGCGTACGTCACGTTCCACACGCCCGAATACACGTCCCAAGAGAGTATGGACGAAATGACGCTCGTGTCGCTCATCACGCGCGCGTGCAGCTTGCCGACGCTGTGTTGATTGAAATACGATACCGACAGCGTTTGCAAATGGTTGAACGCCGTCCTGCGCATGTCGCGCAGCAGGAACATTTCCAAGCGGCAGCAGCCGTACGAGCCGAAGTAGTCGAGCACCACCGTAACCACGTTGACCGCCGCGTACGCAAGCGCGAACGCGAGCAAGCCGTCGAGCGTCTTTTCGGCGATAAAATTGTTGATAGCGTACATTTGAAACAGCGGCGTTATCGTATTGAGCACGCCCACCGCCAATGTGCAAAACACAAGCGTGGCGAAAATGCCGCGGTACGCGCGCAAGTACGGGCGCAGCTTGCCCAAGCCGAAAAACCTGAGCTTTTTTTCGGGCTTTATTTCCTTTTCGGTCTTAATGCTTTCAGTCATTGTTCACCTCCCCGCGCAAGTCTTGCGGTAAAGACATTTGCAGGTCGTAAATCTTCCTGTAAATGCCGTTGCGCTCTATAAGCTCGGCGTTTGTGCCGCACTCCGCCACCTTGCCGCCGTCCATGACTATAATGTTGTCGGCGTGCATGACCGTGGTTATGCGGTGCGATATGATAACGGTGGTCGCGCCCGCGAACTCGGATTTGAGGTTGGCGCGGATTTGCGCGTCGGTCTCGCTGTCCACGGCGGATAGCGAATCGTCGAAAATTATGTACGGCGTGCCGCGCATAACGGTGCGCGCAATCGCCACGCGCTGTTTTTGCCCGCCCGAGAGCGTTACGCCGCGCTCGCCCACGACCGTTTCGTATCCGTTGGCAAACCCGTCGACGTTGTCGGCGAGCCGCGCGATTTCAGCCGCGCGCCTTATTCCAGCGTCGTCCGCGCCGTCCGTAGCCATGCCGATATTGCCCGCAATCGTGCGCGAATAGATATATCCTTCCTGCAATACGAACCCCACGTTTTTGCGCAGCGTCGCAGGCGGGATTTGCGTGACGTCGCGCCCGCCGATTGTTATTTTTCCCGCGGTCGGAGCGTACAGCCCGTCGATTAGGCAGCCGAGCGTGGATTTGCCGCTGCCCGTGCCGCCGATTATGCCGAGCGTACTGCCCTGCGGCACGGTGAAGCTGACGTTTTCGAGCACGGGCTTGCCCGCCTCGTACTCGAACCCCACGCCGTCGAAAACGATATCGCCCGAAATCGCGCCCTCGTACTCGCCGTAAGCCTCCTCGTCGGCGTTCATGATTTCGCCGATACGCCCGAGCGACACGCCCGCCTTGCTGAGGTTGGATATTATGCGGCCGAGCTGACGCACGGGACCTATCATCATCGTGTTGTACGCGATAAACGAAATCAGGTCGCCGCTCGTCATTTGCCCGTGCACGCAAAACACCGTGCCGATTACCACAATGCTCAAAAGCTGCAACGCCGCCAAAAGGTCGCTCGACGCCCAATACATAGCCATGAATTTTTCCAGCCGCACCCACAGCCCCGTGTAGTACGAGTTTTGCTTTTCGAACTTATCGCGCTCGTACCGCTCTCTGCCGAACGCGCGCACGACGCGCACGCCCGTGAGGTTTTCCTGCGCATAGGTGGAGAGCACGCCCTCCTCCTCGTCGCATTTTTTAAAGTGCCTGCCCGCTTTAAAGAAGAAGAACAGCGAGTACCCGATAAGCGGCGGTATAAACGCCGTCGCTATCGCCGCCATGCGCACGTCCGTCATGAACATGAACACCAGCGACAGCACGAGCAGCAGTATTATGCGGAACAGCGATATGAGCTGGTCGGATATAAACCGCGAAATGGTGTCCGCGTCCGAGGTGCAGCGCTGTATTATGTCGCCCGTGTTGTGCGCGTTGAGAAAGGACAGCGGCAGCCGCTGTATGTGCGAAAACAGCGTGTTGCGCATGCGCCGCATCAGCACCTGGTTGGCGCGCGTGTTGAAATACATGCGCGAATAATGGAAAACAAACGTGACGGCGGCAATCACAGCGACCGCGACCGCCACTATCCAAATATTCGCTTTTATATGGTCGATACCGCCGAAAAGTCCGACGATATAGCCGTAGCTCTGCGGCACGGGCTCGTCGCCCAGCACGCTGTCCACGGTAAAGCCTATGATTTTGGGCACAATTACGTTTAGCAGCGTTATAATCAAGCTCGTGACTATTACCGCCGCGAACAGCGGCGTACTGCCCTTCATAAAATACCCGAGCATGCCCGCCTTGGTAAAGCGCGGTTTTACGCCCGATTGATTTTTACTTTTCATTACGTCAACTCCGAAATTTAAAAGCATGCGCAAACGCCGCGGCGAGTGCGCGTATTATATCGCTCGACGATATAATATCTTATACTGTCAAAATATATTTGTCAAATCTTAATTGCTCATTTCGCTCACACGTTGTAGTACGCGATAAGAAACGCGACCGCGCCCGCAATATACGCCAAGCCCACGACCAGCATAAACGCAATCGGCTTATTCTCCTTGCCGCTGCGCATTTCGCGGTACTCGTTGAAATCCTTGTACTTGCGCTTATTGATATCGCGCCTGAATTTGTTCACAAGCATTATCACGGCATAGCGCAGCATATCGAACGCGCCGCTGTCGCTCACGAACACCAACAACCCTATACAGCCGATAAACACGCCCGCCGCAAAAAACGCGTCGCTTAACGCGCCCATTTGCGCGACAAGCTCCCGCGTCCAAATCCTTTGCACGCACACAACCGTGACGACGATTGCCGCGCCGATTATCGACGTTATTAGGTATTCCAAAAATTTCTTCATTTACTCAGCTCCGCCTTGTACCTTTCGTACTCGGCGTCGTTGCAGTGTATAAAGTGTCCGGGCTCGATTTCGCGCATCGTCGGCAAATCCACGCTGTAATCGTGTTCGGCGATGGGATTGTACACTATGCGCTTTCTGCCCTTTTCGTACTCGGGGTCGGGCAGCGGTATCGCCGACAACAGCGATTTGGTGTACGGATGCAGCGGGTGCGCGAACAGCTCGTCGCTGGTCGCAAGCTCCACCATTCTGCCGAAATACATTACGCCGATACGGTCGGAAAAATACTTGACGACCGACAAGTCGTGCGCGATGAACAGCACCGATATGCCGAGGTTGTTGCGCAATTCGTTCAACAGGTTTATTACCTGCGCCTGAATGGACACGTCCAAAGCGGACACGGGCTCGTCGGCGATTATCAGCTCGGGCTGCATGATTACCGACCGCGCAATGCCTATGCGCTGGCGCTGTCCGCCCGAAAACTCGTGCGGATAGCGGTCGGCGTGCTCGCGCACCAAGCCCACGCGCTCCAACAGCTCGAACACGCGCTCGTCGATATATTTCTTGTCACGAACGCCCTTGATTACAAGCCCCTCCGCTATTATGTCGCGCACCGTCATTCGCGGGTCGAGCGAACCGATAGGGTCTTGGAAAATCATTTGTATCTGGTTGACTATGCGGTCGCGCTTGGCTATACGAATTTTTTCCTTGTACTCGCGCTCGACCTCGGCGCGCTTCTCGTCGGTGGCGCACAGCTCGACAGCCGCGTTCTTTTCCGCCGTAAGCCGCTCGATTAGCCGTTGCGAATAATCGCGGTCGCAGTGCTTGTGGTCGTGTATCGCCGCCGCCTTTTTCGCGTTGAGCTCGGCAATCGCCGCCGCGCTCGCGCCCTCCTCGTCGGCTATCAGCTTGACGTATTTCTCCTTGGTCGCCCGCTCGTCCGCGCCGCCCGCTATCTCGCTCGCGCACGCGGCTTTGAGCTCCTGCTTTTTCGCTCGGAACTCCGCGCGCAACCGCTTTATCTCGTCGACGTACGCGCGCGTGCCCGCGCAAATGCGCTGACCCTTGAAATATACGTTGCCCGACGTAATGTCGTACAGCTTGATTATGGAACGCCCCGTCGTAGTCTTGCCGCAGCCGCTTTCGCCGACCAAGCCGAAAACCTCGCCCTTCTTTATGTCGAAGCTGACGTTGTCCACGGCTTTCAGTTCTCTGCCTGCGCCCATCTTAAAATATTGACTAAGCCCGTCTACTCTCAAAAGTATATCGTCGGTGTTTTCCATAGTCGTACCTCCTCAATCGCCCGTATCGCCCGTTCGGCGCGGGACTTTGCGACAGCGCCGCTTGCGTTAAGCGTCTTACGCCTCGCCGTCCTTTTTGTCGGTCGGCTTTGCGCTCGCGGGTTTTTTAGCCGCGGCGGGCTTTTTCGCGCCCGCGCTCTTTGTAGCAGGCTTTGCCCCCGCGCTCTTTGCCGCGGGTTTCGCGGCGGATTTTCGGGCTGTTGCGCCGCCCTGCGCTTTGTCGCTCGCTGCGGACGCTTTCGCTCTCGTCTTTTTGTCGGACGCGCTTGCGCCGTCGCCATCCTTCTTTACGGCGGCGCGCGACGAGGTTTTTCTCGCCGTCTTTTTGGGCGCGACTGCCGCCGCGTCGGGTGCAGTATCGGCGGCTTGCGCTTGCGCCGCGCCTACCGTTTCGTCGGCATTATTCGTTTCCGACTCGGGCTGCGTCGCCGCGGTTTCGTCGGTCGCCGCACCGCGCGCGGCGTTCGCCTTTTCGCGCATGCGCTTGATTCTATCCGTAACCGCCTTGGGGGGAGGTATGTCGGGCGCGTTGGGGTGCAGCAGCCACGTCGCGGCAAAGTGCGTGTCCGAAATCTTGAACATGGGCGGCTGCTCCTCGAAATCTATTTGCATAGCGTACTTATTGCGCTCGGCAAACGCATCGCCCTTGGGCGGGTATATCATATTGGGCGGCGTGCCCGGTATCGCCTCCAAGACGTCCTTGGTGTCGAGGTCTGGCATAGACGAGAGCAACGCCCAGGTATACGGGTGCGCGGGCGAATAGAAAATGTCGTTCGCCGTGCCTATCTCTACTATCTTGCCCGCATACATGACCGCTACCCTGTCCGCCATATTGGCTACGACGCCGAGGTCGTGCGTAATGAATATGACCGAGAGCTGCCGCTCCTGCTTGACCTTGTTGATAAGCTCCAAGATTTGCGACTGTATGGTAACGTCCAGCGCGGTCGTCGGCTCGTCGCAAATGAGTACGTCGGGGTCGGCGGACAGCGCAATCGCTATTACTATGCGTTGCCGCATGCCGCCCGAAAACTCGAACGGGTATTGACGGAAACGCTTGCGCGGCTCGGGGATACCCACCTCCTCCATAAGCCTCAGCGCTCGCGATTTCGCCATGCCGCGCGTCACCTTGTGCGCGACGCCCGACGCCTTGGCTTTCAAGTAATCAATCATGCCGACGGCGAGCGCGTCGAAATCGAGCGTTTCCGATTCGGCTATGTTCTTTTCGAACCGCGCCTTTACGCGCTCGATAAGCCCGCACACGTCGTCGCGTATGGACGCCAGCTCGACGAGGTTTTTATCGGCGACCTTCCAATCGGGGGTCTTGCCCGCGGCGACCTTTTTGTCGAAGCTCGCCTTCTGGCGCGCGTAACGCCGCTCCTCCTTGGCGTTGCGCTTAATGCCGTCGAAGTACGAGCGCACCGCCGCCTTTATGCTCGAACGGAACGTGTACGCCACGTTGTCCTTGACAATCTCCAAGCGGTCGATAGCCGATTCGACGGCGGCGACAAGCGCCTTGACCGCCGCGCCCGACGATTTCTTTTCCAGCCTTTCCTTGAACAGCCGAATGTGCTCGTCGAGCACCGTTATCGCCTCGCGCTTGCGCTCGACGGCGCGCGCGTTGGAATATTTCATTCCTTCCTCGGCAACGCGGATAAATTCGAGCATGAACTCGTCGTCGAGCCGCTTGCGCATGTATTTGTTTAGCTCGGCGACGCTCACCGCTTCCGCGCCCAGCGCGGTAAAAGCCTCGTCTAGGAACGTCATGCAATATCCCATGGCGAAGAAATTGGGCATGTCGTAGTCCGCCGCCTCGGCGAGCACCGCTCGCACCTTGCCCAGCTCGGTCGCAACGGCGGCGTAATCGGTATTGTCGATTACGGGCGCGCCGCGCTTGACGAGCGGCAGCACAAGGTTGCGCACGGCGAGCTTAAAGGGCACTTTAATCAACGCTTCCAGCGCGTCGAGCGCCGTATCGAGCTCGGCGGCGCGCGCATGCACTACGTATCGCGACACCGAGCGTTCGGCAAGCCGTATCGCCTCCTTGACGTCGGGCAAAAGCCCCGTCGTCGCGTGCTTTTCTATATGGAACAGCACGTCGTCGATTGCGTCGATTGCCTCGACGCACGCCTCGTGCGCGGCGTTGTACTCGTTTTCGAGCTCCAAATGCTTGTACTCGAACTTATCGAAATCGGCGCACAGCTTTTTGTTTTGCGCGCGAATTTCGGGATTGTCCGCGCCGCGCGCCATATCCATATTCTTATTGAGCAGCGACAGCGTTCTGTTAAAGTCGCGACGGCAGTTCTTTTGATTTATCTTGCCGTTTATAAGCATCGCCTCGGTCATCTGCTTGCCGATGCGCATTATGGGATTGAGCGAGGACAACGGGTCTTGGAATATCATGGATATCCTATCGCCGCGGATTTTGCAAAACTCCTCTTCGGAAATTTTCATCAAATCCTGTCCGTCGTACAATATCTCGCCGCCTTCCTTAATCGCGTTGTTGGCGAGTATGCCGAGTATGGCGCGCGACGTCACCGATTTGCCCGAACCGCTTTCGCCCACGATTGCGAGCGTTTCGCCCGTGTGCAAATCGAAATCTATATTGCGCACCGCCTGCACCTGCCCGCCGTCGGTGCGGAACGATATCTCCAAATTCTTAACGGATAGCTTAATCTCTTTGTTTTCCATATCAGCCCTCCGAACCGCGCAAGCTCGGGTTGAACGCGTCGCGCAAGCCGTTGCCGAACAGATTGAAGCTCAGCATGAGCAGCACGAGGAACACCGACGGGAATATCGCTACGTGCGGCGCGGTCGACAAAACCGATTGCCCCGCGGAGATTATCGTACCCACGCTCGTCAGGTTGCCCGTCGAAAGATTGATGATACCGAGGTACGTCAAGCTGACCTCCGAATAAATCATCGACGGGATAACAAGCGCACAGCTCGTAACCAACGTGCCTATGGCGTTGGGGAATATATGCTTGAACATGAGCCTGCGGTCCTTTGCGCCCAGCGTGCGCGCCGCAAGCACGTATTCTTGATTTTTAAATCGGTAGAACTGCATTCGCGTCGTCGCCGCCATACCTATCCAACCCGTCAGGAAGAACGCCAGGAACAGTATGAGCATGTGGCTCGCGCCGCCCATATGGTACTTTAACAGCGTGATTACAATCATCATGGGAACGGCGCTCAGAATGTCGGAAATGCGCTCCATTATCAAGTCGGCTTTGCCGCCGTAATATCCCGCCGCCGAGCCGTAAAACGCGCCCACTATCATGTTGACGACCGCCACCGCGATTGCGAACATGAAGGAGAACCGCGCGCCCGCGGCAAGGCACGTAAGAATATCCTTGCCCAGATTGTCGCAGCCGAACAGGAACGACGGCTCTTTTATTCCGTCCTTCAACACCTGCGTATGCTGATAAATATAATACTCGTAATAATTGACGCGGCACTCGTATCCCGAGGATATGACGCTGCCGTAGCAGTAATAGTATTTTTGCCCGTCAACCTCGAACCCGTCCTCGCCCTCGATACGCATTCTCGACGTGTAACCGTCGTCATGCGTGCCCGCGGCGTATTTCCAATACACGGGTATTACGTTGCCGTTCTCGTCGTAAACAATGCGCGTCTGTCCGCGCCCGCCGCTTTCCGTCTTGAAATAATAGTTGGCGTTTTTCTTGGCGTCCGACGCCTCCGGTTTATCCTCCTCGCGCAGCGTCGGGTAAATTACCTGTATGCCCGTTTCGTCCTGATACCGCTGAATATCCTCATACTCGGCGGTGGTAAGGTTTTTGTAAATGCACCCGTTCATTTGATAGGTGTCGAGCCGATAATTATACGTTTCGCCGTCGTCCGAAATCGTGTATTCTTGATTTTTAACGGCGTTGTGCCCCGTTTCCTGACCCATGGCGTAATAAATCATAAACGTGGTCTTGCCGTTGGATTTCGCTTGACACCCGTCCCAAAAATTCGTATTCAAAAACAGCTTGTTGCGCGGGCGCGCCACGGCAAAGTACGAATCGTAATAGCTCACCTTATAGGGCGTGCAGAACGGAACGATTATCGCGAAAAGCACTAGCAAAATAATAATGCACGCCGCTACGACCGAGCCCTTGTTTTTGCAAAAACGCTTAAACGCGCCCTTGAAATACCCGACGGGCTTGGTTTCCAGCTTTTTGTCGTGCGCCAAATCGCTCTTTTCGACAAACTTGAATTTTTCGGCGGGTATGTCCGCCACTTGTACGTTGTTTGTTTCCATAATTCCACCGTTTACAGTTGTTTCAAGCCGAGGGCTTGGCGTTTACCGTTTATGGGCTTCGGCGGCTAATGCCGCCCGCCCGAATACAGCCGAATATAAAGTTTTTCGCGCCGCCGCTTTGCCCGTATCGAGTGTTTTGAGCGCGGAGACGCGAGCCGCGCAACGCCAAAGGCAAAATACTTGCGCAATGTTGTTGACTAACA
>CAJTNI010000025.1 GCA_910577945.1 uncultured Christensenella sp. | reverse complement strand
CTTTGCCATAAAAATGCACCTCCATTAGTTTGTCTAACTTTTGGGGTGCATTTCAACGGACGGCTTTTTCAATAATATGGGGGAAAATTTATAGGCAACGCTCTCGCGCATACCCCGAACCGAAACGCAGTCACTGCAAAAAGATTGCTCGATTGCGACAAAATAGTAAATAAATTACTATTTATCGACATTATATGGCATTTAAATTGCTTTGTCAAGCCTTTTAAGTAATTTTTTTGGTATTTTTATAGAAAATATCTTATAGTGGCGGTAACAATGAAGCTGAAAATAAAAGAGCTGCGCGAGGAATACGGTCTTACGCAAAAGGAATTGGCGCAAAAGCTGTCCAACGTTCAGCGCAACGTGAGTAATTGGGAGAACGGCGCGAGCGAGCCCGATTGCGAAACCATACTTAAAATCGCCGAGCTGTTCGGCGTGAGCATCGACGAGCTGTTCGGACGGAGCTTTTCGCCCGAGCCCGTGCGGCTCGATACCGAATCGGACTATGCGCTCTTGCGCACGCTGCGCAAGCTGACGCCCGCGCAAAAGTCGGCGGTCAAAAATCTAATCGACGCGTTTACGGACAACGCGGGCTCTGGCGTGCACAACGCGTAAACGCACGAGCCCGTTCCGCCGCAAGCCCCCGCACACTACTCGTCGCCGCTTATGAATACGGGCGGACAGCGGTCCGCAAAATAACCGCATGAGAATTTAGGCGCGCCGCCGCCCATTGTCGACGGCGAATACGCGCACGAAATAAAAATTCTCTTGACAACCAAATCGGTCAAATGCTACAATACGCATATAATATATGAAACGAATGATTCTTGTGACGTCTCCGCCCGCATGCGGCAAGACGTATATATCGAAACAGCTTGCCAAAAACCTGCGGCACGTCGTATACTTGGATAAGGACACGCTTATTCCGCTGTCCAAGCAGATTTTTCGCGTGGCGAAAAAGCCGTACGACCGCAGCTCGGATTTTTTCGAGGAGCAAATCCGCGATTACGAGTACGACGTTATACTCGACCTCGGGTTCGAGGCGCTCGCCTACGACGACACGGTGCTGATAAACGCGCCGTTCACGCGCGAAATACGCGACGGCGCGTACATGGAAAAGCTGCGCGAAAAGCTTAAAAAGCTCAACGCGAGGCTCACCGTGATTTGGGTTGTGACTACGCCCGAGGTGTGCCACGAGCGCATGAAGAAGCGCAGCTCCGACCGCGATTCCTACAAACTCAGGCATTGGGACGAATATATAAAGACGGTGGATTTTTCCATACCCTCGCATCTCAACGACCCCGCCGTGCGCGACGACCTCATACTGTTTTACAACTCGTCCGCCGCGGAGTACGAAAAGTCGATGCACGACACGCTCGCAATTCTCGACGGCGCGCAATGACGGCGGCGCGGCATTAAGGTATGACGGAAACGAAAGCGCAAAATTTACCCGTCGCTACGCACGTACGCGACGGCGGCACGGCGGTATCGCGCCACTCGAATTTTCGGGAGGCGTACGCAAGCGTTTTGCCCGTAGACAGGCGACGCGCGTTTATACTGCTCGCCGCGGCGGGCGTGACGCTCGCGCTTTTGCTCTTGTCGCGACTCATATGGCTGGCGGAACCGTTGCTCGACAAAGTGCGGTACGGCACGCTGTCCGAGGTGCTGTATTACCTGATATTGGCGATAATCTTTATCGGGTACACGGTCGGGCTTGACGCTTTTCTCAAACGCCGCTGCGGCATAAGACTGTTTGCCAAAAAGCCGTCTCACATTTCCGTGTCGCGCGCCCTGGGCGTGCTCGCGCTGTGCGCCGCGGCTATGTTCACGGCGGGCGCGGCGCTCGGCTTCAAGTTCAAAATGGAGTTGGAAATCGGGTACGGCGTTACCGCGCTTACCGCGCTTACCAACGTGGCGACTTATATCTACTACGCCGAGCACCTGCTGCTCGGGTTCGTAATCGCCGCGCTCGTGCAAACCGCGCTGAGCACGCTTTTACCCGCAAAGCACACCGTGCCCTGGGGCGCAATCGCGCTCGTCACGGTGTTCGGGCTGTTGGAATTTACTTTGGAGCTGTTCGCCACGACGCACATGTATCCGTGGCTCTACTATGCGTTCACGTACGTGTACGCGGCGATTTACGTGCTCACCGGTCGGAGCTTTCACCTCAGCTTTTGGGCATCGGTGTTACTGATGGTGCTGTGATATGAAGGACAAAACCAAGCAAAACGCCGCCGTCGCGCGCGCCAAAAAGAAAGCCGCCGAATACGGCGCGAAAACGCTGTTGTACGTAAAACAAAACTACTTGACGTTCGGCTATATCGCGGCGGCGCTTTTAATCGAGCTGACGGGCGTAGCCGTGACCTCGGGCAAGTTCTACATGACCGCGCCGTGGTTATACTTTACGTTCGTAGCTATCGTCGCGCTTATATCGTTGTACTTGCCTGGGCACAAGAGCCGTTACGCGCTGTTCGTAACCGCGCTCGCGCTCAACTTTTGCATAGATATACTGTTTATCGTAATCTTCGAGAGCACGGGCGGCACGGTGTTCGATTTCGCCATGATTAAGCTGCGCGCGGACGCGATGATGATTGTGGCGGGCATACCTATCAACTTTACGTACATGTTCGTAACGTCCGTCATAATCGCGCTGTATTGCGTGCTCGGGCACATGTTCAAAACCCGCATGCCCAAGCCGAACAGGGAAAAACTGACGCGCGTCGTCACCTCGTCGCTGCTCGCGGGCGTGTTTACCGCCAACATTCTCGCCGTATATTTCACCAACTACAAATACAACGCCGACGACCTGCACTACAAGATTTATCAGCAGGAGACGGGCACGTATTCCAATCAAGGCATTGTCGGCAACCTTTACAGCGAGCTCGTGCGCGGGCTGTTCTTTTCGGGCATCGAAGTCGGCGACGTAAACGAAATGAATCAATTCGTATATTCCAAGCTCGCCATGCCCACGGCGAGGACGGGCATAGCAAAGGACTTCAACGTCGTCACGGTGCTGTGCGAAAGCTTCGAGTGGTTCACGTTCCTCTACGACGCGGAGCGCTACCCCAACGGCTTTGCGCGCGTGGAAAAGCAAACGGACGGCGACAAGCCCGACCCTACGGACGAGAGCGAGCCGCCGCTCGACGAGCAGATTGCGTACGTAAAAGCGGCGTTGCGCGAGCTGTACCCCAATCTTTACAGATTTTACGAGAGCGATTCCACCGTCATACTCAACAACTCGCACTCGCTCGAAAAGACCGACATTTCGGAAAACAAGGCGATTCTCGGCAATTATCCGCTGCACGAATATATAAACTATTCGTACCCCGAAAACTCCGTGCCGTACAGCCTGCCCAATATTATGAAAAACATGTTCGGCGTGGAAAGTCATTCGTTTCACGACGGCACTAACACGTTCTACAACCGCAACGTACACCACGTAAACGCGCTCGGGTTCGAGAGCTACACCTCGTCCGAGAGCATGGACATAACGCTCGACGAGTCGGGGCTCGGTCAAAACAACCTCGATTCGGAAATGCTGCAATCGTGCAAAGCGGAAATGTTCCCCACCGACAGACGGTTCAACACGTTTATCACCACGATAACCATGCACGGTCCGTACGTTGAACGCAAAAACCTGCAACCGTACTACGACAAGCTGGACGAATACGGCTTACTGCCGTACACCGAGGGCGACGACGAGCTGAACGCGCTGCGCTACTACTGCGCGGCGGGCATGGATTTCGACAAAGCCATCGGGATTATGCTCGACTATCTGGACGAAAACGGGCTGGCGGACAACACGCTCATAACGCTGTACGGCGACCACAACGCCTACTACGGCGGGCTTAGCAACTACGTCAAAAATATATATTCGACCAACGTGCCCGACTACACGGAGCTGTACCGCGCGCCCGTCATGATTAAGGTGGGCAACGAGAGCATGGGCAACGCGTTTATAGAAAAGTTTACGTGCGTATCCGATATCTACCCCACCATACTCGACCTGCTGGGCGTGACCGCGTTTACCAATCTCACCTACGGCACGAGCGCGTTTTCGCGCGACAGCTCGGTGCTGTACTCGCGCGCGTACGGAAAGTTCCTGACCGACAAAATATATTTCAACAGCCTTAACAATATAATTTACAAGTCGGCGGACGTAACCGACGCATATATAAAAGAGATAGAAACCAAGTCGCTCGCGCTGCTCGACAAGATTTCGCACGTCAACCGCATTTTCGCTGGCGATTTCTTTAAAGGCAGAGAGACCGAGTTCTACGACAGACTGCGCCACGCGCAAATAGATTAACGACGGAACGGCATGGGTAAAACGCAAAAAACGCGTAAAAGCTTTATACTGCGCCTGGTCGTTTACGCCGCGATTACGGGCGTGCTCGTGGGCGCGACGATTGCCGTGTTCATGACGGCGGCGCGCATCGTCATTTCCTTCGTATTCGGCGCGCACAAGGCGGCGGACACGCCGCTCGCCGTCGTGTGCCTTATCATGCTGTCGATTATGTGCTGCTTTGCCATGGCGGTGCTGCAAACGCTGTGCCCCGCCGCCAAGGGCAGCGGCATACCGCTCGCCGAGGGCTATGCGCGCGGCATGCTCGGCGCGAAATGGCTGTCGAGCGCGGCGGGGCTTGCCGCAGGGAGCTTGCTCGCATTTTTGGGCGGACTGCCGCTCGGCAGCGAGGGTCCGTCAATCGGAATAGGCGGCATGCTCGGCGACGGCATAGGACGGCTGACAAAGCGCCCCGCGCCATTTCGGCGCTACCTGATTACGGGCGGCGCGAGCGCGGGTCTTGCCACGGCGTTCAACGCGCCGCTTACGGGCATAGCGTTTGCCGTCGAGGAGACGCACCGACGCTTTTCGCCCGACATACTGCTTTCCGCGCTCACCGCGGTTACGGCGGCGGTCGTAACGGCGCAGGCGATATTTTACGGGTTCGGACAAATCGCATACCTGCGCGCGCTGGATATACATATGGGTTTCGCGGTTTTGCCGTACCTCGAACAGGCGAAACTGTCCGGCGTTTGGCTGTTTAAAATTTTCGGCGCGGCGCTCGCCTGCGGCGTCGTTTCCGCGCTCGTCGCGGTCGGGTTTAACCGCGCTATCGGCGCGACGTCGCAGCTGCTGTCGCGCATAGGCTCGCCGCTTTTGCGCCTGCTGCCCGCGTTTGTTTTGACCGCGATATGCGGCGCGGGGCTGTATCTTACCGTAGGCAGCGGCGAGGCAATGCTCGCCGAAATCAAGCTCGACACCGAGCTGTGGCTTTTAATCGTATTGCTGGTATTGCGTATCGCGCTCACCGTTACGGCGAGCGGCGCGGGCGCGACGGGCGGCTTGTTCCTGCCGATGATAGCAATCGGCGGGCTGTTAGGCACGCTCGCGGCGCGGCTGTGCGTGCTGTGCGGCATGCCCGAACAGTACGCGCCAAATATAATAATGACGTGCATCGCGGCGTTTTTCGCCGCGTCGGTTCGCGCGCCGATTAGCGCGATTGCGCTGTCGGTGGAGCTTACGGCGAGCTTTACCAATCTTTTGCCGTGCGCGGCGGCGGTAGCGGCGGCAATGGCGGTAGCCGACCTCACCCGCACCGACCCGCTGTACGAGCGCATGATGAACGAGCTGCGCAAGGCTGCGCACAAAGCCAAGCGCAATATCGCGCGCGTGACGGTGGCGGGCGTAATTAAACGCGGGTCTATCGTATGCGGCAAACAGCTCAGGAACGTGCTGTGGCCGTACAATGCGCTTATCGTCAGCCTCACCCGCAACAACGATACAATCGTGCCCGACGGCGAAACCAAGCTGCGCGACGGCGACGAAATTACGGTTTGCGCCGAGAACGTAGACCCCGATGTATTCCGCGCGGAGCTGCGCGAGTTTATATTTATACCCGAAACCATACAGACTAACGAGGTAAGGAGAAACCTATGATAATCGCTATTACCGGCGCAACAGGCAACATGGGACAGGCGACGCTCGACGCGCTCGAATCCGCCGATTATATCGAGGAGATTCGACTGCTTGCGCACAGCAAGAAGCGCATGAAAAAGCTTTTGAAAAAGCACAAGGCATTGCGCAAGCGCAAACGCGTACTGATATTCGAGGGCGGCATAAACGCCGACGCAATCGCGCGGTTGATAGACGGCGCGGACCTCGTTATCAACATGGCGGCGGTCATACCCCCGCGAGCGGACAAGCATCCCCAAGCCGCGGTCGCATGCAACGACCTAGGCGCAGCCGCGCTGGTAAGCGAGCTGGAAAAGTCGGACAAGCCTCCGGCGCTTATACACATATCGACGGTGGCGCTGTACGGCAACCGTTCGGGCGCGCACAAGTTTGCGCGAGTCGGCGACCCGCTGCTCGTAAGTCCGCTCGATATATATTCGGCGACCAAGCTGCGCGGCGAGTTCAAGGTGCTCGAAAGCGCGCTCGATAAGTGGGCGGTGCTGCGCCAGACCGCAATGCTGCACCCGCAAATGCTCAACGACAATATTCACGACGGGCTCATGTTCCACACCGTGTTCGACGCGCCGTTCGAGTGGCTGACCGCGCACGACAGCGGGCTTTTGATACGGCGTATCGCCGACCGCATCAACGACGGCACGATGCCCGACTCGTTCTGGAAAAAGTGCTACAACATGGCGGGCGGCGCGAAAAACCGCGCCTACGGCATGGACGTTTTCGACGACGGCTTCGGCATAATCGGCGGCAGTACGACCGACTTTTTCCGTCCCGGCTACAACGCCACGCGCAATTTCCACGGCGTGTGGTACGCCGACGGCGACGCGCTGAACGCGCTGTTCGATTATCAAACGCAAAGCATAAGCGATTATTGGCAGGATATACTGCGCGCGCACCCCGTTTTCAAGCTGGGCAAGCTCGCGCCCAAACGGCTCGTCGGACATTTCGCGGTCAAACGGCTGTTAAAGGACGGTAATTCCCCCGCATATTGGGCGGCGCACGGCGACGACGCGCGCATAATAGCGCACTTCGGCAGCCGCGCGCGCTACGACGCGCTGCAAGACGCGGATTGGACCAAGTTCACCCTGCCCGACCGCAAGGCGATTGCGGAAATTACGACCAACGATACGCCCGTGTTTTACGGGTTCGATTTCGACAAGCCCGACGCGAAAATAGATATTTCCGACCTTCGCGCCGTGGCGGAAGCGCACGGCGGACGGCTTGTGAGCGACGGCTTCCGAGCGGGCGATATGTACGCCAAGCTCGAATGGGAAACGCAGGACGGCGTGCGCTTTACCGCAACGCCGTACACCGTGCTGCGCGCGGGGCATTGGCACAATCCCGTTTACGACGGCAATGTGTGGGATTTCGACCGCCTTGCCAAAAAGGACAAAATTTACGCATCGGTGTGGTACGATTCGCACGAGCCCGACGAGAATTACCGCTATTTCATAGACGATAGCTACAAAGCGCATGCGGAAAAGGCGTCGGCAGACTGATATGCGCGCGCTGATATTCTATTTTTCGGGCACGGGCAACACCAAAAAGGTCGCCGAGCTGTACGCCGCCGCGCTCAAAGCCGAGGGCGCGAGCGTGTCGCTTTGCGAACTGCCCGTCGAGCCGTCGGCGATAAAAAGCGTGGACGTGCGCGACTACGATTTGATTGGCATAGGCTACCCCATTCATTCGTTCAACGCGCCCAAAATCGTGCTGTCGCTGTGCAAATCGCTCCCCAAGCTCGCCAAAACCGAGCACAAAATCAAAACGTTCATATTCAAAACGTCGGGCGAGCCCGTGCGCATGAGCGACGTGTCGTCGCTTAAAATGCGCGCGCTGCTGCGGCGGCGCGGGTACGACGCGCAAAACGAATATCAATACTTAATGCCGTATAATATAATATTCCGCCACAGCGCGGGCATGGCGGGCAAAATGTGGCAAACCGCAAAAGCGCTGGTGCCCGTAGACGTCGCGGAAATACTCACGGGCAAAAAGCGCCTGCCGAAAAAGCTGTTTATGGGCGGCGTTCTCGCTTGGATATTGCGCGTCGAGCATTGGGGCGCGCACGTCAACGGCGTTTTTTACCGCGCAAGCAAAAGCAAGTGCATAGGCTGCGGCTTGTGCGAACGCACGTGCCCCGTCGACAATATCACGCTGCGTAAGACCGAGGACGGCAAGACCAAGGTCGCGTTCGGCGGCAAGTGCATAATGTGCGTGCGCTGCGCCTTTAAATGCCCTACCGCCGCAATCGACATAGGGCTGTTTAAAAGCTGGAAGGTCAACGGCGAGTACGAGCTGAACGCGCCCGAGCAAAACCCCGTGCTGACCGCGAGCGGCAAGCACGTTAACTATTGCAAAAAGGCGTACGACAAATATTTTGCCGACGCCGAAAAACGTATAAACGCAAGCCGAAGCCTTAGCGTATGACGGACAGGCAGCTCGCTGCGAGCTCGCCTCGATTACTCGACCGCGCATCGCCGAGGGCAATACGCTTACATTATGCAAAAGCCGTGCAATACGCTAGGCGCGATTTGCGACGGCTCGAAATAATAAACAGGTTATAGACGGTTTGTATTTTCATAGACCGAAAGAAGCCTCAACCTCGCCCCGGTTATATATCGGCGAGGTTTTTTGTTACCCGCTCCACTGAAATTTTTTCAAGTCTACCGCGTCGTCGGTGACGACCACGCCTTCGGACTCCAACAGTCGTTTTTGCGCGTTCAGCCCGCCGAACGCAAACCAAGGCGCGAGCTTGCCCGACGCGTTGACCACGCGGTGGCAGGGCACGACCACGGGCTCGGGGTTTACGTGCAGCGCGTTGCCCACGGCGCGCGCCGCGCCCGCGTGCCCGCACATGAACGCGATTTGCCCGTACGTGGCGACAGTGCCGCGCGGAATGCGCTTTACCGTTTCGTACACCTTTTCCGCAAAGGTCATACCGTTCCGCGCGTCCGTCACGCCTGCTCCGCGCGCCGTTCGAGGCTCGGGTCTATCAATATCTTGCATTTGGCTTTTGCGTCGTCGCGTATTATCTCGCCCACCTTCGGCGCGATGATAATGCCCTTGTACGGATTTTTAACGCTGTCTATCTCGGCGCGCAGCGCGGCGTTGACCTCCGACCGCTCGAACGCCAAATCGGTCTTTTGCATTACGCAGTCGATGAGTTTGAGGTTTTTGCAATAGCACAGCGGCTGCGTGCCGATAATCGTGCAGTTAACAAAAGTCAGGTTCTTACTGTACCAGCCCAAATACTCGCCGATGACGACGCTGTTTTCCACGCGCACGTTTTTGCTGTGCCAAAACGCGTCCTTGGTGTCGAGCTTGCTGTTTTTGATTATAGCGTTCTCCACGTATTGGAACGAATACTTGCCCTTAAAGTCGAGCCTGTTCGCGACGACGTTTTTCGCGCGCATCAAAAAGTATTCGCTCGCCGCCGTGACGTCCGTCATGTGCAAGCCGTCTGTGAACCAGCCGAACTCGGGCGATACTATATCGCTTTCGGTAATGACCGCGCGCTTGCATTCTCTGAGCGCCTTTATTCCGTGCAGTTTGGATTTGGTTATGCGAATGTTGTCGGTGTACCACAGCGCGGCGCGACAGTTTTCGGTAAGCTCGCACCCGTCGAGCGCGACGGCGCGGTCGTGCCACAGCGGATACCTGAGGTCGAAAAAGCATGCCTTGGCTTTTACAGAGCCGCATTCTTTGAGCGCGCTCTCGCCGTCCGCCGCGCCCGCAAACCTGCAACCGTCCAGCTCGACGTATTCCAAGCCGTACAGCGCGCGTTCCTCGTCCAGCGTTTTATTCTCTACCTTCACCGCTTTGTCCTCCGTTGTTTTTGTCGATAGCCCGTTTAAAATATTCGACGGCGGGATTCGCGTCGAAAATGTGTTTGAGCTTGTACTTTTTGCGCCTGCCCTTGTCGTTTTTCGCGACAAACGTAACCGTGCCCGTGGCGACGTCGCGCTCGTAGAACGCACGACGATACCCTACCGCGGTCACGTCGTCGAGCGCAACGCTCAATCGCTTTTCTTTGTTTTTGCGCTTGATTACGACGCGCGTGTTATACAGCGTGTACGACTCCTCGTAGCCGAGCGACACGAGCACGGAAATCGTGCCCAATATCAGCGCCATAGCCGCCGTGACGATGCCGAGCACGAGCGACAGCGCGCACAGCCCGCAGCACCCGCCCGCAATAACGACCGCGACGCCTATTCTGAGCGCAATCGTTTTTCTGCGGTACGCCTTGTAGTTCATAATGTACTGCAAAACTATTTTTTCTTTTTCAATCGTTTCGTCCACGTTTTTCTCCCGAATGCGATTTATTTAAAGCAGTATTATTCCCGTCGAAATCAATAAATACAGCACGTACCCGACGGGCGGCAATATATTGAGCGCCTGCGCGCCCCACAGCGCGCCGACGGGGCGCTTGACCTTGTTCTTGACAATCATCATGCACAGCGAAGTCACCACCGCAACCGCGCCGATAACGAGCAGCCATTGCGAATCGGCGTTCAACAGATATATGCCCGACGAATTGGGCATAAACGATAACACGTCCGCAACGAACAGTATCGTAAAGTTGAAAATGTTAGAGCCGATAATATTGCCCGCCGCCGCGTCGAAATTGCCGCGCGAGCAGAGCGTCATCGACGAAATCAGCTCGGGCAGGCTGGTCGCCACGCCCAAGAACAGCGCGCCCGCAAAGGTCTTGCCGAGGTTGAGCTTGTCGGACACGATATCGGTTAGATATGTCATGCAAATCGACGCGCCGATGAGCACGACCGCGCACACGCAAAAGCGAATTACCGCCTGTTTGAGCGTAATACCCTCGTCGCGCTTGCCGTCCGCCGCCTCCGACGTTTTGGGCATTTTGTCGATAAACAGCACGTACAGGCACAGTATCGCGGGCGACACCGCCGAGAACCAGGTAATTTGCATGTAGTCGGCGAGGTACAGCCCCACGGACACCAAGGCGTACATGCCGAGCATGACCGCGAACGCCGCGTAGTAGAACGGCGAAAACCTCGCGTTTTTGAACTTGCGCGTAAACGTCAGCAGCATGAACCCGAAAAACGCGAGGTTGATAAGGTCCGAGCCCAAGATGTTGCCGATTATCATTTCGTTTTCGTGAACTACCCACACCGCCGACAGCGAGGTAAACAGCTCGGGCAGGCTCGTGACCGCGGCGAGCATGACCCCGCCTATAAACGCGCCCGAAATGTTGCTCTTTGCGTCGATGACGTCCACATACTTGCCCAGCTTAATAGACAGAAAAACAATGACTGCGACCGTCGCGATATAACCGATATACACCAATGCGTCCGTAAAAGCTACCTCCCGTCTGCCTTATAGTTATCCGCAACGTAACCGCGCACGCGCAGCGGTATGCCGAGCGATTCGCAAAGCGCCGCGCATGCCGCGATATCGTCCGCGCCGATAGTGTCCACCACCGTGAAAACCGTTTCAATTCCCGCCGCCTTGCACGCCGCGGCAAACCCGACCACGGCGTCGAACGCCTTCAAGCCGTATGCCGAACGCGTGACCGCCGCATACTTTTCCGCATTGCAGTTGTTGAGCGACACCGACGCCACGTCAATCACGCCCGCAAGCTCGGGCGCGATATTCCGCCCCGCGGCAATGCTGCCCAAGCCGTTGGTATTGAGCCGCGTCCTGTACCCCTTCGCCTTGAACCGCCGCGCGCTTTCTATAAGCGTATTGAGCGCCGCCGTCGGCTCGCCGTACCCGCAAAACACGACCTCGTCGCTCGTCAGCCGCGAGCGCAGTCCGTCGAACGCCTTTTCCACGTCGTCCGCCGTCGGCTCGGCATCCAGCCACAACGGCGTGTCCGCCACGCCGTCGCCGCTGTTGCGAATGCAAAACTCGCACGCGTTGTCGCATTTGTTGGTAAGGTTTACGTACGCCTTGCCGTCGAGAATGTAAACGTAATTGTTCATCATGCAATACCGAATACGCGCTTGGCGTTTTCCGTCGTGACGCGCGCAAGCTCGTCCGCCGTCGCGCCCTTTATTGCCGCCAGCTTTTCGCACACGTACGCCACGTTTTTCGGGTAGTTGATTTCGCCTAACTTTTTCGCGGGCGCAAGGTACGGGCTGTCCGTCTCGATAAGCAGTCTGTCGAGCGGCACAGCCGCCGCCGCGCGCGCCAAATTGACGGCGTTGCGATACGTGAGCGTGCCCGAAAAGGATATGTAAAACCCCTTTTTGACGAACAGCTCGGCAAGCTCCGCCGAGCCCGAAAAGCAGTGCAGCACCGCGCCCTCGGGGAACTCGCGCGTCCGCACGAACTCGCAAAAATCCCCGAACCCGTCGCGTATGTGATACACCGTAGGCAAACCGAGCTCGCGCGCAAGCTCGTACTGCGCCTCCGTCGCGCGGAGCTGCCCCGCCCTATCCGAATCGGGACGGTGGTAGTCCAAGCCGATTTCGCCTATCGCCACCACCTTCTCGCGCGCAGCCAGCTCGCGCAGTACGCCGAGGTTGTCCGCCGTGACGGTCGCCGCGTCGTACGGGTGCACGCCCACCGTGGCGTAAATGCGCTCGTTGCGCGCGGCAAGCTCGACGCACGCTTTCGACGTGGGCACGTCGCACCCGACGCAAATAATATATTCGAGTCCGTCGTCGGACATGCTATCTATTATGCTTTGCGCGCCGCCGAACGGCAAAAATTGCTCGTCGTAAATGTGCGCGTGACTGTCAATCAGCATATTTTATCTCCCGCCTTGCCCGTCGGGCGCACCAGCCGCGGCACGCCGTCCTCGCCGACCGAGCACAACAGCATGCCCTCCGAGGTTATTCCGCACAGCTTGGCGGGCTTCAAATTGGCTACAAGCGTCGCTTTCGTGCCGACAAGCTCGTCGGGCGCATACGCGTTGGCTATGCCCGACACAATCGTGCGGCGGCGCGCGCCGTCGAACACGGTCAGCTTTAACAGCTTGTTCGATTTCTCCACTTTGACGCATTCCTCGATATCGACTACGCAAAGCTCGGTCTTAAAAAACTCGTCGATTGTAATCATGCCGTCGCCCGCCTTTTCGGGGTCTGCCGCGCCGTTCGCCTTGCCCGCTTTGTCGGGCTTTTTCGCTTTGTCGGCTTTGCCGTAGCCGTCTTGCTTTTTGGACGCGTCTGCCGCGTCGCCCGCGATTTCGGCAAGCTCGGCAAGCTCCTTTTTTACGTCCAAACGATTGAGTATCGGCTCGATTTCGGACGTGGAATATTTTCGGTTCGCGTCGAATTTGCACGCCGAAAAATCGTCGGGCACGGGCAAGCCCAGCCCGCCCTCGAATATGCGGCGCGGATACTTGGTTATGAACGGCAGTAAGAGGTTTGCGCACACGCGTATCGCCTCGACCAAGCAGTATATGACGGTGCGCAGTCTGTCCTTGTCGCCCGTCTTATTGAGCTCCCACGGCTTGTTGATATCTATATATTTGTTAGCCATGCCGATTACGCCGAAAATCTTTTCCAGCGCCTTGCCGAGCAGCGGCTTGTCCATATCTTCGCGCACTGCGGGCAGCAGCGCGTCGATTGCCGCCGCAAACTCTCTATCGCCGTCGTTGAGCGCGCCGCACTCGACGCGCCCGTCGAAATACTGACGGCTCATGGCGAGCGTGCGCCGCACAAGGTTGCCGAGGTCGTTGACGAGATTGTTGTTGATTGCGGACAGCAAAAGCTCGCTTGTGTAGTTGCTGTCGTCGCCGAACGGCACGGAGGACAGCAAGTAATATCTGAGCGCGTCCACGCCGTACCTGTCGGTGAGCACGAACGGGTCTACCACGTTGCCCTTGGACTTACTCATCTTGTCGCCGCCGAACATAATCCAGCCGTGCCCGTACACGCGCTTTGGCAGCGGCAGGTCGAGCGCCATGAGTATGGCGGGCCACACGATAGAATGGAAACGCACGATTTCCTTAGCCATTACGTGCATATCGCACGGCCAATACTTTTTGAATTTTCCCGATTTTTTGCCGCCGTAGCCGAGCGCGGTTATATAGTTGGGCAGCGCGTCAATCCACACGTATATCACGTGCTTGGGGTCGAACGGAACTTTTATACCCCAATCGAACGACGTGCGCGTGACCGCGAGGTCGCTCAACCCCTTGTCGATAAAGTTGTTTACCATTTCCTTGACGCGCGAATCGGGCTGCAAAAAATCGGTCTCTGTGAGCAGCTTTTTTATGCGGTCGGCATACTTGCTCAAACGGAAGAAATAGCATTCCTCTTTGGAATCGCGCACCTCGCGCCCGCAGTCGGGGCACTTGCCGTCCACCAGCTGGCTCTCCGTCCAGAACGATTCGCACGGCTCGCAATACTTGCCCGAATATTCGGATTTGTAAATATCGCCCTTTTCATACAGCTTGGTAAACAGCTCGGCGACCGCCTTTTCGTGGTCGGGGTCGGTCGTGCGGATAAACCCGTCGTTGCTGATATCCATGCGCGTCCACAGCGCTTGAATGCGCTCGGCAAGCCCGTCCACAAACGCCTTGGGCGACGTGCCGCGCTCCGCCGCCGCACGCTGCACCTTTTGTCCGTGCTCGTCCGTGCCCGTCAAATAGTACACGTCGTAGCCGTCCATGCGCTTAAAGCGCGCGAGCGCGTCGCAGCATACGGTCGTATAGCAATGCCCTATATGCAGGCTGCCGCTCGCATAGTATATGGGCGTGGTAACGTAATAAGGCTTTTTGGTTTTGGCAGACATAAGGAACTCCTTGATAAGAAATGAGAATGAGCAAGAACGCTTGTGAATTACTCGTTTCTCTTATAATTCAGTTAGGGGCAAGCCGAACGCTTATACGCGGCGACTTTGCAGACGGGTTACGGTTTCCGCTATGCGTCGGTTCGACAGCCGAAGGCTGCGCGTGCGACGGACGTGGACTTTGTCGATAGTTGGGCGTTACGCCCGAATAGCTAAGCCTATACAACGTCATTTCGAGCGGAGTGAGCGCAACGAACGCAGTCGAGAAATCTTCCCGTCTTTGATATAGCGCACTGTTTACCCGTAAATACCGTAATCGGCTATGCGTCGGGTCACTAAGACCCCTCGACTACGCTCGGGGTGACGGGATATAAACCGTACTGTCTTTAATATAGCGCACACCGTTTGCCCGTCATTGTATTGAACGCGTAGACGCGAGCCAACGATAAGAGCGTACCCGTCAGCGCTGTATTGAGCGCGGAGACGCGAGCAATACGGGCAGCTGGCGACGAGGCGCGACGGGAGTGTAGAACCACCTACATGACCGAGCGCCGAGGAGCACGCAGTCCGTATTGCGACGCGGATACGCGCTCAATCGGAACGGAGAGCGACGACAGGGTCCCGCTTCGCCGCGCTCATACTCGGCAGCATACCCGCTATAAAGGTGAGCAGCACGCTTATAGCTATCAGCAGCAGCGCGTGCCACCAGGCGAGCATTACGAGGCTTGTTTTTACCATGCCTTCGGAAATGCTTATGAACAGAGCGCTGAGCGGGAACGACAGGATAAAAGTGACGAGCACGCCGATAACGCCCGCCACAAACCCGATAATCATGGTTTCGGCGTTGAACACGCGCATGATATCCACCTTTCTCGCGCCGACGGCGCGCAGCACGCCGATTTCCTTGGTGCGCTCCACAACCGACGCGTACGTGATAATGCTAATCATGACCGACGACACGACGAGCGATATCGCCGCGAACGCAATCAGCACGTACGAAATTATGTCAATCATTTCGCTAATCGAATCGGTCACGACCGCCGCCGCGTCGAGCGGCAAAATCTTGTACTCGGACGGCTTGTCGGCGTTGTACTTATTCAGATAATCGAGCATGCCCGTCTTGCGCTCGAAGCTTACGGGGTAAAAATTGAGCGTCGTGGGAATATCGCTCGCGCCCACCGATTGCAGCGCGCCCAAGTACAGGTCGTCCGCCGTAACGGTAAGCCCCACCGACTGCGCCGCCATGTTGAATATGCGCGCCAACGACGAGAACGGCAGCCCCGCCGTCTGCATAGACTGCTGACCCGTGCCGAGCACGAACGCGTCGGTGACGCACCTCTCTCGGCTCGCCGCCTGCGCTTTGCCGACAGCGCTGGTCTTTCCGTCCTCGATGAGCTTTCCGTTGAGCGCGGGCGTGTACACCAGCCCCGACGAGTACAGCGCGAGCGCCGCGCTTTCCTTTATGCGCATTACGCCCACCACCTTCAACGTGATATTGCCGTCGGCGTCGAACACGCGCCGCCATTCGTCCTGCGTCGAATTTTCGTTAAAGCTCTGATACACGCCGCTGCTTTCGTTGAGCGTGAACCAATTATCGTTTGTAACAAGCCTGAGCTCTTGCCCGATTAGGTCGTCGAACGTCGCGTTGTCCAAATCCTCGGGCACTTTGAGCCCGACGGCGTTGAGCGTGCTGCGATTGACCGAGTTGTCGTTGCCGACGACCATGGCGATTTCGTCGTACTCCGTCGGGTACTTGCCCCAATAATCGTACTGCGATTTTACGTAATCGGAATTGTTAAGCAGCTGCGTAAAGTTGGACGTGCCCATGCCGAACATGCTGTTCGCGCCTATGGTAATGCGCTTGACGCTGCCGTCGTTGTCGCTCAACACCACCTTGTTTTGCGAATAGTCGCGCAGGATATCGACGGCATAGCCCTCGGGCATGTTTTCCAAATATTCGAGATACTCGGGCGTAATGCGGTTGTAGTGATAGGTCATCATGCCCTTGTCGATATTTATAATCAGCTTGTTGCCGTCGGGGAACTGTTCGAGCTTGGCGCCGCCGTTTTCCATATTGGATATGGTCGTGTCCAAATCGACGGTCGTTTGCGAGACGGTAACGGGATAGCTCGCGAGCATGGAAGTTTGCAAATCGGCTATGTACGCGTTGAACCCGTTGGACAGCGCGAGCACCAGCGCCACGCCTATTATGCCGATAGACCCGGCAATCGCCGTGGCAATCGTCCTGCCCTTTTTGGTGACGAGGTTGCGCGCCGACAGCCCGAACGCCGTAAAAAAGCTCATCGACGTGCGCTTCATCGCCGCGCGGTTGGATTTGGTTATAGCCTTTTGCTCGCGCTTATGCGCCTTTTGCTTTTGCTTGGCGGCGAGCTTTGCCGCCTTGGCGTCATGCGGCTTATCCTCGGCTTGCTCGCAGCCGTTCGTCGCCCCGTCGCTATCGGGCGCGGCGGAGTCAGATATTTCCACGGGCGCGGTGTCGCTGACGACCGTGCCGTCGAGCATGGAAATAATGCGCGTGGAATACTTTTCGGCGAGGTCGCCGTTATGCGTAACCATGATTACGAGCCGCTCGCACGCTATCTCTTTGAGCAGCTCCATGACCTGCACGCTCGTATTGCTATCGAGCGCGCCCGTCGGTTCGTCGGCGAGGATTATTTCGGGATTGTTGACGAGCGCGCGCGCTATCGCCACGCGCTGCATTTGTCCGCCCGACATTTGGTTGGGGCGCTTTTTAATTTCATTGCCCAGCCCGACCTTGGTCAACGCCTCGATTGCGCGCGCGCGGCGCTCGGACTTTTTCACGCCCGACAGCGTGAGCGCCAGCTCGACGTTGCCGAGCACCGTCAAGTGCGGAATGAGGTTGTACGACTGAAACACGAACCCGATTTTGCGGTTGCGGTACGCGTCCCAATCCGCCGCCTTGAAAAACCGCGTCGAGCGCCCGTCGATAATCAGGTCGCCGTCGGTATAGCGGTCCAGCCCGCCGACGATATTGAGCAGCGTGGTTTTCCCGCAGCCCGATTGACCGAGAATGGATATAAGCCCGCTCTCGCGAAACCCCAGCGTCACGCCGCCGAGCGCCTTCACCTTGTCGTTGCCGACAGCATATTCCTTTGTGATATTTTTCAGTTCGAGCATAATTCACCTTGAACGCGTCGCGCGTTCGCACGGCTTACGGCGCGGCAGTCGCGCTGCGGAGCGTCGCCTCGCGCGCAATCGCCATTGTAAACCGTGACTATATATTATACACCGTTTTATTCGGTTTGTAAAGGGAATACGCGCACGCTTGCAACTCCGCGCGCCGCGTGTCGCCAAAGACGGTATACATACGCATTATCGTTACCGTCTGATATACTACGCGCCGCGCGTCGCCATAGGCTGTGTACATACGCATTATCGTTACCGTCCGATATACTACGCGCCGCGTGTCGCCATAGGCTGTGTACATACGCATTATTGTTACCGTACGATATACTACGCGCGGCGTGTCGCGTATAAACGCGCGCATAAAAATTTCGTCCGCGCCGATACTAAGTACGAGGTGATAGCTATGAAAATCAAAGAAAAGATAAAAGCCGTTTTAGGCAAAAGGCGCGACGCCGCCCAAAAACGCAAGGCGCGCACGGACAGCGAGCTGGGCGCGGAAGAGGTCGTCGAAAAAGAGACGTTCCCCGATAAGCCCGTGAAAAAGCGCGTCGCGCCTGCGACCAAGCGCGCATGCGCGAAACGCCGCGCGTCGTCCGATTGCACGTGCAAGCGCAACGCCGCACAAAAGCCCGCGAGCAAGCGCACCCGCCCGACCAATCCCGGGTACGAAATGATTGACCCGTCGGACGACACCTGCGACGCGAATAAAAGCTGACGACTACGCTTTATAAGACAAAGCGGCGAAAAATTTCGCCGCTTTTATATTGCAAATAATTATTCGCTCGCATCACAATTACGCATTGCCGATAATCAAATATCTATTATGTTCACGTCGAACCCGTCGAACGAATCGCGGTCGGTGGCGGTTACTATCGACTGAAACCCGTCGAGCGCGGCGAGCAAGCGTTCGCGGCGCGACCCGTCCAGCTCGCTGAACACGTCGTCCAAAAGCAGCACGGGGCTTGTGCCGAGCGCGTCGGTAAGCAAAGCCGTTTCCGCCAACTTCATTGCGAGCGCGACCGTGCGCTGCTGTCCCTGCGAGCCGTACGCGCGCACGTCCACGCCGTCCACCGCTATTTTGATATCGTCCTTGTGCGGTCCGCTGTGCGTATATTTGAGCCGCAAATCCGATTCGCGGTCGGCGGCAAGCTTGCCGAGCAGCGCGCGCTTTATATCGTCCACGCCCTCGCCGTCCGCGCCCTCGTACTCCAAGCCCAACCGCTCCTTGCCGCCCGTCAAAAACGCGTGCTTGTCCGCGGCGAGCGTTTCCAGCCTTTTAACGTACCCGCGCCGACTCTTGACGATTTTCGCGCCCATGTCGGCGAGCAACTCGTCCCACGGCGCGAGCGTGTTGTCGTTCGCGCCGCCGCTCTTTAACAAGCGATTGCGGTTTTGCAAAATCTTGTCGTACTGCGACAGCGCCGAAAAGTACGCGCGCGACACCTGACACAGCGCAATGTCCATAAACCGCCTGCGGTCGGCGGGTGCGTCCTTGACTATTTTCAAGCCGTCGGGGCAAAACAGCACGACGGGACACACGCCCATAAGCTCGCTCATGCGACTTATAGGCACGTCGTTTATGGCGACGCGCTTATTGGTTATCCTGTCTATGACGATTTTTACCGTCTCCGTCGCGCCGTCCTTTTGCGCGATAACGCACACGTACGCGCGCGCGCAATCGGATTTAATCATTTCGCGGTCGCGCGGCGTTCGGAACGACTTACCCACGCCCGCGATATACACCGCTTCCAAAAGATTGGTCTTGCCGCGCGCATTCGCGCCGACAAACGCATTACGCCCCGCGACAAGCTCAATATCGCGCGCGGCGGCGTTGCGGTAATCTCTTACTTGCAATCGCGTTACGTTCATCGCCCGCTTATCGCCCGCCTTTACCGCCGCGACGCTTTCCGCCGCGCCCGCCGTCGGCTGCTGCGCCCGCATTCGCGACGATTACGGCGTGCACAATCGCCGCCGCGACCAATACGGCGTAGCACGACCACGCGACCACCGCCCATTTCAGCTTAATGCCGCCCAGCGTCAAATACACCAAAACCTTTTCGCTCGGCTCGGGCGTAGGCTCGGGTTCGGGCGTAATCGGCGGGTCGGGCGTAATCGGCGGGTCGGGCTGCTCGGTCTGTTTGTCGCCGTAGCACAGCGAATACGCGCCGTTCGCGTCGGCTGTCACGGATATCAAAATATCGCCGAGCGCGTCTGTGCGCAGTATGTTTTCGTCGGGCACGCCCATGCTTTCGAGGCGGTCGAGCGTCTCGGGGTGCGGGTGTCCGTACTCGTTGTCCAAGCCGCACGATATTATATAGTACGCGGCTTTCGCGCCCTCGGGCGTGGTGATAGCGTCGAGATACCCCTGCGACGTGGACGTGCGCGAGCCGTGGTGCCCCGCCTTGACAAGATTGACCGTGTAATCGTCGGTAAAAGCGTCGTACTTATCGGTTATGCCGTCGGTCTTGGCAGCCTCGACCTTGGCGACAAACTCCGCCTCGTTCTTCTTTTCCGCGTCGCCCGACAGCGCGAACTTAAAGCCGCGGTACTCCAAAATCATAATCGGCGAATACTCGTTCCAATCGACGGTCGAGGTCGTGCCGTACTTGTGCGACAGCGGCGAATAGAAGGTGTACGCGTACTCGTTTTCGCCGTCGCCGCCCGATATCGTCTGACTGTCGTCGGCGGGGTCGGTTACGCGCACCTCGGGCGTGAAAGCGTCGGTTGCGGCGTACATAACGTCAATGCACTCGCGGTACGCGAGGGTGGTTTTGTAACGCGCGTCCGCCGTCAAATCGGCTTTGCCGGGGTCGACGTAAGCCGCGTCGTTCTTGTCCCGCGCCTCCACGTTCGGGCGATACGCCACGCGCGCGGGGTAACGCCGCAAAACGTTGTCCAGACTGCCGCAATGGTCGGCGTCGGGGTGCGTCAGTATCGCGTAATCGAAATACTCGAAATCGGCGGGCAGGTTTTGCTCGATATAATCGGTTATCGCGTCCGCATACTTTTGCGCGTAATCGCCGCCGTCGATTATCATAGTGCCGCCGTCGGGCAGCTCGATAATCGTGCAATCGCCCTGCCCCACGTCCACGAAATGCAATTTAAGCTCGGGATAATCGCCGTCCGCCGCCGCGTACGCGCCGTAAGCGCCCGCCTTGCCGTCGATTACCACAACGTCCTCGGGCGATACGGAATCGGCGTCGGCATAGTACAACAGCCCGAGCGCAAGCTCGATATCGCGCGACCACGCCATCGACACCGCGAGCGCAACGGCTACTATTACGAGAACAATCAAATCCGTAAATATTATCTTCTTTGCGCGCGGCTTTGCCATGGCTATCCCTCTCGACTTTAATTTTCGTTTGCGTAAAACAGTCGTTTAATCTCGTCGCACTTTTTGAGCGCCGCCTCGTACCCGATTTCAATCATGGCGCGATATCCGTTCTTGCTCGCCGCGCCGAACGCCGAGGTGTCGGGCGCGATTATTACGTCCGACTGCATGAGCCCGACCACGGACGCGTTAGCGCCCATTATGGAAAACATCGCGCGAAGCACGTCGAACACGCCCGTGCCGTCCGTACCGCTGCCGCGCGTGCCGTGCGCGTCCACAGTTACCGTTTTTTGCGCGCCGAGCATGCGGCACACGTCGGCGGGAATGTTGTTGGTAAGCCCGCCGTCCACTAGGTTCATGCCGTCCTTGACAAGCGGCGCGTACACAATCGGGAACGCCGACGACGCCGAAACCGCGTCTATAACCGAGCCTTTATCCATTACGACCTGCTTGCCCGTTTTGAGGTCGGTGGCGATAGCGGCGAACTTTTTGGGCATGTTTTCCATTTGCGCGTCGCCAATCAGCTCGCGCACGACCGCGCCTATCTTGCGTGGGTCGTCGGGCTTGAACAGCAGTCTGCCGTGCAGGTCGGAAAATTCGAGCTCCTCCGCCGCGTCCGCCATTTCCTCGGGCGCGATGCCCGCGCAATACAGCGCGCCCACGATACTGCCCACGGACGTGCCGACGCACAGGTCGAAATCTATTCCGCGCTCTTTAAACGCTTTGAGCGCGCCGACTTGAACAAACCCGCGCGCTCCGCCGCCGCCGAGCGCCAGCCCGACCGTGCGGCGCTCGTTGGATTTTTTACGGCTGAGTATTCCCATGTTATTCCCTGGACTCAATCATACTGCAAAAATATTTATGCACGCGGTTGTCGCGCGGCGTCATTTCGGGGTGAAAAGTCGTGGCGAGAATATTGCCCTGCCGCACCGCAACGGGCGCGCCGTTGCACTCGGACAGGACGGTCACGCCCTCGCCCACGCGCGTTATGACAGGCGCGCGAATGAACACGCGGCGAATGTAGATATCGTCGAAATCGCCCTCGTCCACAAAGCTGTCGAGCTGCCGCCCGTACGCGTTGCGCTTGACGTCCACGTCCAAAAGCCCGAGATACTGCCGCTCGCCCTCTATACGGTCGGCGAGCAGGATTAGCCCCGCGCACGTGCCCCATACGGGCATGCCCGCGACAATGCGCTCGCGCACTGGCGTGTACAGATTAAACACGTCCATAAGCTTGCGCAGCGTCGTGCTCTCGCCGCCGGGGATTATCAATCCGTCCACCGCGGCAAGCTCGTCAATCGTCTTGACGGGTATCGCGCCGTATTTCTTGTTGATTGAGGTAATCATTTTCAAATGCTCGGCAACCGAGCCTTGAAGAGCCAAAACGCCGATATTCATAATAACTCCGAATGACGTAAATTTAATTAGTAATTGGCAATGCGTAATGCGTAATTGAGGGATTACTCGCAGACAGGCATGTCCGCTCGCACCTCTTTAATTAATAAGGGCGCATTTATGCGCAAGTCATTCAATTACGAATCACCAATTACGAATTGTATTGAGCGCGTAGGCGCGGCGCAGACGGGCAACAGGCGGCAAGCCGCCGAAGGAAATTTACTCCCGTAAATGACCGAGGCGGCGCGCCCGCACGTAGCCCGTATCCGCCGATGCATACGCGCTCAAAAATTACCAGCCGCGCTTAGCGAGCCTCTCCGCATCGCTCAACGCACTCAGCTCTATTCCGTCCATAGCCTTGCCGAGCCCGTAGCTTACGCCCGCGAGGATGGCGGGGTCGCCGTAGTACGCCACAGCCTTGACAATCGCCTCGGCGCGCAGCTTGGGGTCGGCGGACTTGAAAATGCCGCTGCCCACAAAAACGCCGTCCGCGCCGAGCTGCATCATGAGCGCGGCGTCGGCAGGGGTCGCAACGCCACCCGCGGCGAAATTGACTACGGGCAACGCCTTATTTTTGGCCACATACCGCACAAGGTCGAGCGGCGCGCCGATTTCCTTGGCGTAGGTCGCGAGTTGCTCGGGCAACAACGCCGCCACCTCGGCAATCTGCGTGCGCATTTTGCGCATATGCTTGACCGCCTCGACCACGTTGCCCGTGCCCGCCTCGCCCTTGGTGCGAATCATGGACGCGCCTTCGGCAATGCGCCTCAGCGCCTCGCCGAGGTCGCGCGCGCCGCACACGAACGGCGTGTCGAACTTGCTCTTGTCGATATGATACGCGTCGTCGGCGGGAGTGAGCACCTCGCTCTCGTCTATGTAATCTATCTTGATAGCCTCCAAGATTTGCGCCTCGACGAAATGCCCGATACGCACCTTTGCCATTACGGGAATGGACACCGCCTTTTGAATCTCGGAAATCATCTTGGGGTCGGACATGCGCGCCACGCCGCCCTCCTTGCGAATGTCCGCGGGCACGCGTTCGAGCGCCATAACCGCCACCGCGCCCGCCTGCTCGGCAATGACCGCCTGCTCGGCGTTGGTAACGTCCATAATGACGCCGCCTTTGAGCATTTGCGCAAGATTCCTGTTGAGCAGCTTTCTATCCGCCGCCTTGTCGTTTTTGACTGCCATAATATTCTCCTTAATATAATTCGCAAACCAAACGTTTGTCGTATGTCGTGTGCTTGATTTTGTCGATAATTCCGCTTCGCGCCCGAAACGCTACGCGTCGCATGTCGCCATAGGCGTTATACTTGCACATTGTTGTCGCTGTACAATATACTACGCGCCGCGCATCGCCATAGGCGTTATACTTGCACATTGTTGCTACCGCACAATATTCTACGCGCCGCGCATCGCCATAGACGATATACTTGCACATTGTTGCTACCGCACAATATTCTACGCGCGCGGATTGTCGCACGCAGCCCGTTTCCGCCGCCGTAAGCGCGCTTAATTATCCGCCGCCGTAACGTCCACGTTGAGCTTTCCCGACACCTCGGCGAACGGCTTGATTGTCACAACGTACCGCCCGAGCGCCTTTATCGGCTCGGAAATGACTATCTTCTTTTTGTCGAGCGTGAACCCGAGCTCGGCGAGCGCGTCGGAAATCGCCGCGGTATTGAGCGAGCCGAACAGCTTTCCGTTCGCGCCCGTTTTGATTTTTACGTTGACGGTCACGCCCGCGAGCTTTTTGCACAGCTCGACTGCTTCGTCGTGCTCGATTTTGCGCCGACGCTCCTCCGCCTCTTTGGCTATCTTAATGCTGTTGAGCGCGGTCGCGGTCGCAGGCTTAGCCAACCCGTTGGGGAAAAGATAGTTGCGCGCGTATCCGTCCGATACGTCCACAATCTCGCCCGCCTTGCCCTGCGCCTTTACGTCCTTTGTCAAAATTACTTTCATTTCAGTCTCCGTATCCGTCCGATTGTTAATAAACAGTTTAACAAATACGCGCGTCGTTGTCAAGTATACAAAGCCCGCGCACTGCGCCGCCGCGCAAAAAACTCACGCTTCGGCAAAATCCGCGAAGTCAGCCGCCGCGGATAAATTCCGTCCAGAACCGCAGGTTGAGTATGACGTCGCACACGCCGATTAGCGAGCCGACGAACAACGCGAGCGGGAACACGAGCATAGCGGCAAGCACGACGGCGAGCGCGACGTGCGCCGCGATACGCGCCTTTTTGCCTACGAACAGCGACGCGAAAAACGTAGCGAGCGTGACGAACGCGTACGCCGACGGCACGGTCACGAAAAGGTGCATGACAGTTGCGGAAAGCATGGCGTACCCGCCGACAATATCGAGCGCTATTCCCGCGACGAGAGCGGGCAGCACCACCGCCCACAGATACGAGCGCGGCACGCGCATATCGGCAAGCCGCGCGCGCTCCACGCGCACGCCGCCCAGCGCGAGCGTGCTCGCCGCCACCTCCTCGCGCGTCGCGTTCGCGTCGAACCTGCTCGCCGTGCGACGGTTAACAAGTACGCTTACAAAATACCCTACCGCCGCAAACGTCGCGCCGAAATGCACGCAGTAATATAAGCTGTATTCGCCGAACTCGCGCTCCGCGTACTCCGCAAAATACTCGGCGCACGCCGCGTCGTATCCCGCGTCGCTCTCGTCCACGCGCCCGACGTCCTCGGGGATATCGGCGCGCGCATAGTATAGACGCGCGAGCCTGCCGATAACGGGGTCGTCGTACTCGGCGATAACGTAGCGCGCCGCGACCTCGCCCAAAGGCTTGCGCTCGGCGAGCCGCACGACGCCCATGCCGAGCATCGCGCCCGCAACCGCGAAAATTCCCGCCGTCGCCGCGCACAATAGATATGGAGATAACTGCGCCGACGCAATCAAGCCGAGCAGCGCAAAAAACAAAAACACGAAGCACACGACGGTCAAAACGTCGTAATTAAAGACGAGCGCAAACACGCCGTAACCGCCGACGCACGCAAGCGGCAAGTACGCGCCGAAGCGTCGGTACAACAAATACAACAGCGGCAGCGCGCACGGCATGACGAAAAGCGCCGTCGTCGGCATTGCTCCCGCCATCAAAAGCAGCGGGAATACAAGCGCGTACAAAACGTATTCGTACGGCGACGCTTTGAGCGGCGGGACGCGCCTCAATCCGTCCGCAGCGGCGCGGTCGGCGCGCCAACGCCGCCGATAACATTCAAGCCTGTTGTTCACGACATAATATTATCATATTTGCGCGGGTAAGGCAACATAAAACGCGCGGCGCGGTTAGTATAATAATCACGGAAATGCCAATACTAAAACCGTTACGGGAAATTCGCGGCATGCCGCCGCGCCCGTTTTCGACCCAAAATCAATCAAACGCCTACAAGGAGATTTATATTATGTACGACCTCAAATGCGGACAAAAAGACTGCGCCTACAATCACGGATACTGCTGCTGCGCCAAGGACATCGCCGTGTCGACGGGCACAAACTGCACCACCTATAAAAAAGCCGAGGGCGGCGACGTAAACACCGAGACGGCGCAAGAATTTTGCAAGCCCGATAACTCGGTAGACACCGCGGTCAGCTGCAACGCGCCCTGCCTGTTCAACCACAGCACCAAGTGCATAGCCAACGGCATAACCGTATCAACGGCGGACGACGGCTCGGCGGAATGCCTCACCTTTATAAAGAAATAATCGCTATTATAACATTGAACGGCCTACAAAAGCAAAATCTTTTGTATTGCTGTCGCAATATTATCCGCAAAACGCGGATAATAGCCGTTAGTTGAAATACGGCGCGGATTTGCCCTTGCGAGCAAGCAAATCCACTTGTATTATAAAACGAATAGCTACCCGCCCGACGCGCTCCGTCGCTGCGGGTTTTCTTTTTGATTATGGTTACGCTTAATAAAAAAAGTGAATTACACAAAACCGAAAACGCGCGGAACATTACTTAATTATATATTTAGACTATATTTTCATGCACGATAAAAGCGGTCGAAATCGACCGCTTTTACAATC
>CAJTNI010000024.1:26019-27564 GCA_910577945.1 uncultured Christensenella sp. | reverse complement strand
CATAGCTAAAGCTCTATGGTGCCCACTGGCATAGCCAGTGGTTTAATTAATTAATCAAAACAAGCACAGGGCAAACGCCTTGCGCTTGTTTTTACTATGCAATCGCATATTATTTAGTAATCAAGCAATCGCCCGTTGTCGTTCCATTCTCCGTACGTTTTGCCTTGCCGCGTATTTTCGATAAATTATCGTAAACGGCTTTGAAAAAGCTCGGGTTGCTTTTTCTTAATTTGAATCGTATCGATTCTGACGCGTCGATAAAGCGGCGGTAAATTCAAAAAGTTATTCCAAACGTCCGAATCGGCTTGCAACGCCTGCAAGATTTCGCTGTCGATAACAAATCCGGACGGCGACTATTGCGAATGCTCGCGCCGTGCTTGCGCCAATCGCTGCGCATGCAGGCGGCGCGACGATTAAATCATCGAACGGCAATCGACTACAAATACTACGCTTAATTTCCGCCGCCGTACGGCAAGCCCCGAAGCGAAAAATCGTTTCGGGGCTTGTCCTCGCGATAATTTACCGCGTCTGTCGCGTTACTCCGTACAGGAGCTTTTCCGTCAGCGCCGCCATGGTCATGGGCGGGGTTTTGCAATCGTCGTCTATCCAGCTTTTTAAAAGCGATTCCAGCCCTACTGCGAAAAATCTTATGTAATACCCGCCCAAACGCGGCTCGAAAAGCGGAGCGTTGCAGTGCACGGTCTCGAAAATATTTTCGAAATACTCGACTATTTTTTCGGTCAATATCGCAATCACGTTATCGTCGCGCATCGCCGCGGCAAACGGTTTATCGCTCAATATCCGCTCGTACACGTACAAATACATGACGCGCGTATCGACGGTTTCGGGATTGAACTGCTCCAAGAACTTGGCGAATTCTCTGTCCGCCTTGCGCTCTATCACCTGCGCTTTGGACTCGTAATTCCTGTAAAAGGTCTTGCGCGCCACCCCCGCAGCCTCGCAAATATCTATAACGGAAACGTCCGAATATCGCCGTTCGCGAATAAGCTCGAAAAACGCGCGCTCTATTTTTTCCGCGCTCTTGGCGCGCGACGCCTTGTCGTTTTGAACGTTGCTCATAATTTCTCCCTTGCGCTTGCGCGGTTACAACAGCTCGCCGATTTTCCCGTTCAGTTGATTGACAAACCCGTCGATTTTCGTCTTGTTTATTACTATCAGATTTTCGGGGCTGCCGCGGAAAAATCTAACGAACCCCGCCGCGGGATACACAGTAAGCGACGTGCCGCCCACTATCAGCATATCCGCTTTGCTTATCGCCTCGACCGCGCCGTCCACCGCCGCCGTCGGCAGGCTTTCGCCGTAGAGCACGACGTCGGGCTTGATTACGCCGCCGCACCCGCACCGCGGCACACGCGGCTTTTGCCGCAACACTTCGCCGAGCGTGTACCGTTCGCCGCAGCGCGTACAGTGATTGCGCTTGACCGTGCCGTGCAGCTCGAAAACGTTTTTGCTGCCAGCCGCCTGATGCAAGCCGTCTATGTTTTGCGTTACCACCGCCGCGAGCTTGCCCGCGCGCTCCCACTC
>CAJTNI010000024.1:0-26009 GCA_910577945.1 uncultured Christensenella sp. | reverse complement strand
TATGCGCGCGATTGGGCGCGGCATGCTCGGCAATCATTTTATCGAAATAGAACTCGTAAAACTTATCGGTATGCGCGTAGAAATACTCGGCGGACAGCACCGTTTCGGGCGGCACGTCGTACTTTTGCGAATACAGCCCGTCCACGCTCCGAAAATCGGGAATGCCGCTTTCGGTGGATACGCCCGCACCGCCGAAAAACACGATTCTGCGCGCCGCCGCCACCCTGTCGTTATACTCGCGCTCCGTCATTGCTTTACGCTCCCGCCATACCCGAGCGACGCAGCACGTCCGCCAGCTCGCGCGGCGCGTCGATTATATAGTCGGGATTGAGCGCGCAAAGCACGTCGCGGTCTCTGAACCCCCAAGTAACCGCGATTACGGGCATGCCGCAACGCTTAGCCGTTTCTACATCGGTCTCCCCGTCGCCCACGTAAACCGCGCGCGCCGCGTCCGCGCCGATTAACCGCAACGCCTTGTACACTCCGTCGGGCGCGGGCTTCGGTCTTATATCGGGCGCCGCGCCCACAACGGCGTTCACCGCGCCGAAAAATCTGTGCTTCAACGCCTGTGCCGCGCCGTCGTACTTGTTGGTCACGATTGCGCTTTTCAGCCCCCACGCCGAAATCGTGCCCAGCATATCCGCAACTCCGTCGTAAGGCGCGGTCGTATCGGCGTTGTGCTTGTCGTAGTACGCGGTAAATTCCGCAAGGCATTTGTCGAACAGCGCGCGGTCTGCGAACGCGCCGTCGTTTTCTTTCGGCTCTTGCCCGACCGTAGAAAAACGCAGCGCGCGGTCGATTAGCTTGGGCACGCCGTTACCCACGTAACGCCGCACGCGTCCGCGGTCGAACGCGTTAAGCCCGCACGCGCCGAGCGCGTGATTGACCGCGTTCGTGAGGTCGCCGAGCGTGTCCAAAAGCGTTCCGTCCAAATCGAAAATAACCGCGTCGATTTTCATGCGCGCCTCACATACGAAAAAAGCTCCGCCGCGTGCGCCGCCGCGCCGCCGTCGGCGCGCACGTACGCGATACCGAAGCTCGCCGCGCCCGCGCCGTCCGTCGTTTCGTCGTCGCCGACCATGACCGCGCCGTCCTTGTCCAAGCCGTATTTGTCGAACAGCACGGTATAAAACGCTTTATCGGGCTTGCGGCAGCCGCAGTCCGAGCTCAGCAGCATGCCGTCGAACTTGTCGGTCAAGCCGACGGACGCTATCTCGTCGGGCGTGAACGCCGACTGCGCGTTGCTCAACAAATAAACGCCCGCGCCCGCCGCTTTGAGCTCGTCCAACAGCTCCGCCGTTCCGTCGAAGAGCCGCAGTCTAATAACCGACGCGCGTCGCATAGCGCGAAGCGCCTCCGCCGCCTCCGCGCGCGACAGCTCGCAGCCCGCGCGTCGCGCAATCCATACGAACTGCGCCACGCAATCGCACTCGGGATACTCGTACTCGCTTTCGTCGGTATGCGCGTCGAAATCCGCCCAATACTCGTCGAACAGCGCGCACAGCGTTTGCCACTCGACGCTCGCGCCGCGCGCCGCCAAAAACTCGACTACGGGTCGCCACGCCGCCTCGCAATGCTCGTCGGTGCGCACGTCGATAAGCGTGTTGTACAAATCGAAAATAAAATTAACCATGCCGATATTCTACCATTAAATAACGAATTGCGCAAGCCGTTGCGTCAACTCGGCTTTACGCTCCCTTATTATTTGACCTTCAAGTCTTGCAAATACGCCTTGGTCTCGGGCGAAACGCGATAACTCTCGCGCGCTTTTTGCAGCGCCTTGTTGTGCACGAACTTGGGAAATACGCGTTCGCCGAAAAGCGCGACCGTCTTGTCGTAGTACTTGACCAAGCACTCGGCGAGCAGCCACGCCGCCGCCATATCCACGTAATAATCGCCGTAGCTCACGTCGCGGCGCAGCGTTTCGAGTATGCCGTCTATGTGCGCGTCGTCAAGACAGCACGAAAACATTATCATTATGTAGAACCGTTTTTCGTACTGTCCCCTGCAATCCAAAAGATATCGAAAATCGTTCCAAAGCGCGTCCGCGTCCGCCCACCTCAGCAGCGGCGTGACGCAATCGACGTGCGCCCACGACCCGAACAACGGCACGATACGCCCCAACAGCGCGCGTGTAGCGGCGTAATCGGCTTTGCGCGCGGCAAGGCACCCTGCGAAAAGCACGCTCTCGTACGTCTTTTCGCCGTCGCGGAAAAAGTCGTCGAGTATATCGTCGCGCCGCGCCAATGGCACGGTTTTAGCCAAGCTTTTCACGACGGGCGTGCGCACGCCGAGCGTCGGATATTCGCTGTTTACAATCGGCTTATTGAAGTCGTCGTACTTTTTATCGGTCGCCGCGACGAACGCAGCCTTGACCTGCGCGTAAGCTTCGCACATGTGATTTTCCTCCGTCGATAGTTTACGCCGCCGCGCCGACCAGCCAGCCCGTAAGCGACTTTACGCTGTCGAATACGACAATCGGCGACTTGACCGCGCTCAGCACTCCGCCGAATTTTTCAAACCCGTCGGGAATATCCTTGATATCGGCAAACTCGATTTTCGCGCCCGCGCGCAGCAGCGTGACGATGCTAGCGTTATGCGTCGCGGCGAGGTTTTTGAGCATGCCCACGTTGGCGAGATTTTTCAGCTCTGTCGGCACTTTGGCGTAAGCGTCTTTCAGCTCGGACAGCAACGCGTCGCGCTCGGCGAGCGATTTAAGTCCCGAAATCCTGCGGTACAGCTCCACGCGCACCTCGCCGTCGCAATAGTCCTTGGGTATAACCGCCGTGAAATCGACCTTCATTACGGGGTCTTTATGCGCGCGCACGGTCTGTCCCTTTATTTCGGCGACCGCCTCTTGCAAAAGCTTGCAGTACATGCTGTACCCCACGCTCACCATGTGCCCGTGCTGTTCCGCGCCGAAAACGTTTCCCACTCCGCGAATACGCATGTCTTGCTCGGCGATTTTCGCGCCGCTACCCAAATCGGTATAGCGCGATATCGCTTCCAAGCGTTCGAGCGCCTGCGCGCCGAGCATCATTTCCGTCGCGTAAGTGAAATACACCTGCGCGACTCTGTCGGACCGCCCGACCCTGCCTTTGAGCTGATACATTTGACTGAGTCCGAGGTTTTCCGCGCCGTAAACTATCATGGTGTTGGCGTTGGGAATATCTATTCCGTTTTCGATAATGGTGGTCGCGACCAAAACGTCGGTCTTGTGCGCCGCAAAATCCTCCACCGCCGCCGTCAAAACGCGCTTATCCATTTGCCCGTGCGCGTACGCAAACCTGCACTCGGGCATTAGCGATTGCAGCCTGCCCGCATACTCGGCAATGCCGCTGCCGTTCGCGCCGCCGTGCACGTAGTTGTACACTATAAACACCTGCCCGCCGCGCTCCACCTCGCGCGTGACCGCGTCCACGACCAAAGCGTCCGAATACTCGGTCACGTACACCTGCGCGGGCAGCCTGCCCGTGGGCGGCGTTTCCAGCATGGACACGTCGCGAATGCCGCTCATCGCCATATGCAGCGTGCGCGGAATGGGCGTTGCCGACATGGTCAGCACGTTTACGTCGTTTTTCAGGTTTTTGATTTTTTCCTTGTCGGACACGCCGAACTTTTGCTCCTCGTCCAAAACGAGCAGCTCCAAATTCTTGAACCTTACGCCGTTGCCCAAAAGCTTGTGCGTGCCGCACACGATATCAATCGAGCCGTCGGCAAGCCCCGCGAGCGTCTTTGCCGTATTCGGCTCGGTGCGCGACAGCGCGGCGACCTTTACGCCGAACTTTTCCATGCGCGAGCGCGTGGTGTTGTAATGCTGATGGCACAGCACCGTCGTCGGCGACAAAAACGCCACCTGTCCGCCCGACGCTATCACCTTGAACGCGACGCGCAGCGCGATTTCCGTTTTGCCGAACCCCACGTCGCCGCAAATCAGTCTGTCCATAATCTTGCCGCGCGCGAGGTCGTCCATGCACGCGTCAATCGCCGAAAGCTGGTCGACGGTCTCGCTGTACGGGAAATCGGCGGAAAACGCGTCATACAGCGAATTGTCCTTGGGATACGCCTTGCCCTTTACTGTCTCGCGCTTGGCGTAAAGCTCCAACAGGTCGAACGCCATCGCTTTGAGCCGCGACTTGACGCGCGCCTTGGTGCGCTCGAACTCCGCGCCGCCGAGCTTGTTCAGCTTGGGCGGGTTGTCGGTAAAATCGTATTTGCTCAGCCGCGCCATGTTTTCCACGGGCACGTACAAAAGGTCGCCGCCCGCATACTTGACGGTTATGTAATCGCGCTCGTAGCCGCCGAAATCCACAGCACCCACCGCCTCGCACATGCCTATGCCGTGCGATTCGTGCACAACGTAGTCTCCGGGCTTGGGCAGCTCCTTCATGCCCGTGCGCCGCACGGACTCGAACGGGTCGCGCTTCATACCCACGTTGCGCATGCCGATTACGATAATGCCCGCGTCGAAAAACACGCCGCCGTCCGCCGTCGGCGCGATATATTCCACGTCGAAGCAATCGAGCTCGTCCAGCGATTTTTTGACGTCCGCCGCGATATACGCCTTGTATCCGCGCGACCGCCACGCCGCTATATCGTCGGTGAGGCTGCCGAGCGCGCGGCCGTACAGCGGCAAATTCATGCTCTTGAATTTGAACAGCTTGTCGGGCGCGAAAAACCTGTTGCCGCTGTCGATTGCGTGAAAACACAAAACCGCGCCGTCGGTCGGCGGGGTCTTTACGAGATTGCTCTCCGCGCAGAACGGCGCTTCGTTCGCCTCTATCAGTCTTTTGCTGCGCGCGGCATGCTCGCGGTACGCGAACACGCACGCGTCGTATACCGCCTTGGCGTCCTCGAACACGACGGGCAGCCCGCAAAACTTATCGAGAGTGGTGTGAGCGAAAAGCGACAGCACCGTTTGCTCGCCGTCGCGGTCGCCCGTGCGCAGTCTTTCGGCAAGCCTGTGCTCGACGGGCACACCCGCCGTTTTGCGCCTGTCGCCCGCCTCGATTAGCCGCGTAATCGCCGCCGAACAATCCTCGAAAACTGTCTCCGTCGCGGGGTACGCCGTGAACTCCGCAAGCGCGCGTCCCGCGCCCTGCGTGGAAATATCGAGCGCGCGCACCGAGTCGCATTCGTACCCGAAAAACTCTATACGCGCCGCCTCGCCCGCGGGCGTGCAAATATCGACGATATCGCCGCGCACGGCAAACTGCCCCGCCTCGTCCACATGCCCGCGGCGCGAGTATCCCGCCGCCGTCAGCTTGGATATAAGCTCGGCGGTTTTTATCTTGTCGCCCTTGCGCACCGTCGCCGCGGCGCGCGCCACGTATTCGGCGGGCGGCACTATTTGCATTAAAGCCTCCGCCGTAGTCACCACAACGCGCGCTTTGCCGCTCGCGATATTGTACAGCGCGCGACAGCGCGCGCCCGAGCCGTTGCCGCTCGACACGATAAGCACGTTGTTTTTGGGCAGCAAAAGCTCCGCCGACGGGAAGTGCAGCGACAGCTCGACAAACGCCGTCCGCGCCGCAACCACGTCCGCACACACGTACAAAAACCCGTCGAGCGCGCTGCAAAACAGCCGCGCGTCGGACGCGGTAAGCCCGAACACCGACGTCTTTTCGCCGCGCTTGACCGCCGCGACCGCGTCGCCCAGCGCGCCGTCCGCCGCGGATATAATTTCCTTAATATCGCGCATTACTTGACCGATACGGTGAGCGAGCTCCACTGCTCGCCGTAAATCCACGCGGCGACCATGTCGCACGCCGCCGAGCACGCTTTTTCAATAAGCGGCATGTGCTCGCCCATGTGCGAAAGCACGTAGTCGGCAAGCCCCATATACGGCGGCTTAAAGCCCGTGCCTATGCGCACGCGCGCAAACGCCTCCGAGCCCAGCTTTGAAACGATATCGCGCATGCCGTTATGCGTGCCCGCCGAGCCGCTCAGCCGCGCGCGCACGCTACCCTTTTCGATATCTACGTCGTCGTACACGACCAAAATATCCTCGGGCGCGATTTTGTAGTAGCGCGCGAGCTTGGACACCGCGTCGCCCGAAAGATTCATAAACGTGCGCGGCTTGCACAAAAGCACGCTTTGCCCGCGCGTCGATATGGAAACCGTGTCGGAATTGCTCTTTTTGTCAAAGTCGAACGACGGCACGCGAAAACGCGCCGCGAGCAAATCGAGCGCGATAAATCCTACGTTATGATAAGTGTCCGAGTACGCGCCGCCCGGATTACCCAAGCCGACAACAAGCTTCATACTCAGTCGATAACCTCGTTGAGCTTGGCGACCAGCTCGTTCACGTCGTTGCCGTGCGCCGCCGCCGCTTCCGCCACGGTCTCGCCGCGCGAAATGGGGCAGCCCAAGCAGTGCATGCCCATGTCGAAAAACACCTGCGCCACCTTTTCGTTGTCGGGCGCGAGGCACAGCACGTCGTAAATAGTCATATCGGCGGTAACTTTGTTAGCCATGATAGTAATTCCTCATAGATTGAATTTGCATAAGTATAGCATGCTCGGTTAATATTTGTCAAGCGCGCGCTTTTTATAGCCGCGATTTTCGCGCGGTTATTCGTCCTCGCCGAGCGCGCCCCAAAACGTAAGCCCGCGCGCCGCGGTCATGCCGAGCTTATCCTGCATGGAAAGCGACGCGGCGTTATCCGTAAACACGTCGCAAATCGGCGTTCTGCCGAAGGTCATGACGTACGCTATCATAAACTCGGCGAGCGCGCGACCGAGCCCGCGCCGACGGAACGGCTCGAACACTTCGAGCATGCCAATATTGCCGTCGGCGTGCCTGCCCACAAACCCCGCGAGCTTGCCGCCGACTATCGCGCCGAATATGCCCTTGTCGCGCATAAGCGCCGCCACCTGCTCCACCGTATAGCCCGCCGCGCCGTGCTTGACGTACGCCTCGCGCACCGTTTCCGCGAGCGACGGCGCAAGTCGCTTAATCGCAACCGACCCGTCGGGCAGCGGCGGCATGGGCGCAAAGTATGCGAACGTTTTGCACGCCGCCGCGTCAAGCCCCAAAATCGCGGGCGCGTCCGCGGGCATATTAAGCAGGCACGCTTTGCCGCGAATGCCGAAACGCGCTATATATTCCCGCGCGCGGTCGATATCGTCGAACACGCATTTATACGTTTCGCCCGCCTTGACAATCGCGGCGTGCTCATCGTGCGCGATTACGCGCGCATGCTCGAACCTTACGACGTCGTCAATCACCGCCGCTTCGACTTTGAGCTCGGGGTTTTCCAATAACAGTTCCATGCTTATATTGTACCGCGCGCGCGAGTAAATGTCAACTGCCGCACGGATTGCGTTCCGCCGATTTTCCGACAAAAAAAACACGGCGCGCGCCGTGTTTTTTCTCGATTGCAATTATTTTTTGCTCGCCGCGGACATCGCCTTCAACAGCTTGCTGAGCGCCTCGTTGAGCTTTTTCCGCTGCTCTGGCGTTTTGTTCTCGGGCTTTGCGCGCTCCCTTTGCAAAAGCTGCGCCACCTCGCGCATGGTTTCGCGAGGCGCGCCGTCGCGGTCGATTTGCTCTATCCGCGCGATAACGTCGTCCGCCGACGTATTCGTCGCCGCGGGTCTCGCCGCTTGCGCCTGCTGCGGTTGCGGCTGCGGCTGCGGCTGCGGCTGCGGCTGTGCCTGCGCTTGGGCTTGGGCTTGCGCCTGTGCGGCGCGCGCCGCCGCTATCTTTTCCTCGCGCTCTCTCCTGCGCGCCTCCTCCTGCTGCGCCGCCGTATCGACTGCGGGCTCTTGCGCGACCGGCTCTGCGTACGCCGCCGCGGGCTGCTCGAACACGGGCTGCGCGACGGGCTCGGCGTACTCGGCTTGTCCGACCGGCTCGAATACGGGCTCGGCGGTCTGTGCGGAATACGCCGCCATAGGCTCGCTCTGAATAGGCTCTTGCGGCTGCGCCTGCGCGCCGGCGGGATAGCCCTGCTGCACGGGCTGCGCAGTTCTGCCTGCGTCGCCGCCGTCGATAGCCTGCGCAAAACGCGCGTACAGCTTGACCGCGCCGCCTTGCGCGCTCTTGCCGACGATTGCGCCGATAAGCGTGAGCAATCCGCCGAGGATAATCACGGTGAGCGGCATCAGCGCCGCGGCGTTCGCGAGATACTTAACGTCCTCTCCCGTGCCGCTTTCAGTAGCGCGGATAAGCTCGCCGCTCGCCGCGAGCGGCGCGACAAAGTATGCGATAGCCGCGCAAATTACGGTCGTTACAAACGTGATAATCCAAATCTTGGATACGAGCGAACGCGAGTACGGCACGTTGACGCACTCCTGCTCGGTCACGAGGTCGGACGGCTTGACGCCCGACATACGCGCCTGACGATAGCGGTTTTTAATAGCTATCGGCATTTGCTTCATGCTGGCGACAGCCACGCCGGGATTCTTCGCCACGGTCGCCATGAGCGACTTGACCTTTTTGAATTCCCCGCCCAAAAGCCCCGCGAAAAGCGCGATAAAAAACGCGACGGCAACTATCGCCATTAGGATATACAGCCAAATCTCGGTATTGATTTTGAGCGTTTCGATAAAAAATTTATTCAACGCTTTCAGCATATTATCGGTCATCTCCTTTTAAAGTATAAAACGACTAATACATTGTAGCATTAAAAACCCACAAATGCAAGCCTTTTTCACAAATTCGTACTTTTGCGACACTGTTATTTTATCGCAAAAGTCGATTGTCAATGCGTAATTGCCGCGCATTGACAATTTGCTAATCCACCTCCGTCAATTCGCCCGTCACGAACGAATACAGATACTTGCGCCGCACCCTGTACGGCGTGCTGCGCTCGACGGCGGCGGCGTACAGTCGCAGCTGCGTGCGGTACTCGTCGCACAAAAGCTTTTCGGGCGCTGTCGTCTTGTAATCGACGATTATCGCGTCGCCGTTCTCGCAAACGCCCAAAAGGTCTATCACGCCCTGTACAAGAACGGACTCGCCGTCGGCTTCGCCGTAAACGTCCCTGCACGGCACGTCCACGATAAAATACTTTTCCTTGAATACGTACTCGCACGTACTCGTCAGCTCGCGCATAGTCTCCGCGGCGCGCAAAATATCCGCGCCGTTCACAAGCTCGAACCGCTCGCACGCCGCCGCGACTTTGTCGAGGTCGGGCGCGGCAAAATCGACAAGCTCCATGGCGCGGTGGTACGCCGTGCCGCGCAGCCGCGCCTCCTCCGCGCTTATCGAGCCGCCGCGCTTGCCGCGACGCTTGGCGCTGTCGCCGCCGTCGTACCGCTCGTCGGCGGTCAGCACGGGCGCGGCAAACAAATAATCGTCGCCGCCGTCGCTCTCGGCAATGGCTGTAACGCAGGTCTTAATAGGCAGCGCGCTCTGCCTGTACTCGAACGCGCACCGCGTTCGCACAGCCTCGACCAGCTCGGCGTCGACGGGGCACGGCGCTTGCTCGGCTTGCGCCGCTTCGGCATTTTCGCGTGCCGAAAGCGCGCCGTAGTCGAACCCGCGCCCCGCCAAGCCCTTAGTGAAATCGAGCTCGCAGCCCGCGTTCATCGCCGCCGCCCTGCGCGCGGCGCCGCCGAACTCGTCGCCGTCGGCGGACGAGCGCCGTTTGCCGCACACGATAAGCTCGCGCTTGGCGCGCGTCAAAGCGACGTAAAACAGCCTTAATTCCTCCTCGCGCAGCCGCTCGGGCGCGGTCGCGTTTTCTATTAGCCAGGGCACGGACTTGACGAGCTTTCTGCGCGCGACGTCGGGGAACTTGACCGCGACGCCAGCGTCCGACACAATCGCTTTGGAATACGTATCGTCCAGCCTGAACCTGTGCGCGCAGTCCGCGACGATTACGAAATCGTATTCCAGCCCCTTCGACGAATGCACCGTCGTTACCGTGACCGCGTCGCCGCGCCCCGCAAACCCGAGCTCAAAGCTGCCGCTCGCAAGAAACGAGTGCACGTCGCAACGCCGCTCCTCGGCGTATGCTATTAACGCCTCCACCGCTTGCGCCTGACCGTTCGACTCGTACACGTGCTGAAAGTAGTCTATACTCGAAGTTATGTATCCGAGCACGTCCGCGCAGTCGTGGCTTTTCGCGTACTCGGCAAATTCGGCGCGCAGCGCGTAAAACGCCTTTACCCTGTCTTTGAGCGCGCCGTCGTACGCCGTCGCTTTTTGCCAAAACGTATACGCGGGCACGCTCCCGCCGCGCGCGGGCTTTACGTTTCTGCGCCGCGCCGCGCTCTCGCCCGTTCGCGCAATCTCCAAAAGCTCCGCGTCCGAAAACCCGCCCATCGGCGAGCGCAGCGCCGTGTACAGCGCGACGTCGTCGAACCTGTTGTCCACTATGCGCAAAATATCGAGCAGCGCCGCCGCGTGCGCGTAGTCGCCTACCGACGCCTTCCTGCCGAAATCGTATTTAATACCGTACCTGTCGAACGTGCGCGCAAGCCGCGTGCAAAACCCGCTGCGCGCCGACCGCAGCAGCACCGCGACCGACCCGAACCCCGAGCCGTCGCCGCGCGCTCTCGCGCCGTCCGCGTACCGCAGTATGCGCTCGGCGATAAACTCCGTCTCGATATCGGGCTTAGTCGGCGCGTCCGCCGCGCGCACCACCGAATACACGGGCGCGCTCGCGTCCGACAGCGTTTGCAGCGCGCCGTCTACGCCGCCGTCGCTTTCCGCCTCGTCGTCGAACTCCGCGGGGTCGGCGGGAATGCGGTAAAGCCCCGCGTCGCCCCCCGCCGCGCCCGAGCCGCAGCTAAGCCGCTCGCTCGCATAGTCCGCGCCGCCGAAGCTCTCGCTCATCACGCCGTCGAACACGCCGTTTACAAAGTCAATCACCTCGCGCGACGAGCGGTAATTGTCGGTTAGTCGTATGTGCGTATACTCGACCTCGCCGCGGCTCGCGGCGGCGATTTTTTCGCGGAAATACTTGGGGTCGCAGCGGCGGAAACCGTATATCGACTGCTTGACGTCGCCTATCAAAAACATTTGCGCGCCGCCCCTTTCCAGCCTGTTCGATATCTCCGCCTGCAAGCTGTTCACGTCCTGATACTCGTCGATAAACACGTACTTGACCGTCTCGCCAATCTCGCGCGCGCAGTCGGGGTCGGCGAGCACTTTGAGCGCGCCGTGCTCCAAATCCGAATAATCGAGCTTGCCGTGCTCGCGCTTGCGCCGCGCGTAGATATCGAGCGCGTCGCGTGCGACAGCGCACAGCGCGCGCGCGTACGGCGCGCTGTCCAGCGTTTTCGCCGTCGCCGCGTCCGCTTGCAGCTCGCGAAACTTTTTGCAATCGTCCTTTAATTTCTTGAACCGCTCGTTGATTTCGGCGCAATCGTCGCCGTACTTATTCTTGTTGAATCTGGTAACGGTAAACCCGTCAATCCTGCCGTCGAGGTAGTCGTCCGTCTCGCAAACGACGCGCTCCAACAGCGTAAAACCCGCGCGCTCAATCTCGCCGCGCAGCGCGACCGCCCGTGCCGAAAGCGCGCTTTTGCGCGCCGCGAGTATCGCGTCCAGCTCGGCATGCCGCGCGCCGTCGCCGACGGTCGCCGAAAGATATCCGTCGGGGTCGGGAAGCGACAGCGCAAACTCGACGATATTCTCCACCGTATCGACAACGCCGTCGTCGTTGCGGCGCGAGCTCAGCGCGTCGTACACCGCGCGGAAATCGCCGTCGCCGCTTTTCCACGCCCCGTCCACCGCGGCGCGGATTGCCGCGCGCTTCAAGGCGCGCGCGTCGCCCTCGTCCGCCACCGTGCAAGCGGGGTCAAGCTCCGCCGTGCCCGCGTACGCGCGTATCAGCCGCTGGCAAAAGCTGTGCAGCGTGCCGATATTGCACACGGGCAAAGCCTCCGCCGCACGCCGCGCCTTGCGCAGCGTGTCGGTATCGCCCGCACCCGACGCCGCCGCTTTAAGCTCCGACAGTCGCCGCGCGAGCTTTACCTTGATGTCCGCCGCCGACGCGCGCGTAAACGTGACGATGAGCATTTGCTCGAGCTCCGCTCCGCCGCGCAGCTTGTCGATGATGCGCTCAATCATGACGGTGGTCTTGCCGCTGCCCGCGCCCGCCGATACAATCACGTTGCCGTCGAGCTTAATCGCCTTTATTTGATTTTCCGAAAATCGAGTTGACATATTACAGCCTTGATAAATTTAACGCCCTTCGCCCGCAGGCGACCGCGCCGTTCAGTCGCGCGGCTTGCGCGCGCCGCCGCAAATCCCGCCGAACGCGCAATAGTCGCACGCACCCGTCGCGGGCGTGCGCTCTATATACCCGCTCGCTATCTCGTCCGCGGCGCAATCGGCCGTCGCGACGCAGCGCGATACGAGCGCGCCGAAGGTTTGCCGCTCCAACAGTTCCTGCTTGTTCGGGCGGTCGAACACGAGCGCGCCGTCCTTCACCTTGGTTGTAGCCGCCACCACGTCCGAGCGCGCGCCCGCTTTGAGCGCACCGTCGTACTCGACAGCCACCTCCGCGTCTTTGAGCATGCACCCGCTCATGCGCGCGCCGTCCGCGTCGTACGCCTTGCCGAGCGGCACGTAGAACATGCCCGTAACCGTCTTGCCCTCGCCCGCGATTGCAGCGGCGTACAGCGGCAGCTGCATGTCCGTGCCGTCGACGCACTTTTTAAGCTCGAATTTTTTGTTGCCCGTTTTGTAGTCGATAATGCGCGCGTTGTCGCCGCAGTAATCCACGCGGTCGATAACGCCCGTAAACTCCGCCCGCGCCGTTTCGCCTAGCGTGAGCGCGCCGACGAACCGCCGCTCGGTCGCCGCGGGCGTATAGTCGCCCGCCTCGATAATGCGCTTGTTGAGCGCGGCATAGTCAACCGCATCCGTAATTACGCGCTCGCGCTCCATTTCCGTTATGCTCACGTCGTCGGGCAGTATATCGTCTATTATGCGCTCGACGGCGGCGCGCGAGCAGTCGAGCGGCTTCGTTTCCACGAACCGCCGCATAAACTCGTGCACTATAACGCCGAAATCGGGCGCGTTCAGCCGCCCGTCGCGCCGCTCGGTCAGACCCACCGACCCGCGCAAAAACCGCTTGTACGGACAGCCGAACCAATCGTTAAGCTCGCTCACCGACAGTGTGCGCTTGGCTATTCCGCCCGCTATCTCGGGCGCGAACGGCGGCGACGATTTGTCGGTCTTGCCCACCGCCGCCTCAATCGACGCGTACGTCGGAGTCATGCGCCTTGCCGCCAGCTCGCGCGCCGCGGACTCCGTCGAGGCGTGCCACGCGATAAATCCGACCGCGTTCTTTTCCGCTTTGAGCACGGCGCATTCCTCGTCGTAGTCTGTTTCCGTAACCGTTCCCGCCTTGCGCACGCCGTCCGCATACTCGGCGAGCAGCGACGACGGCTTTGCGCCGTCCGCCGTGCAGTACGCGCAAAACAGGTGCTCCGCGTTGGTAATAACCGCCGTAAGCTCCTCGCGGTCTCGCGCGTTTTGCTCGCGTGCCGTGGGCTCGACCGCGCCGCCCAAGGCGTTCAAATCGTAGTCGGACAACAGTCCGCAATCGGCTGTGGGCAGCGGCAGCACGCCCTCGTTGAAATCGGCTACAAACAAATATTTGCACCGCGTCATGCGCAGCGACTGCGGCGGCACGACGCTCACGCGGTCGCGGCTTCTGGGCAGCGACTTTATTTCCATGCTCTTCGCCGCCGAAAAGAACGCCGCCGCGTCCGCATCGAAATCCCCGCTCGTAAACGCCGCGAGCATGCCCGTGAGCGCGCGTATCGGCGACAGCATATCGGTCTCGTCCTTATAAAGCCGCGACTGCACCGCCTCGAACTCGGCGCGCTCGATTACGCGCTCGCACGCTTCCGAAAACCCGCCCTCGAACATGCCGACGAGCGCCTTGGCGCGTTCCATAGCGGCGCGCGCCGACGGGTCGGGTATATCGACCGAAAAACAACCGTGCGCTATGCCGCGCTCGGTCAGATATAATTGAAGCTTTTCCGCGCCGTACGCGTCGCAGCCCGAAAACGGGTTTTTGCACAGCGCAATCACTCTATCCGCATCCGCCGCCGAACGCAGGCGATATATGCAATTAAGCGCGGCAAGCGGCGGCACGTCCGCCAGCGGCACGGCGGTATCCGCGTAAAACAGAATGCCGTACTCGCGGAATATGCGCGACAGCGGCTTGGGGTCGGCACACACAACCGATATTTCCCCGTACTTCGCGCCCTTGAAAACAAGCTCGCGAATACGCGCCGCCACCGCCTTGTACTGCGTGATTTTGTCGGGCGCGCGGTAAATTTCCATGCCGTCGCGCACGCCCGTCGATTTTTCGGCGTCGTAACGGCAAAACGACTTACCGTGCTTTTCGAGCGCGGCGAGCACCGCTTTATTGAGCTTTGTAGGGTTGGAAAACCCGATTGCGTAAAAGTGCGAGCCGCGCACGAGCGCGCTGTTCGGCAGCGCTTTTATCAACGCCTTTAAGCGGTCGGGCGAATCCTCGTACCCCGCTTTGAGCTTTTCGTACTGCGCGCTTATACGCGCGAGGTCGGCGATTTTGGCGTTGGTCGCGCCGCGCGCCGCAAGGCTCGAAAGCTCCGCGTCCGACGCGGCGAGCTGCAACAGCGTTTCGTACACGTCGCGCGCAAAGTCGTAAAACCTCGCCGCCTTGCCGTAATAAACGAGCTCATCCTTGACGGCGGCTATCGCCTTGGCGACGAGCATTACGCCACCCTCGCGCGACAGCGGCATATCCGCGCCGCACACCCTGCGGCACAGCCGCGACAGCGTGAGTACCTCGCAGTCGATTGCGCCGCTGCCGCCGAACAACGCCTTTTCCGCCTGCAACGTGTAGCGGTCGGGCGTGAGCACTATGCGGTACTCCGTCGGCGAAAAACGGCGCGCGCGCAGCTCCTTTGCCAGAGCGTCGAGCGCGTCGGGGTATGTGGGGAAGGTCGTGATTTTCATACGCGCATATTATACACCAAGCCGTCGAAAAAAGCAAGCGCGAGTTTTACGGCGCAAAAGCTTATCAATCGCCAATGCCCGTCGTAATCGGTTGCCAAACGCGCGGCAATGTGCTACAATAAGCGCATGAAAAACACGCTTGCAAGAAAAATCGCGTCGGCGGCGGCAGTTTCCGCGACGCTCGCGCTGTGCGCATGCAGCACGCCCGTAACCGTGCTGTTCGACACCGAAAGACCTTGGCGCGCCAAAGACGAGACCAACGGCTACGAGCGGCTCGATTACGCCGTGTCCGTATACGACGTGAGCGCGGGCACGGACGCGCAAAACAAAATCAAAATCGCCGAGGGCGCGCTTTTGTACACGCTCGACGAGGGCGTGGAAATACGCGACAATATAAGCTACTCGACGGTGGACATGAGCTTTTCGGTTACGTACAACGATTCCGCCGCGGAAAAGGACAGAGGGCTTACCGACAAGATTTCCAGCCACACGCTGTTCCAGACCAACAGCCTCGACTCGTGCGAAATGGAAAAGACGGTTTCGCTCGCGCCGCGCGCCGACACGGTCAACCGTTCGTACACGGTGTCCGCCGACTATTTCGGCGCGCACACCGCCAAGTTCCTGTACACCGCAATCGAGGACGCGACGGAGCAAACGCTGTCCATTCCGCGCAGCACGTACTGCGACAACGAGATGATGTTCTACCTCGCCCGCGCGACCGCGCTCGCCGACGGCGCGTCGCCCAATTTCTACATGACCAACATGTTCGAGGCGTTCGCAAGCGGCAAGCTCGAAAACTACGTCATGGTGGCGTCGGTCAACGGCGTTACCTCGGTAGACGTCGGCGATTGGGTAAAGGATTTGGGCGTCGAGGCGGTCACGAACGAGGAGAGCGGCGAAACTAGCTATCCCGTACCCTGCTTTGAAACGAGCATAATGCCGAGCATCGAGCGGCACGGTCCGCCCTATTACGTTTTCTATTCTCAAAACCCGCTCAAACAGGACGGCAAAGAACACAAAAAAGTGCCCGTAAAAATCGTATTCAACGAGTATTCGGGCAGCAAGCTCGGCAAAATAACCGAGTACGTCCTGCGCGCCTGCGACTTTACCAAGGCGTAATCGCGATACCATGCTCTACAAAGCGGCGGCGCTCTGCCCCGCTTTTGCTTTTGAAATACCATGCACGACAAGCTTAACGGATTGATACTGCTCAACGCATACTCGCCCACGCTCGAAACGCGTCAGGCAAAACGGCTCGCCGAGGAGCTGACGCTGCGCGGCGTGAACGTGACGGTGCGGCGCAACGACGGGTTTATGCTCGGAATAAACGGCGGCGCGGTCGCGGGCGACGCGCGCTGCGATTTTTGCTTATATCTCGACAAGGATAAGTACACGGCGCAAATGCTGGAAAAGCGCGGCGTGCGCCTGTTCAACCGCGCGCAAGCCATTGCCGACTGCGACGACAAAATGCAAACGCATATCGCGCTCGCTGACAACGGCATACCCATGCCCAAAACGCTCGCGGGGCTGTTGTGCTACGACCGAAACGCGAGCGTGCCGACGCGCATGCTCGACGACGTGGAAAAGAGCTTGGGCTACCCGCTCGTCGTCAAGCTATCCTACGGCTCGTTCGGCAAGGGCGTGTTCAAGGCGGACGACCGCGCGCAGCTCGCCGCGCTCGCGGAAAGCGTCAAGCTGCACCCGCATTTGTTCCAGCAATACGTAGCGGCGGCGCACGGCAAAGACATGCGCGTAATTGTGGTCGGCGGCAAAACTCTGGGCGGCATTCTACGCACGTCAAACGGCGATTTCCGTTCCAACGTCGGCTTGGGCGGCACTGCGAAAAAAACGGACGTACCCGCGGAAATATCCGCGCTGTCCCGAAAAATCGCGCGGCTGTTAAACCTCGATTATTGCGGCTTGGACTTTTTGCTCTCGCCCGCGCCGCTTCTGTGCGAAGTAAACTCCAACGCGTTTTTCGACGCCTTCGAATCGGCAACGGGCATTAACGTTGCGGGCGCGTACGCCGAGCATATCGTAAGCACGATGCGCGGCGCAAATCAAACGAATTAAAAACGCATGCCGCTTTAATCGGATTAAAGCGGCATTAGCTTATGCGAATAATCTATTTATTTACCGATTGCGTCAGTTGCCCGCGCTTTCGTAGCGGCTTATGCCGATATGCCACACGGTGAGCGACAGCGTCATGAGCGCGACCGCGGCAACCGCGCTCCACAGCACGCTCCACCAAATGCTCGCGCCCGTAACCAAGCACTCGACGGGATAGTACAAAAACAGCCCGAACGGAATTACAAAGAACATAATTGACGCAAACGCCTTGCCCATATAGCGCACGGGGTATTTGGCGTAGTTCGACAGGTCGTAAACGGTATTGAGGAAAATACCCGCGTTTTTAACCCAAAACGCCAACGACGCGAACAGCAGCTTTATCCCCGTAAAGCAAAACACGCCGAGCACCGCGCACAGTATCAAGCCGATAACGCCGCTCGCCGTCCAAGCTATTCCCGCCTGCGGCGCGAACACGCACATAATGACTATACCGACGAGAAGCTCGCCCAGCCCGTCCCATTTAAACGTGCGCGCAATGTACTGGAACAGCGGGTTAATCGGGCGCGTCATATAGATATCGAGGTCGCCGCGCCGCACCGCGCGATACGCGAGTATCCACAGCTCGTCGGTAAAAACGTGGTCGATTGCCTTAGGCACAAGCGTAAACCCGAACAAGAACGCGAGCGTCTCGAACGTCCACACACCGAGCGTGGGCACAGTGCCCACAATCAGATAAATCGTAGCCAACGACACTATCTCGGACACGGCGAAGCTAATCATCATGATTATCGAATCCGCCTTGTACGACAGCGCGCTCCTGAGGCTCATGGAAACGTATTTGGGATAAAGTCTCAATTCTTTAAGCATAAGCGATTTCCTTTAAACGCACGGTAGTTACCCGCGTATCACCCGCCGAACACGACGACCTTGCGCACCGACGTTTTGTAGAGCAGCCAGCCGATAACGTCGAGGACGATTATCCAAGCGACGGCTATGGCAAACCCCGCAAGCACCTCCGTCCAAGACATTACGCCGAGGAACAGCCTGACGGGCATGCTCGCCATAAACGGGAACGGCGTGCAGTACAGCGCGGTCTGCGCCCAAGCGGGAAAAACGCCGAGCGGAATCATTCGTCCCGACAAAAAGCCGCTTAGCGTCATGTACATGGAATGCACGCCGAACATTGCCTGCGTGCGAAACGCGAGCTGTCCGAACAAAAATCCGTACGCCTCGTTGACCAAAAGCGAAATAAAGCACGCGGGCACAAACAGCAAAACGTTGTACCACTTAATTCCCGTCAGCCCGAACCCGAAAACCGCCGTAAGCGTGCCGCCGACTATTACGGGCAAGCCGAATATCAACATTCTGCCCGCGAACTCGCCGATATTTGAAAAACACAGCTGCGCGCGGTAGCTTATCGGCTTCATGAGCCGCATGCCGATTTGCCCGTCGCGCACGTCGTCCGTAATGCTGCCCATTGTGGACGAAACGGTTATCTCGAACACAGCCGCCGACAGTATCACGTACATGAGCATTTGCGGATAATCGAAGCCGCCGATTACGCCGCTTTCCGAAAACGAATAAATCGCCCACCACAGCAACCCCATCAGCGTCGCGCCGATTATCGCGCCCACAAACCACAGCAGCACCGCGCCGCGGTACGCTATGAGCGTTTGGAATCCCGCTTTGGCGAATATCAAATACCTTTTTATCCTGCCCTTAGCCATCGTCGCGCTCCGCGTCCGCCGCTTCGTCGCCGCACTCGTCCAGCGCCTGCGCGGCTTTGTTGCGCTCGTAAATTTTTTCCACGACCTGCTCGATACCCGTCTCGGACAGCTTGACGTCCGTAACGTCGTACGTTTTGAGCAAAAAATCCAAAAGCACGTCGATTTTAAGCTTTTGCGCGTCAACGGTGAACGTGGTCAACAGCCCGTCGCCCTCGGCGGTCACGCCGTCTATCGGGTACTTATCAGTCGCCGCCGCCGTGTCTATGGGCGCGGCGGTCTGAATAGTCACGTTGCGCTTGTCGCCGAACATGTGCTTTACGTCGTCCAGCGACCCGTCGAACAGAATTTTGCCCTCGTCGAGTATTATAACGCGCTTACACAACAGCTCGATATCGCTCATGGCGTGGGTGGTTAGTATGAGCGAGGTTTTGTATTCGTCGCGCAGCTTGTTGATTGCCTCTATAAGATTGCGCTTGACCAGCACGTCCAAGCCGATTGTCGGCTCGTCGAGGAACAGCGTTTTGGGGTTGTGCAGCATTGCCGCGGCAAGGTCGGCGCGCATGCGCTGTCCGAGCGACAGCGTGCGCACGGGCGCGTCTAGAAACGGCTTCATATCCAAAAGCTCGACCAGCTCGGCGAGCCGCCGCTTGTAATCGGCTTCGGTCACGTCGTAGATATACCGCAACAGCTCGTACGTTTCGGTGAGCGGCAGGTCGTACCAAAGCTGCGTTTTCTGTCCGAACACCACGCCTATGTTTTTAAGCACGGCGTTGCGCTCCTTGCTCTTATACGGATGCTTGCCGTCGATGAGAATTTCCCCCGCCGTGGGCGTGAGTATGCCGCTCATCATTTTTATAGTGGTGGATTTGCCCGCGCCGTTCGCGCCGATATAGCCGACCGCCTCGCCGTCGCGCACGGTAAACGACACGCCGTCCACCGCCTTGACGACGACGTGCTTGCGCGAAAACAGCGTTTTAACCATGCCCCATACGCCCTTGCCGCGTATCGGCTTTTTGAAATGCTTTTCCACGTTGATAAGCTCAATCATTTTCGCACCGCTCCCGTATCGCGCCGCACAAGTCCGCGACTTATGCACTCGCACAACGAATTTATGTTAAAAACCATAGTATAATTTACAATGTGATTATATTATACCCCCCCCCCGCCTTGTCAAGCCCAACAGAACTCTTTTTTGAAATTTTTTAAATTTTTTCGTTCCGACTTATGCACATTAACCGTGCCCGATTACCGTCGAAGCAAAAAGGTCGTTCTATATAACTTTCCATATAGAACGACCCATGCAAAAAAATTTAATTCTCATTTGTCGAAAGCGCGACAACGCCTTAAAGCGTGCCGACACCTTACGACTACATTTTCTATCACGCATAAACCGCGCCGCAGCGCGCTTATCGCGCGGCGCTCTATTCGGCGGCGGGCGCGACGGGCTTGGGCTTGCGTTTGATTTTGACTGCGTTAATCGCTACGAACGCCGCCAGCAGCGCGACCACGGTGCACAGCGCCACAGTGTACATAACCCACGTCGGCACGGCTTTGCCGAAGAAATACGCGTTTACGTCGAGGCTGTCGAGAATTTCGGCAGCGGCATCGCTCGGCATTCCCGCCTCCGTGAACGGCTCGTAGAAGCAGCGCATAAAGTGCGAGCGAAACAGCGCGGTAAAGTACGTGCCGGGCAAGCACATGACGAAATTGGCTATACCCTTTGCGAACTGCGAAATCGGATAGTACGCGCCGCAGATAAACCCGTACACCGTGGAGACGATTGTGGAAACGGCGTTTATCGCGCCGCGGCTCTTTAAAAACACGGCGACCACCGACGACAGCGCCGTGCCGAACAGCGACGCCAAAAATACGTCGAGCACGGCGAACAGGCAGTCGCCCGCCGACATTTGCCAGCCGCTCGCGCCTATATACGCCAAGCCGACGGCAAGCGTCAGCAAGCATATGGACAGCGTGACGAGCGCGGTGGAAAAGAAGTAGCCTAGCACGAGCACGCTCTTATGCGTCGGCGTTACGTCGAGGTCGGCGCGCACGCCCGTCAATCTGTCGTCCACCATCATCATGTTGACGACGAACGCGACGGTAACGCAGCACACCGCGAGTATGGACGACACCTCGAAGGACGCTATGTATCCGTCAATCAGCTTTTCGGGAATAACCATATCGCCCAGCTCCGCAGTGAACGAGGATTTGAGCACGTTGTTCAAAAACAACACGTACAGCAAAAGTATGACGAGCGGCGCCATCAATGCGGAAATAACCGCGCCCTTGTCTCGGAAAAACACCTTCATATTGCGCGCCGTAAACGCCGCGGTCATTTTTATATTAAGCTTTAAATTACTCATGCCCGCTCCTCGTCGCCGACGGCGTTGCTTTTTTGAACCGCCAAAAACACGTCGTCCATCTTACCCTTGCTCACCTCGTAATCGGTGAACAGCTCGGGGTGCGCCGCAATGAGCGCCGTCGCCTCGGCGGTATTTTTTACCTCTATCCTGAACCCGCCCGATATTTTTTCTATCGGCTTGCCCAGCGCTTCGAGCTCCGACTCGTCGCGGTCGTAAAACGATATAAAGTCGCCCGTGTATTCGTTTTTGAGCTCGACGGGCGTGCCCTTGGCGGAAACCCTGCCGCGGTCGATTACGACGACGTAGTCGGCGTCCGCCGCCTCCTCCATGTAGTGCGTCGTCAAAAACACGGTCAGTTCGCCGTCCTTGCGCAGCTCGCCGATTACGCCCCAAACGGTCTTGCGCGTTTGCGGGTCCAGCCCCGTCGTGGGCTCGTCGAGTATGAGTATCTTGGGCTTATGTAAAAGCGCGCGCGCAATATCGCACCGCCGCCGCTGTCCGCCCGACAGCTTGCCGACGGGACGCTTTTCCAATTCTTTAAGCGACAGCATTTCGTCCAGCTCGGCGTATCGCGCCTCGAACTCCTTGCCGAAAATGCCGTACAGCGCGGCGCGGCTTTTGAGGTTATCCTTGACGCCGAGCACGCGGTCGAGCGCGCTCGACTGAAACACCACGCCGATGCTGCGCTTTACGCGCTCGATATCGTCGTCGATATTCGCCCCGTCCACGACGATTGAGCCGCCGTCGCGCGCAAGCTGACCGCAAAGCACGGAAATCGTAGTAGACTTGCCCGCGCCGTTTACGCCCAAAAACGCAAAAAGCTCGCCGCGCCGAACCTCGAACGAAACGTCGTTTACGGCAGTCAGCGCGCCGAACCGCTTTACCAAATTATCTATTTTTATTATCGTGTCCGACATACTCGTCTCTGAAAACTATGTGTAGAGTATATCACATATACGCATTAGCTAACATTAGAAAAATATTAATTTTTTATTTTACGTCGCTTAGCTCCGACGAATTTTCGCAATCCGCGTCAAGGTCGACCGCGGCGGGCGGCGGCGCGGGAACGGGCGTGGGCGCAGGCTTGTCCGCAGCGGGCGGCGGCGCGTCCGAGCAGTCGTCGGGCGGCGGCGCGGCGTTTTGCGCGGATGCGTCGGCAACGCCCGAATCGGGCTCGGCGTAGTATCCGATTTTGAACTTACGTATGCGGCGCATGCCCATGACGAACATGTACATGCCCAAGCCGAAAATGACGAGCGCGATTAAGCCGCCCGTGCTCGGATTGAGCGTGAAACCGAGCACTGTATTGCCTAGCTCTTTAAGCATGGTGGCTTGCAGCGCGAACAGCGTAATCAGCGCGTCGGCAAGACTGATGTTTTTAATGGCGATGAGCGACATATCGTCGGTTTTGTGCGCCTTGCGGAAATTGTGAACGGATACGCCCAGCTTGATAAAAGTGTAAAGCGCGATTGCCGATACGTACGTGACGGTGCTCACGAAATATCTGTAACTGTTGCGGTCGTCGATTACCAAGCGTATGACGGGCAAAAACGCGAGCGCGAGCATGGCGAGCGCGACGCCGCAATAAGTGTATGCACGCAAGCGGTACAGCTCGCCGTCTTCCTTGCCGTAGTTCTTTACGAATATAAATATCACCGCGCGCGCTCCCGCCAAGAACACGTGATAGCCGACGAGCGCGCCCAGCCACGGCGAATGCTCCAATACGGCAATCAATACGCCGAACGCCACGTACAGCGTATTGAATATGACCGAGCCCGCGGCGTACACCGTGGCGCGAAAGCCGTAATCGGTAAAAAACTTGCGTATCTTAATACTGCCGCTCGCGCGCTCGGGCACGCCTACGACGGCGAGCACGCCGTAAACGGACAGAATAAAAAGCGCGAGCGCCACGGCGTAAACGATTAGCGCCCACGGCTCGGTGCCCAAGCGCAGAAAGTACAAAGTAATGCACGCCGCCACGGCAAACAGCGCGAGCACCCAAATCGTAATAAGCAACCACAGCGGCGGCCTTATGATAAATTTATAAAGCTTGCTATCCTTGTTGATTTTCACTACGCCGTATTCTACCACAAATTCGACGCTCCGTCAACGCAATCGATAAGGGTTTTATGCACGCGGCGCGCCAAAACTCTTGCAAAATGCACGCGTTCGTGTTACAATAAACCTCTAATAAATTATTGTCGGACGGCATGCGTCCGAAGGAATTATGAAGGCTGTATTACTCAAACTGCGCGAATCGTTCGTATCGGTGCTGCCCGTAACGGTAATCGTACTGATACTCGCGGCGACCCCGCTCGTAAGCTTTACGGGCACGGAGCTTGCCGTGTTTTCGGTGTCCGCCGTTTTTCTTATACTCGGAATCGGGCTGTTCAACCTCGGCGCGGACCTCGCCATGACGCCCATGGGCGAGCATATCGGCAGCGGCCTTACCAAATCCAAAAAAATAACAGTGCTTATCGCGGTTTGCCTTTTAATGGGAATTTTCATAACAATCGCCGAGCCCGACCTGTCTGTGCTCGCCGAGCAAGTAAGCTCCGTGATAAACAACGTAGTGCTAATCGCCACCGTCGGCGCGGGCGTCGGGCTGTTCCTCGTTATCGCCGTGATTAAGATAATCACGCGCAAGAGCCTGTCCACGATGCTCATGTTCTTTTACATGGTGCTGTTTATGGTATGCGCGCTCTTGATAGACAGCGGCAAAAAGAGCTTTCTCGCCATGTCGTTCGACAGCGGCGGCGTCACGACTGGACCTATTACCGTGCCGTTCATAATGGCGCTCGGCGTTGGCATTGCCACCACTATCGGCGGGCGCAACAGCAACGAAAACAGCTTCGGTCTTATCGCGCTGTGCTCGGTAGGACCTATTCTCGCCGTGCTCGTGCTCTCGCTCACCGCCAAGGGCGACCTTTCCTACACCACGCCGTCGTACACCGTCGCGTCCGAAATGGGCAATTTCGGCAAAATACTTTTGGTCACTTGCCGCGAAGTGGTAATCGCGCTCGCGCTTATCGTCGCGTTTTTCGTAATATTGCAATTCACCGTACTGAAACTCCCCAAGGACAAAATCATTCGCATAATCATAGGCATAGCCTACACGTTTTTCGGGCTGGTGATATTCTTGACCGCCGTCAAGGTCGGCTTTATGCCAATCGGCTTGAAGCTGGGCAAGGAGCTTGCCGCCAACGAGACCGTGCTTATAATTTTCGGGCTGGTTCTCGGCATGGTGGTCGTGCTCGCCGAGCCCGCCATTCACGTGCTCAACAAGCAGGTCGAGGAGGTCACGGGCGGCGGCGTCACCAAAAAGGAAATGCTTATCGCGCTGTGCTGCGGCGTGGGGCTTGCCATCGCGCTGTCCATGGTGCGCATAATTTACGATTTCTCGCTGCTGTACTACCTTATCCCCGGCTACCTCATTTCGCTCGGGCTATCGTTTTTCGTGCCCAAGCTGTACACGGCAATCGCCTTCGATTCGGGCGGCGTGGCGAGCGGTCCGCTCACCTCGGGCTTTATACTGCCGCTGGCGATAGGCGCGTGCTCGGTTATCGCGGAGGAGCAAATTTTGAGCCTCGCGTTCGGCGTGGTCGCAATGGTCGCAATGATACCGTTGATTACCATTCAGGCGCTCGGCTTTAAAGCCATTATGTCCGCAAAGGCGCGCAACCGCATCGCCATGAAGCGCATACTCGCCGCCGACGACGAGCAGGTTATCAACTTTGTGTGGAGCAAAAAGAATGGCAAGTAAGCGAGATAAGCACATAAAGCACATAAAAGACGATATAATGGCGCGCGTCAACGAGATAATGCAAAAGCGCAAGGAAAAGACCGAACGCGTAAAAACCGCGGTCAAGCGCCGAACGGAAAACGCCAGGGCTAAAAAATCCGACGCGCCGCAAAACGCCATTACGCAAAACCGCTTGGAGCTTTTGATAACCGTAGTCAACCGCTCGAAGGGCGAATACTATCTGGACTTAATCCAATCGTTCGAGGTCAACATGCAATGCGTGCTGCTGGGCAGCGGCACGGCGGACGCCAAAGTGCTTTCGCGGTTCGGCTTGACCGACTCGGAAAAAGCGGTCATATTCAGCGTCATACAGGAAAACAAGCTGCCCGACGCGCTCGCCGCGCTCGACGAAAAGTTCAAGACCATAAAGAACGGCAAGGGCATTGCCTACACCATACCCATGACAAGCGTAATCGGCACTTTGATATTCGGGTTTTTGAGCAACAACAAAATGGCGGTCAAAGACCCCAAGCAATGACGCAAACGGAGTTATTATGACAAAGCACGAGCTTATATTATGTATAGTCAACACGGGATTTTCGGAGACCGTTATGGACGCCGCCAAGGACAAGGGCGCGCGCGGCGGCACGGTTTTGCACGCGCGCGGCACTGCCAACAAGGAGGCGGAGGAGTTTTTCCACATAACCGTTCAGCCCGACAAGGAAATCGTAATGATACTCGTTCCGACGAAAATCAAGGACGACGTGCTGCACGCAATCTATCAATCGGCGGGGCTTAAAACGGACGGGCAAGGCATCGCCTTTTCCCTGCCCGTCGACCACGTCGTGGGGCTTAGCTCGGACACCGATATCGAGAAAATAGTCAACTCAATCGACAAGCAGGAAAAGCAGGCGAAAAAAACCACGGCGCAGGAAAAAGCCGTTCAGGGAAGCGTCGAAGAAACGCCGAACGACCGAGCGACTCCGCCCGACGCCCCCTCGCCCGCCGCCGACGATGGCAAATGATTTATTCCGTATACGACAATAGAAATTAAAAACGCGCGCCGCCTTTTACCGTAATTCCCATAGGGAATATTAGGTAAGCCGTAGGCGAACGAGAATTAGGCGTGGCGTGAATGCTATGAACCCCAAAAGTTGGACAGATAAATAGTTAAATTACTTGTGAATG
>CAJTNI010000023.1 GCA_910577945.1 uncultured Christensenella sp. | reverse complement strand
CGTCGCCGACCCGTACATGTGCCTGCTCGACTTCGACGACTACGAAAAGGCGGCGTCGCGGTAAACGGCGATATGCTCACGCTCTCGCAAAACGCTTTCGACAAGGGCGTAATCAAGCTTTCCGCGACCGTGACGGTTACGTCGGGCGCGTACAAGGGATATGTGCTTACGTGCGACAACGTGACCGTAAACGTGTTCGGGCGCAAGCTTACCGATACGACCGCCGCGCTCAATGCGGACGGCACGGCATACGATAAGCTGTCCGCGGCGTCTATGGTCGGCGGTAGCGATATACGCGGCATAAAAGCCGTCGCGCTTACCAACGGTGCGTTCGTCACGGTATACGGCAATAATACGGCTGACCCTCAAATAGAGATTGACCTTGACGCCAACGTTGTCGGCGGCGCTAATTCCGTTTCCGATATCGTGTTCGGGTTCGAGGTGACTAAAAACGACGGTACGGTCGAATACGTAGTGGGCAAGGTTTACACGGTAGCAATCGCGCCCGTGCTCGAATATACGGTGGCGTCGGGCTCTGCGACGCTCGACAGCCTGCAATCGTTTGTTATCGAGCTTTCCGAAACGCACGGCTTGGAAATCGCAAACGTGACCGCGCACATGCAAACCTCGTCGGGCTTGCTCGATTATACCGTAAGCGGCGACACCGTCGAGTTAACGGCGTCCGTAGTTACCGTCGTTAACAGCGATACGCTCGTCGTGTCGGCGACGGTCGGCGGCGTTGTCAAGACCGTAGAAATTCCCGTCACCGTCAATCCGATAAACGTTACGGTTTCCTTCGAAACCAACGGCGGCGCGACGATAGCCGACAAAACCTTCGTTTACGGCGAAACCTACGGCGCGCTCGATTTGCCTGTCAAAGCGGGCTACGACTTTGATGGCTGGTATACTGCCGAGGGCAAGCGAATAAGTAACGCGCTCGGCGCGAGCACCGAGCAAATTATTTCGAGCGCGGCGCACACGCTTTACGCGCGCTGGCTTGCACGGAGTATCGAGGTTACTCTCGTAGTAGCCGACGGCTCGGTTAACCCTAATAAAATAACCGTCACTTTCGGCGAAACGTACGCGGAGCTTAACAACGTAACGGTCACGCCTAATGACGGATATCGCTTTGACGGCTGGTATTACGGCGACGTGCGCATTACCGAAACGACAAAGGTCGCGGACGATACGCTTACCACGCTCGTAGCGCGCATGACGCAAATCACGTACGGCGTAACGCTCGTAGCCAACGGCGGCACGTTCGACGACGGCAGCACCGTAAAGGTAGTGAACATTGTCGAGAACGGCGCTATCGACGAAAGCTATAAGCCCTCGCACTCCAATCCCAGCCATACGTTTAAAGGCTGGTTCACGGGTACGGACGCGTCGGCGACCGAGGTGACCGAAATTACCGAGGATATAGTCGTATACGCGCAATGGAACGTAAACGAATGCACCGTTACGTACAGCGGCAACGTGACGGGGTGTTCGAGCGGAACGGTCAAGGTCGATTACGGCACGCCCGTAAGCTCGTTGAAGGTTCCGTACCCCAGCTCTTGGCTCGGCAACTATACGTTTACGGGTTGGTTCAAGACCGATAATTCGCCCGCACCCGAGACGATAACCGAGGATATCGAGCTTGTCGCGCACTTTACCAAGAGCGCGTGCACGGTTACGCTTAACGCGAACGGCGGCACTGTCGGCGGCTTGTCGGAAATCAAGCTGTTCGGCGCAGCCAACGACAGCATTGAATTGCCCAATCCCGACGAAAGGGCGGGCTATACGTTCGACGGCTGGTATAACGGCAGCAAACAGGTTACGTCGCCCGTCACTATCAAGGGCAACATGACCTTGGAAGCGCGTTGGACGGCAAAATCGCAGTTTACCGTAACGTATAAGCACGGTTACGGCAGCGTTGCCGATACCGTCGATACTTATTACGCGGGCGATACCGTAACGGTTACTTACGCGCCTACGCGCACGGGATACGTATTCGACGGCTGGTACAACGGCGGCACTAAGGTCACGTCTCCGTTCGAGATTACCGCAAACGTAATGCTTACTGCGAAGTGGAACATAGTCAAGTACACGTTGACGCTCGACGCGGGCGAAAACGGCACCGTATACGGCTTGCCGACGGTCGCGCTCTCCGTTGAATACGGTACGGAATTCAACTTGCCCGTGCCCGTGAAAGAGGGTTACACTCACGTTTGGAAGAACGGCGGCGTCACGGTCGGCGACAAAATCACGGTGGACGGCGATATTACGCTCGTTGCCGAATGGACTGAAAAAGCGACGTTCACCGTGAGCTTCGATTCCAATTACGGCGCAACGCCCGACCGCATAAACGCTACGTATTACGTGGGCGAAACGGTCAACGAGCTGTACGTGCCGTCCGAAAGAACGGGCTATACGTTCGACGGCTGGTATGCGAACGCCGCAACGACGGGCGACAGAATTACGACGGTTACCGCTACGACGACGCTGTATGCCAAATGGACGCCGATTAGCTGCGTAATTACGCTTGACGCGAACGGCGGCACGGTGAGCGGCTTGGCGGAAATCACGCTTTCGGGCACGTACGACGCGACGATTGCGTTGCCTACGCCCGAGTATGCGGGTTACGACTTTTTGGGCTGGCAGGTTGCAGGCGGCGCGAGCTATACCGACGCGTACGACGTAAAGGGCGACGCAACGCTTACCGCGCGTTGGGAGCGGAAAACGTTGACGATTACCATAATGTTGGGGTACGACGATAAGTCTGTCGATACGAATATTCAAGGCGCAAGCGCGATGAGCGACGTGCCCGCGACGGTAGTGCGCGACGGGTTCGTGCTGGAAGGCTTGTATTACTACGACACGTCTAAAACGGACGGGCTCGGCGATAGATACGATTCCGCTTTGCTCTATGAGGATACCGTGCTCATTGCCAAATGGACGCCCGCGCCGTAATGCGGTTGCGCGTTTAAAAACATAATCTAAGCGAAAGGATAAAGCTATGAAAGATTTTTACACCGTTGATATCTGCGGCAGAGAGGAAAAGCTGCCCGTTATACCGTTGCCGTCGTGCGTCAATATTTGCTTTTTCAACCTTCACGGCAACGTCGAATTGACAGAGCATTGCGCCAAGCACGTTGCGGAAAAGGTAAAAAAGCACAATCCCGACGTGCTTATTACGGCAGAGAGCAAGGGCTTGCAAATCACGCATTGCGTTGCGCGCAACCTCGGTCAGCAGTTTTACGCCGTCGCGCGCAAAACGCGCAAGCTGTATATGCAGGACGGCATAGAGGTGCAGGCAAAAACCATAACGACGGGCGAGGTGCAGCATTTGTATCTTTCCGCTCACGACGTAAATCTTATCAAGGGCAAGCGCGTGGCGATTATCGACGACGTTATCAGCACGGGCGCGGCGAACGCGGCGCTCGAACAGCTCGTCGAGCGCGCGGGCGGCACCGTCGTTTGTCGCGCGTTCGTGCTTGCCGAGGGCGACGCCAAGGATAGACCCGATATCGAGTACCTCGCCGCCATTCCGTTGCTGTAATAATTTATAGTATTTAATCGAAATCAAAAACACTCGACGGGTCGGTCGAGTGTTTTTTGCGATATGACGCTGTTATTTTTATTAGCCGTTGTTGTCGCACAGCGGCGTGAACTGCTGCTTTGCCTGCGTAACCTGTTCTTCGTCCGCTTGCTCGGTGGGGTACATGCCGCGGCTTTCCATAAACTCGAAGGTTTTGAATTGGTCGGCGGCGCACTCCGACAGATTTTCGCGTATGATATTGCGGAACGGCTCTTCCGCCGCTTCGCACAGCGCCGTGGAATATAGCTTAACGAGCTGCTTTTCCGCGCCGAGCACGTCGGATATAATCTCATAATCGTCGAGCGCGCATTTCCCGCAAGCGCACGTCGTGGTATACAGCTCGTCGCGCGTAGCGGCTTGCTCGTCGGACGGGTCTACGTAGCCGCAATCGCAGCCGTTGCCGCAACCGCAGTCGCCGTCGATATCGCAGCTGTCGCCGTCGCAGCCGTTGCGCGTCGTATTGTAGCGCACGCTGTCGAAATCCTCCGCAGTCTCCGAATATTCGTCCTGCTCGTCGCGGTACGCGTCGCTGAGGTCGGTATTGCGTGCGGAATCGGGGCGATAGCCCATTTTATCGTTTATAACGTCGAATTCCTCAGCGGCTTCGGTGGAAAATTCGTCGGGCGAATCGACGAATTCTTGGGCGTCGGGAGGCGTCATATACTCCTCGGCGGCCTCGGTGAGCATAAACTCGTCGGGCACTTGCGGCGTGGCGGGATACTCGGTTAAATCGGTGTTGAGCGGCGCTATAACCTCGGGCGCGAGCGGCGTTTTAGCCGACGTGTTGCAATCGGCGGGGTCGCAATCGCCGTAGCCTACGTTCATTTCGAATTTGTTTTCCATACTGTTTTGCTCCTTTAATTTTTGTCGAGATAGTTGCAAAGCGTTTCGTAACGCTGCTTATGCCCGTTGGCGAGGTTGCCGAGCGTGCATTTAAGCTCTTCGTTTTCCGTTTCGGAAACGTAGTTGCAGCACTTTTTGTATGCGAGGCGTTCGCTGCGGCAAAGCTCGCTGAGTTCTTGAAGGCTTTTGGTTGTCATATTAACTCCTTTTTGTTTCGGTGGTTTTAATATGCGACAGTTTATTTGCTTTTATGCGAGCGGAAAATCGCAGCGTCGGCGTTTTGACGCAAAGGCTTGCGTTTGCCTGCGCTTTGTGCTATAATTCGCTTATGGGCAAGATAACCGATATCGCCGAGCAGCGGCGCAATAAATCGCGCGTAAGCGTGTTTATAGACGGCGAGTTCGCGTGCGGGCTGGACGCCGTTACGGCCGCCGCCGCGCGCATTAAAATCGGCGACGAGATAACCGCCGAGGAGCTTAAACGCATATCGCACGACAGCGAGGTAAACGGCGCGTTCGAGCGCGCGGTCGGGTATTTGTCGCATGCGCCGCGCGCCAAGGGCGAAATACGCAAATACCTGCGCGATAAAGGATACGAGAACGACGTTGCGGACTCCGCAATCGAGCGCCTTATCGCGTACCGATATGTGGACGATTACGCCTACGCGCAAAGCTATATCAAATCCAAATCCAAAAAGTACGGAATAATACGGATAACCGCCGAGCTCAAACGCAAGGGAATTTCCGCCGATATTATCGCGGAGCTTACCGAGGACGGCGAGGACGACGGCGGCATAATCGACGTCGCGCTCAAATATTTAAAGTCGCACAGAACGGCGGACAGGCAAAAGCTTAAAAGGTTTTTGGCGGGGCGCGGCTTTACGTGGAGCGCGATATCGTCGGCTGTTTCCGCGCTCGCAGACCGCGGCGCATTCGACGGCGACGACGGCGAATTTGCGGACGATTTTTATTCGGACGATTAGGAGAATGCAATGAACGAAAAATTCATATTACCCGAGGGAATATCTATTGGGCATGCAAACGACGCATACACGGGCGTGACCTGCATACTTGCGGACGGCGCGGTCGGCGGCGTAGCTGTGCGCGGCGGCGCGCCGGGTACGCGCGAAACCGATATGATGCACGCCGAAAAGTCGCAGGGCTTTGTAAACGCCGTAGTGCTGTCGGGCGGGTCGGCGTACGGCTTGGAGGCTGCGTGCGGCGTGACGGAATTTTTGCGCGAGCGCGGTATCGGCTTTGCCGTGGGCGATAAGGTTGTCCCGCTGGTGGCGCAGGCGATTTTGTTCGACTTGAACACGCCCGGCGAATATCATTATCCCGATAAAAAAATGGGTTATGCCGCCGCGGCAGCCGCGACGCGCGACGCCGTAAAGTTCGGCGCGGTGGGCGCCGGCACGGGCGCGACGGTAGGCAAGATTTTGGGCGCGGCGGGCGCGTGTAAAAGCGGTATCGGCGGCGCTACGTATTTGTTCGGCGACGTGATTGTGTCCGCCGTAGTGGCTGTAAACGCCGTAGGCGACGTGTACGAGCGCGGCAGCGGCAAGATTTTGGCGGGCGCGCGCACTGCGGACGGCAGATTTTTGAACGTTGTGGAATGTATGAAGAACGGTTTTTTCGCCGCGCAAATGCAACCGCATGCCAACACAACTATCGGGTGTGTAATGACAAACGCAAGGCTCGACAAGGTTCAGACAAACAAGCTCGCGGCGATTGCGCACGACGGGCTCGCTATGTCCATTCGTCCCGTTCATACCGACGCCGACGGCGATACTATTTTCGCGCTGTCGCGCGGAGACAAGGCAATCGACTTTAACATTGTCGCGGCGCTCGCCGCGGAGGCGACGGCGCAGGCGATAGAAAACGCGGTAAGGCTATAAAGCGCGCTAACGCCGTTTGCGACGCGCAGAGGCGTTTTTAAATACGTTTCGATTAAGGAGCAGGCATATGGTTGGCGTGGATATCGCGGAGATTGCGCGAATAAAAAAAGCCGTTAAAAGCGACGCGTTTGTCAGTCGCGTTTTTACAGCCTCGGAGCGCGCGTATTGCGAGGGTAAACCGTGCCGCGAAACGAGCTATGCGGGTATATTTTGCGCCAAGGAGGCTGCGGCAAAGGCGCTCGGCTGCGGATTTTCGGGCGGCGTTGCGCCTACGGATTTCGAGGTCGTTCACGACGGTAACGGCGCGCCCGCGCTTAGAGTGAGCGGTGTGGCTGCGAGCTTGGCGGAGAATTGCGAAATCAACCTTTCGATATCGCACGACGGCGCTTATGCCGTCGCGATGGTGGAAATAATCAAGTCGAGGTAGTGCATAGTGCGGTACGTGCTTACGGCGGAGCAAATACGCGAAGCCGAACGAAGGATAATCGACGGCGGCGTGGACGAGACCTTTTTGCGGTTTAACGCCGCGCTCGCTATCGCCGACGGTATAGTCGAGCGCGCGGGCGAGGTCGGCGCGAAAACCGCAGTGTTTTGCGGCGCGGGCGGCAACGGCTGCGACGGTATACTCGCGGCGGCGCGATTGAAGCGCCTCGGCAAAGAGGTTGCGGTCTACGCCGTGGGCAAGTGCGCCGAAGCCAACGCGGCGGCGTTTAAATACGCAAAAAGCGCGGGCGTGCCCGTGCGCGACGCAAGCGAATACGACGGCGACGCGACGGTTATAGTAGACGCTATTTTCGGAATAGGACTCAACCGTGCCGTGGCGGGCGATATCGCGGCGCTTATCGACAGGCTGAACGCGCAGCAAAACGCGTTTAAGCTCGCCGTGGATATTCCGTCGGGGCTTAACGCCGACACGGGCGAACAAATGGGAACGGCTTTTAAGGCGCACGTAACGCTGTCGTTCTCCTGCTACAAGCTCGGAATGCTGTTCGGCGCGGGACGCGACGCATGCGGGCGAATACTCGTCGAGGACGTGGGCATACCCGTTAAGTCCGATATTGCGGTGTGCGAGGACGGCGACTTTAAGCCGTACAAGCGCAAGGCGAGCGCGCATAAGGGCGTGAGCGGTAGGGCTTATATAATAGGCGGCTGCGGCGCGATGATAGGCGCGCCTGTGCTTGCCGGCGCGGCGGCGCATGCGGCGCACCTAAACGGCGCGGGCACGGTCACGCTGTGCTTGCCGAGCGTGCATCGCGTTTCGCTGACTTCGCGCGCGGTTCTGTCCATGATGAAATTTTTGTGCGACGACAAGGACGGGTTTATCAAGTTCGACCGCGCCGCGCTCGACGAAATAATCGAAAAAGCCGACGCCGTAGATATCGGTATGGGCATGGGCGGCGCGCCCGATTTGAAGCGCATACTCGCGTATATAAACGCGAACTACGACGGCGTTTTGGTGATTGACGCGGACGCGCTCAACGCAATCGGCGGCGATTATGAGTTTTTGAAGGACGGCAAAGCCAAGCGCATTCTTACTCCGCACGTTGGCGAGTTCAGACGCTTGACGGGCCGAGACGCTACCGTCGAAAACGCGAAAAAACTGGCGACGGCAGTCGGCGGCGTTGTAGTATTGAAGTCGGCGACCACAATCGTCACCGACGGCGTGACGACGCGGCTCAACGTTACGGGCACGCCCGCAATGGCAAAGGGCGGCACGGGCGACGTTTTGGGCGGGTGCATAACCGCGCTTGCCTGCGCGTATTCGCCGCTCGACGCGGCGACGATAGCGTGCTACCGCAACGGGCTGGGCGCGGAGCGCGCGGTAAGTTCGTACGCGGAAATGATGCTCACGCCGTACGATATTTTGCATTTGGCAAACTATCCCGAGGTTTGACGAGATTGTTAAACGGCAAACCGCCGACGCGAATTCGTATCGGCGGTTTTTGTTGTAAAAATCGGCAAGGCGATATGTATATAGCCGTGCGGTAAGTATTATACGAAGCCGAGCGAAACGAGCGTCGCGCGTTCGATTTTTCGCATTGCGAGCGCGTCCACTTCTCCGACGCGCGTTTTCAGGCGTTGCTTGTCGAGCGTGCGCATTTGTTCGAGTAGTATTACCGAGTCTTTGGCAAGCCCGAACTGTCCCGCGTGGATTTCGACGTGCGTCGGCAGCTTGGCTTTGGTTATGCGGCTTGTAACTGCGCAAACTATTACCGTGGGCGAGTATCGGTTGCCCACGTCGTTTTGGATTATCAGAACGGGGCGCACGCCGCCTTGCTCCGACCCTATGACGGGGCTCAAATCCGCGTAATATATTTCTCCGCGCTTAAAGACCGACACGATTTCTCCTTTGGTAGATTGATTACAGGTTCGCCCAATCGAGATTGATTGCGGCGCACTCGTCTATGCCTTTTTGCCACAGCTCGCTCTGTTCCATTATATGCTCGTCGATTACGTAACGTTTCACCGTTTCTTCGATAAGCGATTCGATGCTCATATTGCGTTTTTGAGCGTTGCCGATAAGCGTAAGGTTCAATTCTTCGTCTACCTCGATAACATATTGCATAAATTGTCTCCCTTTAAAGTGAATTTATACGATTAGTTTGCCGTTTTTCGATTTTGTTATGTATATAATGCGCTAAATTTCGACAAGCGGGCGCGCGGCGTAGCGATATTGCGCGGGCGAGAGGCTTGCACAGAGGAAAAAACGGCACGAAAAAAGCGACGGGTTACGTCGCTTTCTCGCGCAAATTTTTACGCTTTTATTATTTGGTTTCCGCGGCGGGCTTTGCGGAAATGCCGCAGTACACGGGCGGGGTAATCATAGGCACGTTGTTGAACGATTGGGTGAGCTGCGCCGCAACGAGCGAAATGGACGAAAACGCGTTGCCGCACAGGAAATTGAATTCGCCTGCGGTGAGCGTGCGCAGATATTCGCGGAAATCCATGTCCTTGTTGACGTATTCGTCGTTGAGTACGCGACGTACGTTGAATACGACGGTTATTTCGAATACGCCCTCGGGCTCGAAATCCATTCTGCGGACTATTTCGAATTCGACGTTTGCGCCGTCCTGTTTTTGGAAAAACACTTCGTCCTGCGTTCTGCCGCGATAATTGACCTGCGGGCGGATTTGCAGCCTGTCGAACGTGGCGCGACGCATGTTCGTTTGAACAAGCGAATCTTTAAACAGTTTGTTGATTTCTATCTTCTCCATTATTTCCTCCAAGATAGCTTTTTTCTAATTATAAAACATTTTCCGTGCAATGTCAATCATATTTAAACGCATTTGAAACTAATAATAAAAGTGCGCGTTTCTATGCGTAACGCGCGCGTCGATTGCCAATATTATTTATATAGTGTTATATATAATTTATATTTGCCACTTGACAAACGGGGTGCAATCGGTGTATACTTTAAAAAAAGTTATGCGCAAATAAACGAGAGGTGCAACTAATGAAGCTTTTTGTGTCGGGGCTGATTAACGTAGAGACTAATTTGAGGGTGCGGTCGTTCCCCGTAACCTACTATCCGATTGATTATCCGTTTTTCGGAATCAACGCGTCGGTGTCGGGCGTCGGCTATAATATTTCCATGGCGACGAAAACGCTCGGCGACGAGGTGGCGTTTTCCTCGCTGATAGGCAAGGACCACGAGGGCGTGCGCGTGGCGCAGGCGCTCGACGAAAGCGGTATTGCGCGCAACTTTGTATTCGACAGCCTCGACGCAACCCCCGTATCCGTCATTCTCTACGAGCCTGGTAACGGCGGCCGCCGCCAGATTTATTGCGACCTCAAAGACATACAGGAAAAAACGTTGGATACCGATTGCGTCAAGAGCGCGATGGCGTCCGCCGATATATGCGTGCTGTGCAACAGCAATTTCAATCGCGCGCTGCTGCCCATTGCGAAGGAAATGGGCAAGCTCGTGGCGACGGACGTTCACGTACTGAGCGATATACACGACCCGTTCAACAGCGACTTTATGCGCTTTGCCGACATACTGTTTTTGAGCGACGAGGATTTGCTGTGCTCGCCGCGCGAGTTTTTGACAAAGCTCAAAAGCGAATATTCCGCAAAGATAATCGTCATCGGCTTGGGCGACGACGGCGCGATTATTTACGAGCGCGCGACGGACGCGATTACGCAGCTGCCCATCGTCGATATAGGCGGAGTGGTAAACACCGTGGGCGCGGGCGACGCGTTGTTTTCGGCGTTTATACATTACTACGGCGGCGGCAAGTACGGCGCGGTGGACGCGCTCAAACGCGCGGAGGTTTTCGCCGCGCTCAAAATACGCCACGACGGCGGCGCGGTCGGCTTTTCCACCGAGTCCGAGGTGGACGAGATTGCGCGCGTGTACGAGTTTAAATGCGCGACCGTGTAATTTTACATTGCGATTTAAATAATTTTTACGCGTCGGCGGAATGTATTTCTCACGACGAATGGCGCAACGTTCCGCTCGCAGTGTGCGGCGACCCCGAACAGCGGCACGGCGTGGTGCTTGCGAAAAACGAGATAGCAAAAAAAGCGGGGGTCAAGACGGGCGACGTCATATGGCAGGCTCGGCAAAAAGCGCCGGGGCTTGTTATCGTGCCGCCGCATTTCGATTTGTACATGGCGTATTCCAAGCAAATGTTTGCGCTGTATAACGACTATACCGACATGGTAGAGCCGTTCGGCGCGGACGAGTGTTGGCTGGACGTGACGGGCTCGCAAAGCCTGTTCGGCGACGGCAGGGCGATTGCGGACAGCATTCGCGCGCGCGTAAAGCGCGAGAGCGGGCTTACGTGCTCGGTGGGGGTAAGCTTTAACAAGGTGTTCGCCAAGCTCGGCTCGGACTTGAAAAAACCCGATGCCACGACGGAAATCACGCGCGAAAACTACAAGCGCAAGATTTGGCAGTTGAAAGCCGACGAAATGCTCATGGTCGGCAGGCGCACGTACGACAAGCTGTTAAAGCTCAATATCGTCACGATAGGCGATTTGGCAAACGCCGACGGCGCAATGCTTAAAGCCAATTTCGGCATTAACGGCTTGAAAATGCGCGCGTATGCGCGCGGCGAGGATACAGAGCCCGTGCGCGAGGCGGAAAAAAGCCGCGAGGTAAAGTCGATAGGGCACGGCATGACGGCGTTGCGCGATATCGAGACCGAATCGGACGCGCGCGACCTCATTTACTATTTGAGCGAAAAGGTGGCTGCGCGCATGCGCAAAGCCAACGTGCGCGGCACGCTGGTGTCGGTGGGCATGCGCGACAACAAGCTTTTTTCGGTGGTGCGACAGCGGCATTTGCCCATGCCGACGTATTCCTCGACGGAAATCGCCGAGTGCGCGCTCGCGCTGTTCGTCGATAATTGGAACGGCGACCCCATGCGCACGGTGACGGTGTCGGTGAGCGGGCTGGAAGGCGACGACGTGCCGCGTCAGCTCTCGTTTTTATCGGACAGCGGGCGCAACGACAAGCTCGAACGCTTGGACGAAACGCTCGACAAGCTCGCCGAAAAGTACGGGCATATAGTGCGTCGGGCGTCGCTAATCGGCAAAGATTTTTTGTACGACAAGAACGAGGCGGAGGATTTTCTGCCGTTTCAGCGTTGAGCGCGTAGCCGAACGAAGGTTCGATGCTTTGCATCCGTCGATTTTAAACGTTTATCACGATACGCTCGGGGGAATTTTTACGTACGGTAAATCCGAGCTAAGCAAAATATCCCGCGTCAATCTTTTAATCGGTTGACATTTTTGCCCGTTTCGGGGTATAATATATGCCGATAAATTCAGGTTGACGGGTATGGAATTTAAGCTACACAGCAGCTATAAGCCTACGGGCGACCAGCCGCAGGCGATTGACGAGATTGCAAGCGGAATAGAGGACGGGCTCGCGGCGCAGGTTTTAAAGGGCGTCACGGGCAGCGGCAAGACGTTTACCATGGCAAACGTCATTCAGCGCGTGCAACGCCCCGCGCTTATTTTGGCGCACAACAAAACGCTTGCGGCGCAGCTTTGCAACGAATTTCGTGAGTTTTTTCCCGAAAACCGCGTCGAGTTTTTCGTCAGCTATTACGACTACTATCAGCCCGAGGCGTACATTCCGTCTACCGACACGTATATAGAAAAAGACCTGGCGATTAACGACGAGATAGACAAGCTGCGGCACAGCGCGACATGCTCGCTGCACGAGCGGCGCGACACGATTGTCGTGGCGTCGGTGTCGTGTATTTACGGCTTGGGCGCGCCCGAGGAGTATTACAGGCTCGCGTTGTCCGTGCGTCCCGGCGACAAGATTTCGCGCGACGCGCTAATCGCGCGGCTTGTGGAAATCAACTACAAGCGCAACGACCTCGCGCCAGAGCGCACCGATTTTCGAGTGCGCGGCGACACCGTCGATATTTTCCCCGCGAGCATGTCCGACCGCGGCGTGCGCGTCGAATTTTTCGGCAACGAGATAGACGGGGTTTGCGAGTTCGACGCGGTCAGCGGCAGCATTACGGCAAGGCTTGCGCATGCGGCGATTTTCCCCGCGAGCCACTATGCCGTGGAGCACGCCACGCTGCTCGGCGCGATAGACAGAATAGAGAGCGACCGCGAGGAGCAAATCAAGCGCTTTACCGACGAGCACAAGCTTATCGAAGCGCAGCGCATAGGCGAGCGCGTGCGTTACGACGTCGAGATGATGAAGGAAATCGGCTATTGCTCGGGTATCGAGAACTATTCCCGATACTTCGACGGGCGCAAGCCGGGCGAGCCGCCGTTCACGCTGCTCGATTATTTTCCCAAGGATTTTATATTGTTTATAGACGAAAGCCATATGACCGTGCCGCAGCTGCGCGCCATGTACAACGGCGACCGCTCGCGCAAGCAAGCGCTTGTCGATTACGGGTTTCGCTTGCCCGCGGCGTACGACAACCGTCCGCTCAAATTCGACGAGTTCAAAACGCGCATTCACCAAACCGTGTACGTGTCCGCTACGCCCGCGCCGTACGAGCTTGAACTCTCGGGCGGCAGGTTTACGCGCCAGGTCATTCGTCCTACGGGGCTATTGGACCCGCCCGTTACGGTGCGCCCGACCAAGGGGCAAATCGACGACCTTTTGACAGAGATTAAGGATACGGTCGCGAACGGCGGCAGAGTGCTTGTGACGACGCTGACAAAGCGCATGTCGGAAAACCTCGCGGACTATCTTTCGGAGCAGGGCGTAAAGGTCAAGTACCTGCACAGCGACATCGACACCATGGAGCGCGTAACCATAATCAACGCGTTGCGGCGCGGCGATTTCGACGTGGTGGTAGGCATTAACCTGCTGCGCGAAGGCTTGGATATTCCCGAGGTCAAGCTGGTCGCCATTCTCGACGCGGATAAAGAGGGCTTTTTGCGTTCGGAAACCTCGCTTGTGCAGACGATAGGTCGGGCGGCGAGAAACAGCGAAAGCCGAGTTATCATGTACGGCGACGTTATAACGAACTCCATGCGCCGCGCGATAGACGAAACCGAATCGCGTCGCGCAGTTCAGATGCGGTACAACGCCGAGCACGGCATTACGCCCAAAACGATAATCAAGCCCATTAAAAACACGATAGAAATAACGAGCAAGAGCGCGCGCGTCGAGGTGGCGGATATCGGCAAAGAGATAGACCGATTGCGCGGGCTTATGAACGCGGCGAGCCGCAACCTCGATTTCGAGGCTGCTATATCGTACCGAGACAAGATAGCCGAGCTAAAAGAAATTCAGCGCAGCGTTTCCAAAAACAAACGTAAAAACAGCTAACCCGCAATTACGGAGAAAAACATGTCGCAAAACAACGAAATCATTATCAAGGGCGCGAGAGAAAACAACCTCAAAAATATCAATCTCAAAGTGCCCAAAAACAAGCTCGTGGTGTTTACGGGCGTGTCGGGCAGCGGCAAGACGTCGCTCGCGTTCGATACGATATTCGCCGAAGGACAACGGCGTTACGTCGAATCGCTGTCCAGCTATGCGCGGCAGTTTTTGGGACAAATGGACAAGCCCGACGTGGACAGTATCGACGGGCTTTCGCCCGCGATATCAATCGACCAAAAAACGACGGGGCGGAATCCGCGTTCGACGGTGGGCACCGTAACCGAAATTTACGATTACATGCGCCTTTTGTATGCGCGCGTAGGCGACGTGTATTGCCCGAACTGCGGCGCGGAAATTCACCAGCAAACGGTGGACGAAATCGTAGACAAAATCATGGCGCTGCCCGAGGGCTCGCGCGTAATGATAATTTCGCCCGTGATACGCGGCAAAAAGGGCGAGCATGCAAAGCTGTTCGAGGATTTCAAGCGCGCCGGATATTCGCGCATGCGCGTCGACGGCAATATCTACACCGTGGACGAGGAAATCAAGCTCGACAAAAATTCCAAGCATGACATATCGGTCGTGGTTGACAGGCTCGTTATCGAGCCCGATATTCAGCAGCGTTTGACCGATTCGGTGGAAACGGCGTTAAAGCTTTCCGACGGGCTCGTGATTGCGTTTTACGACGACAACGAGCTTTTGTTCAACACCAAGTACACGTGCGGCAGCTGCGGCACGTCGATAGCCGAGGTCGAGCCGCGGTTGTTCTCGTTCAACTCGCCGTGGGGCGCGTGCCCTACGTGCGGCGGGCTCGGATTTTTGACAAAGGTCGACCCCGAGCTGCTGTTTTTCGGCGATACGTCGATTGCCGACCTTTTGGACGGCGGACAGCTCGAAAATCAGCAGCATTACGAAAAGTGCTTTGCCGCGTTGTCCAAGAAATTCGGGTTCAAGCTCGACACGCCGTTCAAAAAGCTGAAACAGGAAATCCGAGATATGATACTGTACTCGGAGGGCGAGCCGATTGTAATAGAGTACGTAACGGGTCAGTATCACCACACGCAGCGCGTCGATTACGTCGGGCTTGTCAATTTTATGGAAAAGCGGCTTGCCGACACCACCAGCGACGGCGTGCGTTTTCGCATAGGTCGGTTTACCAATTCGCAGCCTTGTCCCGACTGCGGCGGCAAGCGGCTGCGCAAAGAGGCGTTGTCGGTGCGCGTAGGAGGCAAGAACATTGACGAGCTGTGCGCGCTGCCCGTCAAGCAGCTTTACACGTTTTTCGAGAGTTTGGAGCTTGACAAGTCCAAAGCGATGATAGCCGCGCGCATACTCAAAGAGATACGCGCGCGTATAAAATTCCTTATGGACGTGGGGCTCGATTATCTTACGCTGTCGCGCTCGGCGGTGAGCCTTTCGGGCGGCGAGGCGCAGCGCATACGTCTCGCAACGCAAATCGGCTCGGGGTTGTCGGGCGTGTTGTACATTCTCGACGAGCCGAGCATAGGCTTGCACCAATGCGACAACGAAAAGCTAATCGGCACGCTCAAACATTTGCGCGACCTCGGCAACACGCTTATCGTGGTGGAGCACGACGAGGACACCATGCGCGCCGCCGACTATATTGTCGATATCGGCGAGGGCGCGGGCGTGCACGGCGGCAATGTGGTTGCGGCGGGCACTGTGGACGATATTATTAAATCGGGCTCGCTGACGGGTAAGTTTTTGTCGGGCGAGCGCAAGATTAAAATTCCGACCGAGAGGCGGCTCTCGGACGAATTTATAACGGTGCGCGGCGCGTGCGAAAACAATTTGCAAAACGTGACCGTCAATATCCCGCTCGGCGTGTTCACGGCGGTTACGGGCGTGTCGGGCAGCGGCAAATCGTCACTCATCAATCAAACGCTGTACACAGCGGCGGTCAACCGCTTCAACACCGTAAAACAGCGCGTCGGCAGGTGCGACGGCGTGGACGGGCTCGACAAGATAGATAAGGTAATAAATATCGACCAAAGCCCGATAGGCAGGACGCCGCGCTCCAATCCAGCCACATATACGGGCGCTATGACTACGATTCGCGATTTGTTCGCCGAGCTGCCCGCCGCCAAAGAGCGCGGGTACAATTCGGGGCGTTTCTCGTTTAACGTGCGAGGCGGCAGGTGCGAGAACTGCGAGGGCGACGGCATAATCCGTATAGAAATGAACTTCCTGCCCGACGTGTACGTGCCCTGTGACGTGTGTCACGGTCAGCGGTTCAACCGCGAAACGCTGCAAGTCAAATATCGCGACAAATCCATCGCCGACGTTTTGGACATGACAATCGAGGAAAGCTACGAGTTTTTCAAAAACATTCCTTCGCTTAAACGCAAGCTCGGCACGCTGTTGGACGTGGGACTCGGGTACGTTAAGCTAGGTCAGCCCGCGACGACGCTCTCGGGCGGCGAGGCGCAGCGCGTAAAGCTTGCCACCGAGCTGTCCAAGGTGTCCACATGCAACACGCTGTACGTGCTCGACGAGCCGACGACGGGCTTGCACTCCGCCGACGTGGAGCGGCTAATCAACATTTTGTCGCGGCTTGTGGACAACGGCAATACGGTCGTCGTAATAGAACACAACCTCGACGTAATCAAATGCGCCGACTATATAATCGACCTCGGTCCGGGCGGCGGCGACGCAGGCGGCAAGGTGATTGCGACGGGCAGTCCCGAGCGCGTCGCCAAGGTTGCGGAAAGCAAAACGGGCGAATATCTACGAAGAATTTTCGGCGAATAAAAGCTCAAACGCATCGGTCGGTTAAAAAGCTTTACGCACGGCGTGCGTCGCGAGAGATTGCGGCGCGCGCCGTTTCTTTGTCGTAATGGAATTATTGTCAAAGATAAGGCAAATACTACGCTTACCATGTTTGTAGTGTTTTTGAAATCCATAATTACGTTTTTGGTCGTGTTCTTCGTAATAAGGCTCATGGGCAAGCGTCAGCTCGGCGAAATGCAGCCCTTCGAGTTGGTCATTACGCTCATAATAGCGGAGGTTGCGTGCATACCCATGAACGACCCGTACATTCCGTTGTATTACGGCATAATACCCATACTGACGCTTGCAACGCTGCACATTTTGCTGTCGTTGCTTTCCCGCAAATCGGTAAAGGCGCGCAAGATACTGAGCGGCAGCAGCGTTATCGTAATAGATAAGTCGGGAATAAATTACGAAAACCTCAAAAAAATGAACATGAATATCGACGACCTTATCGAGGCGGTGCGCACGAGCGGGTACGTGGATTTTTCTCAAATAGCGTACGCCATATTCGAGACCAACGGTCAGCTTTGCGTCGTGGAAAAGCCGCAGGCGCAGGAAATCGAGCAGCCGAGCGGCGGCGAGAACGGCGACGAAGCCGACGCGCAAAAGGCGTTGCTGCCGCTGGAAATCGTCGTGGACGGCAAGTATATCGAAGAAAACTTGAAGCTGTCGGGCACGGAAAAATCGGAGGTTATGCGCGTGTTGGAGGAAAAAAAGCTGCGGCTCTCCGACCTTTTGTACGCCGACGTGCGGCAGGACGGCAACGCGTACTTTTCGCCCAAGCATTCGCCCGCGTTTTGCAGTACGGTTACAATCAGCGGAGGTAGCAACTGGTGAAAAAGGCGATAATAATTTTGTCCGTGTTCGCGGTTATGGTCGGCGCGATGATAGCCGAATTGATATTCGTCAACAAATTCTACAACAGTCTGCAAGCCGAGTTGGAGGTCGTCGCGGAGAGCATAGAGCTCAACGAATCGAACGTTTCCAACGCCGAAACCGTCGCGCTGTGCGAAAAGGTGGCGGGCAAGTGGGAAAAGGGCAAGCGCACACTGTTGATGCTGCAAAACCACAATACCGTGCGCAACCTTGACGAAAAGATAGTCAGCCTCATGGAGGTTGTCAAGTCGGACAACTACAACGACGCGGTCATATTCGCGCAGTCGGCTATAAACTTTGTGGACGACATACTGCTTGACAGTATGCCGTACCTCACAAACCTACTGTAATATTGCGGTGTGCGGCAAAACGGTTGCTTTTGCCGCTTTTTAATGCTACAATACCGTTATGGAGTTTGTCGAGCTTAAAAAGCAACTCAAAACATCGCCGCCGCACGCATGTTATTACTGTTTCGGCGACGACGATTACGTAATTTCGCGCGCCGTCGCGCTTATCTGCGGGCTGGCGGAAGAGCCCAAGCCGTTCAACTGCGTGGACCGAGCTTTCGAGCGCGCGGACGATTTGGTCGCGGAGCTTATGCAGCTGCCGCTTACTGGCAAGTACAGGATAGTGGTTGCGCGCGGCAAAACGGACAAGGACGCGATTTCCGAATATCTTAAAAAGCCCAACGGCGCGGCTGTACTCGTGTTGACAGATTACATACCGCACGACAGTTGGAATCATTCGCCTGCTACGGCGTGCCCTGTCGGCGCGACGCCGCTTAATTGCAGCCGCTTGCCCGTAAAGTTCGTTTATCCGTTTGTGCGCGCTATAACCGACAAGACCGAAACGCAAATAAGCGATAAGGAAATAGAGCTGTTGTACAATCGTTGCGGCAGGTATATGACGAGGATTAACTCGGAGGCGCAAAAGCTGTCGTTTTTGCGCGCGGGCGATACCGTAACCGCCGACGATATAACAGAACAGGTGTGCGCCGATACCGAGTTTGTCGTTTACGATTTGTGCGACAGCATAATTTCGCGAGACGGCGCGCGCGCTCTTGCCATAGTCAACGGCATGGCTAAGAACAACGATTTGACGGCGGCGTTTACGCTTTTGTACAACCGCTTTAAGCGCATGTTTACGGCGGCGGTTGCGCCCGACGGGTTGGCTGCGCTCGGCGTCAAGCCCGGCATGGCGGCGCGGCTCAAACGCGAAAGCGACGGGTTTACCAAGGCGCAGCTGAAAAAGATATTGGATATGCTGGCAAGTGCCGATTACGCGTACAAGACGGGCGCAATGTCTATCGACGACGCGCTGGTCATGTTCGTGGCGCAGGCGGCGGGCAGGGCGTAACGGCGGCGTATTTACGGCGTAGCGGCTTTGTCGCACGGAGGTGAGTATTGATAAATATAGCTAAAAAGAAATTGCCGAAGGCGGCGTTGTCCGTGCTGGTGTATTTGAGCTATTGCGCAACGAGCTTTTTCGTTATGCGCGGCAGTATGGCGTATTACGGTCAGTATTACGGGTTGCCCAAGTGGTTCACCAACGATATTTGGTCGTTCTTTTTGGGCGGGCTTGTGCCATTTGCGCTTTACGAGCTTATTTCCGTGTTCGGGTTCAAAATGATTTGGGCGCGCGCGGGCGGCGACTTGGCGTCAGTCAAATACGGCTTGGGTCTAACCGTAATTGCAGCCAACGTATTTTTGGCGCTGTTCAAGCTGATATACTTGGCTATACCGCTGTACGCGTCGATTATAAACGTTATTATCGACCCCGTAATCACGCTCGCGTTTGTCGCGCTGTATTTGCTCTATGCGTTCAAACAAGAGTATGTGGAGAAATCGCGGTTTCGCATTGTGCTTACGCAAGTGATGAACATATTTTTGGCGGTATACGGCGTGCTCGCGCTGCTCAATATCGTTTTGGCGGTGGCATAGGAGGGGATATGAAAAGATTTATCGCAATCGTATGCGCGCTGGTATGCGTAATTTTATCGGCTTTTGCTATGGCGGCTTGCGCCGATTACGGCGCGCCCGAGTATTCCGTTGACGGTAGCGGGCTTGTTATTTCCGCGGAGAGCGTGGCAAGCAAAATCGAGGAGTTCGCCGCAATCGAGGATAGAACCACGTACACAAAAGGCGAAAAGAAAGCCGCCACGTATTTGATGACCGAGCTTTTGGATTTCGGGTACGATACGGACGACGTGGAGGTGCTCGGCTTTTCGCTGACGGACAATAATTATCAAGTGGACAGTCAAAACGTAAAGGCGGTGTACCGTTCGTCCGTCGCGGGCGAGAACGCGAAAAACGTAATTATCGGCGCGTACTACGACAACCGTTACGGCACTACCGCAGGATATTCGGGCGTCGGTTCGACGGGCGCGATAGCCAACTGCACGGGCGTAGCGGCGACGCTCGCGATAGCGGAATATTTGCAGGCGCAAAAGCCCGCTTTGGACTATACGGTTACTATCGTGTTTTTCGGCGCGGGCGCGGTGTCGGACTACGGCGCGCAGCATTATTACAGAGGCATGTCGCCAGCCGACCGCGCGAATACGGTGCTCATGGTAGAGCTGCAACGGCTGGGTTTCGAACATGTGTACGCGTTCTCCGACGAACGCAAGTCGCGTCGCGAACCGTTTTTCGACGGCGTGGCGGCGGACAACAAGCTCGATATTTACAAGCCCACGCAAAAGTCGCCCATTATGACGGGCATGTATGCGCTCGAAGGCATTCCTTTTTACAGATGGGCGCACACGGGCATTTTCGCGCCGTTCTTCAACAGCGGCATACCGACGCTCAATTTGGTTGGCGCGGATTGGGAAACGCTCGACGTCACGGACAACGACAGAGTGACGATTACCTCGGCGGACACGTACGCCAATATGCTCAAAAATTACCCCAAATACGCCGAAAATACCGCAACCGCGGCGTCGTTTATGGTTAAGACTTTGGAAGCCGACGGATTTTTGGCGGCAATGCAATACGACCGCGAGAATTTCCCCGATACGGACGTGCTCAATAAAGATTGGATTTGGTATCTCGTCGTGCTGTGCTCGGTGCTTATCGGCGTGCCGGCAACGTATCTCGTAAACGCGCGCTTGGCAAAGAAATATCCGATAGTCGCGCCGCAGCCCAAAACCGTCAAAATGGCGGTGTTCGGCATGGACTACGAGGATAAAAACTCCGCCGATATCTTCGTGGACGTAAAGCGCGTATCGGCGCTCGACGATATTTTCCCGGGAATACCCAATAACGACGCGCCGTCGGCGCGCGGCGATTCGCTCGACCCGTTCGGCTTGGACGCGTTGCCCGCGTCGTCAGGTCGGGCGAGCGACCCGTTCGATATGAATGCGTCCGACCGCAGCGATACGACGCAGCCCCAAATTAAAGAGCAAGCGCAAGAACCGAATACGCAAGTGCCGAAAGAAAATGATTCGCAAGAGTATATATCGCAAGAGCAAGAGCGGGCGGCGGACGCCGCGCCGCAAATCGGGGAGGCTGACGATAATTCCGTAGCGCAAGACGAGCGCGCCGAACAGCCTGTGCCCGCCGACGATGCGGATAAGGCAGAGTCTCCCGATAAGCCCGTCGCGCCGAAAACGCCGCGGACGAGCAAGCCGTCTGCAAGCAGAACGGCGACAGGCGGCTCGAAATCGACGAGCGGCACGACCAAGCGTAAAACCGTTTCCGCAGGTAAGTCGGTGCACGGCGGCGGCAAGAGCAATGCGGACGGCGAGAGTGGAACGGAAGGCGAAGAAAAATAAAGGCTGAAAAACATACGACAAAAAACGACGCTTTTATCGGCGTCGTTTTTTGATGATATCTATTGAAATTTATTTAAAACCAACTGCGAATTTGTGCGAATAACCATTGGAAGCCCTGCGTGATACCGAACTGCGACGACATGTCCTTGACTACTACGACAAAGTTGAATTTGTCCACAGCGACCGCGCACCAAATCATGACGATTGCAAGGGTCATGATTATAAGGAACAGTATGTTCAAAAGACAGCTCCGCACGTTGACGGGGCTGCGTAGCTTTTTGAGGCGCGATTCGGGATTGTTGCTTTCCTTGATTGCCTGTTCGAGCTGAGCCGCCGTCATTTGGTCGGGCGACATAGCGGCAAGCGGAACGGACGTTCTGCCCGCAGAAGGTACGCCGTTAGCGGTTGCGCCCGAGGACATGGAAGGATTAGCCGCGCCCTTGGAATTTTTATCTTTGCCCTTTTTGCCTTTTACCTTTTCGGGTTTGGCGGGCTTTTTGTTTTCTTTTTTTGCCATAATATCCTCTTGTACAGCAATGTATTTTATATTATACCGCACATGTGTAAAAAAATCAAGTATTTTTCGAAAAATGTTAACAAATTATTACAAGGTCGTGCGCGGAGCGATATGCGTAAGCCTCTATCTCGGGCGCGCGGCGACGCTTATGCGGCGGACTTAACGGTAAAAAATTTTTTGTTTTCTCGAAAAACGCTTTAAAAACGATTGAAAACAATTTTATTATAATGTATACTAGATTAGTAGGTGCAAAAATATGTGGTTTTTGGAAAACATTTACAATAAAATGGTAGATAAGCCGTGGGCGTGCGTGCTCGATATCGTACTCACGGCGCTGCTCATTTATGCCGCTATCGTGTTTTTGCAAAAGAACAACGCGAAACGACTCATGCTGTACCTTTTGCCGCTTGCGGTCGTCGGCATCGTGCTTTCGTCCGACGTCGTCGGGCTTACCGTAATCGGTTCGCTGTTGTCGTATTCAATCATTCTCGTAATCATAGTCGTAATACTGCTGTTCCCGCAAGAGGTAAGGCGCGGGCTGTTGAAGCTTGCGTCGCCCAAGGAGACGCACGAGGCGTACACCACGACGTACGACGTTTCGGACGACGAGCTGCACGCCGCAATCAACGACATAGTGCGCGCGGCGCAGAACATGTCAAAAAAGAACGTCGGCGCGCTCATAGTTATTTCCACGCAAAACCTGCCCGAGCATATTATCGATTCGGGAACTACTCTTGACGCGGTGCTCACGTGCCCGCTGCTGGAAAGCATATTCAACACGAAAGCGCCTTTGCACGACGGCGCGGTGTTTGTGCGCGGTAATCGCATTGTCGCGGCGGGCTGCTTCCTGCCGCTGTCGCAGTCAATCAATATCGACAAGGAGCTCGGCACGCGTCATCGTGCGGCTATCGGCGTGACCGAAAATTACAACGTGATGGCGATAATAGTGTCCGAGGAAACGGGCGTTATTTCGGTCGCGCAGCAGGGTAAGCTCACAAGATATTTCGATTCGCAAATGCTTACGGACAAGCTGGAACAAACCTACGGGCTTGCCGCAACGCCTTCCTCGACGCGCAAACGCCGTAAAAGCGGACGGTAAGCGACTTAATCGGAGACTGCTATGGAAAGAGACGAGCAAAACAAGAATACAAAAAATCAGAGCAAGGCGGGCGCGTTTTTCAAGCGCGTGTTCGTTCACAATATCGGTTGGAAATTATTGTCGCTCGGCGCGGCTATACTCATTTGGGCGCTTGCGGCGGGGCTTTGGTAATGCTTGTAGATTTTAACGACGAGATACTTATCCCCGACGACGTTGAGAATTTTGCAGTCGTCGCTTGCGACCAATTTTCGGCAAACCCCGAGTATTGGCGCGCGCTCGAAAAAGAGCTTTCGCCCGAAACATCCGCACTCGGCTTGATATTGCCCGAGTGCTTTTTGCATGAGACGGACGCGCGCTTGGCGGAGATAAAGCGCAACGCCGCCGTTATGTCCGAGAACGGGCTGTTCAAGCCCGTGCGCGGCGCGGTGGCTGTTACCAGGACGACGGTATACGGCAGGGAACGGCGCGGCATAGTCGCGTCCGTCGATTTGGACGAATACGACTACAAGCCGAATAACGCGGCGCTGATACGCGCGTCCGAGCGCACGATAGAGGAGCGCATTCCGCCGCGCGTGCGAATTCGTAGGGCTATCGATTGGGAGCTGCCGCATATTTTATTGCTTGTGGACGACCGCGAGCGCTTGCTCGAAAAAGCGGTTGACAGCGCGCGAAAGACTACGCTCTACGATTGCGATTTAAAGGGCGGCGGCGGGCATATCAAAGGCGAGCTGATAGACGATTGCGACGGGCTTTGCGCGGCGGCGGACGGCATAATCGCCGCGGCGGCGGACAGGTTCGGCACGCGGCTTTTCGCGCTTGTCGGCGACGGCAATCATTCGCTGGCGACAGCCAAGTATTGCCGCGAGCATTTCCCCACGGCAAGCAACGGCAGAGCGCTCGTGGAGATTATAAACGTGTACGACGATGGGCTTGTTTTCGAGCCGATACACAGGCTCGTCAAGGTCGACGACCCCGTCATGTTTACGGACAGCTTTAAAGCGGCGATTAAAGGCGACGCGACGACCGAGCTGTACGCGGGCGACGCTTGCGTGACGGTGAACGTGCCCTCCGACAAAATTGCCGCGATTAACGCGGTGGATAAGTTTTGCGAAACGTTTGTAAAGCATTTCGGCGGCAGCATCGAATACGTGCACGGCGAGTCGGCGTTAAAGCAAGCGGGCAGCGTCGGCATTAGAGTGCGCGGTATAGAAAAATCGGAGCTTTTCGCGTACGTGCTTAAAAACGGCGTGTTGCCGAAAAAGACCTTTTCGCTCGGCGAGGCGGAGGAAAAACGGTTTTATATCGAGGCGCGTAAAATCAACTAGCGCCGACGGCGCGGCGGTCCGTCGCACTCGCAAAACTCGGAATAATAAAAGGCGTCGATTTAAACGGACGAAAAACGGTTGGCACGGACAAAAACGCTTTGTGCCGAATATAATAATACGGAGTTAATCGCAATGAAGGCAGTCAAGTTCGGCGGGACGTCGATGTCCACGGCGGAGAGCATAAGCGCCGTCGTACGAATTATAAAAAACGACCCCGAACGCAGGTACATAGTCGTTTCCGCGCCGGGCAAGGCGGCGGGCGAGGATAAAATAACCGATATGCTCGTCGGCGTGTTCAAAGCCGCCGCGACGGAGCGTATTCGCGCGTTTGACGCGGTAAGAACGCGGTTCGACGGCATTTGCAGGGGCTTGAATTTGCCCGCAGGGTTTTTGGACGGCGATTACCGAAATATAGTCGCGGCGCTGCCGACTGCCGATTACGACTACATTGTGTCGCGCGGCGAGTATTTGTGCGCCAAGCTGCTTGCGGAGCTTTTGCATTTCGACTTTACGGACGCCGCGGACGTTATCAAATTCAGAGGCAAAACGTACGACGACGGTTACACGGACTCGGTGTGCAGGATAGGTTTGAGCGCGCACAAGTCTGCGGTTATCCCCGGGTTTTACGGCAGCAACGAAAAAAACGAGGTTGTGGCGTTTTCGCGCGGCGGCTCGGACATATCGGGCGCAATCGTGGCGCGCGCCGTGAACGCGTCCGTGTACGAGAATTTTACCGACGTGGACGGGTTTATGACGTGCGACCCGAGAATAGTGCCGCACGCGACGACAATCGACGTTATCACGTACAAGGAGCTGCGCGAGCTTGCGTACATGGGCGCTAACGTGCTGCACCCCGAATCGATTTTCCCCGTGCGCAAAGCCAATATTCCCATTCACATTTTAAACACGTTCAACGATAAAGCCGTCGGAACAAAAATAGTGCCCACGGAGGATTTTCTAAACGGCAAATACGAGCGTGCAAGAAAGATGCCTATAACCGCCATTACGGGCAAAAAGAATTTCTTTTCGTTGTACATCGACAAGTCGATGATGAACGCCGAGGTGGGTTTCGTCCGCCGTGTGCTGTCGTGCTTCGAGCAGTTCGGCATTGCGATAGAGCATGTGCCGAGCGGTATCGATTCCATGACGGTGGTGTTTTCCGCCGTGGACGAGCAAACCTCCAACGCATTGCTCAAAGCCGTGCGGGACGAGGTGAAGCCCGACCACATGCACCTTACCAAGGACGTCGCGCTCATAGCTATCGTCGGGCACGGCATGGTCGCGCGTCCCGGTACTGCCGCGCGCGCTATAAACCGACTTTCCAACGCGGGCATAAACCTGAGAATGATTGACCAGGGCGCGTCGGAAATCAATATCATATTGGGCGTGTCCGATACCGATTTCGAGCGTGCGCTCGTCGCGTTGAACGGCGAGTTCGAGGTGTGATTTAAGCCGAGCCCGTGCGCTCCGTCGCTATAAAAGTAAAGGGATAAATTCGTTGCGAGCGGTCATTTCGCTTGACAACGAATTTTCATTTGTGTATAATAACAAAGAACCGCACGAAACGGGTTTTAATTTCGGCACGCCGAAAACCCCGACGGCGAATACTAAACGGAGGTTATGCTATGTTTGCGATTATCGAAACGGGCGGTAAGCAGTACCGCGTAAACGTCGGCGACGAGCTCGATATCGAGCGTGTCGAAGCGGAGGTCGGCTCTACCGTCGAGCTCAAAGCGCTTTTGACCGGCGAGGACGACAAGATTGCCGTCGGCAAGGACGTCGAGGGCAAGACCGTAAAGGCTACCGTCGTACGCCAGTACAAATCCAAAAAGATTGTCGTTTTCAAGTACAAAGCAAAGAAGAACGTGCGCAAAAAGCAAGGGCATCGTCAGTTCTATACGCGCGTTAAGATTACCGAGATATAATGATATCGGTAAAGCTGTTCAATAGGAACGGCAAGGTCGTAAGGGTATCGGCGGACGGACACAGCGGGTACGGCGAGCATGGCAGCGACGTTGTGTGCGCAGCGGTATCGGCGATTGTTCAAACGGCTTATCTTGCGATTAAAGATGCGGGCGGAGATACGGAGTACGTGCGGGATAGCGAACGCGGGCTGTTCGAATTTACGGTCGGCGACGCCAACAGGCACGATTGCGACGTTATACTTCGCGCAATGGCAGTGGGACTGCACGATATGGCGGAAGGCTTTCCGCAAAACATCAAATTGGAGGAATCAACATGTTTATAGATATTCAGTTATTCGCTCACAAGAAGGGCGGCGGCTCGACCAAAAACGGCAGAGACTCCAACGCGCAGCGCTTGGGCGTTAAGCGCGCGGACGGACAGTTCGTATTGGCGGGTAACATACTCATTCGTCAACGCGGCACAAAGGTTCATCCCGGCGAGAACGTAGGCCGCGGCGGCGACGACACGTTGTTTGCGCTTGTGGACGGCAAGGTCAAGTTCGAGAAAAAAGGCGACCGCAAGCAAGTAAGCGTATACCCCATAGCACAGTAAGTCGGTACTGTCATAGTACGGGTTTTCGCTGACACCGAACAAAAAATAAAAGGGCGTAAAAGCCCTTTTTTGGTATCCGAATTTTTAAGGTAATCGAATGTACAAAACCGAGGCAGGAAAAATCACGGTTGCGGCCGAAAATCTCGACGTAAAGGCTACCCTCGAATGCGGGCAGCTTTTCCGCTTTGAAAAGAACGACGATTTCTATACCGTCAAATCCGGCGGAAACGTGTGCAAGGTGTACGCAACGGGCGAGTACGTGACTATCGAAACTGCCGCGGTTGATTTTTTCGTAAACTTTTTCAATCTCGACCGCGACGTCAACAGGACCAAGCGCGAGCTTTCGCGTTTTCCAGAGCTACGGCTCGCTCTCGAAAGCTGCGGCGCGCTGCGCATACTGCGTCAGCCGCTGTTTGAAACGATTATTTCGTTTATAATATCTGCAAACAACAATATTCCGCGGATAAAGAGCATACTCAACAGGCTGTGCGCGCAGTTCGGCGACGTTTTCCCGTCGCCCGAGCAGCTCGCGGAAACGTCGGTGCGGCAGTTGGACGCAATCGGCTGCGGGTATCGGTCGCAATACATACTTACCACGTCAAAAATGTGTGCGGAAACGGATATTCTGAACAGACTGTATGCGGCGCGCACTCCCGACGCGGCAAAGCTGTTGATGGGCTTGACGGGCGTGGGTCAAAAGGTCGCGGACTGCGTATTGCTATTCTCGCTCGGTCGGCTCGACGTTTTCCCCGTCGATACGTGGATATTAAAGACGCAGCGTCAGGGCTCGGAAACGGAAATGCAGCTCAGGACGAGACTGATGGACAGGTACGGCGGCAATGCGGGATACGCGCAGCAGGTGCTGTACTATTACAACGCGATACTTAAAGAAAAGCCGTAAGCGCGTTTGCGGCGGAGCGTTCCGCCGATACGAAAATAACGAGGAGGCAGCATGACGTTCGGAGAGAGTATTGCGGCGTTGTTCGCGTCTACGGACATACTCACCGTATGCTTGTGGACGACGGGTTTTATTTTGTTCGTAATAGAATTTTTTCAGCCTATGCACGGCGTTGCGTACGCGCTCGGCGGCTCGCTGATGACGGCGTCGTTCGTCACGCGCATGCTGCACGGCTCGGCGGGCGAAGCGTTCGTGTTTGTGCTGTTGACGGCGATACTGTTGTTCGGCGCGCATATCGCCGCGCTTGCGCAAAGGCGAGATTGGCTGAGGGTGGCGAGGTTGGAGCGCGCGGACGCGCGGCGCAGGCGGTACGGCTCGTTGATTGGCAGTATCGGTATAGCCAATACGGAAATAAATCTTACGGGCAATGCTACAATCAACGAAGTGAACTTGGTCGTATGCAGCGATAAGCCCATTGACCAAGGCGAAAGAGTTATTATAGTACAGGTC
>CAJTNI010000022.1 GCA_910577945.1 uncultured Christensenella sp. | reverse complement strand
GCCGCTATCCGCTCTTCCGCGCTGCCTATTGTTTCCATTGTCATACTTTCCTTTCTCATACTATTTGGACACTGTATCTCGCTTTTTTGTTACCGATAAATTAAATCGACCAAACTTTGATTAACTATTATCAAATAGATAAAAATAACTTGACAACCACCGCAATACTTTGCTAGAATATACAAGCGCTGTGCGATATTCTCGCAACGCCGACACAATCGAATCATGGAGCGGTATCGAAGTGGTCATAACGGGCCTGACTCGAAATCAGGTAGCCCGCAAGGGCTCGTGGGTTCGAATCCCACCCGCTCCGCCAACACCGTAATAACGTCAGTAACGACGGGTGTCAACAAGTTAAATCCCGTGTCGGGATCCAGACGACACGGGATTTTCTTTTTAAGGAAATTTCAAAGCTCATTGGTAACGACAATTACCAATGGGCTTTTTGCATTTTGCAAAAAGCTCTACCGAGAAAACACTCGAAAGGAGCTTAAATATGTACTTGAAAATTCCGAAAGAATGTCTTGTACGGCAATATCAAGATACGGCGTTCGGCTATGGCGGCGTATACCGTCCTAACGTCGAGCATTACGTTTTCGGATTGAGTGACGCACAGTACGACGGCTACACTTTTACCGTTACAAGCGATTTCGGCAGATTTGACACCGTGCAAAAATTAGGCGATTGGTATAGCGTATATGTATCGTCGGACGACTTGCCTATTGTCGTAAAGCGCACGGAGAACCGCGAAGACGGCAAACGCTACAAACAGTACAAGTTCACGCCCACCGAGCTTAACGGCATATACGGCAATGAGTACAAGCATGCCGTTGCGTTTGTATCGATTTATCTGAATAACGGCAGACGCGACGCGTCGGACGTTATCGAAAAGAAATACATGGTCGGAATGGTAGACGGTTGCTGGTTTTTAAGCGACGAATTGAAACAACGTCGGCGTATCGATACTAATGGCGTTGAGATACTATGTCATTTCCCCGCTTCCGATACCGTCGCTGTCGATAACATTATAAAAGAGCACAAAAAGAAATTACGAGAGCTTGACAAACGGCACACCGAGATTTATTGTGCTTTGCGCGATTTAGAGCGTGTAAGTTTTGAATTAAAGTTCAAACTGAATATTCCCGAATTTGCAGACGTGAACGACGCGGCGATAATCGCTAAAAATTCATTGGAAGCACGTTTGAATAAAATCAACGCCGAGATTGCCGAGCTTGATACAGAGCTGCGCACTGAACTCAATAGTCGTTATTCAAAGGCGGCGTAACCATGAGAAATGCACAAAAAGAAATGCGAGAAATCAATCGTGAGTATCGTTGCTGTAAGCGTAACCTTGCTTTTTGCAAGCGTATGAACAAAAAGCGCGCAAGAAAAGAAAGATCCGAACAGCTTAAAGCCATTAGAAAAGTAAATCGGACATATAAGCGGTGTAGCAACCATTATTTCAAAACAATAAAAAAAGATGAACGCACTAAATATCTAGTCTATAAAGGCAAAGTTAAATGGTGCAAAAAACATTTTGGTGAAAGCATTGAGAACTGTAAGTTATGTGAAGAAAGCTTAGAGGCGCTTGGTTCTTCGGTTTTGGACAGAACTCTGCTTGTGCTCGGTCTTTTATTCTCGCCAATAACAATGATAATATCGATTTTCACAAACATATATGATTATATTACAACAACTGACAACTATATAAGCCGACACAATATTGTTAAATAAAACATAAAAAGGAGTAAAATCATGAGAAAGTTTTTATGCGGTTTTTATGCTGAACCGCTTAATTGGACGGTGTATGCAAATACAGAACAACAAGCGGCAACAAGATTTGCCAAATACATTAAGCAAAATGGCATAAAATCTGCGTCGGGCAAAAACGAGTTTGTAATTTTAGAAATTAAATAACGCAAATAGGAGTTATCAAATGAGTAACGAAAACTTAGAAACGACAGCCGCCAAGCATGGGCTTACGCCCGAACGCTTGGACAAGCTGTATGCCGAGCTGTACGGCATACTCGCCGCATACGAACCGAAAGAAATTCAAGCCGTTGCCGAGCTTATCGAGAACGGTACACCGTCGCGAGAGCGCGACAAAGGAGCAGGACGATGAAAGACACAAAAAAGAAAGACATACCCGACGAGTTGCCCATGCTCGACGGACAAATCTCGCTTGACGATATAATCGCCAACGCCGACGACGGCACATACGGCAAGCCTATCGACGAATTTACGGTGAACGATGATGAGTGAAGAAAGCAAGCAATTAAGCAAAGCGCGGCAAGCTCTTGTAGACCGCGTGCTGTCGCGGCTCGACGCGGGCGCAATGCCATGGGACAACGGTATGCAAGGCATTGCCGCCATGCCATACAACGCAGTGAGCGGCGCGCGGTATCGCGGCATGAACGCATTAAATCTCATGCTTGCGTTCAAGCAAGATCCGCGTTGGATTACGTTCAATCAAGCCAAAGATAACGGCTATACTGTTAAAAAAGGTGCGAAAGGCGTGCCTATCGAACTGTACAAGACGATAGATAAACGCACGGGCAAAGACGCGGATATGCCCGCGATCCTTGAAGAAATCAAGGACATGACGTTCACCGAGCGGCAAGAGTTCAAGCGGAAAAACTTGCAGTCGTTCGCTCGCGGCTACTATGTATTTAACGCAGGCGACGTTGTGGGCATAGAGCCGTACCATGCGCCCGAACTCACTCCCGCCGACGTGTCGGCGCGTAACGAGCGTATCGAGCGCGTTATCGAAGACAGCCAATGCCCTATTCGGTACGACGGCAACGGTCGAAACTATTATAGCCCGTCGTCCGATGAAATCCACTTAACCGAACGCGCAGCGTTCAAGTCGGACGAGTTCTTTTACAATACGGCACTGCACGAAATGGCGCACAGTACGGGGCATAATTCACGGCTCGACCGCAAGAGCGGAGCGTTCGGAAGCAAGGCATACGCGCGTGAAGAACTTGTTGCGGAATTGTCGAGCGTGCTTATAGCCGCCGAGCTTGGACTCGACCATTCCGAGCGAGTTATAGAGAACAGCGCGGAGTACGTGCGCAGTTGGGCGAAAGACATACGCGACGACCCGCAGACGCTTATAGACGCGGCGTTCGACGCGTCAAAGGCGACCGATTACATTTGCGATCGCGAGCGGCAACGCGAGAGAACGGCACAGCCGCAAGAGAAAACACAAAAAGAAAGTTTACAATCGAGCGTTAAAGAATGGTATTCTCGGCAATACCCGACCGATGAGCTTGCAAGCTCGCTTAATGAGAAAGCTACGTTCGGAACAGTGCGCGACGCGCTGATGAGCGGCAAAGACGTTTATTCCGAACTCGGCAACGACGACAGCGTAATGCGTAAACGCGTGTTCGGTAAACTCGCCGACGTTCTCGACGTATCGTATAAATCCGTATACGACGCATGGATTGAACACTCGGAAAGCGCAGAAACACGCAGAGAGCGGCAAGAACGCGTCGCCCGACAAGATTTTCCGAAAGACTTTGCAGACGACGTTACCGAGCGCACGCCGCCGATAAGCGGAACGCGCGCAACGCAGACGGTGCAGCTTCGTATGACGGAAGCCGAAGCCGCGCTGTTCCGTGATTTTCTCGACGGTTGGAACGACAAAGCGAGCGAAATGCACGAAATCATAGATTTCGGAGCAGACCGCCCTACAAGCAAAGACTTTTGGAAAGGACTTGAAATGCTTGGCGACGTCGAACGCTCGAACACGTCGTTCAGCGTCAAGTACGACCGCTCGCGTGCGCACAGCTTTACCATTGGCAACATTTCGGGAAATGTTGATACAGTTGACGCGCCGACCGAACAGCATAAAAAGCCGCTCATGGTCAATTTTTACGCAGGACCGTCGTGTGGCAAAACCACCGCCGCTCTCGAACTTACAGCCGCATTAAAGAAAGCGGGCTACAACGTCGAATATGTGAGCGAGTACGCCAAAGAGCTTGTACTCGAAAACCGCACCGCCGAACTCAACGACCAAAAGCACGTTACCGATGAGCAGTATCGACGTTTCGACCGTATACGCACAAGCACGGACGTAATCGTCACCGACAGCCCTGTACTGTTGGGGCTTGTATACGGCGACGGCAAAATTGATGACGAGTACGCAAAGCAGATACGCAGCTATTACGACAGCTTTGACAATTTCAATATGCTTATGACCCGTCCGAAAGACGCGACGTTCCAAACGGAAGGGCGCGTGCATGACGAAAAACAGTCTATCGAGCTTGACGGTAAGATTAAATCCATGCTCGATACGCAAGGCGTGTTTTACGGGAGCTATAAACGCGACGACATAGCAAAAACGGTCGAACGTATCGGGCAGACTTACGCGCGGCTTTACGGCAAACAAGCAGGAAAAACACAAAAAGAAAACAATACGGCTACACCGCCTGCCCCGCCGCAAGAGCCGTACAAGTTCAAGACAAACCTTGACAACATACCCGACACGATGAAAGCCTTGCTGAATTGGGTCGCGTTCCGCACCGAACAGGTAGACGGCAAAATCAAAAAGATATTGCTATCGCCCAACAAGGGCGCGTCAGACGTTAAGTATCTCAAATGGGCAAAGTCGGACGACCCGACAACGTGGGCGACGTTCGACAAAGCCGTAGCGTTTGCCAGGCACTACAAGCTCGACGGGCTTGCTTTTGCGATGAGCGGTAGCGGCATGACGTGTATCGATCTCGACCACCACCTTGACGAGAACGGCAAGCCGAGCGCGCTTGCGCAACAGTTCATTGACGCGGCGCAAGGCACGTACATTGAAAAGTCGGTGTCGGGTCGCGGCTTACATATCTTTTACGCAGGCAACCGCCCCGACGGGTATCAGAATAGGAATATCGAACTCGATCTCGAAACATACGACAGCGCGCGGTTTATGTCAATGACGGGCAATCTTTACGGCAATGCGCCGAAAGAAATAAACCCGCCGAGCGCGGAGCTTAACAGTATACTCAAAAGCAAGCTCGCAAAAGTGCAGTCTTACGTCGCGCCGAGCATGCCGCTCGGCATGGACGATAACGCCCTAATCGACAAGATACGCAGCAGTAAAGTCGGTTACGAGTTCGACGCGCTAATGCGCGGGGAAAACCTTTGCGGCGATCACTCGGTGAGCGACTTTAAGCTGTGTAATATGCTCGCATTTTTCAGCGGCGGCGACGCGGCACAGGTCGAGCGATGTTTTCGTTCGAGCGGACTGTACCGACCGCAAAAAGGCGACGCTTATGCTCGCCGCACTGCCGAAAAAGCATGTTCGACTTTATCTAAACGATATGACCCGTCGGCGTTCTCGACTCGGAACGGAAAGAACACAAAAAAGAATAACGGTAAGCCGAGCGGTAGCGGCGGTAGCGGCAGTTCGGGGCGGTGACGATATGGATTTTGTGTACAACGACGGCGGACGCGCGGCAGCGGGATTTAAGGGAAAAACAAGTGATTGCGTATGCAGAGCGATTGCCATAGCAACCAAAATACCGTACAAAGACGTTTACGCTATAATTAACAGTTTCGGTAAGAACGAAAAGCACAAAAAGAAATCGTCAGCACGCACGGGCGTTAAGAAAGACACCACGCGCAAGATTATGGAGCATTTCGGGTTCGAGTGGAAACCAACAATGCAAGTCGGTCAAGGTTGCAAGACTCATTTGCGCGCCAATGAACTGCCAGACGGGCGGATTATAACGTCATTATCGGGTCATGTCGCGGCGGTTATAGACGGCGTTCTTAACGATACCTACGATTGCTCGCGCGGCGGCACTCGGTGTGTTTACGGGTACTACGTATTACGGTGACATAATTCTCTTTTGTGCTATTCCCCCGCGCCGTAAGGCGCGCGGTTCTAAATCAATTTTAACCTATTCAACCGCGAGCGTCAGCTCGCGGCACACCCAAATCAAAAGGAGTTACCATGAACAGAATCATCTTAATCGGCAATCTTGTGCGCGACCCCGAAAGCGGCGCAACACAAAGCGGAGTGAGCTTTACGCGGTTTAACATGGCGGTCAACCGCCCGTTCACCAACGCAGCGGGCGAACGCGTCGCGGATTATTTCGACGTTATCTGTTGGCGTCAACTCGCCGACCGTTGCGCGAAATATCTGTTCAAGGGCAGTAAAGTCGGCGTAAACGGCTCTGTGCAGCGACGGCAGTACGAAGACCGCGACGGCATAAAACGCACGTCGTTCGACGTGGTGGCGGACGAGATAGAGTTTCTTACGCCCAAGTCGGCAAGCTCGCGCGCGGGCGATGAACCCGAACCGCCGAGCGGCGGCGTTTCGGACATGCAGCCCGTAGACGGCGACGATTTACCGTTTTAAGCCGCGCCGCAGCGTCCAACCCCTTTTTGTGTGATTCCGCGCGAAGCGCTCCGCGAGCGCAAGCGAGCGGCGGCGACCGAAAAGCCGAACGCGTGGGCGGAATACCGCGCCGAACCGCTGCGCTCACACAACGGGCATTGCTTCCCCCTACAACAACATGCTGTACCCCGTTTGAACCCAATTTGACCTGTACTTTCTGAACAAGCAGGATAAGGGCGGTTAACAATCAAACGAAAATTCGACCCCGCTATATAAAGAAAGCAAAAAGCATTGTTAATCTTGTCGAATTTTTTGTTAATGATTGTTAATCGCTGAATTGCGGCAACTCGGACACCGAGTTCCGCTTGCGAGCCTACGGCTCGGACGCGCTGACGCGCTTTAAGCGGCTATCGCCGTAATAAAAACACAAAAGGAACTCGCCATGAGTAAAAAACTCAATCCCAACGCCAATATCTTTTCCGTTCTCGTTCATGACGTCGAAACGTTGTCGCTCATCAACGAGATTGCGCAGAAATACAAAAGCCGAAATGCGGTATTGAACGACGCATTAAATATCGGTGTTCCGACGTTGTACGCGCGCGTATTCGGAAAAGACGTCGCCGCAGAAAAAGAAAAACGCCGTCACGACCCGTCCGTCGGACGCGAGCTTAAAGAATTGCGCAAGGGCTTGGACGATTTGTTTATTGCCCATAGCATAATCGAAACTCTTATTGCGGGGCTATACAACGCAAAGACCGCCGAACTCGACGGCGATGACGTGAACGCCGAAGCACTGCGTGACGGCTCGCTTTGCGACCTGCCCGAATTTGTAGCGGGCATAAAAGACGACTTAATGCGGTTACGGAGTGAGTAATGGACAGTAAAAGCGCAGTAGTTTTTAACATAGAGTGGACGTCGCCAAAGCCGATCGAAAGTTGGTCGGCAAAGCGAAAAGCGGAATGGGCAAGCAATCGACGGTTTTACTCGTGCAATGCCGCACCGGGCGAAACCGACGTAGCTCACTACATCGCCGACGGTGAAAAAGCAGACCGCCCCGATGACGAACTTTTACGCGAACACGCGGCACGGCGGCTTGAAATGGATTTATCTAATCGCTTGCCCGACAAGTCCGAAGCGCGGCGTATCGATGACTACATGACACGGTTTAATACGCTCGGCGCGTTTGATTTGAACGGCGCGATGACCGAACGAGAACTTAACGAGTGGATTGACGGCGCACGAAAAACGCAAGGCGCGATATGGCACGGCATATTGAGCTTGCCGACCGCGCAAAGCAAGCTCGTCGGGTATGAAGACATGGAAAAGCTCGTGCAGCAAACTTTTGGCGGGTTTCTCAAAAATGCAGGATTTAAGCCCGCCAACATTGCACTACTCGCAGCCATGCACGAAAACACCGAGAACAAGCACATACACTTTACGTTTTACGAGAAAGAACCGCAGTATCGAGATAAGTACGGCAAACTGCACTACCGCGAGAAATACAAACTCCCGCTGAAAGCATTGACCGAATATCGCATGTCGGCAACGGCATATCTCGACCAACACAAGCAAGATTTATACAACTACCGCAATGCGGCGGTAAACGGTATACGCGGGCTGAACGTCGTGCCGACCGATAGGGATTTGTATACCGCGCTCTGCTCGCTCGCGGGCAAGCTCCCCCAAAGCGGACGGTTGCAATACAATAGCGATAATATCGCGCCCTACCGCTCGGAAATAGATACCGTCGCGCAAATGCTTTTACGGCATAACCCCGACGCTTTGGACGCACACAAAAAGACGCTAAATGAGATAGCGCGTCGCGGCAAAGCTCTTGCAGAAACGGGTACTAAAACCGATTACGTCAAAAGGCTTACAGCCGAATACAGGTCACGGCTCGGCAACGTCGTTTTGGGCATGGTAAAGAACTACCGCACCAATCCCAAAGCGAAAGTGCGCGGAAATCCGAAGACATGCAAACAGCACAAAGCTGCGGCGCGACGTCGGCGCGAGCATGGGACGCGCGTTATACAAACGGCGTTGCGCATGGTGAGCGGCGGTGAAAAGACCGTACAGGCGGATTTTCGGCGGGATCTCGCCAAAGCCGAACGCGAAATAGAATTCGAGCAAGTGGCGGCAACAAATAACACAAAACGCAATAGGAGTTAAATCAAGCGTTGAGCAAGAAAGGTAGAAATACGAACAAACGCCTATCGATTGGCGCGCTCATAGGTCTGTGTTCGGTCGGAGCTGTGGTACTTTGGGCTGTCGTAGCCGTAATTGTCGGGCTGTTGTCGCAAGGCAAGGATTTCGCTTTGTTTGCCGCGCTTGCGCTCGGACTGTCGGACTATCGCGTATGGGTAATATTCCTTTGCTCGGTCGTCGGCATAGCTGTCATGCTCGCCGCGCGGGAAATGCGCAGCGGTCGGCGCGTGCTTAAAGTAAACGACATCGAAGACAGTCGGTGGCTCGCCCATGCAGACATAGCGAAAAGCGATAACATGGCTATAACGTCATACAGCAAGCTCGGCGACGTCGCCGACGGCGTACCCGTGTACGCGCGCAAACAAGGCAAAGACATAACGGTCGTGCTTGCAAAGCCAATACACACGCTTACAATCGGCACGACGCGCAGCGGCAAGACCACGACGTTCGTTGACCCGACGGTTCAGATACTATGCCGAACAAAGACCAAGCCGAGCATAGTTATAACCGACCCCAAAGGCGAGTTATACCGTCGGCACTCGGCAACGCTCGCCGCGCAGGGCTATAACGTGCTTGTAATCGACGTCGCCGACCCGTACCGTTCGGCGCGTTGGAATCCGTTTGCGGCGGTAATCGAAAAAACACGGCAGATAAAGGACGCAGAAGCCGCTCGAATAACCGAAGCGCAGGTCACTCAAAAAAGCGGTAAGTATATAGCTGCCGACGGTGCGGTATACGACACTTACGAACAAGCGGCTGCGGCAAACAAACAGCAAGGCGAATATTTATTCGACGGTATGGCTTACGCGACAGAAGAACAAGCGGACACTGCGCGCAAGGTATATATACAGGATTTGACCGACGAGATATTTATAGATATTCAAGACGTCATCTATACTATTTGCCCTATAACGTCACAGCAAGAGCCTGTTTGGGAGCAGGGCGCGCGCAATCTAATATTCGCGCTCGCGCTCGCCATGTGGGAAGATTTGCGCGACGGCGGGTGCGCCGAACAAGAATTTAACCTGCACACGCTGTACAAAAATCTTACCGATTACGCTACCGAAGCAGATATTAACGTCTTGTCCGAATATCTTTCGGCGGGGCGCGACAAATTCAGCAAAGCCGCAGGGCTTGCGAACACCGTCCTGTCCGCACAAGACAGACAGCTCACGTCGTACCTGTCTACCGCGCAGAACTATATCGTCGGGTTTGCCGACAGCGGCGTGCGGCGGCTCACTAGCGGTAACGACGTTGACGTTGACAGGTTCGACGAACAGCCGACCGCGCTGTTTATTAAAATACCCGACGAGAAAGAGAATAGGCATTTTTTGGTGACGCTGTTCGTCACGCAGCTATATAAGATATTGGTCGGAAAAGCGCGGCGGAATTACCGCAAAAACGAAACGTCCGACGAGGAACTGAAACGCAACGTTTACGTCATTATGGACGAGTTCGGAAACCTGCCGAAATTCCCGAACATACGAAAGATACTCGCCGTCGGCGCGAGCCGCAAGATATTCATGCTGCCGATTATTCAAAGCTATGCGCAGCTCGACGTTATCTACGGCAAAGACGACGCGGCGATTATACGCGACAACAGCAATATAAAGGTGTTTATAGGCAGTAACGATAACACGACAATCAAAGAGTTTTCGGAACTGTGCGGCAAAACCAAGCAGCGGCATATTTCGTTCAGCGACGGCGACGGAACTGCGCATTTCAACGTAAACACGGCTGCCGAAAGCGTGCCGCTTATATACCCGTCCGAGCTTGAAAAACTAAATTCCCCGCCCGATAACATGGGCAATGCCATAGTGCTTGCGTTCGGCAAAAACCCTATACGCGCGAAATTCGAGCCTGTGTTCGAGCTGCGCCGACTGTACAAGCCCGTAGACGGCGCGCCGCCCGCTCCGCCCGAACCGACCGTGTTCGACGAGCAAGCGCACTACTACAATTTCGCGGCGCGGAGCTTGTACATTGCGCGCAGTCGTGAGTTTGCGGCACAGCAACGCGCAGACATGCAAGCGACCGTCGACGAGCTGCGCGAAGCCGCAATCTACGACCCGCCGCGTCCGTTCGACCCGCTCGACGGCGCGGACGAACGGCTTATGCCGCTTATGTACAGCATTAAAAGCAAAGTACCCGACAAGATAGGCATTGCGCTCGAACGCGCGTTTTTCGACCACAATACGGACAAGCTCATCGAAGCGTGCGACTCGGCGATAGATTACGCCAACGCGCTCAATAAGCGTTGGCTCAAAGCCGAGAGCGCAAAGCTCAAAAATATAATCAAGCAGCTCGCGGCGAAAAAGCCGCTAAATCAATAAAAGGAGTTCACAAGATGAAATATAGGCTTAAAACTCGCACTCTCATAACAACGACGATTATTGCCGTATTGCTCGGCATACTCGCACTTATGCTGTTTTTCGGCACAGCTCGGCATGCGCCACAAGCTGTTGCCGAAGAAACCGCGCCGTCGTATACAACGACCGATAAATTGTATCTGACAATACCCAATACGAGTAAAAGCATGACGTTTAGCACAATCGGCGGACAAGTGAACGGCGGCACACATAGCGACGACGTTGACAGCGTGTCCGACACTTTTAGCGGCATGCGTAATTGGTTCGAGCTTTATATTACTCGTAATGACGGAAAATCATGGAATGTACCGAAAGCTGACATGTCGGACAGCAAATGGTATTTCAATCCCGCCAAACACGCGTTGGACGGCTCGGTTTCGCTCTATCTCAACGTAAAAAGCGAAATGCCAAAAAACAAATTATACACATTCATTTGCAATGGCGATCGGCTTTGGCAACGACGGCATAACCCATATCTGGCACACCCGTGCGACGATGCCTGCGCAATGCCGATAGTAAAAGTAAATACGAATAGCGGCACTCTTTATAATGGCAATCCGTTTACCGACAGCCGAGTCTTACAGGTTCAACAATCTATAAGTTTCGGTGCAGCTAACGGTTGGAAAGTGACGAGCCACAATATGGACGAGCACACACTTGGAATAAACCCCACTGTAAAAACAGTCAAGCTTGCAAGCGTTGCGGCAAGCACTGGCACTTGCACCGTATCGTTTGATTACTATGTCGGCGCATATATAACGTGGAGCAACCTACACGCAGGACCGGGGCAAAACGCCAATCGTGCTAAAAGTCAACGCGATAATTTCAGCGTGACGTTCTCTACAAAAGCGGACAATGCAAAGCCCGTTCTGTCTGCGCCCGCCGAATACTCGCAATCGTCGGTTTCGTCTACATGGAAAGACAATACATATACATTCGGCACATACAGTCGCAACGGCTCGGACTGCGGCGAATACGCGCAAGGCGTAAAGCTAACCGACGAAGGCAAATATATAATCACCGCGACGGACAATGTGGGTAATTCGGCAAGCGTTACTTTATTCGTAGACAAGACCGCGCCGCGCTTTGCCGATGAATTTTACGACGCGCTCGGCAAGCCGCTTATAAAATACACAAAAGCAAGTTCGTATACTCTACCGTTCCCAGCGGCAACGTCGAACGAAAGTCCCATAAACCAAACGGCGACGCGCGTGTATTCGTATTACGACAGCGCGGCAAAACGCGTAATCACCATGCCCGCCGAATACTACAAGAACGGCGACAAGCTCACTCAACAAGGCAAACACGTCATTACAGTAACGGACGCAGCGGGTAATTCGAGTTCATGCACAGTCATAATAGACCGCAGTCCGCCCGAATTTACGACGTTGCAATACTCCAAAACGAGCGTGTACGCGAGTTACAGCGCGTCGGAAGCGGAAAGCCCTATAACCGCGACGTACACGCACACAACGTCGAGCGGTACAAGCTCGGCGCGTGCATACACAAGCGGCATGCGCCTGAATGCTACGGGCAAGTACGTCATCACCGCGACCGACGCGGCGGGCAACTCCGCAAGCACGACGCTGTATGTAGACAACACCGCGCCCGTGTTGTCGCGCTCGTTCGAGTACGGCAACAGCGACGGCTCGGCGACGTTCTCGTATGCCGAGTGGGAAAGTCCGATAACAGCGACGTACTCATACGTTGGAGAGAACGGCACAAAAACGAATATAGCCTACTCGTCGGGGCAGGCGTTAATCGACGACGGCGAGTATACAATAACCGCTACCGACAAAGCAGGGAACGCAACAACGACAAAAATTATCGTTGACCGTAAAGCCCCGACGCTCACGTTTGCCGACGGAACAACGGGAACGTCGCAGATAACGCGCGACAGCTCATCGGTCGCATGGAAAGTCGAGCGTTACGAAAGTCCCGTAACGGTGTCGTATTCGTTTTCATCGACCGATGAGAGCAAAGCCCCGTCGGTGTCCGCCGCGCCGTATACGAGCGGGAGCGTGTTTACGGCGGAAGGCACTTACGACTTTACTGCGTCCGATCGCGCGGGCAACGTCACGAGCGCGACTGTCATAATCGACAAAACGCCGCCTACGCTCACGTTCTCGACAAACGGCATAGCGTTCGAGCGATATACCAATACCTTATTTACTGCGAGCGGCGATGACGCATTGAGCGGCGTAGATAAAATCGAGCTGTACGAAAACGGTAAGTATACGCAGTACGATTTTGCGCCGCGCGGCGACAACGGCGCGTACTTGTTCCGCGTAACCGACCGCGCGGGTAACGTCACAAGCGCGACCGCGACGGTATACAAAACCGATACGTTCGGCAACCTTGCAGCCATGCGCGACGCGTACAAGCTCAACGCTTGGTACGTCGTCACTCTGCCCGCGCGTATATTCACCACGCCCAACAAAGATGTTGCGGGGCGGTACAGCTTCGAGAGCTACGCCAAAGCCCTTGCGTTTGCCATAGCAAACGAGCGCGAGTTCAGAGTGACGCCTGTGCAGGGCGGGTTTATGTACGTGTCGCCGAGCAACGAGAGCGTTGCGCAAAAGTACGAAGACGAAAAAACGCTAAACGCCGCAATAGAGAAATACGCCAAAGGCTATGTGTCTACACGGCAAACAGCGACCGTAGGCGGCAACGATAAGTACTATACCGAACCCGAAAGCCTTGTTCGCAACAGCCCCATACTGCCCGATTACTTGCTTGATTACAAGAGCTTGCCGCGCATGTTCGCGCGCCCGACCGCGCTGTGGAGCTTGCCGAGCCTGTCGTACATTTCGGAAATGCCGTACACCGTGACGGCACGGTATCTCGGCGATTTCGCAGAAGAAACGGCACAAAAAGAATTTTTAATCGAGAGCGGCTCTACTCTGTTAGACATTGACGATTACCGTCAAGGCTATTATCTGATTACCGAACGCGACGGCGCGGGCAACGTCGAGCAGTATATAATCTACTCCGACGCGGAGCTGCCGACGGCGCGCGTCACTGCGACATTGGGCGACGGTGACAATGAGTTTGTACTGAATTATGACTACACGCAGAACGAAACGCTGTATTTCCTGTCGCTCGATTTCAATGCCCTGTTAGATAATGCCGACAGCTTTGTAACGCTTAAACTCGAAAAAGGCAACACGACAAAATATTATACGCAAGCCGATGAACTGCCTATACTCGGCTCGGAAGAATTTACAAGCGGCAAGTATACGATAACAATATTCGACCGTTCGCTTAACGCTCTTGTATTTGACGTGTATATAGCGGGCAATGCGCCCACCATGACGCACAGCTCGCTCGCGGCGGACAAGCCCGATTGCAAAATTTCTTTTGTGACGTCAGATAGATACAACGTCATCACGAGCTTAACGCTGTATAAAATCGAGTACGACGGATCTAAAACCGTGCTCGATACGGACGGTGCGGGCGTTCCGATTACCGCCGCAACGTTGTCGTACACACTCACCGTCGGCGGCAAGTACGGCGCAACGGTGACGGACAACTACCGCCGCACGGTGGAGCTTACGCCCATATTCTTTTTGAAAGGCTTGCCGAGCGGCAAGCTCGCGGGCGTCAAAGACGGCGGACGCACGAACAAGAACGTATCGTTTACGTTCGATAGCGGTGACGTCGCGGAGTTTTACACTCTGCACGCGGGCGGCGAACGCCGACCGTTCACGGGTTACTCCATACAAACGGGCGCGGCGCAAACGACGTACAACATTACCGCAGATGACGATACGTCATTCGAGTATCTTGTATTCTTGCACAACGCGCAAGACCTGTCGCTGTTCGTCGAGTATACATTCGAGATAGACACTATATTGCCCGTATTCGAGATTACCGACAGTGACGGCAACGTCATCGAACCCGACGGCGCGACAAACAAAGCGTTCTCAATTAAATGGCAAGAAACAGGCGTGTCTATGCGTTACTATACTGCGCGGAGCGGACAGCTCGGCGCGACCAAGTACAACATGAACACCGTACTGTCGCAAGGCACGTTGTACTACTTTACGCTAACCGACGACGTGGGCAATAAGCTCGAATTTACCGTACTGTTAGATAACGCCGTCGATTACACAGTCGGCGGCAAGTATAACGAGATAGACGACGTACTGTACGCCAACGCGCCTATTACGTTTACCGTCAACGAGCCGACGCAAGTGTTCGACGTTGTAAACGTAGACAACTACACAATAGAGAACGGCGGCACGCTCACGCAAGCGGGCAGATACGAGATTACCGTTACAGATAATTACCGCAACACCGTTAAGCTCATAATCGTACTCGATTTCACCCCGCCGACGATAGTGTTGTCGGGCGTGGAAAACGGTGGCGCGGCAAAGTCAGACGTTTCGATTACAGCCGACGGGTACGATTATCTATATCTTGCGGACAGGCTCGGCAACAAGATTAAGGACGTAGAAAGCGGCACGACGTTCTCGGACGCGGGGAGCTATTACATAACGGCAAGCGATTACGCAGGCAATACAGTTACCATATCGTTCACTATTGACTTGACGGTAGACTACACGCTGTCCGTACCGAACGGCGCGGTTACGTCCAAACCCGTCACGCTCGATACAGCTGAGCCGCTTACCGTCGTGACGAAAAAGGACGGAGTTGTCATCGAAGATACGCCAACGCGGTTTATTGACAGCGGCGAATACGAGCTTACGCTCACCGACGCACTCGGCAATTCCGTTTCTTGTGTTTTCATCATACTACCGAGCCGCATGCAAACGGTTAAACAGCAGCTTCCTGTCGGTACGCGCATAGTATCGGTCACGAAAGACGGTGCGACGTTCGCCGTGACGGACAGCGAAGTATTGGCGTTCGAGCAAACGGGCGTGTACGTCGTTACGCTCGATTGCGGCGGCGTGCCGTTTGAGCTGACTGTATCTACCGACTGCACCCCGCCCGCAGTTACTATTTCAAAGGACGGGAACGCGTACAAGATTGCCGCAGTCGATAAAGACAATGTAACGTTCAAGCTCACAAAGGACGGCGAAGAAATCGGTTGCAACGTCGGCAAGACGCTTACCGAGAACGGGCATTACGTTTTGACCGTGACCGACGCGCTCGGCAACGTCGCCGTCTATGAGTTCGATATTCCCTATCGCCTTAATACGTGGGCAATTATTGCTATCTGCGTCGGCGCGGTGTTATTGCTCGTTGTCGTTATACTCGTAATACGCGCCAGGCGCAAGCCGCGCATGAAATAAAGGAGTGTGTATGAAAAACACAAAGATAAACCGCGCACGCGCGCCGTAGAACGCGCTCATTCGGCGCAGTAGTAAAAACAAGCGTAAAAGCTTCCGTTTCGCGCAGCATTCGGCTGCAAAATTCTGTTAGAAACCGTCTAAACGACGAATTGTCGGTCGGCACGACGTTAAACCGCCGAAAATTAAATGTTAAGGAGTTAGTATGAACAAATTACATTTGCCGCTTTTGGCGGCAGAAGGCTTTACGTCGTTCAGTGACGCACTGTCCGACTTGTGGAGCGAAATATGGAAAGTAGTAGTACCGATAGGTATTATTCTTCTCATCGCTTATGGTGTTGCCGTTGCCGCAACATGGATTAGCGCGGGCGGCGACGAAGCAAAAAAGAAATCGGCTAAAACAAAAATAATATACTACACGACAGGCATTATTTTTATATTCGTAATTCTCGTAGGTGTTCCGATGATAGTTGCGGGTATGTCCGATTGGGCGGGCAATTACACATGAGAAAAAACGTAATACCGCAACACATTATAAACGCCGTACGCCGCCGCGCCGCCGCTGCCGAAAAGTATTTTTTGGCGGACTTGCAGGTGTCCGAATTTTGCAAAACGCAAGGTATCGATACGGAGTTCATCAACGGGAACGTCGAAACCATAACGCGCTTCGATCCCAATTTCTTTATACGCGATCTTAAAGAATGCTTGCAAAAAAAGACACAAAAGGAAAGTGACGCATGACAAATCGTATCGTTTGCGGCGACGCGACGACAGAGCTTGCCCGACTGTCCGATAATACGTTCGACTGTTGCGTGACGTCGCCGCCGTATTACGGACTGCGCGATTACGGGGCTGTCGGGCAAATCGGACTTGAAAACTCGGTTGACGAGTACATAGACCGATTGACCGACGTGTTTCGCGGGGTTAAGCGCGTATTAAAACCCGACGGCACGCTATGGGTAAATATAGCCGACAGTTATTCGGGCAGTCGCAAGGGCGCGTCCAACTACCCCGAGAACGCGAAGAACTATAAGCAAGGCACTAATCGCGGCTCGGTTGCACTACCGTTGAAAACAACGTTAGCCGAAAACTGCAAAACCAAAGACCTAATCGGAATACCGTTTCTATTAGCTTTTGCTTTGCGGCAAGACGGTTGGTATTGGCGGCAAGTGATAATTTGGGACAAACCCAACTGTATGCCCGAAAGCGTTACAGACCGCTGTACGTCCGCACACGAATATATACTGCTGTTTTCCAAATCTCAACGGTATTATTTCGATTACGCCGCCATACAAGAGCCGTGCGTCGGATCTGACAAGTCGTCGCCGCGCGGGAGTTTGGGAACAGTGCGGCCGAATGCGGGACGTAGGAGCGTCAATCGCACGGCGTTTCAAGGCGGCGCGTATACAAATAACCGCGCGTTCGACAACATAGCAGTTGTAGAAAATGTTGCGCACGGAAATGTTCCGAACGATACGGGCTTACGACGTAAGCGGTCGGTATGGCGTGTAGCGACCGTCGGGAGCAAGTATAACCATTACGCGACGTTCCCGCCACAGCTCGTCGAGCCGTGCATACTCGCGGGCAGTCGTTTAGGCGGCGCGGTGTTAGATCCGTTTGCGGGTACGGGAACGGTCGGAGTAGTCGCGCAAGCTAACGGACGGTCGAGCGTGCTTATAGACCTTGTGCCCGATAACGTCCGCATTTGCAAAGATAGGTTACAACAATAACACAAAAAGGAGTGAATTATGCCAAACGAAATACGCAACTGTATACAGTGCAAATATTACTTACCTACGGGCGATACCTTTTACAATAAGCCGTGCGGCTACTGCGGCAATTTCCGCATACAGCGTCGGCGAATCTCCGACGACAAAGCATGCGGCTTTTTCGAGCGCAGCGAAAAAGCGCCCAAGCGAGAGCCGCCGTAAAACAGTACGAAAAAGCCCGACGATATGTCGAGCTCGCTATGCCTATATTCCGATCTCTTAGTAGTCGAACGAATAGCAGTTGTCCGCCGCTTATGGTAAACGCTCCGCCACTTCTTCATCTGTCATGCGATGCCATACTACGCCTATATCGAGTAAATCATAAAGCTTGTCGGGTTCGTCGTCGAAAAAGGCATACCTGTCTATACCGCCAGCTTTGATTTTATAGTAATGCCCGTATTTTTCGCCCACGCCGCCGACGGCTTCACCGTTTTGCTCGAACGGTTTGTACGGTTCGCCCAATCTGTATGTCCAAGTGCCGTCGGACTTAAATTCATTTACGGGCTTACCGTCGGCTGTCCAATACCCGACTATGCTTTGCTCGATAGCATTAAGCTCGCTCGGTTTGTCCTTGTCTTTGTCCGTACATGCCGTAAGCGCGAATACAGGCAATAACAGCGCGAACACGAGAGCAACAGATAAAACCCTTAAACCTTTTCTTTTCATATCGCACCCCTTTGCGTTTTTATATATTTTACATTACCGACACTACTTTGTCAAGGAGTACATTATGTCATTTACAATTTGGATCGAACAGCTCGGCATGAAATTATTGCTATGGCTGCTCGGTTTTATAGACAGCGTTTTCGCTGTGTTCCGCGCCGTGGCGGGTATGGACAGCGTTACCACGCCGACGAGCGGAACGGACGGCGAAACTCTAAGCTCGTATTTTCTCAATCTCGACGGCGTACAATGGGCATTTTGGGTTATTATAATCGCGTCCGTCGCAATTTGCGGCGTATGCACGATTGTCGCTGTCGTTAAGAATATAGTCGGCAAGAACGTCGAAAGCAAAAGCCACGTCCGCACCATAGGTCAATCGTTGAGCACGATATTTATAACGCTCTTTATGGCGACGATTCTTGTAGTGGGAGTAACATGCGCGGACAAGCTGCTCGGCGCGATAGACAAAGAAATAAACCACGGTAATACCGCGCCCATTTCCCACAAAATAATCGACACGTCGGTGAGCGGCGGTTACGATCTCGATATAGATAACGTTCAAGGCTTTAACCGATATGATGAAGACGGTAATTGCATATACAAAGCGTATTTGTACGAAATGGAATACGAGGATCCAGAAACGCGTAAACGCCCGAAGCGATATACCGAAATCCCAGGCTACGAACATTGTATCGTGTATCTGCAAGAAGACGGGAATAGATTTATAAATCCAAGTGATATTTATAATCCGCGATTGGACAAAGACGGTAACGCAATGTTCGACGAAGACGGCGTACCTGTGTACGATTTGGATTTCGGGCAATTGACGTTGATAAGGTCGGAAGGCAACGGGTGGCTATTCAATAAATTTAAAAATGAATATTATTCAATCGACTATTTACCCGATAGTATGTTCGACGCGAGCGTATACAAAATACTCGGTGATTACGATTGGACTATTGTGCCCATACCAACAGGTTGGGAAAAGAACGGCATGATAGATCCCGAAGCGTTTAATTACTTTATCGCTTATCTCTGTGCAATCGTACTACTTGTCGCTCTCATCGGTGCAACGTTCGGGCTTGTCAAACGTCTATTCGACATAGTAATCCTATTTATAACGTTGCCTGGTATTGTCGCAACTATTCCGCTCGACGACGGAGCAAAATTCAAACTTTGGCGTGAAACAGTCATAAGTAAGGTATTTCTTGCGTTCGGCACGATTATAGCCGTAAACGTGTTTACTATTGTCGCACCGCAAATATGGGGAATAAATCTTTCTACGTCGGGCATGTATGTTAACATGCTGTTAAAAGCTGTACTTATATGCGGCGGTGCGCTTACGATTAGCGGCGGACAATTACTTTTCGCAAGACTGCTCGGCACGTCTGCGGAAGAAAGCCGCGAAATGGGGCAAAGCGCACGCACGCTTATGGGCGGCGCAATGACGGGTTTAGGCATTACCAAAGCCGCAGGACGCGGACTGTTCGGCTATCGTAACGCCAGCGGTCAGCGCGTCGGCGGTTTGATAAAAGGCGGCGCGGGCATTGCGGGAGCGGTAGTCGGCGGCGCGGTCAACGCGCTCGGCGGCGCAATAGGCGGACAAGCATATCGCAGTAGCACAGTCGGGCGCGGAGTATCGAGAACACAACAAGCATTAAAAGGTTTCGGCAGCAGCTCAGGTTGGTTCGGTCAAGATAGATCCACAGGCGGTAATACGCTCGGCGGAGCTATCGGGGGCGGAATGAGCAAGCTCGGCGGCAAGATAGCGGGCAGTAAAGGCATGCAAAAATCGGGACTTAATAACGGCATTGTCGGCGCGATCAAAACGCCGATCGACAAACGACATAATGCGGCACGCGAAAATGCGCGCGGCATGATTGCACAAAGCAATGCGGCATTAGAGAACGCATACGGCGCTGCTACGGCTGCGGAAGCGGCAAAACTCACAGCAATGCCACATGACGATTTCGGCGGGCATGAAGTGTTGCCGGGCTTTGAAAGTGCGCCGTCCAATTTACCCGCACCGACTAATCAAAAGAGAGATGAAAAATGATCGATACTCCCAATTTTTTCGCCATACTGCCGAGCGCGGTACGGTATAACCCAAAGCTCACGTCGCGGTCAGTGATCTTGTACGCATTGCTAACGTCGCTCGCGGTCGCGGACGGCGAAGCGTATGCGTCCAATAAGTACATAGCCGACGTGCTCGACGTTTCCGAACCGACGGTTAAACGGCTTTTGCGCGAGCTCGAAGCCGAGCGATATATCGCTATGCGTTACGAGTATAAGGACGGCACAAAAGAGATAGCAAAGCGGCTTATTCGCATAGTCGATTTGCCAGTGCTGTTGGACGTCGCCAAGACGCAAGCCTTGTACGCCGTTATTCCGACGCACGTACTGTCCATGCGCGAGCTGTCCGTCCAAGCTAAATTGCTGTACGCCGAGATCTCGGCGGCAACGCCGACCGACGGCTTTTGCAGTAAACCCGCGACGTTCTTTGCCAAACTGTTGCAAACATCGGAATCGACTGTACAACGCTGCACGCGCGAGCTTATTCAAGCGGACGCATTGCGCGTCGAAATGGAATACAAGGGCGAAAGCCGCGCAATACGCAACCGTCGAATATACTTGACTGCGGCGGCAGATATAGCCGAAAAGCGGACAAAATTAGCCGCCGACGGCTCGGAAGCGGTCGTATCGGACAAGCAGCCGAGCGAACCCGCCGTGTCAAATACCCCCGATTGCGGGCATATTTTAGGTGGGGTCAAAAATGACACCACCCACGCAAAACCGTCAACCGCACCGATAAACGCCGTAAAGCACCCCAATAGGCGCAGAATACGGCGCGGCAAGCGGAAGAAAATAATGCTGAAAAAGCGCGAATAGTTATGAATTTAAGGTGGTGTCATTTTTAATACGGGGTGGTGTCAAAAATGAACCCATATATAAAATAAATTATATAACGAGAGTATTACACAAAAGAGAGTTGTGTTTAGCTGTACTAAACAAGATACCGCATTACGGTAATTACATACAGAGCAGTATAAGCTCGACGGTCTTTCTCTTTGTGTTATTCTCTGCGGCGTAGCCGCCAATCGCACACACGACATAAACCTACACACACCCACCCTATATGCTCGACGCGCCCGTCGGCGGCGTGGTCAGCGCAGCCCCCCATTTCTCTTTGTGTTATTCAAAATTCAGATAAAAGGAAATTTCGTACCATGCGTTTAATACCAAAAAAATCCAAGCTCAATGCAACAATATGGAAATCGTTTACAATATTCGATTTCGGCATAGCGTTCGCGTTGTTCATACTCGTGGCTGTCGTCGGACTGTCGAATTTAGCGGGCAAGTGGTACATGTGTTTAGCGGTGATTCCGCTTGCGGTGTTGTTGTTCATGCCCGACGGCGATGGTGGCAAAATGTATACCGAACTGCGCTATTACGTCAAGTATGCGTTTTCCCGCAAGCGTTACACGTCGGACACGTCGCAAGCCGCAAAGAACGTCGCCGCGCTCGTGCCGAGCATGAAGATACTCGATAGCGGCGTACTCGATTACGGCAATTATGTCGGCGGCGTTGTCGCGCTCGACAGTGTCGAGTTCGCTTTGAAAAGCGAGTACCAACAAAACGACATAATATCGGCATTGTCGCGTGCGTTTAACTGCCTGTCGTTGGGCGAATCTGCGCAAATCGTGAAAATAGACCGCCCGATTAATTTTGACGAGATCGCCGCGCTTACGTTCGACAAACTCCGCGCCGCCGAGAACGGCGACGACGCGGCAAAGCGGCTCGTTCTGCGTTCTCGGCTCGCCCAGCTCGACGAGCTGAACAACGTCAACAAGCAGTATCACCCGTATTATTATCTCGTATTTTACTCGGAGACGCCGCAATCGCTCGAAACGCTGTTGGACGGCGTGGGTGGGTATCTCTCCGCATGCGGACTGCACCCGCGTTTGCTCGGCGCAAAGGACGTCGCTGTGTTTTTGAAATATTGCTATACCCGCGATTTCGACGAGCGCGAAATTGAGAGTGTCGCACCCGACAAATATCTCGAATACATACGCCCGCAGTCGGTCAAGTTCAATTTTGCCGATTTTAAAACGGACGGCAAGCTTGCGTTCACTTACGCGATTGCCGACTACCCGATTTCGGTCGGAAACGCATGGGGCGCGGAGTTGTTTAACATCGAAAACACAAAAACAGTGATGAGTATACGACCTGTTGACCGTCACAAAGCAACAAAGCGTATAGATAGCACGATAGTCGAAATAGGCTCGCGCGAAAATACCGCCAAAGCGTCCGAAATGATCGCACAAGACACGCACCTTTCAACAATGGGTGCGCTTTTGCAATCGTTACAGAACGAGAACGAAATGTTGTTTGATTGCGCCTTAACGGTAACGGGCTATAACAACGACGGTGAAAGCCCCGCGGCATTCCGTCGTAGAGTTCGACAGCGCATAATCACGTCAGGCTTTAAGGTGTCCATGCTCCGCGCGAGGCAGCTTGACGGATTTATTTCGGGGAGTATTACCGCGCGCGAGCCGCTCAAAAACCTTATGCGCGGCATTAACAGCGAGAGCCTTGCGGCAGTGTTCCCGTTCGTGTTTACGTCGATTATAGAGCCGAAAGGCATGACGCTCGGCGAGAGTGGCGGATTCCCGTTCATACTCGATCCGTTCAAATGGGAGTATAGCGGCGGCGAGTACGTCAACGCCAACATGTTTATCGCGGGAACGTCGGGTAGCGGAAAGTCATATTTTGCAAAGTCGCTGTTATCGCAGTTGTATTCCGAAAACGCCGTTATTTACGCGCTTGATCCCGAAAACGAGTACAAACACCTATGCCATAACGTCGGCGGGCGTTTCATCGACGTGGGCAACGCCACTACGGGACGAATAAATCCGTTTCACATTTACCAATCGCTTTCCGACCAAGAAGACGAGAACGGCGAGCCGATACCGTTGCCGCCGTCCGCCGTGTTCGCCGCGCACCAGCAATATCTCGAAAACTTTTTCGCGGTGACATTGCCGGGCATAAGCTCCGACGCGCTCGAAGAAATTAACAACCTTATTGTAAAGTGCTATGCCCGGAAAGGAATTACACAAGAAACGGATTGCAGTAAATTCACGCCCGACATGTTCCCTACTTTCGACGACCTTTACAAGCTCGTGCAGTCGGAACTTAAAAAAGAGAAAGGCGGCATACGCTATACCAACTTGCAACGCGCCGAAACGTATCTTGCCAAATTCGCAAGCGGCGGGCGGTTCGCCAATCTTTGGAACGGTGCAAGCACACTCGACAGCTCGGACAAATTCACTGTATTTAATTTCCAAAGTTTATTTGAAACCAAAAACAAAGTGACGTCAAACGGACAAATGCTCACCGTACTGCGATTTCTCGAACAACAAATTATAAACCTGCGCGAGCTGAACGCCAACCGTTCGCGCGAAGAACGATTACGCCCTGTCGTCGTACTCGACGAGGGTTATATGTTCATCGACGCACAAAACACTTGCGCTTTGGACTTTGTATATCAATGGTACAAGCGCATACGCAAATACAGTGGCGCAATGATATTCCTTACTCAAAACCTTGCCGATATAGTGGGTAACGCCGCAATTATTTCTAAAACGTCGGCGATAATAAACAACACGCAATACAGCTTTATTATGACGTTGCAAGGCAAGGACGTTGAAGTATTGCAAGACATTTTTGCCGCGCGTAATCTCACCGACGCGGAGATTGAAGAAATACAGCGCACTAATAAGCCCAAAGGCACGGCGTTTTTCATGGGCAGTTCTGAACAACGCGCTATGTTGCATGTCGTTACCGCTAACGACGTTGAAACGCTGTTTTCTCGCACGGTAGACGTGGAGCAAATGCTCGCCATGCGCGGCACGGCGTTGGAGCTGCCCGACGAACCAACCGAACCGAGCGACGACGAGAACACAAAAGAGAATAGCGAAAGCGACGTTGACAAACCCGTCGAGCTGTGATATACTAATTAAAAGGAGTGTGTAGAAATTATGCAACAATCTAACGGAACACGCAACGAAATAGGCATTGAACTCGACCGTGAAAAAATCGAGCGCGACGGGCTCTATGATTACAATGTATTGGTCGAATACCTTGATACAGAATTTGGCAAAATGGGCTATGTCCGCAATAACGCCGAAGACTATTTGTGCTATTACAGCGACGAACCGAACAATCTTTTAAAACAGGTCGTTTGCTACAAGCGTGTTATTGAACAACCTGCAATATGTAAGTATTTAAAAGGTTGGCAGCTTGTAGAATATAAAAATCACGATTTTATCAACCCTGTCATGGTTGAAGATTGCCTTGAAACTTTGGCACGACACGGCAGGAGATTACCCACTTGAAAGCAAAGGTAACAGAACAACCGAAAATCGTAATTTCTTTTGATCTTATTGTAAAAGAGTGTAAGGCTGTGTTCGACGGCAGCCGCTCGAAAGCATATAGCATTCTAAAAAAAGAATTAGCCGAACATGGATTTACTCATGACAACGGTAGCGGGTATATCTCCGAAAAAGGGCTATCACGTCTTGAATTACTCGATAGTTTAAACAACGTCATTACGCGCCAGCCATGGCTTGAAAAATGCTGTAAAAGATTGCGCATATCGGAAGCTCCCGATGATTTGTTAAACGGTTTGGCGCACAAAGAACTGATTGGCGTTATTGCCGCACAAAGCGGAAATTCTATATCTATACCGCAAATACCCACAAAGCAGTCTGATTTATTAACCCCCAAACCACCGTCATTTGCTGAAATAGCCGAGCAAAGCAAGAGCTATCGTCCGCCGCAAAAACCGCGAACAAGTAGCAACGACAACGACAAAAAACCGCCGAATAACGGCAGTACGGGCAGATGAAACACGCCATAAAATGAATGTGAGTATATAATCGTCTAAATCATTTTAACCGCTCTGCGCCCATTTAAAGCCTAAATACAAAGCATTTAAAGAGTATGTCACAAAAAAACATGCTCTTTTTTACTGTATATCTTGAAATTTTTTCGGAATTTTGATATAATGATAGCCCGCTCTTTTCGGGGTAATAACAATAAGGAGAAAAGAATTATGTGCAGCCTTGATTTTGCCTACCAAAATTTTATGTTAGACAACTTGCGTAAAAACCTATCGCCCGAAACCATGCGTTATTATCGTGAAAATTTGACACGATTTATACGTTGGCTCGTTGATAGAAATGTCAAAAAAACGAGCAAAATCACACAAGCATTAACAAACGAATACTTACTCTTTCTTGTGCAATCCGTACCTAACAAAACGTCAATCAATACATACTTGCGCGCCTTACGACGATTTATTAACCACCTTACAAAAGAACGTTTAATAAAACCTGTCGCCATTGAACTTGTGAAAGACGCGAAAAAAATTAAACCGACTTTCAGCAATGAAGATATTACAATTATTCTTAATTCGGTAAAAGCAACCGATGATACGTCTATCATAATGTTGCTCCTGCTCTCTGTCGGAATCCGCAGCCGATCGCTGTGCGAGCTGCGCGTTCGTGACATAGAGTTTGATGACGGTTATATAAATGTGCAGCGTACAAAAAACGGCGAACCATTACGTTTACCGATTAGTACCGACGTAACATATATTCTCAAAGAATATGTTGTGCTAAACTGTAAACGAGAGCTTTTATTTGAAACGGTACGCGGCAATAAATTTAACCGTGACAGCCTTGCAAAACGCATTAACAAACGATTACGAAAACTCGGTATTCAAGACCACAAAAAAGGAGTGCATATATTTCGGCATACGTTCGGAAAGATTATGTCAATGAACTCCTGCCCTACTACCGTTTTGCAAAAATGGTTCGGACATTCCGATATTCGCGTAACACAACGTTATGTTGATTTATACGGTAAGGAGTTGAAGTCTACTATGAATATGCTTCCGACGAACGGGTATCAATATTGCAAATAATTTAGTTAAAAGGGCTTGACAAGCCCTTTTATTTGTGTTATTTTATACATGTTATCAATGAGCTGGATCCTTATTGAAACAATGGATTTAACAATTTGCGGAGTAGTGTTGACTCGAAATCAGGTAGCCCGCAAGGGCTCGTGGGTTCGAATCCCACCCGCTCCGCCAATATAAACCTAAATCGAACATCTTGAAAAGTTTGATTTAGGTTTTATTTATATATTAGACAAAGGAGAAGTCTATGAAAGAAAAATATCGTTGGCATTATAACGATAAGGACTTTATGGATTTTGCAAATGATTATGTTATGAATGCCCAAACAAGTTTTAATTATAGAGATTACATTACACCTCATAATGAAACAAGAGAATTGATAGGAAGAATAATTGAAGAGTTGCAATACCTTGAATCGTGTATTAAACACTTAATACAATGTGCTGTTGATAATAATTTATATAACGGAAAAATTACATTCAACTTCGATAATTATATTCCAGCTACAAAAATAATTAATTCATAAAAAAATATATTAATTGATGAGAAGATTGCAAAACAATTAATAGCTTTAATGAAATTTAGAAATTATATTATTCACGCATTTTATCTAAACGATAATCAAAGTAAAATTGAAAAAAAGTTGCCTAACTTTTTATTTATGATATTTGAAGCCAATGATTACATTTCAAATGTTACAAATAGAATTATAGGTGGAGCAACTCATATTCCTAATATTTTTGAAGTCAAACCTACAAAATCATAAAGCGGACGGTATATGCCGCGAAAGCCGCTTGACGTGAGAAAGGCGAGTGGTAGGCTATTTGCCAACGGCAAACAAAAAGCCCCCTTGGGGCGTTTGGTCTTGGCTCTTTGCCTAAATACCGTACGCCGCGGAGGCTCACGTCAAGCGGAACGTGGAATAAATAGTCCGCGTATTAGATACGCATAATCAGTTGAAAGTCAATCATTCTCGGCTGTTTTACGTTTTGAATGTAAATCGGGTACGGCACGTTTTCCGTATAAAAGGAAAAGCCCTGACTTTCGTCAAGGCTCATCGTTTTGGGCGTGTTGTAGATAATGACCATTCTATCGTCAAACAGTTGTATTTCTTTTATGAGATAATTGATTAACATTTGCGGCGATTGCTCCAAAGCAAGTTTGTAAAAGTCGGTAATCTCTTGGCGGCTTAACTTAAACGCCGATTGCGCTTTCTCTATGCGTATTTGCTTTTCGAGTTCTTCCGAAAGCGTTTCGAGTTCTCTAAGCCGTTTCATAGCGGTGTTGCTCGTGCCGCCGCACTCTATCGCGGACATAATGTTTTGTATGGCGTTTTCGGTTTGGCGTTGTTCTTTTACAAGGCGTGTCAATGCCGAATTTGTTTTTATGTAATCGTCTTGCATTTCGAGCAAAGTGTTTACAATGTAGTCCATATTGCTTTGCAACTGCGTTATTACGTTTTCAAGCACATAGTTTTCGAGAACGTCTTTTCGCGCTTGAGACTTTTTGCAACCGTTGCCGTTTTTGCGTCCCAAACACTTGTAGTAACGTTTCTTTTCGCCGTTCTTGGCTGTGCCGCACTCCGCGCTTACGGGACTGCCGCAGTAGCCGCATTTCATTTTGTTGCGAAGTAGATAAACGACTTCGGTACTGCGTTTGCCGTAATGGTTTACGTCTATCTTGGCGCGTACTTTATTGAACGTGTCGGTGTCCACGATTTGCGGATAAATATTGTCAAACACTTCTTCGTTATGGCGGTATATGCCCGAATACTTTTCGTTTTTGAGTATGTTGTAAACGGTGTTTCTTGCAAACGGTTTGCCGCGATTGAATATGCCTTTTGCGGTCAACGCTTTTATAATGTCTTTAACATAAACGCCCATAACGTACTGCTCGTAAATGAATTTTACCGTTTCGGCTTTGTCTTTGTCTATGACTACTTTATGGTTTTCCACTTTGTAGCCGTAGATTATAAAACCGCCCGTAAAATTGCCTTTACTGCGTGTTTCACGCATACCGCGTTTTCCCTTTTGGGAAAGCTCGGCGGAATAGTATTCGGCATAGCCCTCTAACATACTTTCGAGTATGATTGCCTCGGGACTGTCGGGAATATACTCGGTAGCCGATACGACTTTAACGCCGTTGTCTATCAGTGTTTTCTTGTGCATAGCCGTTTCGTACTTGTTACGGGAAAAGCGGTCGAATTTGTAAACGAGTATCATATCCCACTCGCGTTTTGCGCTGTTTTTAATCATACGCTGGAAATCGGGGCGGTTATCGTTCGTACCCGTCATAGCGCGGTCTATGTAGGTATCGAGTATTACAATGTCGTTGGACTTTGCGTACTCGTTGCAAACACGAAGTTGACCTTCTATGCTTTGCTCCGATTGGTTGTCGCTCGAATATCGAGCATAGATGACTGCTGTTTTCATTTGAGAAATCTCCTTTTAGATTAGATTTTTTATTTACCTTTCGGCGGAGCGAAAATAAACGGCAACGCATTGGCTGTTTTACCTATATAATTGATATAAAAATCAACCATAATTCGGTGAAGCATTTGGCTTCCTTTTTTGCAAGGGCTACGCAAGTAGTGCATTTTACCCTTGCGAAAAAGTGCGTTGCCGTTTACGCTCCACCGGACGAAAGGTAAATAATTTAATTGGCTGTGGGCATTTGCGCTAATACTTCGGGCGTGGCTTTGC
>CAJTNI010000021.1 GCA_910577945.1 uncultured Christensenella sp. | reverse complement strand
GGTCATAGCCTTGTCGTTGTCGAACTCGACGTACGGATAGTTGGGCGTGTAGTTTTCGGTATTTTCCGCCTCGGCTTTTTCGTCCGCGGCGAGCTTATCGGGGTCTTGCGACGCGTATCCGTCCTTGTTGACGTCTACGACGCGCACTCTCTTGCCGTCCTTATCGGTAACGGTGATTTCCACCTTTACGTTGTCGTCGTAGCTGTCCGTCGCGGTCGCCACGGGAAGCGTGACGGCGCGATTGACCGATACGGTGTTGGAAACGCCGGTGATTACGAGCGAGGGCGCGACGACGTCGCTGAGCTTGCTCTGAACGTTTACGGTAAAAGTCTTGGAGAACTGCTTGCTGCCGTCCTCGCCCACAACCGCGGTGTAGGTCAAATACACCTTACCGTTATTGGACGCGGTGAAAGTATCGCCTACGTTATACTTATTGTCGCCGCCGTCCTTGTTCTTGGACGCGGTTATAGAAAGCGCCACTTTGCCGTTGTAGCTGCGGAGAATGTTGTTCTCGTCGTAGTAAACGACCTTCGCGCCGGGGATTTTGAACGTACCGCCCTTTTGAATGTTGCTCGGAATATCCGCACCGTTGAAATCGACTTTGAGGAAATATTCCTCGTCGAGCGTGACGTGGACGTTAAAGCTGTACGACGCGGCGTTGTCGCCCTCGTTGGCGTACTTAACGGTGTAATTACCCACCTGCTTGGCGGTAATAGTGTACTTTCCGTCGGTAGCCGTGCCGAGCGGCTCGTCAGTGCCGTCGGGACGGGTAACGGTGACGACCTTGCCGTCGACCGCCGAAACCTTGAAGGACTTGCCGTAATCGCACTTTTCGGGGACGGAAATTCCTTCGAATATGGCGGAATCCGTAACGGTTTCCGCGGACGGCGCAGGCGCGGTCTTAACGCCGAACACCAGGCACGAAATCGCAATCGCGAGACATACGAACAACGTGATGAGCGTATACCCGCATTTTTTGACTGTTCCGAGTTTTTTCATTGAGTCGAATTTCTCCTATTTAAAGGGTAGATTAAAACATATACCTGAAAAGTATACAATAACGCGCGCAATTTGTCAAACAATTCCATGCGCTAATCTTAAATAAATTTTGCCTTCCGCGCGCTTGCCTTACTATTATGAGAAAAGCGCGAATAATTATGTATAATCGACGAACGCGCCGCGCCTTACAGCACGCGCAGCATGGAATCTATACGCTCGACCGACGCAAGCTTGGCAATAGAACCGAGCGCCTGCATGACGGAGTGCTCGTGCGCGCGGTGCGTAAGAAACACGACAGTCGCCGTGCCCGACGCGCTCGACCGCTGCACCGCCGCCTTTATGCTGACGCCGTTGTCGCCGAGAATGTTGGAAATCTTGCTCAAAACGCCCGTCTTGTCCGCCACCGTCACGCAAATATAGTACCCGCTGACGAAATCGCCGACGAGCGATATGCCCTTTTCGAGCGAATCGCCCGCAAAGCCGCCGTACCCCGCCGCACCGCTCAGCGCCTTAACGATATCGGACACAATCGCGCTGCCCGTGGGGTGCGCGCCCGCGCCCGCGCCGTAAAACATCAAGTCGCCAACAAAGTCGCCGCGCAGATACACCGCGTTGAACGCGCCCGACACCGCCGCGAGCGGGTGGTCGTTGGGCACGAACGCGGGGTGCACGCGCGCCTCTATATTGTTTCCGTCGCGCTTGCCCACCGCGACGAGCTTTACCGTATACCCGAGCTCGCGAGCATTTGCTATATCGCCCGCCGTCACCTTGGTTATGCCCTCGCGCAGTATGCTGCCGTACGGCACGCACGTGCGAAACGCCATAGACCCGAGTATTGACAGCTTGTACGCCGCGTCGAAGCCCTCGACGTCCGACGTAGGGTCCGCCTCGGCAAAGCCCAGCGCCTGCGCCTCGGCGAGCGCGGTCGCATAGTCGCAGCCCTCGTCTGTCATTTTGCTCAATATATAATTGGTAGTGCCGTTGATAATGCCGTAAAGGCTGACGATTTTGTCGCCCTGCACGCTCTCGTTGAGCGCGCGTATAATCGGCACGCCGCCCACGCAGCTCGCCTCGAAATACAAGCCGCAGCCGTTTTGCTCGGCTATCGGCGCAAGCTCGTGCATGTGCTTAGCGAGCAGCTCCTTGTTGGCGGTCACTACCGACTTTCCCGCGCGCAGCATTTTGGTTATAAACGTTTTGGCGGGCTCGACGCCGCCCATTGTTTCCACCGCAAGCTCGATTTCGGGGTCGGCTGCAAGCGCGTCCACGTCGCCGCAAAACAGCGACTTGTCTATGCCGCGCGCGACGAGCGGCGCGTCCGACCTGTCGAGTATGCGCGCGACGACAACGTCCATGCCCTGCGTGCGCTTTATGTAGTCGCGGTTTTGCGTAAGAATATCGTACGTACCGCCGCCGACCGTGCCGAAGCCCATTATTGCGATTTTGTGTTGTTTCATAATACTCCAATGCAGCCGGGGGGCTGCGCGCATGCCGTGCGCCTATTCAAATATCGTGCGTTGATTTAAAGCATTAGGTGAGACGCCGACCGAGTTCATGCACCGACCTTGCTGTCAATTTGTGCGATAAATACGTTCGTGCGTCGCGCCCGTAGCGCTGCTACGAACACGCCGCCTGTCCTTTTTATCGCGCAAATTGCCGACGCAATCTCGACGCGTCACTCGGTCGGCGTCTCACATTATGAATTTAACTTATATATAAGGTTGAGCCCGCGCAGCGTGAGCGTTCTGTCAACCACGTCGATTACCGACACGCAGTCGTTGACGAGGTTGGCTATGCCGCCCGTGGCAACGACCTTGATATTCGGCATGCCCATTTCTTTTTTTATGCGCGCGACCATGGACTCAATCATGCCCGAATAGCCGTAGATAATGCCCGATTGCATGTTTGCTATGGTCGTTCTGCCGATTGTGCGCTTGGGCACCGAAAGCTCCACCTCGGGCAGCCGCGCCGCCGAGTTAGCCAATGCCTCCGCCGCCGATTTGAGCCCGAAGGATATCGCGCCGCCCAAAAACTCGCCGTCCCAGGACACCACGTTGAACGTGGTCGCCGTGCCGCAGTCGATGACTATGCACGGACCGCCGTAAATGCGGTACGCCGCCACGCTGTCCGCAACACGGTCCGCGCCGAGCTCGCGCGGATTGTCGTAGCGCACGTTGAGTCCCGTTTTTAGCCCCAACCCCACGGTCATCGGCTTAAAGCCGAAATACGTGCGCACCATATTCTCGAACGTGTAATTGAGGTTGGGATTGACCGAGCTTATTATCGCGCCGTCCACGTCTCGCACGGACAAGCCCTTTACGCCCAGCATTTCCTTAATCGGCAGCCAATACTCGTCGCCCGTCTTGTTGCTCGACGCGAGCCGCAGCGTTTCCACAAGCTCGTCGCCGTCGAACACGCCCATTTTGATATTCGTATTGCCTATATCGAAAACTATATTCATACTCAATCCTTTTCGTCCGTTTGAGCCTCGGGCTGCGCCGCCGCGTCCGCCCCGTTCGTCTGCGCGGAAGCCTGTACGGCAACGGACGCAATCGGGCGTTTTTTAGCTCTGTTAAGCACGAATTTATCGAGCGTCATGCTCACGGGCGGCGTGATAACCGCCATGCACGCAAGCTCTATCGCGCCCGAGACAAGCATTATCGGCGCGTACGCCAGCATCGTAACCTCGCCCACCTGCATGCTCGGCACGACCAGCAAAAACAGCCCCACGACAAACGCCGTGTTCAAAACGCTGCCCGTCGCCGCCGCCGCGCCCACCGCCACCGCGCGTGTAGCGCGTTTCTTGGGCTTTGCAAGCTTTAATATCAGTCTGTATACCGCAAACGCCCCGACAGCCGCGAGTATGCGCGGAAATATAGCTATATACGGCGCTTCTATAAACGCGTACGCCACGGGCGACGCAGGCATTACGAAGCAGTACATTATACTGACCGCGCCGAACGCCAGCCCGACGAACGCCGTCATGCCGAGCGACAGCGTAGTCGCCGCGACCATGACGGGCAAAAAGAATACGTACGGCAGCATGCCCGTTACAAAGCAAAGCGCCGTAAGCGTTGCGGCGAGCGTAATCGCGCGCGTGTTTATTTTGTTCATGTCCTCTCCTTCCGTTAGACCCGCAGCACGAGCTTGCGTAGCCCACGGCCGATTTAGCCAAAACCTTCGGCTGAAACCCCTATCCGTACCGACGCCGCAGCGCCGATATATATAGGGTGTCCCGCTCGGGCTTGATTACCCGTAAATTATTTTAACATATAAAAAAATTTTTAGCAAATACTTTTTGCTTTTTTTGCACACAACCGCCGAAATTCCATAGACTGATTGTAGATAGACGTTTATCTCACCAAAGACGCCTTGCAGAACGTCGGCGCGCAACCGCGGGCGTGCCGACGCGACGCTAAGGAAAAAACTTAAAGGGAGGACACGACAATGTTCAACGGTTGCGGATGCTGCAACGACATATTCATGCTGTTGTTGCTTTGTAGCTGCTGCGGTGGCGGCGGGTACGATTGCGGCTGCAAAAAGGGCTGCGATTGCCACGATTTGCTTATGCTCTACATTCTCATGTGCTGCTGCGGCGGCAAAGATAAATGCTGCTGCTAATTACATAAGGGATTAAAACGCGTCGATGTAAATACACCGACGCGTTTTTGCAATGCGTCAAGCCAAAGGCTGGGCGTACGACGTGCGTAGACTTTATCAAGAATCGAGCATTTCACCCGAATAACGTCTAGCACTACAACGTCGTTTCGAGCGGAGCACGCCCAAGCGTGCGCAGTCGAGAATCTGTTTATAACAAAAGATTTCTCCGCTCCGCGCCTCGTTCCTCGGCGCTGCGGTCGAAATGACGTCGTATATAATCGCCGCCACTCCAACGAAACCCGCCACTTTCGTTCAAGGCGACTCAACTATATCAACTATATTAAGCATTGTCATTCCGAACAAGCGTACTAATTACGTATTGCGAATTGTTTTGCTTGCTTTTGCCCGATAAAAGTCGTACAATATACAGGAAAATATCAAAAGGACGGCAATTTGCAATGAAAGTCACAATGGACAAGCTGGTAGCGCTGTGCAAGTCGCGCGGAATAATCTTCGCGGGCAGCGAGGTTTACGGCGGCTTCGCCAACACCTGGGACAACGGGCCCGTCGGCGTGGAGCTGTACAACAATATCAAAAAAGCGTGGTGGCGCAAGTTCGTGACCGAGAGCGAAAACAACTTCGGGCTGGACAGCGCAATACTAATGAACCCGCGCGTATGGGAAGCGTCGGGGCATCTCGCGGGCTTTTCCGACCCGCTCATGGACTGCCGCGCGTGCAAAAGCCGTTGCCGCGCCGACGACCTCGTCGAGGCGTACGCCGCCAAGCACAAGCTGAGCGTGCCCGTAGCGAGCATGGATAACGACGCGCTGTCGGCGTTTGTCGCCGAGCACAAAATCCCCTGCCCCGTTTGCGGCAAATCCGACTTTACGCCCGTCAAAAAGTTCAATCTCATGTTCAAGACCTTTCAGGGCGTGACCGAGGACACGGCGGCGACGTGCTATTTGCGCCCCGAAACCGCGCAGGGCATATTCGTCAATTTCAAGAACGTGGTGCGTTCGACGCGCGCAAAGCTGCCATTCGGCATTTGCCAAATCGGCAAGAGCTTTCGCAACGAAATCACGCCCGGCAACTTTATTTTCCGCCTGCGCGAGTTCGAGCAAATGGAAATGGAATTTTTCTGCAAGCCCGACACCGACCTCGAATGGTTCGAATATTGGAAAAACTATTGCTTCGAGTTTTTGCAGCTCGTGGGGCTTAAAAAAGAGAATTTGCGCATACGCGACCACGACAAAGCCGAGCTGTCGTTCTACTCCAAGGCGACGAGCGATTTCGAGTACCTGTTCCCGTTCGGCTGGGGCGAGCTGTGGGGCATCGCCGACCGCACCGATTACGACCTGAAAAAGCATTCCGAGTTCTCGGGCGAAAAGCTGGAATACACCGACCCCGTGACGAACGAAACGTTCACTCCGTACGTCATCGAGCCGTCGCTCGGCGTGGGCAGGCTTATGCTCGCCGTGCTGTGCGACGCGTACGACGAAGAACAGCTGGAAAAGGAAACGCGTACGGTGCTCAGGCTCGCGCCCGCGCTCGCGCCGTATAAAGCGTGCGTGCTCCCGTTGCAAAAGCAGCTCGGCGAGCGCGCCGACGCGCTCTACCGCGCGCTCAGAAAACGCGGCATTTCGTGCTGCTACGACGTGGCGGGCTCGATTGGCAAGCGCTATCGCCGCCAAGACGAAATCGGCACGCCGTACTGCGTAACGGTCGATTTCGACACGCAGGACAACGGCACGGTGACGGTGCGCGAACGCGATTCCATGAGCCAAATACGATTGGACGAAAGCCGCATCGCCGACTACATTTTGGAAAACGTCGAGCTCAAATAAATCTGTATCATGCAAAGCTTTTAAAGCAAGTTTGCGCATGCGCAAACCGCAAAATATCACCAAACAAAAATCGCCCGCGCGGCGATTTTTGTTTGCGAATATAGAAATTACAGAAACGAATGCGAGCAAATACAAACAGCGTCAGCTCACCCTAACGTAAGCTTTAAGCTCGCCGTTTTCCTGCGCGACGATACAGCTGCGCGTAATATTATCGTCGTCCTTCCACTCGTAAGAAAATACCGCTTTTACGTCCAATCGCTCATAGAAAGCGCTGTAACCGCCGTCGATAGAATAGCGTTCTATCATTCCCCTGTTGAGGTCCGAACCGACAACAAGCCGAATATAACTGCCGAATTCTCTATCGTAATAATCGTTTGGAACGTCGGCAATATAGCGGGCGCCTTGCTCATTGAACTTTTCGATTATTTGAGAAAATGTAAAGTCTAAATTCCATGTCGTCAAAAACGGTTTTTCCAATAACGGATTGGACGGCACTACGCAATATATTTCCGCGCCGTCTTTTTCGCCAACAACGTAATATGCATAATGACTACGCATATTACTAGGCGTCAGTTCCGCATTTGGGTCGCGGCTAAATACGCCTGCATGCGTATCTATCCATAAAACTTTATCCAAACCGAATTGTTTTCTCGCCAGAGCAACAGCCTCATTGTATTTAATATCGTTATCGCGCGGCAAAATCGCTATAAATACTATAAAGCCGACAATACAAACAAGCAACGCCGACGAAATAACTATAACGGCAATTTTATGCCTTTTGATAAATCCCGAAAAACTCATACATACCTCTTTTGCGCAAGACAGAATTTAACCTTAATGCACGTATGCTTTTAACTCGCCGTTTTCCTGTGCGACGATACAGCTGCGCGCAATATTATCGTCGTTCTTCCACTCGTAAGAAAATACCGCTTTTACGTCCAATCGCTCATAGAAAGCGCTGTAACCACCATCGATAGAATAGCGTTCTATCATTCCCCTGTTGAGGTCCGAACCGACAAGAAGCTGAATATAACTGCTGAATTCTCTATCGTAATAATCGTTTGGCACATCGGCAACGTATTCGGCGCCGTTTTCGTTAAACTTTTCTACTATTTGAGTAAACGTATAATTTAAATTCCAAGACGCAATAATCGGCTTTTCCTTAGGATTATGCGAAACCATAATATATATTTCTTTATTCTCTTTTTCACCTATAACAAAATATGCGTACTTACTATAAAATTTAGCATCTAACGACTCTAAATCCTGTTCGTTAACAAACGCAAGCGAGTCGTCTATCCATAAAACTTTATCCAAACCGAATTCTCTTTTAGCCCGCACAACAGCCTCGTCGTATTTGACGTCGCTATTGCCCCACAAAACAGCCATAACTACTATAAACGTAATAAAAGCTATCAGTATTATTATCACTACCGAAGCAACTGCCACGGCAAATTTGTGTCTTTTTATGAGATTTACAAAGCTCATAGATATCTCCTATCTCTAACATCTAGAAATTGTTACAGCAAACATACTCATTTTATTACTGAGATTGTAATTAAAATAACGAGTATTACCCCACCCATCGGCGATTTTAACAAACTCTATCTTAGAGCCATTTCCATCCTTATCATATAAAGTATATTCGGCATATCCATATCCTACGAAAGTGTGCGAATTTTCTATGCCGTACCATCGAGTATAATCGATAGTAAAATTGTTATTCCCTTGGACAGAATTCAATGTTGGCAAAGGTTTAGCTTTATGACTGATAGGATAATACCCTGTAAAATAGTAATCTTTCGATATTATAAACACAGCGTTAGCGTTATAAACTTGATACTTGACATCTTCAAAAGTCGATACATCTAAATACGTAGTTTCACGACCGTATGAATTTACCAATCTTTTAAATCCGCCATACACTTTTAAAGGCAATGTCCCACCCCACTGTCCGAATGCCCAATTAGTATTCATATAATCATAAAATAAATCCATAAATTTTATAGCAGTATCGTTATTCATATTCCATTTATCGTCTTTAAATGTTTCATCATAATTTAGTTCCAAAAAATTTTTGGCTTTAAAAGCATTCCAATAATTCAACATAATCACGCCTGCCGCATTAGCGCAGTTATTATCTTTATCGCTAAAATTCGCAGCATATTCATAATAAAAATTGCTTATCTCATAGCTATCAAAATTCCCATAACTGTAACTGTAATCTATGGATACGGGAACATCATCTTTATCTTTATTTCTCATCGGTGCGGAAATCCCCAAGGCGCCGTCGTTCGCTTCCAATTTTACTATATCGCCGTCGCTTTGCGCTACAAAATAATTATCGAACGATGCATATATGTATTTTCCGTCCTTTCCGAGATACGGAGAGCTGTTTTCCAAATCCATTTCCGCTATACTTTCCGAACCGTCTGCCGTCGAAATAATTGCGTGTCCGTTTCCGTACGCATACGAAAAATCCAACACGTATCCGTATTCGACGCCGTATTCGGAATACAGTTCGTTATAGACAAAATCTATATGCGATATATCCTCGTCCAAAACGCCGCTTATAAACGCCTCGACCGATTGACTGCCGTATTCCCGAGTTGTCTTTATCTTTAAACTCGAATTTCGGCTTGCCGCTGCAATTCCGTTTTCTTTTACGATTGCGTCGCTTTGTCGATACTCGCCGCCGTACGCCGACACCGTCAACGCCACGCTCAAAGCCGCCGCAAACACCGCGCTTTTAACCGCACTTGCTTTCATATCAACCTCCTTTTAGTCGGGAATATATTTTCTCAAACTCGTCTATATCGTTGTCTTTTATCTTTTTCAGTTGCGTAAACGTGTAATCGCCGTTTGATAATAAGACCGCGTCTATAAGCTTTTCGTCACGCATATAGTAAGATTCGGCTTTAAGCGCGGTATCTTTCAGCCAATTATATTGCTCAGCGTTTCGTTCCGATAAGCAATCGCAATAATAAACCGAGAGCGCAAACAAACGGCGTTTGATTATACATATATTATCGTCAATCTTATCCAATTCCCCGAATTTATTATAAGACACTATTTTACATTCGCCGCCGCATGCGGAGCGCGCATAACACCCGCTACATGCCCAATTGTTTAAAGCGCGCCACATTTTATCTACTTTGCTTTGTCGTATTCCGTTTTCGAGGTCGCCCACTTTGCAATCCACATTACCGATAGCCGCGGGACAGCAGTATATATTTCTATCGGGCGCAAGCGCGAAGCGCCCCACGCCCGCGTCGCATCGTCCGTAAACCGAAATTCCGCAAGCTACGCGTTTTAAAAATTTACCGAAATAATCGTCTCCGTTGATAAGCGCGAATATAAATTTCGTTTCGCCGTCGATATGTTTGTCCAAAACGTAGCGCACGAGTCTGTCATACTCCGCGCATATCATCTCGGCGTCAAACGCTTCGCCGTTACTGCGCACAGGCTTCATACTGACGGTAGGCACCAATTCGACCGAGCTCAAAAAGCCGTCAAGCAGCGCCGATTTATCAGTGTATGTAGTCGCTATACCAACATAATCTTTATGTTCGATAGCCTCGATGTTGGAACGCACGATATCGTAGCTGCCGCTACCGTCGGCAAAAATCCTATTCCTATCGTTATCGTTCTTAGCTCCGTCGAGGCTCACGCCGAACAAAACGCCTGCGCTTTGCAATTTCTTTACAGTATCCGCGCTTAGAAGCGTCCCGTTAGTGACAAGCGTCGGCAAAAACTCGCGCACATATTTATCGCTTAATTCACAGCAATATTCGGCTATTTTAAGTATCAAGTCCAATCTTAAAAGCGGTTCGCCCGCGCCCGACATGTCTACAATATATCTATCTGCGCGCGGATACAATACCGTCACATGTTCGATAAATTTTCTTACTTCGTCAAAAGTCAAGTCGTCGCCGCACTCGACGCCGAAGCAATATTTACATTTAAGATTACAGCGTCCGCTTATGTGCAAGCACATAGTAATCGTACGTATATATTCCGAACTGAACGGTTGTCTGTCTATTTCGTTTTCAAAGCGCGCGCTCGCATAATTGCCACGCGACCACACTCCGTCGTTGACGGCGTAAGCTCTATCCAATATCTCTATTTTCTTTACGCCGTTCATTGCATCAACGCTTGCCCCCGAATTATATACATTATTTTAACTTATTATAATTCATGTATGGCGTAATGTCAATACCCTTTGGAAAAAAACCGCAAGACATATACGGTTGCGTTTTTTGCAATAAAAAAACGGCTTTTGCCGTTTTTTTACTCGAAATCCTTTACTTTCATCAAGCGGACTATCGACGCGCGTTCGTTCTCGTCCAGCTTCATCAATATATATTTGATTGTTTCCTGTAACTGCGGTATCATAACGTATTCCAAAGCGTTCACTCGGCGGCGGTTCTTTTCTATCTCGTCGGCGAGCATGTTACACGTTTTTTCCACCTCCGCGAGGTGCAAGAGCTTGTCGGCAAGCGCGGTGAGTTTGAGCACCGCGTCGTCGAGCTCCGCGGGCGCGGAAAACAATGCGTACGGCAGCGCCACGTCGCCTACGCGCTTGGTCTCCATGAACGGCACGTCCACGCCCATCACGTTCTTTGTGCCGACGGCGACCGACGCCGTGAGCGTGGGCAGCGCTATCGCCTGCACAACGTCGAGCGGCGCGGACGCGGACAGCGTAAACGCGCGAATTGCGTCGGCTATCTCGCCCTCTATCTCCTCTCTCAACCGCTTATTCTCGCGCACGAGCAACAAAAACTGCCGAACCATTTCGTCCGACTTGTCTTTGAGCAGCTTGTGCCCGCGTTCGGCGGTCTTTAATCTGTCTTTGAGCCGCCGCAGCTCCATTCTTGTGGGATTAACGTTCAGTCGTGCCATTATCTTTACCTTTTAAGATTGCCGCTATTCAGCCTGCGGCTGTTTATTAAAGATATTCGTCCAGATACTCGTCGCGAATGCGTTTCAGCTCGCTGCGCGGCAGTATGCGCAGCAGCTTCCACCCGATATCGAGCGTTTCCTCAATGCTGCGGTTGGCGTTAAAGCCCTGATTGATATACTGCTTTTCAAACTCCTCGGCAAACTTGGCATAGAGTTTATCCACCTCGCTCAGCGCCGCCTCGCCGAGTATCGCGCCGAGCTCCTTGGCGTCCTTGCCGCGCGCGTACGCCGAGAATAATTGGTTCATGGTGTCGGCGTGGTCCTTGCGCGTTTTGCCCTTGCCTATGCCCTTGTCCTTCAAGCGCGACAGGCTCGGCAAAACGTCGATAGGCGGGTTCATACCCTTTTTGTACAGCTCGCGCGACAAAATAATCTGCCCCTCGGTGATGTAACCCGTAAGGTCGGGAATGGGGTGCGTTTTGTCGTCCTCGGGCATGGTGAGTATGGGGATAAGTGTAATCGAGCCGTTTTTGCCGCGAATACGCCCCGCGCGCTCGTAAATGGTCGCAAGGTCGGTGTACAAATACCCCGGGTATCCGCGCCGCCCCGGCACTTCGCGCCGCGCCGCCGAAATCTCGCGCAGCGCCTCGGCATAATTGGTAATATCGGTCATTATGACGAGCACGTGCATGCCGCACTCGAACGCCAAATACTCCGCGGCGGTCATCGCCATACGCGGCGTGTTTATACGCTCGACGGCGGGGTCGTTAGCAAGATTGAGAAACATGACCGTGCGGTCGATTGCGCCCGTTCGCCTAAAATCGGCAATAAAGAACTCGCTCTCCTCGTACGTAATGCCCATTGCCGCGAACACGACGGCGAACTTGTCGTCGGTGTTTTTGACCTGCGCTTGCCGCGCGATTTGCGCCGCAAGGTCGGCGTGCGGCAGACCCGACGCGGAAAACACGGGCAGCTTTTGCCCGCGCACGAGCGTGTTAAGCCCGTCGATTGCGCTCACGCCCGTTTGAATGAATTCGTTGGGATAGTCGCGCGAAACGGGATTGATAGGGCTGCCGTTTACGTCCAAGCTCTTTTCGGGCAGAATGTCCGCGCCGCCGTCGATGGGATTGCCCATGCCGTCGAAAACGCGACCGAGCATGTCGTGCGACACTTTAAGCTCTATCGCCTTGCCCGTAAACGCCGCTTTTGCCTCCGAGATTTTCAAGCCGCGGCTGGGCGCGAAAAGCTGAACGAGCGCCTTGTCGCCGTCCACCTCCAAAACGCGGCCGAGCCGCATTTCGTCGCCGTCCTGACTTATCTTTACAAGCTCGTTATACTTGACGCCCTCGACCTGTTCGACGAGCATCAACGGTCCGACGACCTCGCGTATCGTGCGATATTCCTTACGCATTATTCGCTCTCCTTTAATTCGGCAAGCTGCTTAGTCATCTCGCTTGCGATATCGTCCAGCTTATCCAGCTCGCTCTCTTTGACGTACTTGGCTCTGCCGATTTGCTCGCGGCACGGCACTGCGAGCACGCGTTCTGCGTCCACGCCGCGGTCGAGCGCGCGCTGCGCCTGATAGTAGTAATCGACTATGAGCTTTAACATTTTGAACTGCTTTTTGAGCGACGTGTAGGTGTCTATCTCGTGGAACGAGTTTTGGTGCAAATAGTCCTCGCGCACCGACTTCGCCGCTTCCATTGTGAGCCTGTCGCGCGGCGACAGCGCGTCCATACCGACGAGCCTGACTATCTCGTCCAGCCGCGCCTCCTCCTGCAACAGCTTGCTTATCTCCGTGCGGTACGCGTTGAACTGCGCGTCCACGTTGCGCGAAAACCATTCCGCCAGCCTGTCGCCGTACAGCGAGTAGCTGACAAGCCAATCAATCGCGGGAAAATGCCGCTTGTACGCAAGCGCGCTCGACAAGCCCCAATACACTTTGACTATACGCAAGGTCGCCTGACTGACGGGCTCGGACATATCGCCGCCCGGAGGCGACACCGCGCCGATAGCCGTGACCGACCCGACGCGCTCGGAGCTGCCCAATATCCGCACCTGTCCCGCGCGCTCGTAGAACTCGGCAAGCCTGCTCGACAGATACGCGGGGTATCCTTCCTCGCCCGGCATTTCCTGCAAGCGCCCGCTCATTTCTCGCAACGCCTCCGCCCAGCGCGAAGTCGAGTCCGCCATGATAGCCACCGAATACCCCATATCGCGGTAATACTCGGCTATCGTTATGCCCGTATAAATGCTCGCCTCGCGCGCCGCGACGGGCATGTCCGAGGTGTTGGCTATAAGCACCGTGCGTTTCATCAACGGCTGATTGGTTTTGGGGTCGATAAGGCTCGGGAACTCGTTCAAAACGTCGGTCATCTCGTTGCCGCGTTCGCCGCAGCCGACGTACACTATAATGTCCGCGTCCGACCACTTGGCGAGCGCGTGCTGCAACACCGTTTTGCCCGAACCGAACGGGCCGGGCACTGCCGCGACACCGCCGCGCGCAATGGGGAACAGCGTGTCGACGACGCGCTGACCCGTAATAAGCGGCTCGATGGGCGGCAGCTTTTCCTTGTACGGTCTGCCGCGACGCACGGGCCAGCGTTGAAGCATGCACACGGCGGTTTTGGTCTTGCCGTCGGCAACGACCGCCACCGTCTCGTCGATAGTGAACGCGCCCTTGTTGATTTTTTCGACCGTGCCGCTCACGCCGAACGGCGTCATAATCCTGTGCACGATAACCTCGTTTTCGCGCACCGTGCCGAGCACGTCGCCGCTCTCCACTCGGTCGCCCTTTTTGACGGTCGGCTCGAACTCCCACTTTTTGTCATGGTTGAGCGCGGGCGCGCTTATGCCGCTTTCTATGCGGTCGCCGCTGAGCTCCGCGAGCTTTTCCAACGGGCGCTGAATGCCGTCGTAAATGCCGCCGATAAGCCCCGGCGCAAGCTCGACCGACAGCGGGCGCTCCGTGGACGTCACGGGCTCGCCCGTGCCGAGCATACTCGTTTCCTCATACACCTGAACGGACGCGCGGTCGCCGCGCAGCTCTATGACCTCGCCGATAAGCCCCTTATCGGAAACCTTGACGACGTCGTACATCTTGACGTTTTGCATGCCGTCCGCAACTATCAGCGGTCCGCTGATTTTAATTATCTTACCCATAACACTCCATACGATGTCGGATTGCAGTCGAGCGCGCGCCCGTTCCTGCCTGTTTATATTCAATCGGACGCAAATCCGATAATGTACAAAACCGTTAAAGCCCGCGCTACGCGCAGCGCTCGGTTGCCTGCTAATTAAACAAAATATCCACGCCGACCGCTTTTTCCACGTCGCGCTTGACGCCAGCCATGCCGAACCCGTTAGACCCGCCCGCGCCGGGAATGCACAGCACCGCGGGATACGGCTTGGCTTTGAGCTTTTGAATGAGCGGCTCGTTCTTTGCGGCGTAATCCTCGGTAATGAGAATGACGGCGTACTCGTCGGTCTTGGAAATAGTGCGCAGCACGTCCGCCGCCGCATACTCGTCCGCCGCTTTAAACACCGACGCGCCGATAGCCAAGAACGCGGTTACGCTCTCGCTGTCGCCTATCACCGCTATTTTTCCGACTTTTTCCATCTTATAAACGAGTCCTCACATAATAGTATTTTAAAAGCACCGTCGCACGGCACGGACAGCGATTATCAAAGCGGCGTGAATGTCCACTTACATGACGGCGTAGTCCGTATTCCGTGACTAATGGCTTTCAAACGCGCTGCTAGTCTTTATACAGCGCGGGCATGCGCTTATAGAACATATCGCGCGCGTCGGTCTTAATACAAACAAGCGCGGTTTTAAGCGTTTTCAGCTCGATAAGCGTTTGCGTGTAGTAGTTGAGAAATGGCGCGTACGACGTCATATTCGCCACCGTCGAATCGGTCAGGCAATACAGATAATCGTCGGACGCGAGCTCGAAACTCCACAGCTCGGCAAACTTGTCGTCGTCCAGCCGTTCGACAAGCTCGGCGTACCGCGTGTTCTGCAATACGTCGGCGAACCCGTCGGCATTCATAGCCTCCTCGATTAGCGATACGGGCACGCCGCCGCCCCGCACCAGCTCGTCGCGCCGCACGCCCAGCTTGCGCATGCGCGCCGCGGCAAGTATGTTTTTGAGGTCGATTTCCGCCTTGAAATACCTACGCACCGACTGAATGCCGCATGCCAAAACGTCCTCGTACATGATGCGCGTCAGCTTTAAATCTATCGCCTGCGGGCTGCGCTCGCCCGCGGCGTCCAGCTCTTCGAGCGCCGCCGCCAAACGCTTGCTCGCTGCGTCGTAATCGCCGTGCGCAATCGCCGCGTAGTCGCCCACGTTATAGTACCCGTCGGCGGGCACGTCCGTAAACCTCGACTTATACGCGAGCTTGACGTTGTTGTACCAAAACCGCGCCGTCAGCGCGTCCGCCGCTTTTTTACTCGCCGCCGCGTCCTCGACGAACTCAATCAGCCGATTTGTTTCGGCTATGATAAAGCCGTCCACCGTCATGCCGCTCTCGTACGAAAAGCCGTAATCGCCGAGCATTTTGAATGCGTCGGCGAGCGTTTTCGCCTCGATTAGCCGACGCAATCGCGCGCCGTCCAGCCGCGCCGACGCCGCCTGCGCAAGCGCGTTCGCATAGATTTTAGTTGAAAAACTCATTGGCAAAGCCCCAGCTTTTTCGCGACCTCGCTTTCCGTGCGGTCTTTGAGGTCGGCGATTAGCTCGTCCACGGTCAAGTCGCGGTCGTATTTGGCGTTGCGCAAAATCACGCCGCCCGCGAACTCGCCGCGCGCCGCCGACAGCGTAAGCTTTTTCTTTGCCGCCGTCGACACCTTCTTGACCCATGCCGCCGTCACGCGCTTTGCGTCCGCGCCGGCGGCGACCACCTCGTCGCCGTCCTCGCAATAACGCACAATCAGCTTTTGCAAAAGCGCGAGGTACTGCGCGTCGCTCTGCGCGAGTATCTTTTCGCGCACCGCCGCGTACACCGCCGCCACGCAATCCTGCTTGGCTTTGAGCATGAGCTTGCCCGATTCGAGCTCGCCGAGCTTGACCTGCCCCGCATATACCGCGTCCGCCGCCGCGCGCGTTTTTTCCGCCGCCTGCGCCGCCGATTTTTCCAGCTCCGCGCGCAACGCGTCAACCGCCGCGTCGCGTTCCGCCGTCGCCTCGTCAATCATAGCCGCCGCGGTCTTGCGCGCCGCCGACAGTATATCGTCGATAATTTTTTCCTTGCCCTGCATTGTTACGCTACTTTCAAGAGCATTACGCCGAGAATGGATACGATAAACGCGAATATGGCGAAAATCTCGACGAGAACGAGCATAGGTATCGCATGACCGATTTGGTTTTCCTGCTTGCCTACGAGGTTGATGCAGCCGATAGCTACGTTGCCCTGCATGATTGCCGAAATCAAACCGACGATTGCGATTGGCAGGCAGTACGCAAAAAGCACCCAGCCCTGTTGCTCGGTGAGCATTACCATGTCGCCGAACGCGTTAAGCTTAATCATCATCATGAACGCAACAACGAAGCCGTACAAGCCCTGCGTGGACGGCATGACCTGCAAAATCATGGTCGTACCGAACTTTTCGGGCTGTTTGGAAAGCAGCGCCGAGGACGCTTGCCCCGCTCTGCCTACGCCGATTGCCGAGCCGATGCCCGATACTATTACGGCGAGCGCCGCGCCCATGATGGCATAAAAATTGCCCCAATTCATTGTGTTTTTCTCCTTTCTCCGAGAATATTATGGTCAACCTATTATACTAGGAAATACCCGAATCAACTGTACCGAACGTACTTGGTACGACTGCCCAGCGGGCTGAACAACCGCCCGCCGCCGTCGTAGAACTTGCCGTAGAACTCCAAGAATTGCAGTCTTGCGTCGTGAACGTACGCGCTTAGCACGCCCAAGCCGAGGTTGAACGCGTGCAGCGGTATAAGCACGATTACGCCGATGACGTAGCCCACGACGGGAACACCGAACAGTATATCGCCCAACGAGTTGAACGCCAAACCAATCGCGCAGCTCGCCAAGCACAAGCCGAACAGTCGGCAGTACGACAATATATCGGACAAAATATTGATTAGCCCGTAAAGCCCCTTGAACCCGCCGACGACCTTGCCGAACACGTTTTTGCTCTTGCGCCCGCCGAATATCAGTATGAGCGCCACCCCCGTCAACGCGAGCGCCGCGGCGACAATCGCTATCCAGGACGGCGGCGCAAAGCTCACCGTTATGCCCAGCATGGGCGCGAGCGACGGCAGCATGCCGATTACGACGAATACGAGCGCGGCGAACAGCAACAGTATCGAGCCGCAATCGAATATCGCCGAAAACGGCTTGCCTTCCTTACACAGCGCGACAAACTTAATGATATAACCCACAATCAGCTGCAAGCACCCAAGCCCTATGCTCAATACGAGCAACAGCAACGGCTCTTTTATAGGGTCGATTAAAATCGCAATCTTAAAGCCGAAATTTATCGAGAAATACCCGCCGAACAGTATGCCCCAGATAATAGCGGATATTCCGCCCATACCCACGAGCAGTGCGAGCTTTTTTATGCCCGTATCGAACCGCTTGGACGTGCCGATAAAAAATCCCGCTATTGCGAGCACGACGCCGTACGCCGCGTCGCCTATCATTATGCCGAAAAACAAAAAGTAGAAAATCGCCATAATGGGGTTGGGGTCTATTTCCCTGTACCGCGGCGAGCTGTACATGTCGGTTATCTGCTCGTACGGCTTGACGACCTTGCTGTTGACTACAATAGACGGCGGCGCGTCGCGCTCCTCGGGCGCGAGCAGCTGTATAATCGCGCTGTCGCTCACCTCGCGCACGCCCGCAACCGTCGCTTCCGCGACCGCTTCGGGCAACCACCCTTCCAGCACGAACGTGCTGTCCGTCTTTAAAAACCGCTGCTCCGCCTCGGCGCGCTCTATTTCCAGCCCGATTACGTCGTACAGTATGCGCAAATCCTTGACGTACTTTTCGTATTCCAACGCCGCCTTGGTAAGCTCCGTCGCCTGCCGTTCCGCGTCGTTCAGCTCGCCGCGCAGCGCGTCGATTTTTTGCGTCGCCGTGCAGTCGTCGTCGAACGGGCACTTGACGTACCCGAGCGCGCCCAAGCCCTTGTCTATCTCCGCCGCGACCGATTTGCGGCACACAGTTATAATAAGCAAGCCGTCGTCGCGGCGCAGCTCGTACGCGCAAGGCAGCGCGTCGAGAGTCTCCTCGGGCGGGGTCGCGGTGCGGCTGTGGTATGCGGACAGCGCTATATCGCCGCCGCGCGAATATTCGGACATACGCAAAGGCGACGCGGCGTACGGCTCGTACGCGCGCATAGCGTTGCCGACTTCGTTAATCTTGTTCTTGCAATCCACAATCGCGAACGACAGCTTTTGCAGCTCGTCGCAAACGTGCAACAGCTCGTACTCGCGTGCGCGCGCGTCCGAAAAATCGGCGCGCGTAATTAGCGTGCGCGTTGCGGAATATTTCTCCTTGGAAAGAACGTAATCGAGCGGCTCGGCTCTACCCGTCTTTACCTCGCGCGCGTTGGCGTCCAAGGCGGCGGACATTGCGGCATGCCGCGCCTTTAAAAATTCGAGCGCGAACGACACTCGGCTCTGTTTGAGTTTAAGCTCGCGGTAAAGCGCGCTGTCGCCGCGGCGCAGCGCGTAAGACACCGCATCGGTCTCGCGCGCCTCGAACAGCCCGTTCTCGGTGAGCTTGTCCATCAGCTTATTGCGCTCGGAGACAAGCCCCACGAGCCGAATATGCGACACCCGTGCTATCAACTACTTATCTCCCCCGAGCGTTTTGAAAAGCTCGTCGGCAATCGCTTGTATTTTTTTCGCATTGGCTTTTATCAAGCCCGACGCCTCGGCGGTCACTTCGGCGAGCCGCCGTTCGCACTCCGCGCTCGCGGTTTCCGCGGCGGCTTTGAGCGCGGCGTCGCGTTCCGCCGCGATTTTCTTCGCGCCGATATCGCGCATTTCGCGTTCGCGCGTCGCGCCGTCGAGCTGAATCGCCTTGACCGACGCTTCCGCTTGCGCGATTATACGCCCCGCCTGCTCCTCGGCGGAGAGAATTTCGCCGATTGCGGAGTTGAGCTGCGCGTCCAGCTCCTCGCGGTCGGCATATTCGACCTGCTGCTTTTTATCAGCCATGACTCTCCTCGTAGCGCGTAATCTTGTCTACGCGCCCCGCGTGCCGTCCGCCCGCAAACTCGGTGGAAACAAACGCTTCCACCATGGCGAGCGCCGTAGCGATATCGGTGTTGCTCGCGCCCAGCGCAAGCACGTTGGCGTTGTTGTGCTCGCGGCACAGCCTCGCCATATCGACGGAGGTGCAAAGCGCGCAGCGCGCGCCCTTGACCTTGTTGGCGCACATGCTCATGCCTACGCCCGTTTTGCAAATAACGATGCCCTTGGCGGCGTTCTTGACCGCGTTTTCCGCAACGGCAAACCCGTAATCGGGATAGTCGACGGAATCGGGCGTATTCGTGCCGAGGTCGGTTACTTGCTCGCCCTTGGCGGCAAGCGCCTTGATTATCGCGGCTTTAAGCTCTAATCCGCCGTGGTCGCACGCTATATAAATCATATTGCACCTCGTTTTTTCCGTTTGATATATTATGCGCAATCGCGCGGCGTTTACGACCGCAACGATAAAATAATCGCGTCGCGTTTCGCGCCGCCGCACATTGTATACGTATTATACCATTTTTCGCCGTCTTTGTCACGCGTTTGCCCGAACATTTTTTAAGACAAACGCGCGCGTTTGTCTTAAACGAACGCCTGCCGTCAATCGTCCTGCGCGCGCTTTTCTAAAAGCTTTTTGTCGGCGAGCGCGAGTATCGCGTCGAACGCCTCGGACATTTGCGAGGCGCAGTCGAGATATACCTGCGTACTGCGTCCGTACGGGTCGGCTATCTGACTGCCTATAAGCTCGCGAAACGACACCGCGTTGTCGCTGTCGCAGCGCATCGCGTGCTCGTCGGTCATGCCGATTATCAAATCGTTTTCCAGCGACATTTGCACGGTGAACACGCGCGCTTTGCGGTCGGGCGTATGCTTGACGCCGAGCGCCGTCAGCGCCTCGTCCGCCTGACGCGTCATCACGTCGCCCTTGCCCGCCTCCAAGCCCGCGCTCGTCACGGTAAAGTCGCCCGCGCGCTTGCGCTCCTTCAAGTACGCCTTGAACAAAAATTCCGCCATTGGCGAACGGCACGTATTGCCCGTGCACACGAAAATTATCTTTACTTTGTCGTTCTGCGCCATACGTTACCTCCGCGCGTTCCGCCTAAATTATCTGCCCGCGGCTTATCTTGACCAATCGGTTGATGAGCGACGCGCCTATGCCGTCGGGTCGGACGCCCTCGGCGATTATCGTATCGAAATTTTCCGCGTCCGCGCGGCGCAAGCATGCGAACAGGCTGTGCGCGTACTCGGCGTAATCCTCGCCCACGGCGTACGTATTGCGATTGCCGTACGCGGCGCGGTTGCGGTTCAAACACAGCACGACCACCGCTCTGCCCTTGGCGGCAAGCTCGTCGTACTTGGCGCAAACGGACAGCGGCATGCCGTCGTAGTACGCCGAAAACAAAACCTCGGCGCGCGGCGCGTAGTCGGACGACTTGGCGTCCTCGCGCTTGAACGCGACCTTGCCGATTGCTTTTTCTATATCAGCCGCAGGCACGCCGCCGCCGCGCAGTATTAGCGGCGGATTGACGCGCACGTCCACCACCGTCGATTCGATGCCTATCTCGGATTCGCCGCCGTCGAGTACGTACCGTATCCTGCCGTCGAGGTCGTCGAGCACGTGGCTCGCCCGCGTGGGGCTGGGTCCGTTCGAGGTGTTCGCGCTGGGCACGACCACGGGCGCGCCCGCAAGCTTCATGAGTCTGATAGCGATTTTGTTGTCGGGAATGCGCACCGCCACCGAGTCCGACCCCGCCGTTACCGCGTCGGGAATGCAGTCGGCGCGGTCGAAAAGCAGCGTCAGCGCGCCGGGCATGAATTTATCTATAAGCGTCTGAGCCTTTTTCGGCACGCTTTTGACCACCTTGGAGATATCCGATTTATCGGCGACCGCCACTATCAACGGGCGGTCGAGCGGGCGCTCCTTTACCTCGAACACTTTTTTTACCGCGGCGGCGTCCGTCGCCACCGCGCCGAGCGCATACACCGTTTCGGTGGGAAACGCCACGAGCCCGCCCGCTTTGAGCACGGACGCGCAGAGCGATATGTTTTCTTCGGTTGGCTGTAAAATACGTGTTTCCAAAGCGACCTCCGTAAAAACTCCGACGTTTGATATCCGTATAATTTTAGCACATGCCGACGATAATTACAAGCATGAAAAGCAAGTTTGCGAAATTTGTCGATTGCACGCTCGGCGCGGCGCTCGTGTTTCTCGCCTCGACGGCGGTGCTCAGATACTACACGACGCTCGATATCGCCGCGTTTCTCGCCGTCGCGGTAACGGCATGCGCCGTCGTGCTCATGCGCTTTACGACCAAGCGCAGGGAAAGCAAAATCAAGCTCGGTCGCGCCGCCGACGACATGTTCTACGAGTTCATGTTCGAGGACGATATCGCGCCCGTAAAGCGGCTCGCCGACGGGCTCAAAGCCAAAGGCGTTGCCGCCGTGCGCCGCGGCAACGGCGTGTATACCGATAAGCGCGCCGCGTTTTGCATGTTCGACGACGCGCCGCTCGGCGCGCGGACAGCGGCGCGGCTTGTGTCCAAAGCCAAGCGCTACGGCAAAAATTCGGCGGTCGTATTTTGCAAGGTCGCGCCCGCCGCCACCGTAGACGCGGACGATTTCGAGCTTAAATACGTGAGCGGCGACGACGTGTACAAGCTGTTCGGCGCGCTCGGCGCACTGCCCGAAAAGCGCGGGCGCAAAAAGAAAAGCCGCTTCGCCGCATTCTCCGCCGCGCTCGGCAGGGACAAGACCGTCAGGTACTTTTTGCTCGCCGCCGCCATGTTCTTTATCGGCATAACGCTGAAATCGCTCGTCACCTTCGTGTGCGCGTGCGTGTGCGCCGCGCTGTGTCTTGCGACGCTTGTAGCCGCGGCGGTCAAGCGCGTCAAGCAAAAGCGCGCGCAGGACAAAGGAGTGTTCCATAGGGAATTTACAAAAACCTAAATTTTAATCGGAATACACCTTATAAGGGCGAGTCAAAAAATAGCGGGAACTTGTATTCAAGCTCCTGCTATTTTACTATTAAAGTTGTGTTAATTGTGTATTTTTGAAATAATAATTACAATTTAAAATCAGCTATTGATATGTTATTTATTTGCGGTGGCGGATTACCGCCATATGAATGATCAAAGTATGACGCATAACATTCCGCCCCCCCTTTTTTACATATGTTTATCCCGAACAATGCTGAATCCATATTTGTTTTTTCACTAAACTATGATAATTGACTTCGGGTTTATCTCCAACAAATAGCACTTTGTGGTTTGTATATGTTTTAAAAAACTTATATAATTCTCTTGAATTGTTATTTTGGTTAACTAACATTATCCTTTTTGTAGCAAGATATATTGCAAATTTATACATTGTCGGTTGTGTGTTAGTAATTATTCTATCTATAAGCTCAATAGCATCATCCCAAGAATCGAGAAGTAATGCTATAATAGAAACTAAATTTAGATTCTTTGTATCGCACATAAACGCGGCATTTGAGATTTTGTAATTGTCATAAATAGAGACCACAGTTGCTACAGTATTTTGAATATTGTTACTTGGATAATTACCGTTGCCGATTATAACTCGTATCTCCTCAAGACATCAATTGAAAGATCTGTTGCATTCTTAATATCATTGATTAGGTTATCTACTCGCGTACTCATTATAAATATCCTTACATATTACTAAAAAAGGTTTTTGCTATATTATCAAGTTGCTCCTTGATTTTATTAAAATCACAATTAAGATCTAATGTTTTGACATCAATCTGATTCCCGCTCATTTGATAAGAATTATTGGGATGTATGGTCTCATCTGTTTTTGCATACAACAACATACCCGAAACCTTATGCGGTTTGTCACCTAATTCAATTTCTTTATTCTTGACATAAGTAAAAATTTGATAAAGATTTGCGGAATGAAGAGTATGCGTATCATACTGTACTTGAGTGGTATGAGAATAGTATTTTGCATCAATAATCAAGACATTATTGCCTTTCTTAAGCATAATATCCGACTGCATTACAGGTAGCATATCTTTTGATTCGGTATCTAGTTGCCAAGGAATCTGCTCCGCATTAGCAGAAAGTTGCGGATAATGTTTTCTGTAATATTCAAGAATAAACTTTTCATATAGACGGCACATACGTTGTTCATCTAAAAAGCTCATTAACTTGGTTTCACCCATTGATTGAGATTGCAAAAGCCCTTTTATCACTAAATTACATATAGAAATCAACAAGTGATAGGTTTGATTATTTTGATTGTACCTTATATTCCAATCAATACTATGTACTTCCAAAGTATCAACATTTGAAAAATACACCATAAGTTGCCGTAACTCTTTCTTGCGCTTTTTCGATATATCGGACTTTAATAAAAGTAAAACCGTCGTTTTTAATATACGATTTAGTTCGGAATTTTCCGAAAATTCATCATAAGAACATACCAATTGAGTTTTTATAATTGAGCGAGTTTTAATAGAATCAGTTATATTAGTTTTTCCGCGAATAGAAGATAATGGTTCTTGTTGCGTAATATACTTTCTATTTAACCCGCGTTTTAATTGCAATGAAATGCCTTTTGATAGAATTGTTGCGAATAACTCAGCAGCATTTTCAAACTCTTCTGTTAAGACATTTTGATATCCTTGTTCTTGCAATGCCTGAAAGGCATAGGATAGCATATAATAAATGTTCCGAATGGGAATCACTGAATAGCACTCCTTAAAACAGCACTCCAATCTCTCACTTTAGTCGGCTCGTCAAACCAATATTCTTTAAGCAAAGGGATAATTTCGTACTCTACAATGTTAGATAAATGAGTGTTTTGTTTTACATTGCAAAAATAGCTGTGTCCGATTCTAAATCCTTCACCCAATGTAGTGTCCGCATTGATTGCCGCATTAAGAGTTTCAATTGCGTCTATAAGTTTATCAAATTTAGGATTGTTTAACTCGATGCGATATTGAATAAAGCCTTCAGTGTTAAAGCCCGGTTGCATCTCAAAGAATGCAAATCTTCTTCTCAATGCATAATCCAAAAGCGCCAAACTTCTATCGGCAGTATTCATCATACCAATGATATAAACATTATCGGGTACGGCAAATTTTTCATTTGAATAGAGCAATTGCAGTTTTACTTTTGAGCGTTTGTCTTTCTCAACCAACATGAATAATTCGCCGAAAATCTTACTTAAATTGCCTCGATTAATTTCATCAATGATAAAGAAATAATCATTTTCGCTATCGCCTTCTGCTAACTTACAGAATTTATAGAATGGTCCTTCATTTAATTTAAATCCGCCCGTTTCTGTGGGGCGATATCCCATAATAAAATCTTCATAGGAATAGCTTTGATGGAATTGAATCATCATTACTCTTTCTGAATCTTGTACGCCCATCATAGAATAAGCTAAACGTTTTGCCGCATAAGTTTTGCCAACTCCCGGCGCCCCTTGTAGGATGACATTCTTCTTTTCGTGTACTATATCGACGAGCGTGTTGTAATCATTTTCCGACATATATACTTCTCTTAAAAAATCATCTGCCGTATATGGAGGATAAACAATAGTACGATTCTCAATTTCATCCTCATTTTCTTCAGCAAACAAAGCATTCAGTTTTTCAATGTAATCCGTGTAAGGCGTTATATCTGTAAGAGTTTTTAGAACCGCTTGTCCCGGATGTTCCCATTCTCCTTTATGCGTCCATTTGACTCTGCGTACATTATTAAAATCTTCCGGTTGATTCTCATCAAAAAGATATTCGGATTCGACCACGCCACGACCAATAATTTGATGCATACCTTGCTTAACAAATACGACATCACCAACTTTTATTTCTTTCGCAAACTGCCAAGCCGCGTGAGCATCATTTTTGTATGAACGATCAGAATGTTCATATGTAGTCCGCATCGTTTCCTTCATCTGGTTTTTATCTTCGAATTTTGACAAGTTTCCGATTGCGCCCCAGCCAATAGCCATAATGCCTTTCTTATAAAATTCTTCCCAATACCCAGCATTTTTGCCCGGGGAATATAGCCAATAATGCACAGCATTAGTATCTTCATCTACTATTGCAGAATTTTCTTCTAATTTCTTATTTTCTTGATTTACTTGTTCTGAAATGAGCCACGCTTGATATGATAATTCAGGAATGTTGTTAAAATTATATTTTCCTTTTTGCAGTTGTCTATTTGCCATATCGCAGAGTGATAGATACTGTTCTCCGTCGGGAACACTTTTGATAGATTTCTCATTAAAAAATATAATTTCAGGACAATAATTAGTTATATACCACCTGCTTCGAGAATCCAAATTCAAGAAAGTATGTGGACGAATCCAATATAACCCCATTGTTATATTCCATTTGATGCAGGATTGTTGAATAACAATATTATATACTTTAATAAATGCATTTCTTGTTTCTGTTTTATCGGTCTTACAATCGGCATAATTGATTGCGGTCTTGAACAATAACCATAGATTATCAATATCGTTGCTATTGCGATTCCAACCAAAGAAAACAGCTTTTAAGTTGTTCAAAACAGGAATACCGTCAAAAGATTGAGGAACAGATATTTTGTCTAATCCAAATTCTTTCGCCAGTCCACGAATAATTGACACCCTATTAGAATGAGTTATTCCTTTATTGAAAAGCCCGAATACAGTAAACGGATCAATATCAAGAATAGAGTCATCTTCTTCTAATTTTTGAAATTTGATTTTGAGTTCCGTAAAGACTTTTTGTAGCTTATCTAAGAGAGTAGCTCGATCACTTTCGTATTTCAATAATTCATTTGCAAAGGCGGAATAGAAGTTTATCCATTCTAAATATTTTTGATCATCCATAATTATGACTCCTTGCGTAGCAATCAATATGAATCTATTATATCATATTTACTCTAAAATTCATAGTGTTTCGACACCGAGTTTTAATAAATAAGCATACCGAAAATTATAAACATATTGGCTATCGCTTATTTTTACAAGCAGGTAAAGAAAATAGCCAAAATTAAGTTTTGATCTATTTTGAGCGAACAGCAATCGGGAAACCCGATTCTGTTTTTTATGTTCGTCCGCAACTGAAAATCGGGTATCCCGATTATTCCTACCGTCAGTTTTCAAAATCTTAGGATTTTGTGAAAACTCTTTACAGGCTTGTAATCATGGAGAGATCCCCAAAATAATTTTTACGCTTCTTGGTTGCAAAACCAAGTATAACTGTACTTGGTTATATGAGAAGATCTAAAAAAATTCTTTGAAAAAATTCAGTGCAGACCGTCAACTTTTCGGGAAAAGTGTACTTGGTTAAGTAGAGAGAAAAAATTTTTGAGAAACTTTCGTCCACGAATAAATATTTTTTAAAAAAGTATCCTTCTAACGGACGAGCGGTTTGTAAAGATGAGCCAAGCCTACGAACAAGAACAAATCGAACTGAAAGCAAAGGTTAATATCTTACGGCAAGAATTATCCAAAGCGAAAGAACAATCCGATAACGTAACGAGGTTTATGCGCTCGATACGCAAGTACACGTAAATAACCGAACTTACGCCCGAAATTGTACGGGAGTTTGTACAAAAAGTCGTCGCGTATCAAGCTGAAAAGATTAACAGGCGAAGAACGCAACGGATAGACCTTTACTTCAACGGTATAGGACAAATACCGTTACCCACGTAAGACAAAAGAGAAACGGCATAGCATTTCCTGCTATACCGTCTTTCTTAGGAACTTAATAATCCCTATGACACCGCCCCGCAAAGCCTGATTTTTATTGTTTTTACGCAAAAATATTACACGCAAAAACCCCGCGAACGCGCCGCGGGGTTTTTATTTGTCGATTTTACGCATGCCGCGCCGCTACCAATCCTCTTTGATATAGCGCGACGGCTGTTTCACGTCGTCGTAATAATCGTCGTAACGCTCCTTGTCCGACTTTTTACGCGTATCGAAATCCTCTTGCTCGAACGCGTCCTCGTCGGCGTTTTCCGACAAACGCATAAGCTCCAAATTAGTCACGTCGTCCGTCCGCTCCGTCGTTATTTTTTTGCTCGCCGTCGGCGGCTTGCGTCCCGTCGTCCGCCCGCTCCGTTTCCGCGTTCTCCGCGCCGTCGGTCGGCGCGGGCTCGGGCGCGCTCTGTTCCGCCGCGGCGACGTTCTTTTCCGCCGCCTCTTTTTCGAGCTTTTGCATTTCTATCTCGTTGTTGATTTGCGTCATGGAAAAGCCCCTGCCGTCGGCTTTGAGCGCGACGAAAATCATGAGCGCGAACACGCCGCAGCCGAGCGCGATAAAGCCTATCGAGCCGCCGAGCAGCTTGTAATCGACAAGCGTCGCCACCAACGCCGCCACGAACAATCCCATAAACACAAGCGCGACGATAGCCAGCGCTCTTGCCGATTTGTCTTTCATTTCAATCCTTTTGCAAAACGCCCGCTTGCGAAGCGGGCGCGTTTGCGAATAACCGTTTATTTGTCGTTAAGGCACGCGATACCCGGCAAGACCTTGCCTTCGAGGTATTCGAGCGACGCGCCGCCGCCCGTGCTTATGTGCGACATTTTGTCGGCGAACCCGAGCTGCTTGACCGCCGCCGCGCTGTCGCCGCCGCCGATAATCGTCGTGCACTTGCCGTGAACGTCGGCGAGCGCCTGCGCCACCGCGATAGTGCCCTTGGCGAGCGTCGGGTTTTCAAACACGCCCATAGGTCCGTTCCACACGACCGCCTTGGCGTTTGCCACCTTGTCCGCGTAAAGCTTGCGCGTCTTTTCGCCGATGTCCATGCCCATCATGTCCGCGGGGATGGCGTTCGACGGCACGGTCTTGACCTCGATATTCTCGTCGATGGGCTCGGGGAAATGCGAGGTGATTACGGTGTCGATAGGCAAAACAAGCTCCTTGCCCATCTTAGCCGCTTTTTCTATCATGTCCTTGCAGTAGCCGATTTTCTCCTCGTCGAGCAACGACGTGCCCACCTCGTAGCCCTTGGCTTTGAGGAAGGTGTAGGACATGCCGCCGCCGATGATGAGCGTGTCGCATTTTTCGAGCAGGTTGGAAATAACGTTGAGCTTGTCCGCGACCTTTGCGCCGCCGAGAATGGCGACAAACGGACGGGGCGGATTTTCGATAGTCGCGCCCATGACCGACAGCTCCTTTTCGATAAGGAATCCGCATACCGCGGTCTTGATAATGCCGTACTCGACGATAGCCGCCGTGGACGCATGCGAGCGGTGCGCCGTGCCGAACGCGTCGTTTACGTACACCTCCGCGTCGTAAGCGAGCTCGCGGCAGAACGCCTCGTCCTTACCCTCTTCCTCCCAATGGAAGCGGAGGTTTTCGAGCAATACCGCTTCGCCCGCTTTGAGCGCGGCGCGCTTGGCTTTGGCGTCCGGTCCGATTACGTCGGTCGCGAACGTCACCTTGCCGTCCAACAGCTCGGCGAGACGCTTGGCGACGGGCGCGAGCGTGAGCTTTTTGGGCTCGTCCTTTTTGGCTTTTTCTATAATCGCTTCGGCGGTGGTTTCGCCCGCCTCCACCTTTTTCTTGTCCTTTTTGTTGAGCTTGACCTCGGCGGAAAGTATGGAATGCGGCTTGCCCATGTGCGAGCACAGCGTGACCTTCGCGCCTGCGTCGAGCAGGTACTTAATGGTGGGCAGCGCGCCGAGAATCCTGTTCTCGTCGGTGATGACGCCGTCCTTCATGGGCACGTTGAAATCGCAGCGCACAAGCACGCGCTTGCCCTTGACGTCTACGTCGCGAACCGTCTTTTTGTTCATAAAAAGCAATCTCCTTTTGGGTTTTTATAAGTGCGGCGCGGGTCGCCCCGTCGCCGTTATTGACCTTTGTATGTAGCTACCAGATATTCGAACGCGTCGCGCACCTGAATAAAATCGGTGTAGCTGTCGCTGCGCACGGCGAGCAGCACGGGCGCGATTATCTTGCGCCGTTCGAGGTCGTAAAACAGCTTGTCGAACCGATATTTTCCGCGACCCGGCAAGCACCATTTATCCTTTAAGCAGTCGGCAACCTCGATAAGACTGACGCGCTGCGGCGGCACTACGTCCAAAAATTCGCGGATATCGTACCCCGCGCTTTCCGCGTGGTACAGGTCGAACGTGGCGAACAGCCGCGGACACACCTCGAAAAGCTGTTTGAAATACGTGGGCGTGGCGGCGTGCGACCAGCTCATATTTTTGAGCGACAGACTGACGCCGTACCCCGCCGCGATATCCGCGAGCTGCGCGTATCGCTGCGCCGTGCGCGTGTAATCGAAATCCTTCTTGCCCGACAGATTTGCCTGACCGCGAAACGTGTAATACTTAGCGCCCAAAGCAAAGCACGCGTAACACACCTTTTTGAAAAGCAATTCCGCATCCGCGCGCACGCGAATGTTGGGCGAAAACAACTGCGGCTCGAACTGAGTGGATAGCGGCGACACCGCGCTTACGTCCACCGCGCCGCGATATTGGGCAAGCTTGTCCACAAACGTCTTTTCGTATTCGGAAAACGTGTTGAGACACACCTCGGACGTATCCGCGCGCATATTGCGCAGCAGGTCGAACACGCCCTCGCTCGCCACCGTATTAAAAAAAGTGGAGGTTGAAATCCCGATTTTCATACACCGATATTTTACCATACGCCAAGGCAAAAATCAAGCGTTTTAATACGCCAGAAACAAGCCGAAGGCTTGGCGTATGCCGTGTGCAAGCCGAAGGCTTGGCGTATGCCGT
>CAJTNI010000020.1 GCA_910577945.1 uncultured Christensenella sp. | reverse complement strand
GAACCACCTACATGACCGAGGGGGCGCGCCCGCTCGTAGCCCGTATCCGCCGATGAATGCGCGCTAAAAATTATTCTTTGACAGCGCCGGCGGTAAGCCCGTTAACCATATACTTAACAAGGAAGAAATACAGGACGACGATAGGCACCGCCACAAACACCGAGCCTGCGGCGAAGCGCGCGAACTCGGTGTCGCCGAGGCTCATCAGCCCGACGGCGACGGTGTAGAGGTCGCGGCTCTTTAACAGGAGCTTGGGCAGAATGAAATCCGACCACGGCCACGTGAACTGCGTAAGCAGCGTGTACACGACCATCGGCATGGCGATGGGCAGCGTCACTTTGATAAACACCTTGGCGTTGCTCGCGCCGTCTATCCTCGCCGCCTCGTACATGGAATTGCTTATCGTATCGAAAAAGCCCTTTTGCGTAAGGTATCCCATGGGCGCGCCCGCCGAGTAGATTAGCACCAAGCCCCAAAGCTGGTTGACCATTTTGAACTGCGTCATCAACAGGTACACGGCGGTCATCGCCATGAACGACGGGAACATGCCTAGCACCATTGTGATTTTCATTATCGTCTTTCTCGCGCCGAACCTGAACCGCGACATGACGTACGCGGTGAGTATTACGAGCACGCTGCCCAGCACCGACGCGCACACCGAAATTATGAGCGTGTTCAAGAACCAGCGCGGGTAGTTGTACAGCTCGGTGTCGGTGAACAGCTTGACGAACGTAGTCGTGCTGAACGCGCTCGGGAAAAAGCCCTTGAACGAGTACATCGACCCGCTCTCGGAGAACGACGCGAGCACCAGCCACAGCACGGGGAACAAGAATATAGCCGCAATGATAAGCAGTCCGAGGTATGTGAAAAAGCACTCGAAGAACTTTTTGGGCGTGACGCGCTTGGAGCGGCGCGACTTGCGTATTTGCCTGTTTATTGCTTTATCCGCTTTGGAAATAGCGTTCATCTGTACATATCCTCCTTTTTATACGAGGGCGATTTTACATACACAAACAGCGAGATGACCGCCGCGATAATGAATATGATAATGCTTATCGCCGCGCCGAGCGAATAGTGGTTTTTGTTAATCGACAGGTTGAACAGCCAATTTATCAAAAGGTCGGTATCGCTCGCCAAGAAATATCCTTCGCACTGCAAGCCGCCGCGCAGGAAATAGAACACGCCGAAGTTGTTGAAATTGCCCATGAACTGACCGATGAGCACGGGCGTCGTCGCAAACACGACGAACGGCAGCGTGATTTTTATAAACTGCGTCCACGCGCTCGCGCCGTCTATCCTCGCCGCCTCGTACAGGTCGGGATTGAGGTTGGAAAGTATGCCCGTCGCGAGCAGCATGCTCGACGGAATGGACAGCCAGCCGTTGACAAGCCAGCCGATAAGCCGCGCGCTCCACTTGGAGTCGATGCCCAAAAACAGCTTGCCCGTGCCGCCGAAAAGCTCTATATAATAATTGATAGGACCTTGGTTGGAGAACATGAACTTGAACGCCAACAGCGTTATGAACCCCGGCACGGCGTACGCGAGCACGGGGAACGCGCGCCACAGCTTTTTGCCCTTGACGACTTTTTTGTTGAGCAGCAGCGCAATGCCGAGTCCGCCGAAATAGTTGAGCGCCGTCGCCATAATCGCCCAAAGTATGTTCCAAACGAGTATCTTGCCGAACGTAGCGCCCATGCCGCTCATGCCGAAAATCTTGACGAAGTTGGCGAATCCGACCCAGCTTACGAGCGCGCCCGTTTGCGCGATATCGCCGCCGTAATCGGTAAACGCCAGGAATATCATAAATATGATAGGCAGAATGTTGAACACGAACACGCCGACCACGGGCAGCACCAACGCCGTCACGTAAAAATATTTATCGAACATGCTCGCCATGGACTGCTTGAACTTAGGCGTGGCGTTGCCTCGCGACACGTAGTCGTACGTGCGCTGCGCATCGCGTATGTTCGCCAAATGCACCGCTATAAAGAATCCCGTAAGTATGAACGCGAGTATGCCGAGCAGCATCATTATGACCGAGTTGTCGCCCTTGACGCCCAACCACGGATTGGCGGGAATAATACCGAGCGAAAAGAAGTCGTACATTGCGCCGCCGCCTTCGAGCACCATGTACGTCACGTACGCCGCGAAGATAAGCAGGAACAGTATGCCCTTCACTATCTGACGCTGCATAAGCTGCCCTACGCCCATAAGCCCCATCGACGCTTTGACGGGCTTGGGCGCGTTCTTTATGTACTCGCCGCGAGCGGCGACGCGCGACGGTATGCGTCCGAACCACCGCCCTATACTTCGGAATATCCCCACGAAGCCGCGCCCGAAATTCCTGAACCAATTCGCAGTGCGCGTCTTTAACGGGGCTTTGCCGTGATAAATTTCAGTTTCCGTTACACTCATTTTTACCTCCGTCTCAGCTCAGCGTGAATATGCCGGCGTAGATATTGTCCACAACCGTTTCGAGCATAGATTGCAACACCGTATTATTTACCGTTCCGTCCGCCTTATAGAATTTTCTATCCTTTGCGTCGCGGTACGGGTCGGTAGCCAAATCCTCCAACGCCGTGCCGACGGGCGTCCAGATTTGGTCCACCTGCGGTATGGACGGCATTATCGAAATGCGCGTTTGCTCGACCAGCTCGAACAGCTCGTGCGCGACTTCCGACTGATACGTGCAATCGCGGTTTACGTCCTCGCGCGCGGGCGAAACGCCCAAAAGCTCGTTGCGCCGCAGCATCATTTCGTATCCCGTGGCGTAATTGAGAAACGCCAACGACGCTTTCGGGTACTTGGTATAGCTGCTTATGGCATAGCCGTTTATACCGCCCATAACGACCGACGGCAACAGCTTTTCGTCCTTGTCCGTGCTCGACAGCAAGCCCGATTCGGGCAGGTCCGGCAACGGCGCAACGCCGATATTCTCGTCGGCGGCGCGCTTGGCGTCGGCTGACGACATGCCGCTCTTGACGTATTCCTTAATCAATTCCGATTGAAGAGTGCCGTACATGTCCTGCGTATTGCTTATCGCAAAGTACGTGCCCTTGGCAAATTCCAGCTCGCGCGCACGCGTAATGCTGTCGTCGATACAGCCGCTGTTCATGCTTTCGGCAAGCTGCAAAATCGTGCTCGCACCCTTGTACGAATCGCCCGCCGCGAACCCGATATCGTTGTAATCGCTGTTGTCCGCGCCGAACACGTACGCGCCGTACGTAAACAAATAACCGCACGAAAAATACGGGTCGTTGAGCGAGTGCATATAACCGTAGTTTTCCGCGTTTTCCGCATGCCGCGCCTTGCCGAAACGATACATTGCGCGCATGTCCTCCACCATGTCGGGCACGCCGTTTTCGTTATCGTCCCATTCCGTCTTCCAATTTTCTGGCAACAGGTCTTTGCGGTAGTACAGCATGGGCGCTTGAATGTTCACGCCGACGCCCATAAAATACTCGTTCCCGCCGAGGTTGTAGGTGTACGTATCCTTTACGAGCTGCGGCAGTGCCGAGTACGCGTCCAGCTTATCGACGGGCAGCGGGATTATATGCTTGCCCGCACAATACTTCATCAATACGTCGTTCGCTTGATACAATACGTCGGGTCCGTAACCGTAAGGTCCGTCCTCGGCGAGGTTTGCGTATTGGTCCTGATTGGCGTCCACCGCGGTTATGTAGTATTCCGCATACTTTTCGTTGAAGCCGTCCAACAGCTCTTTAAGATACCCCGACGACTTGGCGGTATCGTTTTCAAGTACGTGCAAAACGATTGGCTTTTTTTCGGTGCCGTGCTCGATTTCGCCATCGTACCGCTTATAAAGCTGTTCAATCGACTGCGCCGCGTACTTTTCGCGCATGCCGCCGCCGTTACAGGCGAGCAGCGGCATCGCCATTACGCCGCACAGCGCGACGCTTACTATTTTACCGAATCTGTTCACATTACCTCCTTATATACGTCGGCTCGCTATCGACAGTAAGTCGATTAGTTCGCCCTTATTACTACTCCACTATTACGGCGTACCGTCCCGCGCCCACGGTTATGCCGCGCGTTTCCACGGCGCGCGGCGTGCCGTTTACGAACAGCGTCGCGGTTTGACCGTTGGTCTTGCGCTCGACGGTAAACAAGCCGTTTTCCGTGCCGAATCGCACCTCGCCCTCGGCGAGCGCGCGCAGCTTTTTGTATTTGAGCAATTCTTTTACCCTGTGCGTAAACGCATGCTCGCCCCAATCGAAGCACCTGCGGCTGTCGGGGTCGTACCCGCCTTCGAGCGGTATTTCCGTGCCGTAATACACCATTGTCGCGCCGGGCATAAACACGTTTACGGCGAGCGCGCACAGCAGCTTGTTTTCGTCGCAGCCGCACATGGTATAAAACCTATGCGTGTCGTGACAGTCCAACAAATTGAGCATCATGTAGTTTACTTGCGTTATGTTACGCATTAACAGTCCGTTGAGCTTGTCGCAAAGCTCTTGCGGCGTGAGCGTGCCGTTGACGAAATAATCGAGCATCGCCTTGGTAAACGCGTAGTTCATTATCGAATCGAACTGCTCGCCGCGCAGATAGCTGCGGCTGTCGTGCCAATTTTCTCCGATTAGCACTTTGTCGCTGCCGCACGCTTTTACGCGCTCGCGGAACTTGCGCCAAAATCCGTGGCTCACCTCGTCCGAAACGTCCAGACGCCACCCGTCGATGCCGTACTTCTTAATCCAATACTCGCCTATATCGCACAAATAGTCCTGTACGGCGGGGTTCGCCGTGTTCCACTTGGGCATATAGTCGCAGTCGGCAAACACCTCGTAATTGAGCGGGCGCTTGCTCGGCACGTCGCCGTGAATGACGAAAAAGTCGTGATACGGCGATTTTGCGCCGCGCTCGCACACGTCCTTAAACTCTTTGAGGCTGTCGCTGCAATGGTTGAACACCGCGTCAAGAACGACGCGCACGCCGCGCGCCTTGCATGCGTCCATAAGCTCGCCGAACGCTTTGTTGCCGCCGAAATGCGGGTCTACGTTGTAGTAGTCGCTTATGTCGTATTTGTGATTGGACACCGACGTGAATATCGGCGTGAGATACAGAGTGTTTACGCCGAGGTCGGTAAGATAATCGAGCTTTTGCGTAATGCCAGCAAGATTGCCGCCCGCAAAGCTCTTGGGCGTGGGCTTGTCGCCCCATTTGAGGTTGATAAAGCCCGCGTCCGTGCCGTCCTCCGCGCGATTGAATCTGTCCACGAAAATCTGATACACCACCGCGCGGCTCAACCAATCCACCCGCGGCATTACGTCGTTGGGGTTTATGTACGCGAGCTGAAAGAAATTGTAGTACGCCAGCGAAAAGTCGTAGCGCTCGGTCGCGCCGTCCTCGGAATAATACCATTTTTTTCCGTCGCCGTCGGTTATCAAAAACACGTACGCCAAGCGCTTGTCGTCGGGGCGAAACCGCAGTATAAAATAGTCGTAAAGCTCGTCGGACGTGGCGAGCCGCATGGGCGCGGTTTTGCGATGCCTGCAAAACGCGTGCTTTGCGCCGTATATAAGCTCGACGCCCGCAACGTCGCCGCGCGCCGTGCGCAGTCGAATTTCCACGCAATCGTCGGTTACGGCAAACGCGTACAGCGAATCCGATTTGTGATATAACGCATGTTTATTCATATAATCCGCCTTGACAATGAGTAATTTTGCTGTTAAAATATAAGTATGAACGATTTACAAAACAAACGCAAGCGCAGAGTGACGATAAAAGACGTCGCCGAAGCGGCGGGGGTGTCGATAGCTACCGTATCGTACGTGCTCAACAACACGCCCGGGCAATCCATAAGCGAGGAAACGCGCAAAAAGGTTTTGCAGTTCGCCAACCTGCTCGGTTACGAATGCAACGTAATGGCGCGCTATCTCGCTACGGGTAAGACCAATACCGTCGGCGCGGTCGTCAAAGACGTGCGCCCGTTCGCCTCGCGCTACTACATGAAGCTGCTGTGCGAGCTGTCGCGTTTGCTGTTCCGTCAAAACCTCGGACTGAGGCTGGTGGATTACTCCGACGGCATGAGCAAGTCGGGCGATTGCGACGCGTACGTTACCGTATCGCTGACAGAACCCGAGTTTCGCGCCTTTGCCGATACCAAATACGTGCCCGTTATCGCAATAGACAGCGTTTTCGACGATTTTCTGTTCTACCGTATCAACGACGACTACGAGCTGCTTGCGGGCATTGCCGCGTCCGAGTACGGAAACGCGCCCACGTCCCTGCTTACATACGAGCTTCCCGACGAGGTGTATTCCGTCGCGCGGCGCGTTTTTTCGGATATCGTGACGGTAAAGACGGTAAAGGATATCGCCGAGCTCGACGCAAAAAAGAATTACGTTACGGTATCGTCGTACCTGTGCGACAACGCCAAGTGCTTGGGCGCGCATGTGCGCTTGCGCAGCTCGTCGTTCGCGTTTAAGGCGTCCGCTGCCGCCGAGTGTTTGACAAAGGCGATGAACCGTTCTATCGACGACGCCGAAGACCACAACGTAAAGGTGTAACAAACGCCTATTGCCTGATTACTGTTACGCACTACCGACTATTGCGTCGCACCGCGTAACATCGTCATTATCATATTACCGTAAAAACAACGCACGGCGACGGAGCATTACGCTCCGCCGCCTACGTTATTTTTTTGCTTATTACGCCGCTTTGGCTACGGTCATGCCCGTGATATTGCCTATCGCGTCGATAGTGACGGTGAAGGCGTACGTGCCCGCAACTTCGCACTTGAAGTTTTGCGTTCCCGAAAGTCCCTCGGGCAAATCGGTAACTCTGCCGGCATTGATATAGCTCACTTGCGCGTAGGTCTCGTCGCCCTGCTCGTAAGTAATGAACATAAACTCGTCGCCCGCCGCAAGCGTCATATTAAGCGTAGCGGTAAGCGTCGTGCCGTCGATAACGCCCTTTTGGTCCTCGGTCGCATCCTTGACGTTCCACTTGTTCATCGTGCCCTTCGCGCCTATGCAGTATACGCGCGGCGCGTCCTTTTCGCCGTCGATGGTGACGAACATGGTCGCAGGGTCGATGGTAATCGTGAACTTATCGGCGACCTTTGCCGAGTAGTTGTTGTTCTTGTACTCTATGCTCTTGGAGACGAGCCGCTTATAAGCGTACGCGTTGGTTATGTCGAACACGGACTTACTAATATCGTCCTTGTCTGCCGCAACGAGCATAAACTCCTCGCCCGCCGCAATATCGAGCGTTACGGAATACTTGCCGTCCGCGCCCTTGGTCATCTCGTGCTTTTCTTCCCAGCTCGTATCGCCGCCGATATTGCCCTTTACGTAGAACTGATATTCGGGGAGCGTGTCGGAAATTTTCTTTGCCGAAACTTCGAGCAAATCCTCGTTGTCGGCGTCCTTGCCGAGCTTCAACGTGTATTTGTACGTGCCCGTGCCGCCCTTGACGCCGAAGTTCTTATCGGCGATATTGGAAATAGCCGCCTGCGTGTCCGCGTCGTCCGCGAGCTTGCAGTTTTCGGGATTCCAACGGAGCTGCGACTCGTTGCTGTCGTAGCTGTTGAATTGGAACATATCGCCGTCCTGCATGCCTATCGTAAGCTCGTAATTGATATGGTCCTCGGTCGCAAAGTGAGTAAATTCGTAGTTGGCGGTGTTCCATTCGTTGAGCTTTTCGCCGAGAATATAGTATTCGTACGTTACGTTGGCATCGTCTACGTCGCCGTTGCGCACGTAGGAAATCTCGGTCAGCTTGTGTTCGTTGGCGTCTACGATAAGCGTGACGGTATAGTTGCCGCTTACGCCCACCGTAAGGTTTTGCTTTTTGGCGTTGTCGTCGTACGGGCTGGATTTGCCGTAAATCGGCGAGGTATCTTCCGTCGAATATTGGTCGGGGTTCATGTAGCCGTAGCCGACCTGCCCCGCCCAGCCCTCGTCGGTGTTGAGGATTTGGAATTGGTCGCCCTTAAAGAAATCGCTGGTAAACGTGTACACGTTGCCCTTGTCCGCACTCTTTTCCATTTTAATGGCGGCAGGCACGTTTTCGGGGGTAAACCCGTCCTTCCAATCGCCCGACTCTTTGAATATGCCCGACTTGGACGTACCCGCGAGATACCAAGTGTGAGTGTCGGCAGCCGTCGAACGGAAGCCCGCGAATACGCTCGTGTTCTCCTCGATTTCCTCGTCGAAATCGAACGCAATGTTATAAGACGGAGTGGCGTACCAACGCACAAACTCGTAACCGTCCTTAGTGGGGTCGGTCTCGGGCTTGGTTACCTTGCTACCCTTGTCGATATCGGTATGGGAAATCTCCCGGCTGCCGTCCTGAAACGTTACGCGCACCATACCGTCGGGAATCCCACCCCCTTTGCCGTTGTCGCACGCCGCCAATGCGGTCGCACCCAACGCGGCACAAAGAAACGCGGTCAAAACCTTTGCACTTTTTTTCATCATCTACCTCCGATAGGTTGTGTTTAAGCGCATAATTTTCGCCGCAGCGCTCCGCCGCGACGATTTACTTAAACGTTTAACTATATTATACACGGAAATTTCCGATTGTCAATAGGTTTTGCAAAATTTGTTAAAAAAATTTTATACCGTCAAATACGTATAAACGCGATAACGCGCGCGCGTTTTGCGGCATACCCGCTTTTTCGGTTGCGTATTTCGGGCAAATATTATATACTGTGCTTACTATATATACACGCGATACGCGAAGGAGTTGTCACATGGCAAAAATGAAAGTTGTACTCGCCTATTCGGGCGGTCTCGACACCACGATTATCATACCCTGGCTCAAAGAGAATTACGACTGCGAGGTTATCGCGGTCGCCGCCGACGTCGGTCAGGGCGAGGAGCTTGCGCCGCTCAACGAAAAAGCGATTAAAAGCGGCGCGGCGAAAATTTATATCGAGGATTTAAAGGACGAGTTTGTGCGCGACTGCGTGCTGCCCACGATTAAGGCGAACGCCGTATACGAGGGAAAGTACCTTTTGGGCACGTCGTTCGCCCGCCCCGTCATAGCCAAGCGTTTGGTGGAGATTGCCAAGCGCGAGGATGCGGACGCCATTTGCCACGGTTGCACGGGCAAGGGCAACGACCAAGTGCGCTTCGAGCTTTCCATTAAGGCGTTTGCGCCCGAAATGAAGATTATCGCGCCCTGGCGCATTTGGGACATCAAATCGCGCGACGAGGAAATCGACTACGCCGCCAAGCACGGACTCGACGTGCCCGTAACAAAAAAACACAACTATTCCATGGATAGAAATCTGTGGCATATTTCGCACGAGGGCAGCGACCTCGAAGACCCCGCCAACGAGCCCAAGGACGAAATGCTGCTCATTTCCAAGCCCGTATCGGCTACGCCCGACAAGCCCGAGTACGTGACAATAGATTGGGTCAAGGGCGTGCCCGTCGCCGTCAACGGCAAAAAGCTCGGCCCCGTCGCTTTGATTGAAGCGCTCAACGAGATTGGCGCGCGGCACGGCGTGGGCGTGGACGACATGGTGGAAAACCGCCTTGTAGGCATGAAATCGCGCGGCGTTTACGAAAATCCCGCAGGCTCGATACTCTATGCCGCGCACAAGAATTTGGAGGAAATCACGCTCGACCGCGACACCGCGCATTTCAAAGAGCACGTCGCGCTCAAATTCGCCGAGCTTGTTTACGACGGCAAGTGGTACACCCCGCTGCGCGAGGCGCTTTCCGCGTTTGTGGACGACACGCAGGAATACGTAACGGGCAGCACGCGCTTGAAGCTGTTTAAGGGCAAAATCTCGCCCGCGGGCATGACCTCGCCCTACTCGCTGTACGACGAGGAAATCGCGACGTTCGGCGAGGACGAGGTTTACGACCAAAAGGATTCGGCGGGCTTTATCAACCTGTTCGGCTTGCCGCTCAAAGTGCGCGCGCAAATGCTCAAAAGAAATTCGTAACAAGCCAAAGGCTTGGCGTATGACGGGTGATTACATTATCGGTGATGTTGCCACGCGCCCGAATAATCGCATGGCTATTATGACGTCATTTCAAGGAGTTATATGAAACTTTGGTCGGGTAGATTCAAAACCGAATTGGACGCGCTCGCGGAGGAATTCAACGACTCGCTGCCGTTCGACCGCGAAATGTACCGCGAGGACGTCGCAGGCTCGGTCGCGCATTGCACGATGCTCGGCGAGTGCGGAATAATTTCGAAAGCGGAAGCGGGCGCGATTTGCGCGGCGCTCGACGGCATACGCGCCGATATCGACTGCGGCAAGCTGATAATAGCCGACGCGGAGGATATTCATTCGTTCGTGGAAAACGAGCTTGTTCGGCGTATCGGCGATACGGGCAAAAAGCTGCACACCGCGCGCAGCCGCAACGACCAGGTCGCGACCGACCTGCGCTTGTACGTGCGCGCGGCAATCGACGAGGCGGTCGGGCTTTTAAAAGCGCTGATAACGGCTCTAATCGAGCGCGCCGCCGACGAGCGCGACACCGCCATGCCCGCGTACACGCATATGCAAAAGGCGCAGCCCACCACGCTCGCGCATTGGCTGTCGGCGTACGCCAACATGTTTTTGCGCGACGCGCAACGGCTTATCGACTGCCGCAAGCGCGTTAACGTTTTGCCGCTCGGCAGCGGCGCGTGCGCCTCTACTGGCTTTCCCATAGACCGCGAGCTGACCGCGAAGCTGCTGGGCTTCGACGGCGTGACGCAAAACTCGCTCGACGGCGTAAGCGACCGCGATTTCGTCGTCGAATATCTCGCCTGCGCAACGCAAATAATGCTGCATATCTCGCGTATCAACGAGGAGTTCGTGTATTGGTCGGGCGAGGAATTTTCGTTTATCCGCCTGCCCGACGAGCTTAGCACGGGCTCGTCAATCATGCCGCAAAAGAAAAACCCCGACGTCAACGAGCTGCTGCGCGGCAAGTGCGGACGCGTCGTCGGCGCGCTCGCCGCAATAACTACCGTCATGAAGGGCTTGCCCCTCGCCTACAACAAGGACATGCAGGAGGACAAGGAGGGCGTTTTCGACACGCGCAAGACCGTAAGCCTGTCGCTACGCGTGCTCGCGCTGTTTGTTTCCCGCGTCGAGTTCAACCGCGATACGATGGCGAAAGCCGCAGAGGGCGGACATTCCTGCGCGACCGAGTGCGCCGACTATCTGGCGAGCAAGGGCATGCCGTTTCGCGAGGCGCACGGCGTTACGGGCAGGCTCGTGCTGTACTGCATAGAAAACGGCAAAACGCTGCAACAGCTCACGCTCGACGAATTCAAGGCGCTTTCCCCGCTGTTCGAGTCCGACGTGCTGACAGCCGTTCGCGCGGAGAGCGCGATAGCAAGACGCAAGGTGACGGGCGGCTGCGCGCCACGAGAAACCGAACGGCAGATAAACGCGGTTAAACGCGCGCTCGAAACGCTCTAATTACACGCTGCGTAGCAGTCGCGGCGCAAATCCACGTAATTGGAAAACATCGCCACGATTTCCTTATTGCCCGTGTCCGTAAATTTCATACCGAACAGCTCGCCGAGCGCAGCGCCTGCGTCCGACGTGTCGAACAGCCGCCGCAAATTCTTTTCCACCGAGCTTTTGGTGCATCTGAATTTGACGGCGGCTTTTTTGTAAATGCTTTCGATAGTCGCCGTGCGGTCGTCGGAATACAGTTCGACGCAGTAGCAAAATTGGTCGAATCCTTTGAGCGAAGTTCTAAACCCCGACTTAACGAGTATCCCGACAATAAAATCTCGTCTTTTCATGATTAGCCTCCTTTCGATTCGTTTGTACGGTGGACTATCATTAAAACAAATAAAATCGGGCTTGTCAACGCATAAGCGATTGTACAATTTGTCGAAAAACGTCTATCTTTATGCACCGCAATATGGTGTTGTTTGCGTGCGTCCGCGCTTTCTATATATTGTATATTCGCGCGCGCCGCCAACTCCCCCGCCCGCGGTTTTCCTCACCGCAAATCACGCGACCACAAAAAACCACAAAGATACTTTCCTATATACCCGCGTTTTTACGGGCAAGTCGTGCGTGCGACGCGAACAAGATTGCGTCGGCGATTTCCGCGCCGAAAAGGACAGGCGGCGACGTACGTAGCAGCGCTACGTTCGAGCCGCGCGGACGCGTTCGGCGTAAATATCTACAACAAGCTTTGCTCATGATTGCGCATGACTTGCGGGCAAGTCTTGCGTGCGACGCGAACAAGATTGCGTCGACGATTTCCGCGCCGAAAAGGACAGGCGGCGACGTACGTAGCAGCGCTACGTTCGAGCCGCGCGGACGCGTTCGGCGTGAAAATCGGCAGCAAGCTTGCCGCATGAGTACGCAAGACTTGCCCAATAGAAAAGCGGCGTTCACTCGAACGCCGCCGACTTAAATTGATTAGCGGAAACGCTTGCGCGCCGCTTCTTTCTTCTTCTTACGCTTGACCGAAGGCTTTTCGTAATATTCCTTCTTGCGCATATCGCCCAAAATGTTGTCTTTTTGGCACTTACGTTTAAAACGTTTGAGCGCGCTGTCGAGCGATTCGTTTTCTCCGACACGGACTACGGACACTGTTCACACCACCTTTGTTCTGAGAACTCGGATTTTTTTTAATTATACGACGTTCTACGCCATTTGTCAAGCGTTTTTACACACCGTTGAAAACGTTTATTCGTTATTTGATTACCACGTCGACGTCGAAGTATACTGTCGCCTCGTTCAAATCCAAGCTCTTGCAGCACTCGGGCGCAAAGCGGTAAAACTGCCGTCCTATAAACAGCGGGTCGCAGCCGAGCGCCTTTCCCGACTCGAACGCCGCGCTCATCTCGCGCTTAATCACCTCGGCAAAGCCGTCTCGCACCGCGTCGCTCGCCGCCTTGGCGTTCTTTTCGTCCAAAACGTTGAACTTGTCGCCGTTCGGCTCTAACGTGGCTTTCAGCTTGACCGTCGCGCTTTTGTCCTCGTGATTGATTTTTATATGCGCGCACTTTTTGAGCAATCGCGCCGACACGGCTTTTACCGTTTCGCCGTCGTAATTCACGTCGGCTACCACGATACCCTTTTCCACGGGCGCGCTCACCCACGCCACGCCGCGCGCCGCTTGCCGCGGCAGCACGCCCGCTCTGCCGTCCCTGTCGTACAGCGCGAGCTGCTCCACCGTCATACCGTCGCTTTCCTTTTTTTCGCCGCCGCCCCCGCCGCTCTCGCTTTCGCCGCTGCCGCCGTCGCTGCCGTTTCCGCTATTCCCGCCGCTGCCGCCGCCCGACTGCTCGTCGCCTTGCAGCATTTGAACAATGGGCAGGTACGAGGTTTGCGAATAGCTGCCGAGGTCGGACAAAAATCCGAGCAGCGTGTTTGTCGCTATGTGCGCGCGCTTCGCGCTGTACGCGATAAAGTCCGCGTCGGTCGCCGCCGTCTTTTTCATAAACGCCGTTATATCCGCGACAAGCTCCTTAGCCGACTTTTCGGCGGCGCAAAGGTGCACGTCCGCGGTGACGTCCGTCGCGGTCATGAGCGTGCCGAACAGCTCGGGCGCGGCGTCCTCGCCCGCCACGACCAGCGAGCAATGCCCGAGCTCCGCGCGCCGTCCGAGCGCGGTATTGAGGTTTTCCACCGCCTCGGTGAGCGACGCGCCCTCGACGGTCACGGCGTCCTTGCTCGTCGCGCCGTCCGTTTCCGTGGGCATGATATACTGCGCGGTTATTTCCACGCCGTCGTCGCCGCCGTCGATGCCGAGGATTTCCACGATGACGCGGCTGTTTACCTCCTTGCTGCGCGACGCTGTGGTCGGCATAAACGCCACCACAAAGGCGAATAGGAATAGCAATATTTTGTATATAAGCAGCTTTTTTTGCGCGGTTATTTTCATTGCGTTAACCCTCCGCGTCCGTCGTCGCGGTCAATTCGCCGTCACGCTGCGGCGCGCCGTCGGCGTTTTCGTTGTCGCCGGCATTTTCGCTACCGCTTGCGTCCGCGGCGGTGTCGGCGGTGTCGGCGGTTTCCGACGCGGGCTTGCCGTTCCCGTCCTTCTTATGCGCGATAACAGCGCACACAAGCGCGACAGTCGGAATGCCGACTGCAAACGCGAGCGTGATTGCGGACGCGGCGTACGACGTAACTATGAGCGAAAAAACGGTGGGGTCGGTCATTGCGTACACCTGCGTAAAGTACAGCGCGACGCACACGCCGACGGCAATCGGCATATGGCTGTTTTTGCCGATTACGAACGCTACGCAGCGGCACGTCGCGTAAAAGAACAGCGCCGTTTCTATAAACGCCGAAATGCTCCACAGCACGGACGAAAACAGGTCGATACGCCCGTACACGTTGCCTATCGAGTATTGCAGTATGCTCGACAGATTGGTGCTCGTGTCGGCGAGCACGGACACGTTGCCGAACGCCGCGCACATGACTATCGAAAAGAACACCGCCGTCGCCGTGCCGATTACGCCCGAGGCCGCGGTAAACGCGGCGGTATGCTTTTTAGTGCGCGTCCTGCCTATAAACAACAGCAGCGGCGTGAAATCGCCCAGCCACGCCGCATGCCGCGCCGCGTCCGCCGCAAAGCTTTTGGGCGCGCGCATGGCGGGCAGAATGTTGGCGAGGTCGAACCCCGTCATTACGACAATGGCGGCGAGCAGCGCGAGACACAGTATTATTATGGGCGTAAGCAGCTCGTTGAGTCTGCTCAAAGCGCGCAGAGTGTGGCACGCCGCCGCCGTCAAAAATATGAGCAGCACGATTATCATCAACGACGTGTCGAAATCGGCGAACACGTTGTCGGAATAGAACGTGAGCGACTCGGTCGTCGATATGTTCAGCTTGAAAAACAGGAACAGCGCGACGAACGCGACGAATATCTTCGCGCCCACTTTGCCGAACGCGCGCTTCAACAGCTCGAAAAAATCGACGTCGGGCGACAGCTTAATCGTAGCGATAAGCAAGCCGAGCGTGATTAAATCTATACCGCCGCCTATTGCGAGCGCGATATACGCGTCGCGCCCTATCGACTGTATAAGCGAAATGGGCAGTAAAAACATTTTGGTCGCAAGCGCGAGTATAAACACGATTGATATAAGCTGTCGGCTCGTCGCCTGTTTGGTTTCCACCGCGTTGGTGGAATGCGCGCCTTGCGCGACCGCGCCGCCCGCTTCGGTGCGGCTTGCGGTTGTAGTTGCGGTTTGCATATTCGCCTCCTTGTATGATTACGGCGCAGCTACGCCTGTCTTGTGGCGTTGTTATTGTTGGGTATGGATTTCGGGCGTTTTTTCATTTGCGGCAGCGGCGCGCGCTCGATTGAATCCTTAAAATCGGAATACACCAGCGGCGCGAACGGCGCGCAGTACGGCGCGTCGTACGCGTTGAGCGAGCACACGTAGTGCAGAGTGAACAGCACTGCGAGAATAAGCCCGAACAGCCCGAACAGCCCGCCGATAAGCGTGTACGCCAAGCGCAAAAGGCTCGTCGGACCTATCAGGTTGGGCACGGTGAACAGCGCTATCGAGCTAAGCGCGGTTATCATCACCGCGGGCGAGCTTATTATTCCCGCATTGACCGCCGTCTCGCCCAGCACCAGCGCGCCCACTATACTCATAGCCATACCCACGGCGCGCGGCATGCGCACGCTCGCCTCGCGAATTATCTCGAACAGCAGCAGCACGAACAGCGTTTCGCTGAGCGGCGACAGCGGCAAGCCCTTAATCGCCGTCATCAACGTTATCATGAACCGCACGGGGATAAGCGTGTAGTGAAAATTTTGCAGCGCCACGTACAGCCCCGGCAACAGCGTCGCCAGCAGCATGCCGAGATAGCGCAGTATGCGCACGAACGTGCTGTAAGTCGAACGCTGATAATAATCCTCGCCCGACTGAAACTCCTCTATTACCACGAACGGCACGGTGACTACCATCGGCGAGCCGTCCACTATCAGCGCGACTCTGCCCTCCAAAAGCTTCGCCGCGACGATATCGGGCTTTTCGGTCAAGCCCGTTTGCGTAAACAGCGACGACGGCTTTTCCTCGATATACGGCACTAAATAGTGACTGTCCACTATTCCGTCGACGTCTATTTTTTCGAGCCGCCGTTTGAGCTTTTTCACGACGCTCGGCGCGGCGACCGAGGACAAATAACAAATCGCCACGTTGGTTTTGGTGCGCCTGCCTATCTGCATTTTTTCTATGGCGAGGTCGGGCGTTTTGAGCCTGCGTTCGAGCAGCGACAGGTTGGTGCGCAAATCCTCGATAAAGCCCTCGCGCGGACCGCGCATGACCGTTTCGGTCGGCGGCTCGGTAACGGCGCGCGTCGTGTACGAGCGCGCGGTTATCACGAGATACTCGCTCTCGCCCTCCATGCACAGCAAAATATCGCCGTTCAACAGCTTGTTGACGCAATCGTCGACGTCGTCCGACAGCTCGGTCTCCGCCTCGAACAGTATTTCCGCCACGTCGTCGAGCGTGGCGGGCGCGCCGCCCTCGCCGTGCTCGATAGAAAAAATCACCGACCTTACGACTGACGAGTCCGCAAGGTCGGGATTTACGAGCAACGCCCCGTGCTTTTTGCCGCACATAAACTCATGCGTGACAATCGTCTCGGGCGTTGTAAATTTGCTCAATATTCTTTCGGCGTTTTCCATAAGAATATTGTGCGCAAAATCATGAAAATAATTTAACAGTTACCGTTTACGCTTGAAATAATTATCCAATTCCTCGCCGCTCAAATCGTTAAAGCCCAACATTTCATTCGGGTCCTCGTCGAAAACGCGACATATGAGCAACACGTCGTCGAGGCTCGGCTCTCTGTTGCCGTTTATCCAACGGCTTATACATTGCTGACTCGTGTGCAGCTTATTAGCAAGCTGTTGCTGCGACCAGCCCTTTACCGACAGCATATAACCAAGCTTCTCGCCGAATTTGTTTACTTTACAGGACGTCGTTTGCATTGCGCACCTCAAAGTAATTTTACGCCGTTTCGGTGTAATAAGGCGCAGACACGACATTTCGGTGTGACACCGCAAATTACTAGCCTACAACCAAGTTCCTTTTTGCTATAAGGTAGGTAACGGCAAAGTACAGGCAGTACACCGCCGTTATGGTGAGCGCGATTCCCGCCGCCGCCCATATCACCTTGCCCGCCGCCACGGATAGCCCCGCAAGGTTCATGACCGAGTGACATATAAAGCCCGCGGGTATGCTCATTAGCAAGGGCACGAAGAACGGCAGGAAGAAAAACGCGAACGTTTGTCGGAACAGCGTGCGCGACTGCTCGCGTCTGTCCGCGCCCAAGCGGAACAGCGTTTCGTACCCCGCCTTGTCGTCCGATATGCCCGACAGCGTTTTGAGCGCGAGTATCGCCATTGCCAAAAACACGAACACGAACGCCAGATACAGCGCGGACACAATGAACACGGCATTCGACGCGTTCATGGAAAGCCGCGCGTATTCGCGCATCGAATAGTCGCACGCGCGGTAGGTGCCGAAGCCCGTTTCGCGCTCGTACGAAAGCGCGTCGCGCAAAGCGGTCGCGTCGTAGCGCGAGGTCGCGAGCGTTACGGCGTACCCGTTAAGCTCGCGCGTCAAGAACTGCGCGCACTCGTCGGGCACTACGACGATAAAGAAATAATACCCCAATAGCGGACACTTGACCGTGCCTATGCACGAGTACGTTTTGCCGCCCAATTCCAGCGGCGCGTCCTCGAACAGCGACGGCGTAACGTAATCGTCGAACGAAATCACCGTATAACCGTCGTCCGCCAACGGCGTAAAGCCCTTTTGCCCGTACAGCGCGTTAAAGTCGCTCACAGTCATAAACGAATCGTTCAAGCCCTCGAAGTGCGCGCCCGTCCATTTGGTAAAACCGTGCATGTACGAATTGCCGCTCTCGTACACGCCGTACTCGGTCACGCTCTCTATGGGCGCATGCTTTTCTATTTCGGCGCGCGCCGTATCGAACGGCACGGACGGCGCTTCGCAATCGAGCTCCGCGCTTATATCGAACGGGTAGTCGTTTTCGAGAATGTTCTCGGAGCTTATCTGCTGCGTGAACGACATGTTCGCGCCGATTATCGCAAACGCGAGCAAGAACGCAAGCGCGCCCGCGAGCACCGAGTTGGCGCTAAGCTTGCCCGACAGCTTGCGCAGCGTAAACGCGTTCGTGCCGCGGCTTTTGTACTTTTCGGAATGAAGCATCAGATTGACGACGCTTTTGGACAATCCGATATGGAAAAATATCACCGCCAGCGCAAACATGAGCGTCGCGACGACTATCATTATATTGCCGCCGTTTGCCCCGTTGTTTTTTATTCCGTCGGACACGCCGCTGTGCATCATCACTATGCTCACGGCTATCGCGACGAAGGAGACAAGCGCGACGGCAAGCCACAGCGCGGGGAAACGCACGCCCTTTTCGCTCTTTTTGTCGGCGTGCAACAGCTTGAATATGCTCACCCGCTTTAAGTACAGCGCGGAGGTCACGCACGACAGCGCGAATATGCCCGCGACCAGCCCTATCGTGAGCAGCAAGCCGCGCGCCGAATACGCCGCGAACGAGTATTCGATATCCATGATATTCGTGACCATCGCCATTACGCCCTGATAAAACGCCAGCCCGAGCGCAATACCCACGCCGAGCGCGACGACGCACAGCATAAGCGATTCGAGCAAGAACAGCGACAATATGTTTCCGCGCGTCATGCCGAGCGTAAGATAAGTGCCGAACTCGCGCTTGCGCAGTTTAAGCATGAACGACGTGGCGTAGCCCAGCACAAACGCGACTATAAGCGACACGATAACAGTTATTGCGATGAGCGCGGTTTTAAGCTCGTCGTTATTGTTGGCGCGAGCCAGCAATTGCTCCTCGAAAATAACGTTGTTTATGGCGAACATAAGCGCGACGGTGAGCGACACCGTTATGAAATATATCAAATAATTGCCTATCTGGCGCTTAACGTTGCGCGCGGCAAGCTTAGTCAACACAGTTGCAGCCTCCCAGCGCGGTCGTCACCGATATTATTTCCGCGTACATTTCCTTGCGCGTGCGCCCGCCGCGCACCGCCTCGCTGAACAGCTTTCCGTCCTTTAAAAACAGCACGCGTCCCGCATAGCTGCCCACCTCCGCGTCGTGAGTTACCATGAGTATCGTCGCGCCGAGGCTGCCGTTCATAAGCTCGAACGTGCTCATCAGCAGCTTGGAATTTTTGCTGTCCAGCGCGCCCGTCGGCTCGTCGGCGAGAATGACCGACGGCTCGGTAATCAACGCGCGTGCGCACGCCGTGCGCTGCCGCTGCCCGCCCGACAGCTCGTACGGGAACTTTTTCAGCTCGCTTTCTATGCCGAGCGCCGTCGCAACGCGCGTAAGCTCGCGGCGCGTATAGTCCAACGGCTTGCGCATGAGGTTGAGCGGCAACACGATATTCTCCTCGACGGTCAACGCGTCGAGGAGATTGTAGTCCTGAAAAATAAAGCCCAATTTGTCGCGTCGGAACGCCGACAGCTCGCGCTCGGCGCACGCGCACAGGTTTTGTCCGTCGAGCAATATTTCGCCCGAGCTTACTCTGTCTATCGTGGAAATCACGTTCAAAAGCGTGCTCTTGCCCGAACCGCTCGCACCCATGATTGCGACAAACTCGCCCTTTTCCACCGCGAACGATATTCCGTCCAACGCACGCGTAATCACGCTGCCGCTGCCGTACAGCTTGGTCACGTTATTCAGTTCCAAAATCTTATCCATATGCACTCCTTATCATATCGTACAATAAGGATATCATACTATCCGAACAAATTATCTAACCGCATTTTTATCAATGCTTACGTTTTTATCAGGTTTCGCGCGGCGCGCGCTTGACGCCGTTGAAATCGAGCGCAAACGTAGTGCCGACACCCTGCTTGGACGAAACCGACAGCTCTATATTAAGCCGCTTGCACGTTTCCGCCACGATATACAGCCCCATACCCGTGCTGCCCGCCTGCCTGCCGAGCGCGCCCGTATAACCGCGCGCCGTGATGCGCGGCAGCTCGTGCGGCGCAATGCCCGCGCCGTCGTCCTCGACGGTTATCACGCCGTTTTCGGCGACGATTTTCACATGGCAGCCGCGACAGTATTTTGCGCAGTTTATCAATAGCTGCTTGATTATAAACCCGACCGCCTTACCGTCGGTATCGACGGCAAAGTCGCCGCGCGTCTCCAAACCGATTTTCGCCGCAATCAGCAGCTCGCGCTGACTCGTTATGGCGTCGCCTATTATTTTTTGAGCGCTCGTCTTGGCGATAACGGTGTCGCGCTCGGGCGCGCGCAGCCGCGCGTAGTACAGTATCGATTCGGTCATGTTGTCGGCGCGTTTCAGCTCGCGTTTGAGCTTGACCGCGTTCGCGCCGTTGTCGCAAATGAGCGTACACGCCGTGAGCGGCGTTTTTATCTCGTGAATCCATTGCTCGACGTACTCGCAATATTCTTCCTTTTCGCGCCTTGCCGACTCCACCGCACCGATAGCCGCGGCGGACACCGTGCGCATAACCTCGTAGTACTCGCGCTCCGTCGCGTCCGTCGGCTTTTGCACCAGCTCGCCCAACAAATATTTATCGTCCAGCCCGTCGCGCTGCGCGCAGAGCTTTTTTATCCGCTTTCTCGCGCGCGCGTATCCTATCGAATAGCGGAGAACTACCGCAAACACGAACACGCCCTCGCTCCCCCACAAAAGCACGGCGTTCGCGCCCATAAAAAACGCGAACACGCCCCACAATATGGCGAATATGCAAAACCCGAGCAACACCACAGCCTTGCCCGCAAGATAGTCGCGAAACTTCATAGAACGCTATGCCCTCCTTTTGCGAAGCTTGTGTTAAAGCGCAATAATCACGTAACGGCATCCGTCGGTATCCCGCGACGAATGCGTAAACCGTATTATTTGAAAGCGCAGTCGCGCGGCAGACCGTCAACAGGCGGCAAGTCGGCGACGGGAGTGTAGAACCGCCTACACGACCGAGCCGACGCGGCGCACGTAGTCGGTATCCCGCGATGAATGCGTAAACCGTATTATTTGAAAGCGCAGTCGCGCGGCAGACCGTCAACAGGCGGCAAGTCGGCGACGGGAGTGTAGAACCGCCTACACGACCGAGCCGACGCGGCGCACGTAGTCGGTATCCCGCGATGAATGCGCTTTCAAAGCCTGTAACCGACGCCGCGCACAGTCCTTATAAACCCGTCCGCGCCCACGCTTCTCAGCTTTTCGCGCAGTCTGTTGATATTGACGTACAGCGTGCTTTCGTCGAGGTACGCGCTGTCGTTCCACAGCTCGTCCAAAATATCCTGCTTAGCGCAAAGCTCCTTTTTCATTAGGCACGCGAGGATTTTAGACTCGTTTTTGGTTAGCTCGACGGTGTTGTCGCCGTAGCGCGCCGTCATTGCCGCAAGGTCGAGCGTAAGCCCGCGCTCGCTCATTGTCGGCGAAGTGCGGCGGCTCAAAAGCCTTTGTATGCGCATTAAAAGCACCGACGAGTTGTACGGCTTGCGGATATAATCGTCCGCGCCCACGCCGAACCCGACGATTTCGTCCTCCGCGCCGTCGCGCGCCGTCAAAAATATTACGGGCACGTCCGAGCTTTTGCGCAGCTTTGCGCACCGCTCGAATCCGCTTTCGCCGGGCAGATTGACGTCCAAAAGCGCGAGGTCGCACGGCGGCTTGTCAACGGGAATATACCCGTTGACGCGCAACAACGCCGCCAACTCCTCGCGTATGCTTTCGTCGTCCTCTTCTATTAAAATCTTGTACATAACCGCTCCGTAACTATCTCGCCGCAAACGGCGGCTTTTTACCCGAGTTTTACAAGCTCGACGGTCTTATTTTTAAGCGATATCTTGCCGACTTTATACCCGTATTCGCACAATTCTTTCTTTGCGCTCAAAAACGCATGGTCTACGGCAAAGCCGAGCACGCGCTCGATATCGGCGAACGTCAGCGCGCACTCGCCGCGCTCCGCTATATATTCCCATAGCGGCGCGTACTTGCTCATGCGTTTTCCAGCTCCGCCGCTATCGCCTTCAAGAACTCGCGCGACGACACCGACCGCGCCGTCACTCCGTCCGCCTTGAACAGCGGCACGAGGTCGCCCGTCATAACGCCGCGCTCGATTGCCGTCAGGCACGCGCGCTCCAAGCGGTCGGCGAACGCCGTAAGCGCCGCGTTGCCTTCCGTAACGCCGCGACGACGTAGCGCGCCCGTCCAAGCGAATATCGTCGCGACGGGATTGGTGCTCGTCTCCTCGCCCTTTAAATGCCGATAATAATGACGCGTGACCGTGCCGTGCGCCGCCTCGTATTCGTACTTGCCGTCGGGCGATACGAGCACGCTCGTCATCATGGCGAGCGAGCCGAACGCCGTCGCCACCATGTCGCTCATAACGTCGCCGTCGTAATTTTTAAGCGCCCAAATAAACCCGCCGCCGCTGCGCACGACGCGCGCCACCGAATCGTCAATCAGCGAATATTCGTAATTTATGCCGAGCTCGGCGAATTTAGTCTTATATTCCGCGTCGTAAACCTCGGCGAAAATATCCTTGAAGCGGTGGTCGTAAATCTTGCTTATCGTGTCCTTTGCGCCGAACCACACGTTTTGCTTCGTATCGAGCGCATAATTGAAGCACGAGCGCGCAAACGAACGAATGGACGCGTCCTTGTTGTGAACGCCTTGAATTATACCCGCGCCGTCGAGCGTGATTATAGGCTTTCGCTCCGTCCTGCCGTCGGCGTATTTTACGTCGAGCGCGCATTCCGCCGCGCCGTCCACGCGTATTTCGCTGTTTTTGTATACGTCGCCGTAGGCGTGACGCGCAATGGTAATCGGCTTTGTCCAGCTCGGAATGTACGGCGTAATGCCCTTGACCATAATGGGCGCGCGAAAGACCGTGCCGTCGAGCGCGGCGCGAATGGTACCGTTGGGCGACAGCCACATTTGCGACAATCCGTACTCGCTCACGCGCGCGGCGTTGGGCGTAATCGTGGCGCACTTGACGCCCACGCCCAAACGCTTGACAGCGTCGGCGGCGGCGCGCGTCACCTCGTCCGCGGTCTCCTCGCGATGCGGCAAGCCCAAGTCGTAAAACTCGGTGTTGAGCGCCACGTACGGCTCAATCAATACGTCTTTAATCATGTCCCACAAAATGCGGGTCATTTCGTCGCCCTGCATTTCGACTATGGGGGTTTTATACGTTATTTTCATATTTTTAACCTTTTAGCTTATCCAATAAGTCGTTGATGATTTTGGGGTTGGCTTTGCCGCCCGCCGCGCGCATGACCTGCCCGACGAAATAACCGCGAAGCTTGTCGTTGCCCGCCAAGAAGTCGGCGGTCTGCTTGGGGTTGGCGGCGATAACGCCGTCGAAAATTTGCTTGATTGCGCCCGCGTCGTTGGATTGCACCAGATTGAGCCGCCGCGCCGTTTCGCGCGGGTCGGCGTCGCTCCCCCACACCTCCGCCAAAAGCGACTTGGCGGCAAGGTTGTTCAGCTCGCCGTCCGCCGACATTTTGAGAATAGCGTAAAGCTGCTCGGCGTTGACTTTGAGCTCGACGTCGTCGCTGCCGCTCGATTTGGCGAGTCTGAGCGTTTCGCTCATAATAAAGTTGCTCGCCTTTTTGGGTTCGATACCGTTTTCGACAACGCGCTCGAACAGGTCGGCGACGTCCTTGTCCGCGGTGAGCACCTCCGCGTCGTACGCGGGCAACCCGTATTTTTCGGTATACGTTTTCACGCGCGCGGCGGGCAGCGTAGGGATTTCCGCCCTTATGCCGTCGAGCTGCGCGTCGGTAAAAGTCACGGGCGGCAAATCGGGCTCGGGAAAATACCTGTAATCGTGCGCGTCCTCTTTGGAACGCATGGCGTATCCCACGCCCTTATTGTCGTCGAACCTGCGCGTTTCCTGCTCGACTGTGCCGCCGCTTTCGATTACGTCGATTTGCCGCCGCGTTTCGAACGCGATTGCGCGCGCGACCGAGCGGAACGAATTGAGGTTTTTCGTTTCCGTCCGCGTGCCGAGCGGCGCGCCGTCCTCGGCGACCGACAAATTGACGTCGCAGCGCAAGCTCCCCTCTTGCATTTTCACGTCGGACACGCCCGTGTATTTGAGTATGCTTTTAAGCGCTGTCAGGAACGCGACAACCTCCTCCGCCGAGTGCATGTCGGGCTCGGTGACAATCTCGATGAGCGGCACGCCGCAGCGGTTGTAGTCCACGAGCGACACGCCGCCGTCGTGCACGAGCTTGCCCGCGTCCTCTTCGAGGTGAATGCGGTTGAGCCGCACGCGCTTTGTTTGCCCGTCGAACGGGAATTCTACGTATCCGCCCACGCACAGCGGCAGGTCGTATTGGCTGGTCTGCCACGCCTTGGGCAGGTCGGGATAGAAATAGTTTTTCCTATCCCACTTGGAAAACCCGTTTATTTCGCAGCCGAGCGCAAGCCCCGCGCGCACGGTATACTCCACCGCCCTGCGGTTGAGCACGGGCAGTACGCCCGGAAACCCCGAGCATACGGGACAGCAGTGCGTATTGGGCGCGCCGCCGAACTCGTTTATACAGCCGCAAAACAGCTTGGTGTTTGTTTTAAGCTCGGCGTGTACCTCGCAGCCTATCGTAGCTTTAAGCATTGTGCACCTCCCTGTCGGCGAGCATTACGGCTTTTCCGATATCGAGTATTCCGCCCTCGTCAAAGCACTTGCCGATAATCTGCACGCCGACGGGCATGCCGTGCGCCGCGCCGAACGGCACGCTTACCGCGGGCAAGCCCGATATATTGACGGGCACTGTGTACATATCGCTCAAATACGTTTTGTGCGGGTCGGATTGCTCGCCGAGCTTGGGCGCGACCGTCGGCGCGGTAGGGCTGATTATGGCGTCGCAGCCGTCGAGCGCCGCATAAAATTCCTTTTTTATAACGGTGCGAATCTTGCTCGCTTTAAGATAGTACGCGTCGTAATACCCGCTCGACAGCACGTAGTTGCCCGTCATTATCCTGCGCTTGACCTCCGCGCCGAAAAACTCCGTGCGGCTCTTGACGTAAATATCCGAAATGCTGTCGCAGCCCTCCGCGCGCATGCCGTACTTGACGCCGTCGAACCTTGCGAGATTGCTCGACGCCTCCGCGCCCGACAGCACGTAGTATACCGACAGCGCGGCGGCAAAAGACTTAATAGACGCGCGCTTAATCACAGCCCCGCGCTTTTGCAAAGCGTCGACCGCCGCTTCGAACGCGGCGCGCACGCCGTCGTCGAGCTTGTCCGTGTTCAAAAACTCGTCGGCAATGCACAGCGTTTTGCCGCGAACGTCGCCGCGTAAAATATCGGGGTATGCGGGCGGGCACGCGCTTGTCGCGTCGCGCTCGTCCTTGCCCGACAGCACTTTGAGCATGGCGAGCGCATCGTCGCAGTCGCGCGTGAGCGTGCCGATTTGGTCGAGCGACGAGGCGAACGCAATCAAGCCGTACCGACTTACCGCCGAGTACGTGGGCTTTAACCCCACCACGCCGCAGTACGCCGCTGGCTGACGGATTGACCCGCCCGTGTCGCTGCCGAGCGCGGCGAACGCCTGTCTCGCCGCCACGCAGTTGGCGCTGCCGCCCGAGCTGCCGCCGGGCACGCGCGCGGGGTCGAGCGCGTTTTTGACAACGCCGTACGCCGAGTTCTCGTTGGTGCTGCCCATGGCGAACTCGTCCATATTGGTCTTTCCGACGATTACCGCGCCCGCCGCTTTAAGCTTTTGCACGACGGTCGCGTCGTACGGCGGCACGAAATTTTGCAAAAATTTCGACGCGCACGTCGTGCGTATTCCGTCCGTGACGATATTGTCCTTGACTGCGACGGGCACGCCCAAAAGCGGCGCGCGTTCGCCGCGCGCGCGTCTCTCGTCGGCGCGCCGCGCGGCGTCTGTCGCCGCGTCCTCGCACACCGTGATAAAGCTGTTTAAGCCCTGCGTGTCCTTTATCCGATTTAAGCAAGCCGCGGTCGCCTCTGTCGACGACACGCCGCCGCCGTCGAGCGCGGCGACAAGCTCGCACAAGGTCATATCGAGTATATCCATGATTTCTCCGAAAGAATAGTTTCAAGCCGAGGCTTGCGTTTGCAATGTGTTTGCTTTGACGGCTGTATTACCGTGCGAGCCGCGTAAACGCGAGCGCCGAGGAGCACGCAGTCCGTATTGCGATGCGAATATGCGCTCAATCGACAACTCTCGGCACGACGTACGCTTCTTCCCCTACGTCTCCCGATTTATCGGGCGCGCCCGCGAGCAGGCTTGCGTTGGCGAACGACGGGCGCACTACGTCGTCGCGCAGCACGTTTACCGCTTGAAGAATATGCGCAGTGGGCGGCACGTCCGAAATATCGACCGAATCGAGTATTTCGAAATTAGCCACTTGTTTTTGCAAATGCGCGCGCATTTCCTCGCATTCCGCGTCGGTGAAGCTCAGCTTGGACAGCTCGGCGATATGCCGTACGTCCGCCGTCGTGACCGTGTTTTTCATTGCGGGTCTCCCGATGTTTTTATTGCCGTTTTAATATAGCACACGGCATGCCTTATGTCAATTAAAAACCCGCCGCACAGTAGCTTTCGCACCGCGTTCGAGACTTGCGGCAGCCTTATAATATTCACACTTTTCGGCGTAACGCTTGACTTTGTCGGTTAAGTATTATACAATATATAGGCTGTGTTTAAGCGCACGGTCAAGACTTTGTAAAATCACTCACTATGGAGGTATTTATGGTTAAAATGTCAATCGACGGCAACACCGCGGCATCGCACGTTGCCTATGCGTTCTCCGAGGTCGCGGCGATATATCCTATAACGCCGTCGTCGCCTATGGCGGAATACGCCGACGAATGGGCTACCGCAGGCCGCAAAAATATGTTCGGTCAAGAGCTGCGCATTGCGGAAATGCAATCCGAAGGCGGCGCGGCGGGCGCGGTTCACGGCTCGCTCGCGGCTGGCGCGCTCACCACTACGTACACGGCGAGCCAGGGCTTGCTGCTCATGATTCCCAATATGTACAAGATATCGGGCGAGCTTTTGCCCACCGTTTTCCACGTCAGCGCACGCGCGCTCGCGGCGCACGCGCTCAACATATTCGGCGACCATTCGGACGTTATGGCGTGCCGCCAGACCGGCTTTGCCATGCTCGCGTCCAACTCCGTCCAAGAGGCGATGGACCTCGCGCTCGTAGCGCACCTTTCCACGCTCAAAGCGAAGGTGCCGTTCCTGCATTTCTTCGACGGCTTCCGCACCAGCCACGAGATTGACAAAATCGACGGTATCGAATACGACGAGATTCGCAAGCTCGCCGAAAAAACGGGGTGCATGGAGGAAATCCGCGAGTTCAAGAACCGCGCGCTCAACCCCGACCACCCGCACCAAAAGGGCACTGCGCAAAACGCGGATATATATTTCCAAAACCGCGAGGCGGCAAACAAATACTACAACGCCACGCCCGAAATCGTGCAAGCGATGATGGACGAGGTTTCCAAGCTCACGGGCAGAGAGTACAAGCTGTTCCAATACTACGGCGACAAGAACGCCGAGGACGTCATCGTAATGATGGGCTCGGGCTGCGAAGCCGTCGAGGAGACCGTCGACTACTATGCCAAGCAGGGCAAAAAAGTCGGCTTGCTCAAAGTGCGTTTGTACCGTCCGTTCTCGGTCGAGTATTTCGTCAAGGCGCTGCCCAAATCGGTCAAGCGTCTCGCCGTTCTCGACCGCACCAAAGAGCCGGGCAGCCTCGGCGAGCCGTTGTACCTCGACGTTTGCACCGCGCTTATCGAGGCGGGCAAAGCCGATATCAAGGTTTACGGCGGTCGCTACGGCTTGGGTTCCAAGGAATTCAATCCGTCCATGGTCAACGCGGTTTACAAAAACCTCGCCGCCAAAGCGCCCAAAAACCACTTCACTATCGGTATTACCGACGACGTGACCAACACGTCGCTCGATTTCTCCGAGTTTATCAACGCCTCGCCCGAGGGCACGGTGCGCTGCAAGTTCTACGGCTTGGGCAGCGACGGCACGGTCGGCGCGAACAAAAACTCCATCAAGATTATCGGCGACCATACCGACAAGTACACGCAGGGCTATTTCTTCTACGATTCCAAAAAGTCGGGCGGTCTTACCATTTCGCACTTGCGGTTCGGGGACAAGCCCATCAAATCCACCTACCTCATCGACCAAGCGGATTTCGTGGCGTGCCACAACCCGTCGTACGTCACGCACTATAACATGGTGGACGATATCAAGGACGGCGGCGTATTCCTCCTGAACTGCCACTGGACGCCCGAACAGCTCGACAGCGAGCTGCCCGCCGCAATGAAGCGCGCGATTGCCAAAAAGCATATTCGCTTCTACACGATAAACGCGCTCGACATAGTCAATAAAATCGGCGCGCGCAAGGGCGTAAACACCGTTTGCCAAGCCGCGTTCTTCAAGCTTGCGGATATCATTCCCTACGAGGAAGCCGCGGGCTACATGAAGCAAATGATTAAAAAGGCGTACGGCAAGAAGGGCGACGACGTCGTCAACATGAACTACGCTTGCGTAGACAACGCCATCGCAGGTCTTGTCGAAATCAAAGTGCCCGAGGCGTGGGCGACCGCTACCACGGGCGCGACCGCGCTCGACGTGGGCGGCGACGACTATTTCAAGAACGTCATTCAGCCCATACTGCGCCAAGAGGGCGACAAGCTCCCCGTTTCGTGCTTTGCGCCCGACGGCTCCGTACCGAGCGGCACGACCAAGTACGAAAAGCGCGGCGTCGCGCCGAGCGTGCCCGTGTGGATTCCCGAAAACTGCATTCAGTGCAATCAGTGCTCGCTTGTCTGCCCGCACGCATGCTTGCGCCCCGTGCTCTTGAACGCCGAGCAGGTCAAAGCCGCGCCCGACACGTTCGTTTCGGTCGCGCCCAAAAATCCTCAGCTCAAAGCGGCGGGCTACTCCTTCCGCGTCCAGCTCTCCCCGCTCGACTGCACGGGCTGCGGCTCTTGCGCGAACGTATGCCCCGCCAAGACCAAGGCGCTCGTAATGAAGCCGCTCGACGAGGTTATCGACGCACAATCCAAAAACTACGACTATTCCACGACCGTACCGTTTGCGGACGTGTCCGACAAAGTCAAGGTCAACACGATTATAGGCAGCCAATTCAAGCAGCCGCTGTTCGAGTTCTCGGGCGCGTGCGCGGGCTGCGGCGAAACGCCGTACATCAAGCTCATTACGCAGCTTTTCGGCGACCGCATGATTGTCGCCAACGCGACGGGCTGCTCGTCCATTTACGGCGGCTCCGCCCCCACCTGCCCCTACACGAAGAACGCGGAGGGCAAAGGTCCCGCGTGGGCAAACAGCTTGTTCGAGGACAACGCCGAGTTCGGTTACGGCATGCACCTCGCGTATAAGGCGCGCCGCGCCGCGCTCAAAGACAAGGTGCAGGCGCTCGCCGACAAGGGCTGCGCGCAATGCTCCGAGCTGTGCAAAGCCTGGATTGAGGGCATGAACGACGCCGAGCAAAGCAGAAAAGCGGGCGACGCGCTCGTCGCCGCGCTCGAAAGCGCGCATAAGCTCGACGCCGAAAGCGCCGCGCTCGTCAAGGATATCCTCGCAGAAAAAGATTGCCTGACCAAAAAATCGGTGTGGATTTTCGGCGGCGACGGCTGGGCGTACGATATCGGTTACGGCGGTCTCGACCAAGTGCTCGCAAGCGGCGAGGACGTGAACGTGCTCGTTGTGGACACCGAGGTGTATTCCAACACGGGCGGTCAGTCGAGTAAGTCCACCCCGACCGGCTCGGTAGCCAAGTTTGCCGCCGGCGGCAAGCGCACCAAGAAAAAGGACCTCGGCGCAATGGCAATGACTTACGGCTACGTGTACGTGGCGCAGGTCGCTATGGGCGCGGACAAGAACCAGGTCATCAAGGCGATTGCCGAGGCGGAGGCGTATCCCGGTCCGTCGCTAATCATCGCGTACGCTACCTGCATTAACCACGGTATCGACATGAGCAACGGCATGGCGGAAGAGGACAAGGCGGTCAAAGCCGGCTATTGGCAGCTCTACCGCTACAACCCGACGCTCGCCGACGAGGGCAAAAACCCGTTCGTGCTCGATTCCAAAGACCCGACGGGCAGCTATCAAGAGTTTATCGCCGGCGAAACGCGCTACAAGTCGCTCGCCAAAGCCAAGCCCGAGGTTGCGCAGGCACTGTTCGAGCGCGCCGAGAAAGAGGCTAAGGACAGGCTCGAAGGCTACAAAAAGCGCGCAGAGAAATAATACTCGAAATCAAACGTAACAACGTTAAAACGGCTGTGAGCAATCGCTTACAGCCGTTTTGTTATGCGATATTATAAAGCAATGAAACTCCCCCGGCGAAGCCGGGGGTTTCTCATATGCGGGCAAAAGCCCTA
>CAJTNI010000019.1 GCA_910577945.1 uncultured Christensenella sp. | reverse complement strand
CTCTCTATTCAAATTCGAACTTTTATCGTTGTCGCCGTCTTTCTCTTTGACAGTCAAAACATAAATTCCGCGTTTAAGCGTGTTATTAGGGTTATAAAAAATTCCACTTTCGCCCCAACTGCTTACTAAAACCGTATCGGGTAGATTTTCAAAACAGTATTTAAGTATATCGTTAGGTTGCATCCTATACCTTCTTTATCGGGTGTCTTACAACGGTTTTAAGTTTTTCTCCGGCACACTTGCGCGGATCGCTTAAATATATCTCGTGATGATAACGGCTTTCACTTATATCCAACACATAGCCGTTTGCCGCCATATACTCGTGCATAAGTGCTACCGTTTTCGGCTCGTCGTCGTAAGAGCCGACGTGCATACATTGAACGCAAACGCCCTCATCGTAGGTCAAAAACTCGACCTTTGAAAAGTCGGCTTTTTTCTTTTTCGTCGCTTCCTGCACCGCCCAATCAAAATCGGCTTCCGTTACAAAATCGGGCAAACGAATAAGTGATATAAAGTTAAACCCGTTCTTGTTCGCATAATCTATTGTGTCCGAGCCTTCCTGCCACCAAAAACCTTCAAGCGGCGGAACAACGTATTCAAAATACCCGTCAATCTTGTGAGAGCCTTTATAACTCATTTTAATAGTAAAGGCTATTGCGTACAAAAGCCCTATTGAATCTTTATACTCGCCACTTTCGTCGTTGGGATTACCTTTACCGCGTACCGCTATATAATTCATTTTCGGCACAGTAACGATAGACGGCTTGTTTACCGGCATATAAAATTCTTTGTATTCTTTTTTATAATCAAATGCCATATTCATACTCCGTTAAATTATTGTTTATCGTACAATTATTATATCACGAAAAATGAAAGAACGCAACCGATTAAATTTTGCGGGAAATATAAAACATATCTATATCTCACTAGGCTACGAGTAGCCTAGTTCGTCCACGCTTAAAATACAATAGAAAAGGTATGACTTTATGCCATACTTTTTCTATTGCCTGCGACTTGCCTAAAACTCCCTATGGGAATTACTGTAAAGCCGCGCCGTTTTTATATACGATTATATTATTCATTAAAAACCAAGACAATCATACACGCCAACTTTCGGCGGCGCGCGTTTCCGGTTGTTTCAGTTAAATTGTTTGAGCAAAGGCAAGCCGCCGCAAACGCTCGCTTTTTACCGTCGGCGGCGCGCGTTTCCGGTTGTTTCAGTTAAATTGTTTGAGCAAAGGCAAGCCGCCGCAAACGCCGCCTATCAAACCGCCGACAAAGCCGAGCCAAACGCCCGCGGCAGCAGTAAACTTGGACGAGCCGCCCGCCAATTCGCCGAGGTTTACGTCCGCGCTGAAATTCTTTCCGAACGCCGCAGCGGTGGTAAGACCCGCGATAAGAATAAGTATCGCGCCGACAATAGTCACGAGCGCGCCGACAGCGCGTATAATTTTCAAGTTCTTGCCCATAAACACGCGAATAACGGCGTCGAGCGCAAGCACGGCAAGCCCCACAATAGCAACAATGAAAGAAACGATAAGGAACACGTTGTTAGCGATTTCGAGCTTTTTGTAATTATCCCAACGGTCGTCGAACAGCGATATGCCGATTGTTTTCGACGTTTCCTTACCAAACGCACTCAATGTTGTGGTTTGATTGATAACGTCAATGCACATACCCACGATAACGAGCACCAAGCCCGCCACTACCAACGCGAGGAAAATAATCCCGAGGATTTTATTCCCGCCTTTCTTTGCACTTTTTGCCATTGTAACCTCCATACATACGGTATTACACATATATTAACACCTTTATTACAAAAAATCAAGAGCTACACGCAAATTCGACATAGACAAATATTCGAATTTGCCTAAAAATCTTTGAACGAAAACGCGCTCACTCAATTCGCACGCACGGCATACAATGGAATATATTTTGTTTTCGGAGGAATGTATGAAAAGAAAAATCACCGCGCTCATTACCGCGCTATCGCTCTTTGCGGCGTGCCCGCTCGCCTTTGCGGGCTGCTCGGACGACGGCAAAACCACCGTTCGGCTCTGCGAGGTTACGCACTCTATATTCTACGCGCCGATGTATATCGCAATCAATAACGGATATTTCGGCGAAGAGAACATAGAAATCAAGCTCAGCAACGGCGGCGGCGCAGACAAAGTAATGACCTCGGTAATCTCCGGCTCTGCCGATATAGGACTGATGGGCCCCGAAGCGACGATTTACTGCCACGTCGAGGGACAACGCGACTACCCCGTTATTTTCGGGCAGCTCACCAACTGCGACGGGTCGTTCCTCGTGGGACGCAATCCCGAGCCCGATTTCGATTGGGCGTCGCTCGAAGGCAAGCACATACTCGCGGGGCGCGCGGGCGGCGTTCCCGCAATGACGCTGCAATGGGTGCTCAATCAGAACGGCGTTTCCACCGACAACGGCGAGCTTTTCGACACCTCGGTAGCGTTCGACGCCATGGTCGGCACGTTCGAGTCCAATAAGTCGATAGACTACACCACCATGTTCGAACCGACCGCGTCCGAATACGTTGCGCTCGGCAAGGGCTATATCGTCGCGTCGGTCGGCGCGGCGGCGGGCGCTGTGCCGTACACCGCATTCTCGGCGCAAAAGTCGTGGCTCGACAAGAACAACGACACCGCCAAAGCGTTCCTGCGCGCGGTGTGCCGCGGCTATCAATACATGGCGGATAACACGCCCGAGACCGTTGCCAAATCGCTTACGGCATCGTTTGCGGGCACTTCCGAGCAATCCATTGCGGCGGCGGTCAAAAACTACCTCGCTATCGGCGCCTGGAAAAAGACGCCTGTGCTCGAAAAAACGTCCTTCGAGCTGTTGCAGGATATCATGGAAAACGCGGGCACGCTCGAATCGCGCGCCGACTACAACGCGGCGGTAGACAACACCATAGCCAATCAGCTCGTAAAAGAGCTCGGTATGTAATTCGGAGCGACGCACAATGACTCTACTCGCCGTAAATCACGCGGACGTGATATATCAGACCGAAAAAAGCGAGACCGAGGCAGTGCGCGACCTTAACGTTACGGTTGACGAGGGCGAGTTTATCGCTCTCGTCGGACCGTCGGGTTGCGGCAAAACCACCATTCTTTCCATGATTGCGGGGCTGCTCTCGCCCACCTCGGGCAGCGTTACGATAGACGGCGAGCCCGTTTCGGCGGCGAGCGGAAACGTCGGCTACATGCTGCAACGCGACAATCTTTTCGAATGGCGCACTATCGAATCCAACGTTTTGCTCGGGCTGTCTGTGCAGAAAAAACTGACCGACGAGAGCCGCGCCTACGCCGTGGGCATGCTCGACAAATACGGACTCGGCGAGTTTCGCGACGCGTACCCCACTCAGCTTTCGGGCGGCATGCGGCAGCGTGCGGCGCTCATACGCACGCTCGCGTTCAAGCCGCGGCTGCTACTGCTCGACGAACCGTTTTCCGCAGTCGATTTCCAAACGCGCATGAAGGTGTGCGACGACGTGCATTCGATAATCAAGAACGAGAAAAAAACCGCGCTGCTCGTGACGCACGATATATCCGAGGCAGTTTCCATGGCGGATAAAATCTTCGTACTCACCAAGCGCCCCGCCACCGTCAAAACGGTTTTCGATATAGATATCACCGCCGAAACGCCGTTGAAGCGCCGCGAAAGCCCGCGCTTTTCGGAATGGTTCGACAGAGTATGGAAGGAGGTAACGTTATGACCGACGACAAAAAGATTACGGGCAAGCAAGTGCTCGACGATTGCGTTACGCTTGCAAAGGACCTCGGCTTGTACATAGCCGAGCTCAGCCGACGCATTTACGAAACGCTCAAAACCGCATTCAAATCCGAGGACGGCGACGCCGCAAAAGCGGCGGAATAGCCGCCCCGTACACACCAAGGAGAGCTATATGAACATAAAGGACACCGGGCTGCCCTGTCTTATGCCGCGCGTAAAAACGCCGCGACAACGGTATCTTGCCAAACGACGCAACGATAAGCTGATTGTTGCGGCGCTGCAAATCGGGCTGTTGCTCGCGTTTATCGGGCTGTGGGAGCTTGCTGCGTATCTGGGCTGGATTGATTCGTTTATCACGTCCTGCCCGTCGCGCATAGTCAAAACGCTGTCTAGCCTTAATCCGTCGGAGCTGTTTACGCATATCGGCTATACGCTTGCGGAATGCGTCGTAGGCTTCATAGCGGCGAGTCTGCTGGGAATACTGATTGCCGTATTGCTGTGGCGATTCGTCAAGCTCAGGCGCGTATTAGAGCCGTATATCGTCGTGCTCAACGCGCTGCCGAAAATAGCGCTCGGCCCGATTATAATCATCTGGGTCGGCGCGGGCGCGCAAGCCATTATCGTAATGACCGTACTGATTTGCATAATAGTTACTGTAATAAGCGTGCTCAACGGCTTTATGGCGGTTGACGAGGGCAAAATCCTGCTTATGCGTTCCATGGGCGCTACCAAGCTGCAAATACTGACCAAGCTTATTCTCCCCGCCAATGTGCCCGCGCTTGTGAACATGCTCAAAATAAACGTCGGGCTCGCCTGGGTCGGCACGATAATGGGCGAATATCTGGTGTCCACCGCAGGGCTCGGATACTTGATAATTTACGGCTCGCAGGTATTCAAAATGGATTTGGTAATGGCGAGCACCGTTATACTGTGCATACTCGCGACCGTAATGTACCTAGGCGTGGCGGCAATCGAGCGCGTCACAAAAAAACGATATCATATCGAATAAGCGGCGCGGAAGTATCGTAGTTTCCACATGAAATTTATAGGCGTGTTGCAAAATATCGGAAAAGGCGCGGCGTGTAGCCGCGCCTTTTCCGATATTTATAATGCGTTGACTAACTAAGATATTTGCACTCCTGTTTGATATGAATACTCGATTATCTATCAAACTTTCCTTGCTGTAAACTTTAAATTCGATAACATGATTGAACGATACACAGTAATTTAGCGTAAAACCGTCGAACTACTATTTCGGTAACTTCGACTTTTTTATTGCAGTTAAAAACGCACTAATATTCGAATCAGGTTGCAAGTTGCGTACCCGTGCGTAGTTGTACGGACTTTCTACGAATTTATTTGAAATTTTTATTTTTATACAGTGTACCTGCAAACGGTATCGTTGCAAACTCCTGCGGGCGGCTTCTGATGATATAATCGATATAATTACCCACCATCAACGCGTAAGCATAGTATCCCATAGGATTAGGATGAAAGCCCAGACCGAATGATTTGCGCATTTCGGCGTCGTAAACAGGGGCATGCGCAGTCATATCGAGCAGATATGTGAAATCAAACATATCGCACAACTTACCCAGCTCATTGGCAATATAACGAATATCGTTATCGCACGCTTCGCCACGCAGTTGCGGAGTAACAACAAAAATCCGCGCACTTGGCTCGATTGATTTAAGTTTGCAGACGATTTTGCCCATATTTCCGAAGAACGTATCTGCGCTTTTCTGAGGGAAATCGATATCGATATCCTTAACGCTTCCGAGCGGATGCGAGAAAACAAACGAATCATTGTTGCCCAGCGCAATTACATACGCTTGATTCCATTGCCAGAAGCCGTTTGCATCCGCCCAACTCTGTACATACTCTCGTGCGGTCATGCCGCCGCGTGAATAATTATTATATTTAGTCCCCGTAATACGTTCCAAAACGGCAGGCCAAGAGTAATCGTAAATATCTGTATAAACTACATTGCCGTTTTCGTCGTGGCTTTCGAATTCGCCGGACGATAAAGAATCGCCTATCACGCCAATCTGTTTGAAAACACCGGCAAAACCGCACGTTTCCTTGATATTATCCAACGGGCGTTCGTTTTTTCCGATATAAAAAATTTTTTGATTCATATTATTCACCGTCCTGTTTTTTCTCTTTTATTTTTTTGGGTTTATCCCATTCAGTACCTGTTACTGTTTTAAGATTAATACCGCAGGTTTCGCCGACAAAAAGCCACATTACCACGATTGCACCTACAAGACCGGGTACAGTCAAACCCAAGTACATATAACCGAACATATTTTCCGGAATAATCGGCAGCAATATCATAGTCAAAACCGTTGCAAGCCCGCCCATAACCCCGTTAAGAAGCGTATTGATAACCGTTACGGACGAACGCAGGTTTGTAGGCGACGACTCGGAGAACATTATTCCGCCGATAGTATCTCCAGCACCCCAATAACTCCCCATAAATCCGCCGATTGCAAATCCGGTCAAATACGGCGTCCACTTAAACATTCCGCTGAAAATAAACAGCAAATAGCACGTCAACGCGGAACAAGACATTGCAATTATCGTTACTTTACGCCCGAATTTGTCGGATACGAATCCTGATAATAATGTAAAAAACGCATTACCGATAGGATAAAGAAACAAAGCATGAGTTATTTCTTCTTCGGTCATCAGGGCGGATTTGCTCATTACCGTACTGTATGTTGCCGTTGCCAACGACGCGAGATAAAAACAGCAGCAAGCGATAATCAAAAAACGTAATTGTCTGTGTTTAAACGCAAACTTTACTGCGGTCAAAATTCCGCCTTGGGCATTTTGCTCACGTTCTTCCTTACTTCGTTGTTCACGCTCGTCAATTGGAGTTCTTAAATACTCTATTCTCTTAGTCAAAAAAGCATTTGTTTCTTTTGCAAATAGCAAAGCGAATAAAGACATTACAAAACCGATAATTGCAGGAATAAGATAAACTAGATGCCAGCGTTCGCTTATGTTTTGCATGAGCGTAGTTCTAAGTAACGGCACTAGCAAAGTACCGAGTATTGCTACGGCCTTTACGATTGCGTAGTTGCGGGCGCGTGATTTTTCATCCGAACATTCAAGTATGTACACGCATTGCATATCGTGCGACACCATAAAGCCCATCAACGTGCCGCCTATCATATAAACATATATATCCTTAGATAAATATACAAGGAATAACCCCAACCCCATACAGAGAGTGTTGATAACCAGAAACGGTTTGCGCCCGAATCTGTCTGCAAGGGGACGGTAGAAAATAATCAAAATCGTTACGGGATAAGAAATAAAACCTATTGCGGAAAAAATCGATAATCCCTCGCCGTATTCCATCCCCATATTTTTTACGAAAAATTCCGTAACGATATTTGTTTGAAATTGAATGGATATCGTAGATGCGATTTCGTCCGTTATGTAGATAAGCGACAAAATCATAAACAAGTAAATAAGATAAAACTTGTTGCTTCTTGCGCTCAACTGTTTTTCGCGACGGATTAGTTCTTTTGCCTCGCGCGCTTGTAATCGTTCAACGTTTTTTGCCATTTGCATTCTTCTCCCTTTGGTAATTATAAACAAGAAAATTTTTCGTCATCTCGTTGGTAATATCGTAACGTTCAGCCAAACCGCTTATGGCTTGCAAGAAATCCGCACCGGTGCAACCATGAGGCAACAGATTTTCTTTTTCTATCAGTTTATTCCAAAAAATATTTAAAACTATTTCGTCGGTGGCTAGGGAAACAACGGAGTGATTGCGAGTATAAATACAAATATTTCTATCGCCTTCTTCTCCGACCAGACACTCTTCGCCGTCAATTATGACGGTGGTTCTGCGATACGGAAACAGATTTGAAACGTCGCCGATATTATACGAGTATATTTTTGCGCCCGAAACTGCAATATTTTCGAAAGTAAAAATATACACTTTTATACCTCGCAATATTGCGTTTTCTACATTGCCGCGAATTAACTCAAACGGTTCGCGCCATATAGACAGCGAAATTTCCGCCTGCGCACCGTCGATTAGTTCCTTTGCCTTTGCAATGTATTTTTCTTCACCCACTATGTTCATTACATAATCGGCGTCAGCGGTTTCGATAACAAGCTGTTGAAGTTCGTGTTCGGCAATAGCGATATTCTTTTCGTTTTCTTCTTTGATATTTCGAAGAAGCTCTCGATATTCTATGGGCTTGTAAAAGTTCGGTTCTCCGTCTATGCGTACGACTGCGCCTTTTGCAATCAATCGATTAATTACCTCGTACACTAACGAACGCGCAACGCCGGACAATTTTGATATTTCGTAACCGTTTAACGCTTTATGTTTTATCAACGTACCGTATACTTTGGCTTCATTAGACGAGAAACCGAGTTTTTCCAAAAAACAGAAATTATCCATAGTAGTTATGCCCCACACTACTATTATAGTGCTAATCTTTATTTCTGTCAATACCTTTTTTAAAATTAAAGCAAGAATATCGAATATTCGCCATTTCATATGTGTATAACAATTAAAGTCGATAGGGTGTTGAGTTCTAACGGCTTTATTCAATAGTTTCTACACGAACTTTCTATTAGCACATTTCAGCATAGTCAATAACGTAAGCTGCAACGCATAACTACTTTAATTCAGTTTTTATTCTTTATGAGAAGAGTGCATTCCGAACGCTTTGCTTGACTGTCACAACAATATTTACTTCTCACTACTTATTTTTAGCAGTTCGAGGAATTACAAATTGCGTGAAAACAATGAGCAATCGATTTCGGCAATTCACAGCGCCGACTGTAATGCGCCGAAATCGAAGCAAACTTCACTGAGATTGCCTATGTATTTACGCCGGCTTTCGCTTTGATTTTTCGCTTTATCCGTTTGGCTTTGGTTTTGATTTTGCGCTTGACGCGCGTGCGGAACAAATACCACCCGCTCCAAGCGATATATGCCAGCCCGATACCGCCGACGATTGGATACATGTTGGATACAACCGTAGTAAAGCTAAACGCGCCCACCGCAAGCCCGCCGATTAGCACAATGCCCGCGGCGATTATCTTGTGCTTGAAAAACCCGCTCAGATAGTCGAACAGCGATTTGAATGCCGACAGCATCGTTGTAAAAACCGACGCGCCGATTATCGGCAGGCACACAAAATACATGGGCTTGCCGCTTTTTAGCGCGATTAGCAGCATCGGCATATCGGCATGCGACGCCGAACACGATTGCAGCGCGCCCATAATCAGCATTAGCAAGGCGGAAACGACTGCCGCCGCCACCGCCGACGTGAGCACGATTTCGCGCGGCGACAGATTGTGCACGGTAGTGAGCACGCTGCCACCCAAAATCATGTTCATGGAAACGTACAGAATAATCGAATACGGGCGAATGGGCGCGGACTGCGGACGGAACGGAAAATCTATCGCCACAATACTGCACACGCACAAAAACGCTATCATAAGCGGCACGAGCACTGCGTTCGCCTTAATCACTCCGTTAAGCCCCTTAATCGCTATTATCGCGCACAGCAATCCCACGACAATGGACGCCACGGGTCGAATATCTATAAACTCGGCGGCGAGGCTGTCCGTAGCGGCAAGCATTGCGCCCAACACGGTTGTGGAATTGAACAGCATGAACACGTCGGCAAACGGACGCGCCTTGCCGAAAACCGCGCCGTTCACCTCGCCTATGTCGGTCTTTTTTACGCGCCGCCCCACAAACAAGAACAGCACCGAGCAGCCGAAAACCAAAACGCCCATTATGAGCGCGGAGAACATATTCGGCTTTGCGCCGAAAAACGCAACGACCTCCTTTCCCGACGCAAAGCCCGCGCCTATCATAGTGCCCACTATGAGCATGGCGACGGACATAGAGCGCAAAAACGACTTAAACATGCTCTAATTATATGCCGCGCTCGTCCGCGGCATACCCTCATTAACTTATATCGCTTATTTAATAATCACGCGTTAATGCGTAAGTCGTTTTCAATCCTCCGATACCTCGGTCTCGCCCGCTTTGGGATGAACATTGGACGACGGCTTGCGGCGGTTTATCACGTTGCCGTTGATAACCAGCTCGAACCAATATCCGAGGAACGCCGCCGCCTTTTCGGAAAGCACCATGCGCGACAAATAGATTTGCAAATACTCCATAGTCGCCGAGGTGTTGTCCATTTGTATCACCAAACGAATGGTCTTGACCTTTTTGTCGATTGCGAGATAATTCTTTTTGATAGCGAGATTGACGCGGTCGTGGATATCCTTTCTGTCCGCCGTCTCTCTGCGCACTCTCGACCTGTGCGCGTCCGATTTATCCGCCAATATCAAAGCGGCGGCAATCGCGTTTACGGGCGTGCCCGTTTCCTCTTCGTGATTGCCTATCGCCGCGATTATCTGCGCCGCTTCGCCCGCGTCCATGCCCATGCGTATCAAAATTTGATACGCGAGCGTCGCGCCCGTAAGCCCGTGATGCGTGCGGTTAATGGCGTTGCCTATATCGTGAATCCAGCCCGCGATTGCGCCCAGCTCCACCGTGCGCTCGTCGTATCCGACGTTGCTCAAAATGTTCGCGGTGGTCTTGGACACATACCCGACGTGCCGCAGCCCGTGCTCGGTATATCCGAGCACCTTCAAATTCGCATTGCTGACGTCTATCAGATGCTTGAATTCAACGTTGTTCTTTACGTCGTCGAGCGTGATTTTGTGTGACATATTACTTCTTATTTTTCCCGATACCGCGCATTGCTATGTACATAGGGTCGTCCGAAAAATCGCGGTAGTCGGGGTCAACCGTGCCGCCGAGCTGCTCGATGGAATTGCGCACCTCCAAGAACGTCGCATAGTCGCAATCGTCCAACAGCCTGTACAAATCCTCGCAAGCGCGCTCGTCGCCGTACCTGCCCATCAATGCCGCAACGTAGGCGGTATTGGGGTCGTTTGCCAAAAGCACGCGCAAAAGTTCGAGTATTCTGTCGTCGCCCGCATCGCAAAACGTAAGCGGCTCGACGTACAGCTCTATCTTGCCCACCTCGTCGGCGGCTTGCGCGCGTTTGATAAGCTCTTCCTTTACCGCGTCGGCACGGTCGCACAGCGCCTCTATGCACGGCTCTTTGATTGCGGTGTCTATATCGCGTTCGAGCATATCGAGATAGAACGAATCGGGCGCGCCGCCGAGTTCTGCGATAAGGCTGACCGCAACCGCGAGCAGCTTTTCGTCGGTCGCTGCCAGCGCAAGCTCGGTAAGCTCGGTCAAAAGCGACGGCTCGGTCGCAATTCTGTCGAACAGCAACGAGCACGGATTGTTGTCGCCCACGCACGAGCCCTTTAAAATATCAATCAATTCCTCGGTGGGAATGCGGTTGAAAAATTCGGACGGAGACAATCCGCCGAGCGGAGTTTGCGGCGTAGTAGCCCACAAATGATACACGTGGTCGAGGTCCTTTTCGAAAGCGTCGGCATTAGCATATTCGAGCTCGTGGTCGGAATAGTACCTACCGGCGAAATTTTCGAAAAGTCTGTCGAAATCGATATAATAAAGATTTTTGTCGGTATTTACTGCCATGATTATTTCTCCTTTTGCGTTTGTCGCGTAAGCGCTATTTGTTGCCGTCGATATAGCCGTCTATCAGCTTGTACGCCTTGTTCGCCTCTGTTTTGGTGTTAAACCCGAGCGCGTAGCACACCCTGTCGTCGGGCTCGCCCACGTGCTTTACCGTGTTCCAGGCGCGCCTGAACACATAGTACGCGATAGCACGCTGCTCGCACTCCAAGCCCGCGGTATGCTCGCGCACGTACTCGGCGACCTTAAAGAACTCGCCGACCTCGTGCCTGCGCCGCTTTAACATTATAAACGCCGCATAAGCGTTATAGTAGCCCTGAGAATAGCGCTTGCCGAGCGGGTCGCCCTCGTACGTCCACGGGCAGTATCCCGTTTCTGTGAGCAGCGTTTGCTTGCGGTCTGCCGCATAAAGCTCCGCGATTATTATAGCCTTTACGATAGGCTCAACGTACGGCGAAACCAACGCGTCGCGCACGATATCGTCCAGCTCGGGCGTACGCGCGAATATGCGCACCGTTTCAAACATTTTGGCGAGCAACACGCGGTTGTTCGCAAACTCCAAAGAAAAGAAAAACTCAACGCCCAGCGCGAACATTTTATCCTCTTTGATTAGCCTAACGAGCAACTTTGCATTTCCCGCCGCCACCTCCATGATTCCCTCGACAATGGCGGACAAAATCTGTTGCGGCGCTTCCTCCTCTATCGGCAGACTCTTTGGCTTCATGCGCGCGGCGAGATAGTAATAATGCGCGTTTATATCGTCGTAAAATATGCGAGACAGCTTGTACAGCTCCGACTGCGCAAAATCGCTCTCGCCGCGATTGTACTGCATTTGCGCGTACATGCGCCGCATGTCCATAATGTTGTACTCGTCGATGAGGCTCTTGGTAAACTTGACCGCGTCGTCCGAATCACAGTAATCGAGCGCGTACAAAAACGTCTTGTACACGTGCGAGCCGTCGGCAAAATCCTTAACGTCGATACCGCGCAATACGGACGGTATCAGCTCCGTTTTTTTCTCCGCCTCGTACAAACCGCATAGCGCCGTACTTGCAAGCGCGCCGTGCGGCTTTACGCCGAGCGCATGGTTCAGTTCGCGTTCGGCGCGGGCATACTCGCCGCCGTCCGTGCAAAAATACCCGCGCATAACCGAAACGTTATATTCGAGCTCGGACGGCAAATCGTGCGGTATCTTGTCAAGCTCGGCGATTGCCTCGCGAATTTTACCGTCGCCGCGCAGCTTTTCCGCATTAACGATATACTCGTGCGCGTCCCTGCTAATCTTAACGTCCTTAATTCCGTCGGCAGTGACCTCGGGCGCGAATATGTCCAAATTCTCTTTTTCGCCGGTGAGGAGCTTTTCGAACTCCTCCGCCGTCAACGGCGCGTCCATTTCCTCGGACAAGCCGCTTTCGTCGAGCTTGGACAGCAATCGGTCCAACAGCTCCTCGGGCTCTCCGTCGGCTTCCGATTCGTCGTCGGGTTTGAACTTATCCAATAGGTCGTTGAAAAAATCGCTTATTTCGTTGCCGCCGAACTTGGGACGCAGCACCTTGTCTCCCGCCGTCGGCTTATCGTCGCGAGGCTCGGGCCGACGCGCGGCAGTCGTAGCGGCTTCGTCCGAAATATCCGAAAACGGAATTATTCCCGCGCCGCGCCGAAATTCGCCTTCGGGTTCGCGCTCGACGACGCGTTCGGTCTGCGCACGGTCGCGGTCTGCGCTTGTCGGCTCGGCTTTTACGGGGTCGATTTCGCCGTACTCGCCCGCGTCGAACAGCTCGGAAATCTCGACAAACGAATAATCGGGCACGTCGAAAAAGTCTATGCCCGCTGCGTCGAGGTCACAAAGGAACTCGTCGAGCGTCAACCCGCGCGACAAAATCCATTTGCCGCATTCGAGCATGGGCGTTTGCTCGTGGTACAAGAACACGGTCGCGAGCAAATCGCGGTACGCGGCTACGCTGTCGGGATGACGGCGAAGGTGTAGCATAAACTCGCGGAACGCCATTGTAAACAGCTCCGCGTCGTCGCTTTGCGCGGTCATTTGCAAATACAGCATGCCGAGCGGCAGATGGAAATCGGGGTCGCCCGTCTCCTCGTGGAATTTAAAGAGCCAATCTATTGCGCCCTCGAAATCCTCGTTTTCCAAGCATTCGGCAAACTTAGTCTTGCAATGCTCGACGATTTTGTCTTTGTCGATTTTGATTATCACGGATTACTTATCCTCTGTCGCGTCGCTTTCGTCGCGAACGTCCTTCGCGGCATCGTCCGCCGACGTTTCCGCAGCGCCGTCGGCGTTTACAGCCGAATCGGGCAAATCGATATCGTCGTCGTCAAGCTCGCCGAGCTCGTCGTCGCTTTCCGCCAAAACGCGCTCGTGCTCCTTTTCCAGCCGCTCCAAATCCTCGCGGCGGAAGGTCGGCGCAAGCGGCGTGATAGACGCGCCCTCGTCGATTGACTTTTTGCGCTTTTTGGGGTTTTTATACTGCGTCGGCGCGCGCTTCTTTTGCTGCGCGGGGCGCTCGCCGCCGTCGTCCGAGATATCGTTGCCGCGCTTTGCGTATGCCGTAGACGTGCGGTCTATCTTGTCGTACAAGAACTTTTCGTAGCAGTGATGACAAAACAGCGATATGACGAGCGTGGAATACGAAAAACCGAGGAACATGTAGAGCATGGCGAGCAGCATGGTTATTCCAGGAATAAACATGAGGAAGACGGGCGCAATGCCTATTCCCACGAACAAGATTGCTTGCACGTTCGTGCCGAGCACAAACAGCAGCGAGTTGCGTATAAGCACCATGGGGCGCATTTTGAACGCGGCGTTTTGCGTCATAAAGAACGCGGTAAACAATATCATAAACGCGAGCAGTATGCTCGACAGCACAATACACAGTATTTTAACCGATACGGACAGCCTGTAAGCGTCGAAATACCCGAGCGAAAATTCGAACAGCAACAGCGTCAGCCCGAACACTATGCCCATGAATATCGCGGGCAGCCAGCACTTGCCGATGCCGCGGAAAAAATCCTTGAAGGTGCGCGTCGGTTCTTCCCAAATAAGCTTACGCATAACGTACAGGTTGCCCGCTACGCCGAGCGCGAAAACCGCCAAGCACGGCACAAGCAACGCGAATTCGTAGAGATTGTACGTAAAAGTCATCACCTCGCCGAGCCTAGCCGCGTCGGTGATTACGGGATACCCGATGCCGAAGTTGGAGGAATACGGAATAAACCCGTTGCCTATCGTCTTGTTCATATAGAACAGCACCAACACCGCAACTGCGGGCAATGCGAACAAGCACGTCAAAAGGTTGAGCGCGACAATCGTGCCGAACCGTCCGAAAAACAAGTTTTTAAACTGCGCCCATTTGGAAACGTTCATTTTCTCGGGCGTGAGGTCGGGCTTGTTATCGTTGCCGAACATCACGCGCTGGACAATACTCTGCTTCTTCTTTTTGGTCTTTTCGCCTGTATCCTTAGCTTTTGCCATTGCGTACTCCTTAAATTTATGCGCTTACAGCGCGCGTGCGGCGATAAGCCGCAAAAACAATTCCGTACCCGTAGCGAGCGCGCGCTCGTCGAAGGAAAACGTGTCGCTGTGCAGCGGCGAATCGTGTCCATCCGAGCGTATGCCCAGCCATACCATACAGCCTTGCACATGCTGCAAATAATTGGAAAAATCTTCGGCGGTGTTGCGCGGCGGCATTTCCACGGCATGCTCGCCCATTACTTCCCGCACCTTGTCCACGGCGAGCGCGTCGTTTATGAGCGGCGGATACACCGCCTTGGTAATCAACTCGTGCCGCGTACCGAACATATCGTCGGAACGCAACGCGGCGCGCTCTATTTCCATCATCGCCGCCTCGCACTTGTTCATATCGTAAAAGCGCAGCGTGTAATCGGATTGGCACGCGTCCGCCACAATGTTGCGCGCCGCGCCGCCGTTGAGCTTTCCGAGGTTTATAAGCAAGCCCCTGTCCTCTGCCGCCGAATACGCCGCGTCGGCAATACGCACCGACGCGCGTACCGCGTCCGCGCCGAGCTCCGGCATTGCGCAATGCGACGCTTTGCCGCGCACGGCTATATCGAACTCTACGCACCCCGCAAACATGCCGCCGTAGCAGTACCCGACCTTGCCCTCGTCGAGCTCGGGGCACAAATGCAAGGCGTAAATTTCGTCCACGCCGTCGAGCACGCCGCCGTCAATCATCGTCTGACTGCCGCCTATGCCCTCCTCGCCGAACTGAAATATAAGCCTCAACGGCACGTCCGATTTGCCGCCGAGTACGCGCGCAAGGTTCAAAAGATTGGCGGTGTGTCCGTCGTGTCCGCAAGCGTGCATAGCGCCCGTCGCGGCGAACGCGCCGCAGCCCGTCACATCTACGTTTTCGACAATAGGCAACGCGTCGATATCGGCGCGAAACGCCAAACGCTTACCCCTGCCGCCGACGTCGCAATATACGCCCGTGCCTATCGTCTTGGGTTTGTACCCAAGGCGTTTCAGCTCCTCGACTATAAACGCGCTCGTCTTATACTCCTCGCCCGAAAGCTCGGCAAGCGCATGCAGCTTGCGGCGCGTTTCGGTAAGGTATTTGACAGACAGACTATCCATGGATAACATTATACTACTTTACGTTGTTTTTTTCAAGTAAATAGGCGCTGTTTTTAAAATTACGGTTTTGTATAAAATCACACAAACAGCATGCTTGACAAGGCGCGCGGGAACATGATATCATAATAAAGATTTTTAATTTTCGGCGCGCGCTCCGCGGTTTTTCGCACGGCGCTCGCCCGCGCCGCCCAAGCGGCGGGCATCAATCCGATTTACTTTCGGCGCAGCTGCCATGCTTACGGAAGCTCGCGCATAGAATACCCAACGGAGGCAATGTATGAAATACAAGGTAGCGGTAGTCGGCGCGACGGGGCTTGTCGGTCGCATGATGCTGAAAGTGCTCGAAGAGCGCAAATTCCCCGTAAGCGAGCTCGTCCCGTTCGCCTCGGCAAAGAGCGCGGGCACTCAGATAGAGTTCGGCGGCAAAAAGCACGTCGTGCTCGAACTCAACGAGCAAAATATAAAGAGCGCGGGCGTCAAGTATGCGCTGTTTTCCGCAGGCAGCGGCGTGTCCGAAAAATTCGCGCCCGTGTTCGCCGAATGCGGCGGCGTGGCGATAGACAATTCGAGCTGCTGGCGCATGGACGAGCGCGTGCCGCTCGTCGTGCCCGAAGTCAATCCCGAAGCGGCGTTCAAGCACAACGGGATTATAGCAAACCCCAACTGCTCGACCATTCAAGCCGTCGTGGCGTTAAAGCCGTTGCACGACCGCTTTAAAATCAAGCGCATCGTTTATTCCACCTATCAGGCGGTATCGGGCGCGGGACGGCAGGGCTTGGACGACCTCGAAAACGGACTCAAAGGCAAGCCGCCCCAAAAGTTCCCCTACGCTATCGCGGGCAACTGCTTACCGCATATCGACGTATTCGAGGACGACGGCTACACCAAGGAAGAGCACAAAATGATTAACGAAACGCGCAAGATTTTGTGCGACGATTCGCTCAAAATAACGGCGACCACCGTACGCGTGCCCGTCGCGTACGGTCACAGCGAAAGCATAAACATAGAGTTTTTCAACCCCGTAACGCGCGAAGCGGCGCTCGAAACGCTCGCCGCGGCAAAGGGCATCGTGGTATGCGACGACGTCAAGCGCAACGTCTACCCCATGCCGCTCGACGCCGCGGGCAAGGACGAGGTTTTCGTCGGACGCGTGCGCGAGGACAAATCGGTCGAAAACGGCTTGAATATATGGGTCGTAGCCGACAACATTCGCAAGGGCGCGGCAAGCAACGCCGTGCAAATCGCAGAGCTATTGAGCTCGCGCGACTGATTGGTCCGCCCCGTCGGAACATAAAGCGCGCAACAAGCATATTTTCTATCAACGAGGTATACCATGGCTATATTCAACGGCTGCGGCGCGGCGATGGTCACGCCGTTCGGCGCGAACGGACAAATCGATTACGAGGTTTTGGAGCGGTACATAGAGCACCTTATCGCGGGCGGCGTGTCCGCGCTCATTCCGTTCGGAACAACGGGCGAGCCCCCTACCGTCTCGCCTGCCGAGTACGAAAAAGCGACGGCGTTTATAATCGAAAAGACGGCGGGACGCGTGCCCGTTATCGTCGGCGCGGGCAGTAACAGCACCGCAACGGCGGCGGAGAAGGCGGCGCGCGTAAAAGCGCTCGGCGCGGACGGCGCGCTCGTCGTCACTCCGTATTACAACAAATGCACGCAAAAAGGCATTGTCGAGCATTACAAGGCGGTCGCAAAAGCCGCCAAGCTCCCTATCATCGCCTACAACGTGCCGACGCGCACGTGCGTAAACGTTGAACCCGCCACTATCGCCGAGCTCGCAAAGCTGGACGGCGTCGTCGGTATTAAAGAGGCAAGCGGCGACGTAGACCAATTCCAAGCGGCGGCTGAGGTATGCGCCGACACGGGCTTCGATTTATACTGCGGCGACGACAGTCTCACGGTAATAGCGTACGCGCTCGGCAGTCTCGGCACGATATCGGTCGCGGCGAATCCCGCGCCCAAGCAAATGAGCGAGCTGTGCGCGCTGTGCGCCGCGGGCGATTACGTAAACGCGCGCAAGCTGCAATTCAAGCTGAGCGAATTTATCCACTCGCTGTTTTGCGAGGTCAACCCCATTCCCGCGAAAAAGGCAATGCTGCTCATCGGCATAGACGTAGGCGCGCCCCGCCTGCCCCTTACCGAGCTCGAACCCGAACACGTCAAGCTGCTCGAAAAAACAATGCGCGGAGCGGGAATACTGTGAAAAAAGCGTTCGTATTCGGAATAAGCGGCAAAATGGGCAAAATGCTGTCGGACAGCGCAAACGAATTCGGCTATGCGGTCACGGGCGGCTTCGACGCGACGGCGGCGGACGGTATTCCCACGTTCACTGACGTTTCCGACGTAAACGTGCCCTTCGACGTTATTATAGACTTTTCGCGCCCGCAAACGCTTACGGCGTTAATAGCGCTCGCCGACAAGGCGCGCAAGCCCGTCGTTATAGCCACTACGGGCTACAACGACAGCGAGCTTATGAGCATTCGCCTGCTTTCCAAACGCGTGCCCGTATTGCATTCGGGCAATCTCAGCTTGGGTATTGCCGCGACAAAAGCGGCGGCAAAAGCGGCGCAAGCCGTATTGGGCGACGCGTTCGACGTGGAAATAGTGGAAAAGCACCACAACCAAAAGGCAGACAGCCCGTCGGGCACTGCGATAATGCTTGCCGACGCGCTCGCCCCGCGCGATAATCAAGTGTTCGCAAGAGACGGCAAACGCCGAAAAAACGAGCTGGGCATAGCGTCCGTTCGCGGCGGCGGCGTTGTCGGAGAACACGAAATCGGCTTTTACGGCAACGACGAAATCGTCACGATTTCGCATTCGGCGCGCAGTCGCAGACTGTTTGCCGCAGGCGCGTTCCGTGCCGCCGACTTTTTGCTTTCGGCAAAGCCCGCGCTGTACGCCATGGACGATATTTTCGGACTGAGCGACTGAGCGCACAGCAATTCCAAACACCGTAAATTTTAACCCCCTCGCGATATTTTACCGCGAGGGGTTATTCGTTTATCGGCATTATTGTCGCATACGAAAAAGCGGCGAAAATTCGCCGCTTTAAATACCGTTAAAATCTGACGTCGAGCGTTACGGGACGGTTTGCCGCAAGCTTTAAGCCTATGAGCAAGCCGCGCGTATCGTCGAATTTTTCCGCCTCCACTTTTTTGGGGGCTTTCGCCGTCTTGGGCAGCTGCACGTCTATCACGGCGGCGCGCTTTGCTTTCAGCTTGACCATGAGCGTTCCTCGCGGCACGTCCCATTCCATGGACATAATTTCCACGTGCGCACGGGTCTGAAAACCGCTCAGTCCGCCCTTTTCCGTCGCCGAGCTCACCGCGGGCAACAGGTGTATCAAATCGGGCGTGGATTGCACCAACGATTCCTGCAACGCGCCCGTAACAATGGCGTTTACGTACGGAACGGGCTGTGCCCAATTATCCTTTCTGCCGCTGCCCATGCCGCGCCAATCGTCGTTGGCGAGCATGAGGTTGTTCATAGCCATACCGCGCACCAAGGCGTTAATCGAATCGTACACGCCGTCGCCGTCGCCCAAACGCGCGTACACGTTGGCGTACCGCGCAAGCGCGCTCGCCGTCAAATTGCCCTTGGCGGAAGCAGTCTTTTTACGCGCGGTGGCGGCAAGCCCCTTGTATAGCTCCGCATTATCGCGGCTTCTGTAATCGGGATACACGGGATAGTACAGCGCGAGCGACGGCGACGCGGGATTATCCGTACAGCGGTCGTCTATAAATTCGCTGACCGTGCCGTCCGCATTGTACTTAAAGGGCGGAATCTTTTTAAGCATATCTTCCCACTTGATTATCTCCGCCTTGTTCATTGCCGCGGCCTTCGAGCCCTCAATCAAATTTTTGAGCAGGTTTCGGGCAATGGCAAAGTCTACCGTCGCGTTTTTGGCGACGTAATGCTCGTCGCCAGTGCCCGTAAGATTACCGGGCGTGGTAAACGGCGAATACGACGGCGACGACTCGTAATATTTGAGGTCGGCAAGCTTGAAAAATTCCTCGTAGAACGTAGCCGCCTCCTTCATGAACGGCAACGCCCGCGTCTTTAAGAATTTTTGGTCGTCGGAGAACAGCGCGTAATCGTAGAAAAGATTGCCGAGCCAGCCGGCAACGCCCGTAAAGTGTATCATTGCGTCGTCGATATTTCCGAGATACCCCGTAGACGGCGAAGTCGTATACGGCACGAAAATTCCGCGGCAGCCGTAAAGGCGCGACGCGTTGTATTTGAGCGACTGCATAGCCGACTCGTACAGCCCGAACACGCTTTCCGCAAACTCGGCGAGATTGCCCGCCTGCGTCATATCGTAAACCGCTTGCAAATCGCCGGCGGCGTTAATCTGCGCGCCCTCCGCCTTGTAATCGCCGCACCACAATCCGTACGGCGCAAACGGCCGCGCGTCGGGGCGCGAGCCCGTAATCATCAAATATCTGCCGAACGCCCACAGCTTTTCGATAAGCGCGGGGTCGGTATCGCCGCTGCGCACCGCCTCGGCAATCGCTTGGTCGACGTACGCCTCGCGCGCGGCGGCGTCGCAAGCAAGCTCGATTTCCGCCGAGTAAAACAGCTTTTGGTGCAGCGTTTGGTGCTCTTTAAGCAGCTTGTCGTAAGTCAGCTTTATTTCCATAATAGCCGCTTTGCAATCCTTCCACGCCTTGTCGCGCGGAGTTTCCACAAACGGCTTGATTATGACGAGAATTTTTTCCGCGCCGGTGACGACGAGCGAATCGCCCTTTATCTCCTGCTTGCCCGCAAAGAAATTGATTTTTGCGACCGCGCCGAAATCCGCGCCGCTCGACGAACGCGCGGAATAATACAACCAATAGTTTTCACACTTGACGTTAACGTTATCGGGCGTCGCCGAAACCGCGACGGGCGTCCTCGCGTTGAACTTGTCGTGCATTTCGAACCTGAACGTGGCGTCGATATTCTTTTGACCGACGCGCGTAATCTCGTAAATAATGCAGTCGCGAGCGCGCGAAACGAAAGCGTTACGCTCGAACCGCGTCGCGCCGTCCTTGTACGAAACGGACGCCTCCGCGCTGTCCATATCGAGAACGCGCGAATACTCCTTTGCGGCTTTATCCAAGCCCATATCAATTTTGAAATCGCAGAGCGGCAGCGGGTACGCGGGCTGCGGACGGTATCCCTTGCGTATCAGCTCGGTAGACAGCATTTTTTCCGCGCCGAGAAAATCGCCGTCGTCCAGCTTTTTGCGCACGTCCTTTACCTTATCGGAAACGTCCTGCAATACCGAGTCCTTGCCCTGCCACCACAGGTCGCCGTGCGTAATCATCAAAACGTCGTTAGCCGCGCCGCCGTAAACGGACGCGCCTATAACGCCGTTGCCGAGGGGCAAACCCTCGCGCCACTGACTACCCCACCAAGACGACGGCTGTGAAAATCGCAATGTATTTTTCGGTTTTCTCGCTACTGCCATGTAACTCCGCTCCTGAACTCTTTATCGTTGATTGCATGAATTATAACACATTTTACCGCCGTTTGTCCACTGTTCCGCACGTTTTTTTGTGCGCAAAATACGCTTTTTATTTAAAAATCGTCTGTTTTATCGCCTAAATTGCCGCTCTGCGCCATTTTACGCTCGGCGCAACGATTTTGCCTACCGCGACGCGCCGCCGTTTTCGCGCCCGCGCGTTTGAATTTCGACGCGGCGCGGCAAGCGTTTCGGCACGAAAAAAACCGCGCCCGCGCGCGGCATTTTTCGTAGTTTTATCAGCTGAAACTCTTACTGCGCTTTAACACTATCGCGCCGCGAATGTCGTTCGCAACGTCCGTGCCGTCGTAGTAATTGAGAATTCTGTTCCAATCGTCGAGGTTGGCGAGCGGCTTGTCGGAGTCGAACGGAGTCACCGAACGGCGCTCTTCGTAGTCAATCGTCGTGGGATTGCCGCCCTCGAATTCAAGCTTGAACTCGTTGCTCTCGTTGCAATATCCGTACGGCAAGCGCAGCACGATTTTATCCTGATTGTTAAACTCGTACTCCATGCCGTCCTCGCCGCTCTTGCTTACGGTTATCTTCGTAATACTGCGCGCCGACGGAATGGTGAGCGTAACCGTTGTGCGCGGACCGTCGAACGGGCGGACCGTATAGGTGCTGCCATCCTTGGAAATATCGGGCGCGCGGTACACAATATCGCTAAGGCTGTAATTAACCGACTTTGCATAGCGCTTTTCCGCCGCGTTCCATTCGAGGTCGCCCACGGCATAGCGCACGTACTTGTACGCAATAAGGTCGTCCACTACCAATTTTTGAGAGGTAGCCGAGCCGTCCGAGCCGATGACGCATTCGTAAACGAGCGCATCGTTATAATCGGACGTGGCGTACGCGTGCGGGTTTGTCAACGTTTTGCCGAACGTAACGCCGAACGCGCCCGAGAACAGTGCGACGATTACGCCGATAACGGCAATCACACTCACGCCGAAATACGTTTTGTAATTGACGGCGACCTTTTCGTTCTCCACCTTCTTAACCGTTCTGACGGTGAACTTGCCCTTTTTGGCGCGGTCCTCGACGCGCTCCTCGACGATGCGCTGCACGCGAATCGTGCGCATGGGCAGCTTTTTGGCGAGCTTGTCGAGCGCGACCTTGGTGCGGTCGAGATAGGGCGTTGCCGTGCCGATTAACGCCGTAAACACCGTCATAGTCAGCGGCAGCATGTACAGCGGCAGAAGCGCCGTAAGCGTCGTGACAGCCGTCAGCATGAGCGGCAGGCACAGTATCGCGGGCACGGCGAACAGGAACAATCTGTCGATACCGAACCCGAATTTGTTTTTGAACGCGTTCTTTACGCACGCCGACACCAAAAGCACGACGAGCGACAGCATGCCGAACCAGCAAGCTATATACGAGTACGCGGGCGCGGCAAAGCAAACAATCGCGCCGACAAGCCCCGCGAGCACGGCGTTGCCGCGCACGCAATCGGACGCGGTAACCTTAAACAGCTTTTTGTACAGTGCGGAAAATCCGAACGCGCCAGCTACCGCGAGTATCATTGCGGCAATCAGTATGCCCGCGTTAAAGTACCGCACCTGCACTATCGCGTGAATAGGCAGCACGCCGAAGCCCGTGAGCATAAGCGCAACTACGAAATACGCAACGAACATTGCCGCCAGCGTGCTTACTGCGACGAGCAACTGCACGCCCATAGCGGTAAACAGCTTTTTGACGGGATAGAACTTTTTGACCGCGATTACCGCGACGGTAGCCGCAAACAACGCGATTATAATCGCGCCTATAACGTACGACGCGACGGAATCGTATGCAATCGTGCCGCCGTCGAGATACGAGAACACGGCGAGTTCGTTACCCGACTCGGCGGAAAAGGTCTTGTCGGAATTTGCAAAGCGCTCGATATAATTTTTTACGAACTGCGCCTGGCTGTACACCGTAGACTGCGAAATATTCGCGGCGGTGTCCAGGCTCGATTGAGACGCGTCGAGATTGCCGAGCACGGAAACCTGAATTGCGGGAATATCGCCGAACGCCGCCACCGCGCCGCTGTTCTTGAAGCCTGCGGGAATGTTGTTTTCGGCAATCGAGGAGTTGAGCGTCGTGCCCGCCGCCTTGGTATATTCGTAAATGTAATCGAGTCCCGCGCCGGTGGAATCGGTAAGAGCGAGCGTGCCGCCGTTGCCGTACGCGTCGAGGTTAATACCTACGGACGCGCGCGATACCGCGTCGTTCAAGCCGTCGAACGAATTGAAAAACGCGTACGCGCCGTACGAGCTATCCAGGTCCTCGGTGAACACGACGATTAAATCGTTGTCGAACGCAGCGTCCGACTTTTTATATTCGATAAGCGTTTGAATGAGGTTTGCGACAAACGCGCCGTTTTCCGCCGCGCCGACGGTATCGGTGCGCGTATCGTAGCGCGCCGTTATGATAATTGCCTTGGAGCTTTCGCCTTTAAGCGTTTTCGCCGACGGAATTGCGGCGATAACGTTGGTCACGCTCGCGCCTACGAGGAAATGATTTACGCCCATTTGCGCCTGCAATTCGGCGGTAAGCACGGACGTCATTTCGGTCACGGTCGCGGCGGGCGTAGTACCGTTGGGCTTTGCCCAATCGGTGACGGTGGTAATAGGCTCGTCGTCATCTTCCTCGCCGAGCTTTTTCTCGTCGGCAAGCTTAAATCCGCCCGCGACGAGCGTGTCGGTTATATAATCTACGGCTTTATCCACGCCGCCCGCGCTCATTTGCGAGCGCGACGCCGACGCGAGCGCCTCTATATGCTTGTTGACTGCGGCGTAATACTCGGCGTTATATGCCTTGGGCTTGTAGCCGTACGCGCCGTCGATAATCGAAAACACAAGCATAATCACCGCGACCAAAGCGAGCACGGGATAATAAATCAGCTTAAACAGCTTGCTGCGAGACGCGGCGTTGCCGCTCGCGGCACTGTCGCGCTTCGCCTTGACGGGCTTGTCCTCCGTCTCCACAGACTTATCCGTTGCCGAATCCGCAGCGACGGGCGCGTCCGATTGCTCGGGCGCAGCGTCCGCTTCTACGGCGTCCGTCTGTGCGTCAACCGCTTCGGCTTGGGTTTTTTCCAATTCTTCGTTACTCATTGCTGCTCCGTGACATAATTATAGGTATACCGATATTTTAGCATATTTCGGAGATTATTACAATTAAATTCGCGGCGTTTTTAAAATTTTGTCTTGACAACTACGCCGCGCCCGCTTATAATTATTACGTTATACACGCATTACAAACACAATACGGAAGAAAAGAACATGCAACAGTCGACTATATTTTCCATTCTTATGATTTTGCTGACGCGGCGCAAGGTGACGCGCGACTATCTTGCCGAGCGATTTTCCATAAGCAAGCGCACCGTGTCGCGGTATTTGAACGTATTGGAGGACGCGGGCGTACCTATTCGGTCGGTCACGGGCAAAAACGGCGGCATATCGCTCGCCGATGATTACATACTCGACAAGAGCTATTTTTCCGAGGCGGAAACAATCAGGATTAAAAGCGCGCTCGAAAAAACCGCCGAGGCGTTCGGCGACAATATAAACCGCGCGCTCGTCGAAAAGCTCGATTCGGTAGAAAAACGCCGCGAGCAGGACAAGTTCGCAATCAATCAAGACGGCTTATATATAGACTGCGAATACGAGCAAGCCGCGACGCTGCGCCCCAAAATAAAGACGCTGTCCGCGGCTATCGAGCAATGCCGCGCCGTCGATATCAAATACACCGACGCACGCGCCTTCGTTTCGTACCGCACAATCGAGCCGCATACGCTCGTATTCAAATCGGGCGCTTGGTACGTTTACGCGCTGTGCAGACTGCGCGGCGACTTTCGCCTGTTCAAGCTGTCGCGGATAAGCGATTTGCGACTTACAAGCAAGCGCTTCGTAAAGAGCGAGGGACGGCTCGCGGAAAAGCTGGGGCTTGAATATTACAACGAGCTGTACGTCGATTTGGAGCTGCAATTCTTCCCCACCGTCTCCGAAAGCATAATCGATTGGCTGGGCGTTTCCGCCGTGCGCGAACGCGGCACAAAGCTGGTCGCGGCGGCGGAGCTGCCCCTCACCGACTCGCTCGTAAAAAAGCTGCTGTCGTACGGCTCGTCGGTCAAGGTTTTGAATCCGCCCGAGCTTGTCGAGCGCATGCGCGAGGAATGCGCGCGCATGACCGATTTGTACGTAGACGCATAAATTTTGCCGCTTTGCGCAAAATATCGGTATGAACGACAACGAGAAAAAACACCGTTATACCGATACGGTCAAGCAAGCGGCAGGCGTCGAGGAGACCGAACACGAGCGCATTCGCGACGACGCGAGAATGCGCAAAAACGACGCCGAGCTCGCATATGAGCTGCTTGCCGTAAACTCGTCCATGGGCATGCTCGGCATGGAGGAAACCAACGCCAATCTGATACAGTTGGAGCTTGCCGCGGAAATCATGCACAATTTCGACCCAGAAAGCAATCAAGACGATTATTTGGAATAGCATCGCGGTTACGAAAAGTTTTTCCGCGTATATTGTAGAAAATTTCAACACATAAAAAAGAGCGCCGAAGCGCTCTTTTTTATGTGCGATAAGAATTTATTTACGCTTATCGTTGTTCTTGTTTTTGCTTGCGTTCGCATTGCCGCGAGGCTTGCTCGCATTCGCGTTGCTACGGGGCTTGCTCGCATTCGCGTTGCTACGGGGCTTGCTCGCATTCGCGTTGCTACGGGGCTTGCTTGCGCCCGCGCCCTTGCCTTTTTCGGCGCCGACTTCGGCTTTTTTACCTTTTTTGAGGAAATACACCGCGACAACCGCGCCCACCGCAATCACAACCAGTGCGGCGATAATACCGCCCACTATCGCTCCGACGTTCGTCTTTTTGCCGGACGGCGCAGGCGTGGGGTCGGGCGTAATCGAATTGCCGTTCGGGTCGACCGCCGTAATCATATCGTCGGCAGTGACTATCATGTTCTTGGGCTGAATTACCTGAACGCCCTGTTCTGCGCGCTGCTCCTCAACGCGGTCGGCTACGTACGTAACCTCCAACACGTTGCTGTTTGCCGCCGCCGCTTCGCCCTGACCGTTCAAGTCGGCAAAGCCGAGCGTAAGCGTGCGCTCAGCGCCCGCGCCTACCGCTTTATCGGTTATATCCGCGCCGTTGAGCGTGATTTTGGCAAGACCGTAGCCGACGTTCGCTTTGAGGGTATAGTTTACTACCCCACCCTCCGACACGGTGGAAACGGTGGTTTTGTCAATCGTGCCGCCTTCGCCGTTGACTACGCTCGAATACACGTACTTGTCTTTCGGCGCTTTGGCGGAATCGATGGCGCAAATCATGAACGGACTGAAACTCTTGACCGTAGCCATGATACCGTATTCGGTAACTACGCACGGCACGGGCTGAACCTCGTCGATAGTGCCGTCGTCGTTGAGCGTGTAATGGTAAACGGTAAACGTAACGCCGGGGGTGTTGTACTTAAAGCCCTCGGGGAAACCGAACCCGACCTGCATATAGCTGCCCTTCGGCACTTGCTGAACTACGCCGCATACATGGAGGTCGATTTGGTACGTCGAGCTCTTTTGAATATCGCTCGCCGCCAAATCGGTGGAGTCTACGAGCGCGTCGCTCATTTGCTTGGACTGCTCGGCGTCGGGCTCGTTGACTACGAGCATCATTTGACTGCGTTGTTTTCCGGTTACGGGCTTGCCGTCCTTATCCTTGAAGCCGTCGAGCGACATGTCCTCCGCGCCCACAAACTGCGGCTCGCCGAACACCTGCATGTACAGTCTGCCGTCGTTGAATACCTTGGGGCAAATAACCTGCTTCATCAAGAACGACAGATTTCCCGCCTCGGGAACTTTGCCGCTCTTCTCGCCCACCAAGTTCGTGGGAACCATGTTGTACATATCGCAGTTGTGCGCATAATACTTGCTGGGCGTAAGCACAAACGAAATCCTGTTGTTCGCCTCGTCCCATACAAGATTTTCCACCTTGCAATGCTCTTGAAGGTCGCTGTTCTTGCCCGTAATGGAAAGTCCCACTTCCTTGTTCGCGTCTACTTTAACAAGCTTTTCGCTGTATTCCATTGTGACGGTCAAAGGGTCGAAGGATTTGATATTGCCTTTATTGTCGGGCGTAATCTTCTTTACGTACGGCGCGGGAATGTAATCGCCGTAACGCTTATTAGCATACACCGTGCTTATTGCCATTATATTGGCGTCGGTAAGCTTTTCGGGCGTATACGTACAACCCAATCCGTCGGGCGCATAGTCGATTACGGCATACTGAAATTGATTTACAGACTCGTTTATAAATTCGATGCTGTATATATCCTCCGTCCAGCCCTCGTCTCCGTAATTTTCCCTATTGTACAAAGCCGTGCACAGCCAATTCGTCCACACGTCCTTTTCGGAGGTAGCGCGCCACGCCAAGTATTTGCCCTCGTTGAGGAGCTGCAAACCGTTCTTGCCGTCATAGCTGACGCCGAGCGTTAGAATCCACCTCGTCTCACCGTTCGAATTTACAAACGAAGAATAGCCGAACTGAGTATCGCCCACTTTGTTTTCGTCCTCGAACGTAAAGCCGTTGGCGTCCTCTTTAACGCCGTAGTCCAACGGGCGCAAAGCGGGATATTTAAGCTCGAAGCCCGACGAGGAAATAACGCCGTCCGAGAAATGGTTTATGGACAGGAAATCGTCGCCGACGAGCATGTACTTGTTGAGATTGCCGCACGAGGAATTGTAAGTTACGTCCACGCCGTACCACAATTCGTTGAGCATGACGGCGTTCCACATATGCGCCTCCACGCCCGCCTTCAAGCCGTCGGTCGTTTTGCCCGAATACGCGCTGCCCTGTATGAGCACGCACGGAATTCCGAGCTCGTCCATGACCGCCTTGAACGCGCGCGAATAACCGCCGCACAGCGCCGATTCGGAAACAAGCGCGCCGTACGAGGTGCTTGCAAAACCGCCGTGCTCGCCGTAGGCGTAAGCGGTTTTCTCGGAAATGTACTTGTTGACCGCCTTGATTTTTTCGACGGGGTCGGTCGCCTTGTTGGCTTCGGCGACTGCGGCAGCTACCGCGGCGTCGTACTCGGCTATCGCCTTATCGACGTCGGCGGCGGTCTTGAACGCGTCGTCGATATAGTAATTTTCGGCGTTGCCCGTGCCCACGAACGCGGCGTACTTGCCGCCCTGCATACCGGCTGTCAAATACAGCTTGTATACGTCTATGTAGAACAAATCGGGATTATCCATATAGAACGCATCGCGCGCCGCGCCCAACGCGACGGGCACTTTGGTGTCGCCGTCGAGATACATGGAAACCTGCTGCTCGGTAAGCACGCCCTTAGCAATCAAGTCGTATTCCGCCGTGCCGCTCTTAAAGCTGCCGTCCGAATACATTTCTTCCATAACGGCGTAAAACTTTTGAGCAAGCTCGCTGTTTTTCAACTCGTCGCGGTAAAACGTTTCCCCCACGTTCGTTTGCTCGTCGGCAAGCGCAAACCTGTCGCTTGAATAAACGCCCGCGAAAATGACCGCCGCCAAAAGCGAAAGCACGAATACGATTATCGCAAAAAGCGGAACGGTTCGTTGTTTGATGTTCGAGTTCATATTACCTCCGAAAAAATTTTTTTGCGTCCGAATAGGCGTAACGCCGAGATTTTCGTCCGCATGCAAACGGAATGCTTTAAAGGCATTCCGATAAGTACGGGGTCGCACCCCGTCAAAATTATATGACATAATCCTTTAATTGTCAACCGAATTTATGCAATATAACCCGCACGACAAATTGCGCGCGTCTCGGCGAATATCGCAAAACACCCACCCGCTTTGATTTGCCGGCGCTTGTTCTTTTTGCCGATTTGCGTCTTGTCGACGATGCACTTTAAAAAATCCGCCGACGCGGTCAGCCCAAACGAAAACCGATAAAACAATCGAAAACGCAGTAAAAGCAATCGCCGCTTGTAAAATTGATTTTCATTATAAACAATATAAACAATCCCAATTATCAAAAACACGCCTCAGAGTTGTCTTTATCATAGTATATTTTGCGCAAAAATATTGTCGTATGCCGAAATATGCAAATAATTTTTTATGAGGTTGTTTATGGAAACGGGCTCTTTTGTCGTTCTCTCTTTGCCTTACCTCGCCGTGTCCGTCGGCTTCGACGGCACGGTTTACCACGGCGGCTTCGCCTTGCGCAATTTTACCGCCGCGGTTTTACTGCCGAATGCAATCGTTCATATAAGCTTTGTTCTGTAAACGAAAATAAAAAATACAGCCCTGCCGATAACGACAAGGCTATATTTGGTTTAACGCAGAGAGTTCAAGCTCTGTCGTCAATGGTGCACCAAAGGCGATAAAGGTTGAACCTTTAATTCGTCAATAGCCTTGTCGTTATCGGCAAGGCTTATTTCTTTAATGTCCTTATCGTTGCCGAAAGTTAGATAGGTTATAATATGGTCGTCATACACAAACACCTTGTAAACAAGATTGTCAATGAGTTGCTTTTGGTATTCCTTGTCTGCGGGGTCGCCTTTCAGCATTTCAGCAATAAAGTCAATTATTGTTTCTTTCGTGTATTTCTTGCCCAGTTCGAGTTCTATTTGCGCTTTGCTTGCCGATAGGTCTTTAATCAGTATTTCAATCTCTTGCATTTTCTTTTCTATATTCGCCCGTAGCATATCGTTCCGCGCCAAAATGAAAGCGTTAGTAAGTTGTTCCGCCTCGTCCTGTGCGTGGCGTATTCGCGCCTCTATGCTCCGCAAACTGTCCTCGCCAGTGCGTTGCTCGTAGTAGTTTATCGTGTCTTGGGCGGCAATTTCGGCATTTTCCCGTCTGCTCAAAAATTCGTAAACCGCGTTTGCAACCGTAAATTCAAGCGTGTTTTTGTTCTCGCTCGATTTATGGCAACCGCCTTTCCGCTTGCTATGGCAAATATAATAATAGTGCTTTGCTCCCGTGTGGCTCGTACCGCCGCCCGCCGTCATACTGTCGCCGCAGTAGCCGCAAAAGGCTTTACTAATATGCGCAAATGGACAATGTAGTTATTTTGGTTAGGTATCTTCGCCTAACAGTTTGTAGTAGATGTGGATTTCTCTTGCGCCCGTTTTGTCGTCGGGG
>CAJTNI010000018.1 GCA_910577945.1 uncultured Christensenella sp. | reverse complement strand
TTTGCGGCGGAGCTTGCCGAGCTTCGCGAGGAGCTCAACGCCGTTCGCGCCGAGAACGAGCGGCTCAAACAGGAAAATGCGGACGCGGTGGCAAGCCAGCTTGCCGAGCTGCGCGACGCGATTAGGGATATGACTTTGGTAGCTGCCGCGCCTACGACGGCGGACGGCGACACGTCGTATGCCGCGTTGATTGACGAAATACGCGGGCTAAGAGACCAAGTGGCGGCTACGCAAGCGCCGACTGCCGTGCTCGACGCCGAGACCTTGGAGTCTATTCGCGCCGCGGTTGCGGACAACGGCGACGGCGGTTACGCGGTCGAGCTCAACGAAATCCGCGACGAGATTGCGCAGCTGCGCTCGCTTACCACCGTTTCGGCGGAGGGCGGCAACGCCGCGGAGCTTACTGCCGTGCGCGAGGAGCTTGCGGAGCTCAAAGCGACGTTGGCGTCGCCCGACAGCCTTTACGGCGTGGCGGAGGACGTTTCCGCTATCAAGGCGGACGTGCAAACGCTCAAAGAAGAACCCGACTTGGGCGTCATGAGCGAAATCATGGCGCTGCGCGACGAGTTCCAAGCGCTGCGCGAGGAGATTGCGGACGTCAAGCGTATCGCAGGCGAGACCGAAAAGGAATCCGACGACTCGCTCATGACGGAAATTCAGTCGTTGCGCGACCAGCTGTTTGCAATCAGCATGGCGAACGTAAACGACACCGCCTCGGGCGAAACCAATTACGAAAGCTACAACAACATTATTCTCGACGAGCTGTCCGCTCTGCGCGACCGCATAGAGGCCGTGCCCACTACGGATACGGAAGGTATCGCCGACGAACTCGCGCGGCTTAAAGAAACAATCGACGCGCGCGACGGCATGTACGACGCGCTTGTCGAGCGCGTGGCAAGGCCGGATAGCAGCTCCGCCGACAACAAGATTTTGGAGGAGCTTGCGACGCTGCGCAGCGAGATAGCCAACCAGCGCGAGGCGGATTTGACGACGCTCAACTTCATGTCGGAAATGGCGCACCTGTTGGAGCGTCAGAACCATTACCTGACCGAGAACGCCGATTCCAAAATAACCGACGAAATCGAAAGCCTCAAAGCCGAAATCGCGTCCACCGACGCGGTGGCAGAGGAGGTGGCAAAGCTCCGCGAGATTATGACCAAATCGGGCAACGCGTCCGACAACGACACCATTCTCGGCGAGCTTGCGGATTTGCGCGAGGAGCTAAGCCGCGAAAAGCCGACGCAGGAAAACACGCTTATACTCGACGCTATCGCCAGACTGAGAGACGAGATAACCGCGCTCGCGGCGACCGAAAAGCGCCGTGACGAGCTGTCCGACGAGGATTTGAACGATTCGTTGTCCGACCTCAAAAATCAGCTCAACGAGATTGCGGGCATCGTGGAGCCCGAAAAGAAGCAAGCGCCGTCCGCCGCGCCCGCAAAGCGCAAGAGCGCGGGCAGACCCGCTGGCAGTAAGAACGGTTCGGGTAAAGCCAAGTCGACGGGCGCAAAATCGGGCGCTAAGAAATCGACGGGCGCGAAATCGAGCGGCAAGAGCTCGACCAAATCGGGCACGGGCGCAAAGCGCGGCAGAAAGCCCGCGCAAAAGCCGACCGAGCAGCCGAAAGCCGAGCAAACGCCCGCGGATATGCTCACGGAAGAGCGTCCGAGCGTGCAAACGGTCGATTTCGATTCGCTTATCGACAGACAGGCAAGCATGATAGGCGGCGACGGCGAATTCAGCCTGAACCCGCAAGCCGTAACAGGCACGCCGCCCACGGTCGACGCATTGGACGTTGCGGATAAGCTCGCTAAACAGGTTGCCAATAAGCTCATAATGGAGCAGCTTGTAGAGCAGCTCGGCGACGGCGGCGTAAGCGACGAGCGCGTGGACGAAATACTGCGCGAGATACTGCCGCAAGAGTTTACCACTGTCGCCATGACCGAGCAATCCGACAAGGTACGCAGGCTTGCCAATCAGCTCGTGCTCAACAAGCTCCGCGACAGACTGCGCGGAATAGGCGAGGACGACGACGAATAAGCCGAAGCTCGCTTAAAATACAACAACCGATACGCGACCGCTTGCAAGCTTGCAGGCGGTCGTTTTCGCGTTTACGGAATTTCCAATTAAATATTCGGAACGGTTGCGGCTTGCGCGGCATAAATAATTTTGCAAAGCAAATTGCGCGCGCGCTGCGCCGTTCCGCAACGTTGCCGACTATATATTTGTAAAGACCGAGTTGCGGCGTACTTGCGCAATCAGCGTATTCACGCCATTGCATACGCTTTCATATACTAAAAAAGAAGGTGGCAAGGCGTATGCAAAAACTTATAATCGACGGCGGCAAGCCGTTATACGGAGAAATCGGAGTGCAGACGGCAAAGAATGCGGCGTTGCCCATTATTGCCGCGTGCATTCTCACAGACGAGCCAATTATCATAGAAAAATGTCCGCGCCTTAAAGATATCGACGCCATGCTCGATATCATGCGGCATTTGGGCTGTACGGCGCAGTTCGACGGAGACAATTTGACGGTTTGCTGCAAAGACATCTCGCTAAACGTCATAAATTCCGATTTAACGGGCAAACTGCGCTCGTCGATATTTATCATGGGTTCGATTCTTTCGCGGTGTAGGCGCGCGTATATAAGCCATCCGGGCGGTTGCGAGATAGGACTGCGACCCATAGACTTACATATATCGGGGCTTAAAAGCTTGGCGGTGGATATTGCGGACGACTGCGGCGTTTTGTGCTGCGACGGCTCGAATATGAAGAGCGCCGTCGTCAATCTCGATTTTGCGTCGGTGGGCGCGACCGAAAACCTGATGATGGCGGGCGCGCTTTTGGACGGCGAGACGGTGATAGTCAACGCCGCGCGCGAGCCCGAAATCGTCGACCTAGCCGACTTTATAAACGCTATGGGCGGGCGCGTCAGCGGCGCGGGCGAATCGGTCGTGCGCATAAACGGCGTAAAAAAATTGCACGGCTGTACGTACAGACCTATGCCCGACAGGATAACCGCGGGCACGTACTTAGCGGCGGTGACGGCGACGGGCGGCAACGTAACGCTTAACAATATAGTGCCCGAGCACATTTTCGGAATTACCGAAAGACTGAAAAAGGCGGGCGCGCGTTTGAACGTAAAGCACGACAGCGTGCGCATTTTCGCGGAGGGCAGACCGCGTCCGATACATAAGCTCGAAACCAACGTGTATCCCGCGTTCCCCACCGATATGCAGCCGCAGTTTTGCGCCATGCTCGCTTGCGCCTTGGGCAGCTCTGTAATAGTGGAAAACCTTTTCGAGAGCAGGTTCGGTTATACGGCGGAGCTTGCCAAAATGGGTGCGGTAATCACGGTCAAGGACAGGGTCGCGGTCATTCGCGGCGTACCGAAGCTGCGCGGCGCGGCGTTGAAGGCGTCCGACCTGCGCGGCGGCGCGGCGCTGGTTATCGCGGCGCTTGCGGCGGAAGGGCGGTCGGTCGTGTACGGCGTGGAGCACATAGACCGCGGCTACGAGTACATAGAGGAACAGCTCGCCGCATTGGGCGCGAGCATTCGCAGAGTGGGCGACGAATAACAATAACGATATTAACGGGCATGCGGTAAAGTTGCGGTAAATACTTGATTTTTTTCGACGCATTTGTTATACTCATAAAGTATGAGGAACACAAAGCTGATTGTATTATTATCGGTGGTTGCGGCGCTCGTCATTGCAATAGTGGCGTGCGGCGCGACTTTCCTTGTTCGGCATGTGGACGCATACGGGTATTTCGAAAATTCGGAGGAGTACGACGCGCGCGTCGTAGAAGCCGCCGCAATCAAGCGCAACAGCTCGATATTTTTCGTAGACGAGCAAAAGATTAAGTCGCGCGTCGAGGGCACATACGCCAATATCGGCGTAGTCAACGTGGAGCGCAAATTCCCCGACAGAGTGCAAATCAATTACAGAGTGTACGGCAACTCGTTTCAATACAAGCGCGGCGACGAGTATTATCAATGCTATGCGTCGGGCAAGATAGGCGGCACGTCGGCGCTGCCCGTCGGCGGATACTTTACGATTGTTCCCAAGGGCGAGACGGCGACGGGCGTCGGCGAGTACTTCCAAGCTGCCGACGGCTTCGACCGCTATATCGTGGATATGCTTACAAGCTACATGTATTCCACGGGGCTCAACGACAGACAGATAGCCGAGCGTATCGACTTTGTCGATTTGTCGCGCGACGGGTATATTTACATACGCACTGCGGCGGGGTGCTCGATAGAGCTTTACGGCGAGCGCGACGAGTTCGAGCGACTGCTCGACGACGGTTGGAGCAGCTTTGTAGACCCCGACCCCGATTTTTCGATTTCCAAGACCGCAGGCAAAATTCGCGTGCAGTATACCAAGGCGAATCCCGACAAACCGCAAATCCGCCATACGTATCTCGCGCCGGGCGCGGAAATGTACGGCGGCGAGGTTTACGACGACGACGGGTATTACGAAAAGTATTACCGCGCGGGGAAATAACGATATAATCATAACTAGGTATTCGATTACGGCGGCAGTTGTCGCCGTTTTTGCTTGCGTAAGCGTTGCGCGTACGAAAAAACGGGCTGTTTCGGACGTGCGGTCAAACGGTATATTTTACGCATTTAACACCGTGCAATCACAAATTTTTTTAATTTACGGCGTATACTTGACAAACCGTGTGGCGTGGGGTATAATTATCACGGCAGTTCACAAATTCGAGGTCGATTTGAAACAAAACGTTGCGATAATGGATTTCGGCACGAGCAAAATTACGGTTTTGATTGGCAGCCGAGGTAGAAACAATTCGATATGTATCGACGGCGTCGGTATTTGCGAGTATGACGGATTTTGCGGAGGAACGTGGTTGGGCGCGGGCGACCCCGTGCCGTTTGCCGAGCGCGCCATCAAGCTTGCCGAGGATAGGGCGAACGCCGATATAAGCAAGCTGTATATTGGCGTACCCGGGGATTTTTCCGCTTGCTATGTAAACGAAGTTTCCATGGCGCTCAACAAAAGGCGCAAAATCACCGCGCTCGACGTGGAAGCGTTGCAGGAGCAGGGCAACGAGTACGACGGGCTTGACGGCTGTAAGGTGATAAATATCGAGCCTATTTATTATACGCTCGACGACGGGCATAAGCTGATTGCGCCCGTGGGAATAGCGTCTACCAAGCTCGGCGGCAGTATATCGTATATACTCGCCGATGTCGGCTTTATAGAAACAGCCTCCGCCGCCGCGAACAGCGCGGGCATTGCGGACGTGGAGTTCGTTTCGCAGCCTCTGGCGCAAACGCTGTTTTTGTTCGACGGATTCAGGCGCGACAAGTGCGTCATGCTCGCGGACGTGGGCGCGCTTTGTACCACGATTGCAATCGGGCGCGGCGACGGGCTGTGCAGACAGTATTATTTCCCGTGGGGCGGCGACCGCATAACCGTGGCGCTGTCCGTGGGGCTCGTTATACCGTACGAAGAGGCGGACGAGTTGAAGCGCAAGGCGGTTTTGTCGCTCGACCCCGATTACAAAGAGCCGCCTCCGCCGCCCGACCCGTCGGGTCGCGACAAAAAGCCGCTGTTCCCCAACGGCACGAAGATAATCCAAACCGAGTACGAGATAGAAATAAACAACGAGCGCCACGTTTACCCCGTTGCCAAAACCAACGAGATTATCAAAAACGAGCTCAAAAAGCTCGTTATGTACGTGGAAAAAACGTTAAAGCTGTGCGATTACAAATATCCCGCGTACACGCCGCTGTCGGTCACTGGCGGCGGAATCAATCATATCCGCGGCGCGGCGGAATTTGTTGCGTCCGAGCTCGGTCGCGACGTCGAGACGGTAAAAACGAGCTTGCCCATGCCCGAGCTTGACCGTCCCGAGCACTCGTCGGCGCTCGGTCTTATGGACATGGTGTTGTCGTCGGTCGATACGGACGTGTCCGTTGTGGATAAATTCAAACGATGGTTAAACCGCAAGCGCGGTTAATTCTTCAAGGAGATAAATTATGAAATTCGAGGAAATAAGAGCGGGCGCATCGCAAAACGATATTATGACGTCGCCCGTCAAGATAGCGATAATCGGCGTGGGCGGCGGCGGCAGCAACGCCGTCGACAATATGATACAGAGCGGCGTCAAGGTAAACCTGTTTATGGCTGTCAATACCGACAGACAGGCGTTGCGCGTATCCAAGGCGACGAAGCGCATTCAAATCGGGTCTAACGTGACCAAGGGCTTCGGCGCGGGCGCAAATCCCGAAAAGGGCAGGCTTTCCGCCGAGGAATGCCGCGAGGTGATTTCAGAGCAAATCAAGGACATGGATTTGGTGTTTATCACCGCGGGCATGGGCGGCGGCACGGGTACGGGCGCTGCGCCCGTAATCGCGGAAATCGCGCACGGACTCGGTAAGCTGACGATTGCGTTCGTCACCACGCCGTTCAAGTTCGAGGGCGAGGTGCGCATGCGCAACGCGCTCGCGGGCATAACCAAGCTTCGCGAATACATAGACTCGATTATTATCATACCCAACGAGAAATTGAAGGTCGCAGCCAAGAACATGACGGCGCAAGCCGCGTTCAAGTACGCCGACGACGTGCTCCGTCAGGGCGTGCAAGCCACCACCGACCTTATCGCGTACCCCGGCAGAATTAACGTAGACTTTGCCGACATTCGCACGGTGCTCGAAAACGGCGGCGACGCCATAATCGGTATCGGCAAGGCGAGCGGCGCAAACCGCGCCACCGAGTCGGTCAAGCGCGCCGTAAACAACCCCATACTCGGCACGAGCATCGAGGGCGCGACTCATGCAATCGTAAATATAGAGGGCAGAGACGTTACCATGGATGAGACCGACAGGGCAGCCGCGCTCATCAAGGACGCGTGCGCCGCCGACGCGAATATTATTTACGGCACGGCGATTGTGCCGTCGTTGCAGGACGACATGCAGGTCACAATCATCGCCACAGGCTTCAATAAACCGACCAATGCGCGCCCGCCTCAACCGCAGCCGCAGCAATCGTCGTTGCTTACGTCGCAGCCCGCGCCGTATCCTCAGCCGCAGCCCGCGCCGTATCCTCAGCCGCAGCCCCAGCCGCAGCCGACGCCTTCGCCGCGTCCCGTTATAGGCAGCGGATTTGTAAGTCTCGACGACGAGGCGGACCGCGCGTGGCTCTCCCGACTGAACAACGGAAAAAAGCAGCAGTAACGAATTGACAATCGAATAACGGCAATATGGATAAATCGCATCGCCCGCTCGGCGGTGTGATTTTTTTTGCATGCGACGATTTCGTGCTTTCGGAAGTAGACAAAATCGTCGAAAAGCTTGCAAAAGCACCGTTTTTTCGGCGTGCAATCGGTTCGACAGCGATTGAATTATTTGTTACAATCAGTGCATGTACATAGAGTTTGTAATAGCCGATAACTTTGTGCTCACGTGTCTTGCGGGCGCGACGGCGGCGAAGCTTTGTCATTTGCGGGCAAAGACTTGGCGGGTGATTGTCGCGGCGGTATTGGGCACGGCGGTAGCGGTATTTTATCCGTTCATACGCAACGGCTACGTCGAGTTCGCGGTCAAGCTTGCGCTGTATATCGCGCTGTGCGCAGTTATGTACGCGAAAACGGCTCGACCCGTGACTGCGAGCCTGATGTTTTTGGGCTGTACGTTCGCGTTCGGCGGGGCGAGCTACGCGCTCGGGCTTATGCTCTTTGCGGACGGCGGCAAGGCGGCGGAGTTTAGCGCAAGGTATCCGCTGTTCGTCACGCTCGGCGGCGGCGCGACGGTGTGCGCCGGCGCGAGGTTCGTTATCAAGCGCTTGCGGCTCGTGCGGGCGCGCGCGCCGTACGAGTACGAAACGGACGTCAAAATTTTCGGCAGCACGCTCAGATTCAACGCGTTTTTGGATACGGGCAACTGCGTATTCGACGGCAAAACGGGCTTGCCCGTGGTGATTACCGCCGCCGAGCTATTCGCCGACAAGCTGGAAGGCGACGCGGCGGCGGAGTTTTTGAAAAGCGTGGACGGATTGAGGAAAATCACCGCGAAAACGCCCGCGGGCGAGACTGCGATTTACGTGTTGCAGCCGACCGAAATTACGGTCTATTCGGACAGGCACGGGCATAAAATAAAAGCGTTGGTCGGTCTTGTCGGCGGCGGGGATAAACGCTTTTCCGCCGCGCACGAAATGCTGTTAAATCCGACCGCCGTCGCGGAGGGCGTATGAAACTTTTGAAATTATTGGAAAAAATCAAACGTATGCTCGGAGCTTGCGAATGCGGCGGCTGCAATCTCGAATACATTACCGCGGGCGACGTGCTGCCGCACCCGCTCGAACCGCAGGACGAGGCGGCGGCGATTGCGCGGCTCAAAACCGACCCCGACGTAAAGTCGTTGCTCATTGAGCACAATTTGCGGCTCGTGGTGTACATTGCGCGCAAGTTCGACAATACGGGCGTGGATTTGGAGGATTTGATTTCCATAGGCACGGTGGGGCTTATAAAAGCGGTCAATTCGTTCGACGCGGACAAGAATATCAAGCTCGCCACGTACGCGTCGCGCTGTATAGAAAACGAAATACTCATGCATCTGCGCCGAGTGGTGCGCTTGCGCGCCGAGGTTTCGCTCGACGAGCCGCTCAACGTGGACGTGGACGGCAACGAGCTGGTAATGGCGGATATCCTCGGCACGGACCCCGACGCAATGGGCAAGGAGCTGGAAAACGAAGCGGAGCAACGCCTGCTCGGCGAGGCGTTGGAGCGGCTCGGCAAGCGCGAGCGCGTAATCATGCAAATGCGGTTCGGGCTGGGCGGCACGGACGAAAAAACGCAAAAGGAAGTCGCCGACCTCTTGGGAATTTCGCAGTCGTACATTTCGCGCTTGGAAAAGAAAATAATTTTCCGCTTAAAAAAAGACATAAGCAAGGCGCTGAGCGTGTGAGCCTCGGTATAAATCTAATATACGAAATCGGACGGTAAAACGCCCGATTTTTGTTTGCGTAATTACGATTGAATATCGCAAAGCGCGTAGATATACGCATGTGCGCGACCGTTTTGCGGGGGAAGTAAAATGTATAACAATCGCGTTAATACAAAAACGGGCGAGCGCGCCCGTCCGTTTTTGCACATATAAGTCGTTATTCCGCGACCTTGCTGTGAATGGCGGCGATTGCCGTTTTTTCCAGACGCGAGACCTGCGCTTGGGATATGCCGATTTCCTTGGATACCTCCATTTGCGTTTTGCCCTCGTAGAAGCGCATCATCAATATTTTGCGTTCGCGCTCGCCGAGCTTTTCCACGGCGTCGTCAACGTCTATTTTGCTCAGCCTGTTCTCGTCCGTTTCGCCCGCGATTTGGTCCATTACGAGCACGGTGTCGTCGCCGTCGTGGTACACGGGGTCGAACAGCGACACGGGGTCGGAAATGCCGTCGAGCGCGTATACTACGTCGGAGACGGGTATGTCGAGCGCCGCGGCGATATCCTCCAACGATGCGGCGTCGCCCGTTTCGTATTCAATTTTTTGACGGGCTTGCAGAGCGTGATAAGCGGTGTCGCGCACCGACCGCGATACGCGGAGCGGCGAGCAGTCGCGCAAAAACCTGCGAATTTCGCCGATAATCATGGGCACGGCGTAAGTGGAAAAACGCAGGTTGTAGGCCACGTTAAAGTTCTGCATGGCTTTGATGAGCCCGATACAGCCGACCTGAAAAATATCGTCCGCGCTTTGCTTTTTGGCGGCGAACCGCTGCGTTACGGAAAGCACGAGCCTGAGGTTGGCGTAAATAAATTTTTCGCGCGCCGCCTCGTCGCCGTTTTGGGCTTTTACTATAAGCTCCATCATTTCTTCGTGTTTCAGCTTGGGTAACGTGGACGTATCGAGTCCGCAGATTTCCACCCGAGTTTTCATATGCACACCTCTTTTGTCACGGTCGCGCGATGTTTGGGTTTGCGGCCGTATCAAAGTAAGTTTGGCGTTCCGCGCGCGGCGATATTCGTCAAAAAGCCCGATATCGGGGCGGAAACGTGCGAAAATCGTCGAAAATGCTTAAATTTCGGTCGCACTTTTGCCGAGCGTCGCATATATAGGGGTTATGGAAACGGAACTTACATATTGCGAGCTTAAACGCCGCGAGGTAATCAACGGCAGCGACGGCAGGCGCATGGGGCATATCATCGACCTTATCTTTGCGGTGGAAAGCGGCAAAATCAAGGGCATAATCCTGCCGTACGGAAAGCGCGGCGTTTTTTCCAAATCGCAAGACCTGTTCGTGCCGTGGGCGTGCGTGCAAAAAATCGGCGAGGACGTCATACTCGTGGAAATCGACGGGCTCAATTCGGGCGCGCCGACGTGCGTGCCCGCGCCGCCCGACGTATGCCCGCCGCCCAAAAAGAAGCCGCCCAAGGACGGCGGGCGCGACTGCGACGGCAAATGCGAAAAGTGCATGCTTTTCGATTGCGACAGGCGCTGGGAGGGCGCAACGTAATCGCGCCGCGACCGAGCTTTTGATATTTTTGTCGTTATTCGACAGGATTTTCTTTTTAGTAGACAGGCGAAATAAAATATGGTATAATCGATACGGAAGCGCGAATACGGTGTTTCCGTATCGTATTTTGCGGCGACGCGTGAGGCGATACGCTCGGGCTCACGATTGAGCGGCGACGCGCGGCGCGCGCAAATATATTCGGCATATTTTACAGGGGATAGGCATATTATGAAATGTATCTTTTGCGGCAACGCGGAAAGCAAGGTCGTGGACTCGCGCTCGACGGACGACGGCAACAGCATTCGCAGACGTAGGGAATGCTTGCAATGCGGCAAGCGTTTTACCACGTACGAGGTAATCGAGTCGACGCCCGTATTGGTAGTCAAAGCGGACGGCACGCGTCAGCCGTTCGACCCGTTAAAGGTCAAGAACGGCGTAATCAAGGCGTGCGAGAAGCGCCCCGTCGCCATACGCGATATCGACAATCTGTGCGCGTCGGTGGAAAAATCCATTTACAACTCGCTCGAACAGGAAATTTCCTCAAAGAAAATCGGCGAGCTTGTTATGGAGCGGCTTAAAGAGCTCGACCAAGTGGCGTACATTCGCTTTGCGTCCGTGTACAGGCAGTTCCGCGACGTTACCACGTTTATCGAGTTTATCAACGAATTTAAGTAGGGCAGTAAATGACGCTTTTCGATTGTCCGAGCGCGCGCGGCAAAATCGCCGCAATCGGCGGCGACCCCGAAACGCATAGGTGGCTCGCCGACAGCGGGCTTATCGGCTTGTCGTATACGGTGCGGGCGCGGCGGCGCAACGCCGTGCTGGTGGATTTCGGCGCGGGCGGTTTTTCCGCGGCGGTCAACGTGGCGACGGCAAAACAAATTCTTGTGGTCGAAGGGTGATAATGAAAATCGCGTTGTGCGGAAACCCGAACGTCGGCAAAACGACGCTGTTTAACAGACTGACGCGCTCGGGCGCGCCCGTCGGTAATTGGCACGGCGTGACGGTGGAGGCGCGCAGCAAGCGCATTCGCGGCACGGACGTGATCGTCGCCGATTTGCCCGGCGCATACTCGCTTACGCCGCGCACCGCCGAGGAAAAAGTCACCTCGGACGGAGTGCTGTTCGGCGATTACGACGTTATATTTTGCGTTGCGGAGGTAAACAATCTGCGGCGCAATCTTTATATTTTGACGCAGATTGCTGAGGCGGGGAAGCCCGTCGCGCTCATCGTCAACATGATGGACGAGGCGCGTGGCAAGGTCGATTTGGAGCTGCTGTCGCGCCGATTGGGCATACCCGTGGTAGGCGCGTCCGAAAAGCGCGAAAACCCGCGCGGCGCGATAATCGCCGCCGCCGAAAGAGCGGCAAAGCGCGTTGTTTCGCTGCCGTACGCGACTAATCGCGAGGTGCTTAGCCTGACCGAAAAATACGCGGCGTATGCGCGCAAAATCGGTTTAAGCCCGACGTATGTCGCGCTTAAAGCCGCAGAACGCGACGAGAGCGTGTTGAGCGCGTTGGGCTGTAATGCGCCGAGCGCGGACAGAGACCTGCCGTCGGCGCTGCGCTACGCGTTTATAGACGACGTTTTGCGCGGCGTTGTCGAAAAAAATTCGGCGGCGTCGCGCACCGTTAAAATCGATAGGATAGTGCTCGGTCGGCTCGCGTTGCCGATATTTTTGACGGTGATGGCGGCGGTTTTCGTAATTACGTTCGAAGCGGGTGCGCCGCTTGCCGCGCTGCTGAACGGGCTTGTGGAGCGAGCGGCGAACGCCGCGCGCGGCATACCGACGACGGAGTGGGTGCGTTCGCTTATAAGCGACGGCGTAATCATGGGCGTGGGCGCGGCGCTGTCGCTGTTGCCGCAGGTGACGCTGTTGTTCCTTTTGACGGCGATATTGCAGGACAGCGGATATATGAGCCGCGTCGCGTTCGTCACGGACGACTTTTTCAAGCGGTTCGGATTGAGCGGGCGCGCGGCGTTTTCCATGGCGCTGGGCTTGGGCTGCTCGGCGACGGCGGTGCTGTCTGCGCGCGGAATAGAGAACAAAACCGCACGGCGGCGCGCGGCGTTCGTAACGCCGTTTTGCCCGTGCAGCGCACGGCTTGCCGTTTTTACGTCGGTCACGGCGTACTTCGGCTTGTCGGGCTTTGTCGTCGCCGCGCTGTACATTTTGGGCTTTGTCGTCGCGCTGCTTGCGTTGAGGCTGATGCAGGTATTCGGCAAGGCGACGGCGGCGGAGCGACTGCTTATGGAGATGCCGCCGTATAGACTGCCCAATGCGAAGCGCGTGTTTAAAGCGACTTGGCGCAATGCGTGCGCGTTTGTGGGGCGCATCGGGTCGGTGGTGTTCTCGGTCAGCGTCGTGATGTGGGTGCTCGGCAATTTCTCTTTGCGCGGCGGATTCACGGGCGGCGGCGAGGATAGCTTGCTGTGCACGGTGTCGGGCATTTTCGCGCCCGTATTCAAGCCGCTCGGGTTCGGGAATTGGCGCGCGGTCGCCGCGCTCTTCTCGGGCGTCGCCGCCAAGGAGAGCGTGATATCGGTAATAACCGCGCTCGGCGGCATGGACGCGGTGTTCGGGTCGCGTGCGGCGGCAGTGTCGTTTTTGATATTCACGTGCCTGTATGTGCCGTGCGTCGCCACGCTTGCCGCACTCGCAAGGGAAAACGGCGCGGTGAGCGCGTCGGCGAGCATTGCGGCGCATACGGCGGCGGCGTATATCGCGTCGCTTGCGTTCTACGGCGGGGCGCGGCTCTATGCTTACGACAGGACCGTGTTTGCCGTTGCGGCGGCGTGCGTCGCGGGCGCGATTGTCGTGCTGTACGTTGCGGCGCGAATTATAGTAGCAAGGAAAAACAAGGGTAGGACGAAATGGGAAAAAAGTACGAATTTACGGTAGACGACGAGCAGAAAGCGACGGCGTTTTTGGCGACGGCGGTCGCGGGGCTGTCGCGCGCGAAAGCCGATATTTTGGTCAAGAGCGGCGAGGTGCGCGTCAACGGTTCGCGTATAAAGAGCAACACGGCGCTTAGGCGCGGCGATATCGTTACGGTGTTCGTGCCCGACGGCGTGAGCCGCGACGTGTCGCTTAAAACCGTCTACGACGACGATAATATAGTCGTTTTCGACAAGCCCAAGCGCACGGCGTACGACGCGTTGCCCGAGCTTTACGGCAGCCCGCTTTTTGCCGTGCACCGCTTGGATACCAACACTACGGGGCTAATCGCTTTCGCCAAGACGGAATACGCGCTCGCGGAGCTAACCGCCGCGTTCAGAGAACGGCGCGTGTCCAAGCTTTACGAGGCGGTCGTTTCGCCCGCGCCCGTCGCCGAGCGCGCCGTGCTCACGGCGTACATGAAGCTGCTGCGCTCGCAAAACACGGTAATCGTGTCCGCCGAGCCGAAGGCGGGGTACAAGACTATGATTACCGAGTACGAGGTGAAAGAGCGCATAGGCGGCGCGGCGGTGCTGCGCGTGTTTCCGCATACGGGCAGAACGCACCAGATACGCGCGCACCTCAATTTCGTCGGCTGCCCGATAATAGGCGAGCATAAGTATTATATACGCGGCGGCGCGATTGCGGGCGCGCCCGACACGCAAATGCTTGCGGCGGTCGAGCTGTCGTTTTCGGGGCTGAAAGGCAAGCTCGCGTACCTCAACGGAAAGGTATTCCGCGCGCCGAGCACGTTCGAGCTCGATTTTTTGCGCGGCTGAACTCGCAACATGAGTAAATGTATTGACAAACATGCGCGAATACCGTATAATACGAGTGGAAAAAGCGCGCTTGCAACGGCTTTTTCGCGTATTTTAATCGTACAGGATTTCAACCGCAATATCGAGTAACAGACCGATGACCAACAAGGACATAAAAGCAGAAGCGCGGCAAAAGCTGGCTTTGAATATACATCAAGCGATAATCGTATATACGGTGGAATTCGCAATATATATAACGCTGCTCGCGCTTATCGTCATGTCTTGCGTCAGTCTCGGCTCGAACATGATAGCGGGCATAGTCATGATTTGCTACGGCGTGATTTTGTTGCTTATAGCGATGGTGGGGAGCAACATGGTCAATTACGCCATGGTCGATTTCTACTTGGTTTCGTTTAAGTGCAAGCAGTACAACGTGCGGCGGCTGGGCGAAACGCTCGCGCGCGGCGGCATGACTAAGATTTTGTTGTTGAGCTTGAAGCGCACGCTGCTCGCGTTCTTGCTCACGCTGTGCCTCATCATGCCCGGCATTATCTATATGATTCGCACGTCCATGGCGAACCACCTGCTCGTCGCCAATCCCAAAATGAAAGCGTCGGCGGTGCTGTCCGCGTCCAACAAGGTAATGAGCGGCAAAACGGGCGCGTATTTCGCGCTTACGATGTCCATGATAGGGTGGTGGCTGCTCGGCATAATCACGCTCGGGCTGGGCTTTATATTTATTTTGCCATATATTAACCTTGTAAAATCGGTATACTATAAGCGCAACCTGCAAGGCGACAAGACTGTGTACGTGTTCAACCCGCAGGCTGTGCAGCAAACGGCGTACTCGACGACGACGGCGTATTCGCCGCAACAGCCTATTACGCAGGCGGGCGCAGAGCCGCGCGTCGCGCCGCAGCCTCAGTCGCAGCAGCCCGTATCGGACGCGCCCGCGCCCATAGACACCTTGGAGGCGGAGGCGGTGCGCGACATGGCGGAGGCAATGCGCGATTTCGGAAATCCCGTAGAGGACGTTCCCGAAGTACCCGAAGTGCCTATTTCTCCGCCCGTTGTCAACGCAAAAAAATCGGCGGGCGGCGAGCGCGTAATAACGCGCCCCGTGGACGACACCAACCTCGTGGAGAGCGAGCACGTATTGTCTACCGAGGAGCTTATAGCGCGCGACGAAAGCCTTAACAGGCAGATAAACGCGATTTACACCAAGCAGGACGGAGCAAAGCCGGTGCGCGATTATATTTCCGCGCAGTGCGCGCAAAGCCCCGACGATTTCGTTACGAGCGAGGTGCAGTCCGTGTCGCTCGACGAGCTGAACGCGACGGGCGGCGACGCGTTCGCGCCCGAGCAAGCGACAGAGCCGCCCGTGATGAGCGAGAGCGAGTTCGACGACTTTATACGCGAGTTCGAAAGCGATATCCCCAAAACCGAGCCGGAGTTCGTTCCGCTCAAACGCACCGAGCGTGCGACGGATGGGATAGCGCACGCAGCGCCGACGGCGCGTGCGGAACGCCCGCAGCCTGCCGCCGCTCAGCCTGCCGCAAAGCCCGAGGAGGGCATGTCGCGCGCGGAAAAGATACGACGCGAGCGCGAAGAACGCTTGAAAAACTTAAAGAAATAGGTGTGGTATTTTGAAGGATAAACGTATTTATTCGATGACGGCACGGGAGCGCAAGGCGCAACGCCGCGCCGCGGAAAAGTCCGCGCAAAAGAACGACGCGGGTCAGCCGCAAACCTTACAGTCTGCGGAGCAAGCCATGGCGGCGTCGCAAACGCGCTCGCGCCGCTCTGCCGTAGTTATCGGCGTAATCGTCGGCGCGGCGGTTTTGGCGATTTTGCTCGCGTTGCTCATACCCGTAATCGCGCTTTTGGTCAATCCGTACAGCAAGTACGATTCGGTTATCGCGAGGTTCAAGCTGTCCAACGGCATGGTCTTGGAGTATGAGATAGACGAGGAAAAATACGACACCGCCGCCACCAATTTCATATTCTTGGCAAAGAACGGGTATTTCGACAATACGGTGTTTTTCGACGCGCAAAGCGGTTGGCTGCGGTTCGGCGGGTACGACGCGCAGCCCGTTTCGACGACTATTAGCTCGACGAGCAGCTACGACAGCACGCATCACCGTTCGGACAACAAGGCGTATTGCGCGGCGTTCAAGGCGTTGCCGACGTCGAGGTTCAAGGACGAAAACGTATCGTACAAGTTCGGGTACAAGCTGCGCGTCGATAACCACAGCGACAAGCAGGAGCTGTTAAAGGCGGGCGTGCTCACGTATTTGTATTCGGATACGAGCACCGAGTTCCAATTTTTGTACGATAAAGACAACATGACCAATCTGGTGCGTCGCAGAGACGGCAGCGGCAATTTGAGCGCCGAAACGTTCGAGGTCACTATGGTCGGTTACGCTTTGAACGACAAAACGATTAACAACCTTTCGGCGATTGCCGCGACGGCGGCGGACAACGACCGCATCACCAACGGCTATTTGTGGAAGCCGCCCACGCCGAATATCTATATAGATAGCGTAAAGGTGTACAACCTCTCGCGCTCCAAGTGGCGCAATTTCGATTTTATCGATTATATGAACGGCACGGACAGCAGCGGCAGAACGCGGCTGTCGGGCTGGACGGGCAAGCTTTAAGTCCGTTTCGTGAACGTCGAAATTCATGCAAGTTCGGCCGACGACTTATGCCGTCGGTCGTTTTTGTTTGCATAATTTGTGTCGCAGTACGACGACCGCGAGCGGGCGTGCCTTGCGCGCAAGCGTATAAATTTTGCGGAAAAGTCAATACTTTGACGCATGATAATCGGATTGGTGCTTTGCGGCTTGGTCGCCGTGTTGTTGTTTGTGGGCGTGGCGGAGCGCGTGTTCAAGAGCTTCGGCGTGGCGTATTGGCTCGCGTTCGTAATGGTGGGGCTGCTGATAGGCAGCGCGTTTATCCCGTCGTTTGCGATAGCGGGCGTGGAGTTCAACGTTGCGGGCTTCGTCGCGCCCGTCATATTCGCGGGAATATTTTTCGCGCTTTGCAAAAGGTCGCACGAGGTGTGGCGCGCCACGGTCGCGTTTGCGTCGGTTGCGGCTATCGCGGTGGCTATCGAGCTGTTAATCGACCCGATAGTAAACGACGTCGTGTCCGTCATAATCCTTGGCTTTTTGTGCGGCGCAATGGGGTTTTTGGTCGCGCGCACCAAGCTCAGCAGCCTTGCCGCGATATTCGCGGGCTTGCCGATAGGCGACGTTATAGCGACGGTGGTGGGCAAGTATGCGTACGGCACGCCGCTATCGTTCGGCTCGGCGGCGACGTTCGACGCGATTATTCTTGCGGCGGTGTTCTCAGTCGCGCTGTTCGAGGCTGTCGCCGCGGTCAAGCGCACAATGAACGCGCGCGCCAAGGTCAACGCCGAGCTTGCCGAGGAGTTCGACCCTGACGAATACAAAAAGTATTTCGACGAATAGCCCGTGCCATAGCCGCGCGTTTTTTGCTCGGCGCGCTACATAAAACCGACATTGCGAAAAAACTGTTTACAAATCGCGCCGCGTGTGGTAAAATTATTGTGTTATGAAACCGACGGTAGCAATAGTGGGCAGACCCAACGTGGGCAAGTCCACGCTCATAAACAGGATAAGCGGCAGGCGCGTCGCGATAGTGGACGATATGCCTGGCGTAACGCGCGACAAGCTGTACGCCGATTGCGATTGGTGCGGCAAGGAATTTACGCTTATCGACACGGGCGGCATAGACGACGGCGCGGATAGCATTTCCGTGTCGGTCAAGCGGCAGGCGATGGACGCCGTGGAGCTGTCCGACGTCGTCATATTCGTGACCGACGTCAAGCAGGGCGTGCTGTCGGGCGACCGCGATATTGCCGAGGTGCTCAGAAAGAGCAAAAAGCCGATTGTGCTCGCCGTCAACAAGGGCGACGCCGCTTCGCGCGACAACGTTTACGATTTTTACTCGCTGGGCTTGGGCGAGCCGTATTTGATTTCGGCGGCGCACGGCTCGGGAGTGGGCGACATGCTCGACGCGGTGTGCGCCGATTTCCCCGCGCAAACGTCGGAGGAGGGCGAAAAGCCGCTGTCGATTGCGCTTGTGGGCAAGCCCAACGTGGGCAAGTCGTCGCTCGTAAACAGGCTTTTGGGGTACGAGCGCAGTATCGTGTCCGACGTTGCGGGCACGACGCGCGACGCGATAGACACGCCGATTACGGTCAACGGCAAAGACTATATACTTATAGATACGGCGGGGATGCGCCGCAAGCGCGAAATCGAGTCCAAATCGGTCGAGCGATATTCAGTGGTGCGCGCGATTGCCGCAATCAAGCGCGCGGACGTGGTGCTTATCGTCATGGACGCGTCGCAGCCCGTTACCGAGCAGGACGAAAAAATCGCGGGGCTTGTGCACGAGGAAGGCAAGCCGTCGGTGGTCGTATTGAACAAATGGGACGCTGTCGAAAAGACCGCGTACACCGCCGACGAAAAGACCGTCGAGCTTAAAGAACGCTTGGCGTTTATGAGTTATTTTACGAGCATTACCGTTTCGGCGGCGACGGGGCTGCGCGTGGACAAGCTGACTGCGGCGGCGGACGCCGCGTACGCCAACGCCACGCGAAGAATATCGACCGGGCTTTTGAACGAGCTGGTCGGGCAGGCGATAGCCGCGACCGAGCCGACGGCGCGCAAGGGGCGCAGACCCAAGATATTTTACGTATCGCAGCCCGACGTGTGTCCGCCGCTGTTCGTATTCAAGGTGAACGACGCGCGGCTCATACATTTTTCGTACGAGCGGTATTTGGAAAACTCGATACGTCGCGCGTTCGATTTTTCGGGCACGCCCGTGCGGCTGAAATTCGTCGGGCGCGGCGACGACTGACGCGGAGGAAGCTGTTGTGGTAATATCTCGGGAAATGCAAATTTTGGCGGGCGTGCTGGTGGCGGTAGGTTCGTACCTTTTCGGCAATATAAACAGCGCAATTCTCATAAGCAAGCTGAAAGGCAAGGATATAAGAAAGTGCGGCAGCGGCAATCCCGGCACGATGAACATGCTGCGTTCGCTCGGCAAGCCGCTCGGCGCGCTTACCTTCGTGCTCGATATTTTAAAGGGCGTAGTGCCCTGTCTGTTGGGCTGGCTGTTTATGGGCGACGGCGAATTTTTACGGCTCGGCGGCGAGCGCATGGGCATGTACGTGGGCGGATTGAGCGTTACGCTCGGGCACATATATCCCGTGTTTTACAAGTTCAAGGGCGGCAAGGGCGCGGCGACGATAGTGGGCGTATGTTTGACCATGCAGCCGCTGTATGCGCTCGGCTTTGTAGCGGCTGGCATCGCGTTTTTGTTTTTCGCGAAAATCGGCTCGCTCACGTCGTTTATTATAATAAGCGCGCCGCTTACCGTAGAGGGCGTGCGGGCGGCGTCGCAAAGCATGCCCGTGCTTTGCACCGTACTGCTTTTCGCCATGTTCGCGCTCAGTCTGTTCGCGCACCGCAAAAACGTCGTCAAGCTGTTTTCGGGCAACGAGGGCAGGGTCGTGCTCAAAAAGAGCAAGAAGCATAAGCCCGCGCCCGACAGGTCGATTAGGTTCGACGCGGTGACTGTGGCGGAATAGCGCCGAGTATAATAGTAGCGGCACGCGAAGAACGCGCAACGCGCGGAAGGAGTACAAATGGCGAAGATAGATTTAAAAAAGCGCGCCGAGCGCAACAATAAAATTCGGCGCACTATCGGCAAGATAGAACAGACCGTCAAAAAATTGGAGACGATGAAGGACGAGTATTTGCGCCGCGCCGTGGACGCGAAGGCGCGCGGCGAAAGCGCGTCGTACGCCATTGCCAAAAACGGCTTGAACATTACGCTCACGCAAATAAAGCGCGCGCGCGAAATGCTGCTCAATATCGAGATAACGTCCGAGCTGCAAAAAATGGGCGAGACCAACGCCGACTTTTTGACGGGCATGTCAACGATAGCCAAGAGCATTAGCAAAATAAATAAAAAATCCGATTTCGTCAAGCTGCAAAAGGAAATCGAGCGCGCGCTCTCGGGCATGGAGGAGGCGCAAGCGGGCTTGGACGGTTTTTTGCAAAACACCGACGCGGCGTTTGCCGCGCTCACGTCCGCGCCCGGCGCGCTCACCGATACGCAAATCGACAGGCTCGTCGACGGGCAGGTTTCCGAAAAAGAGCTGCTTATGGACGAGCAGCTCGACGCGTTGCTGGGGGGTATGGCGGTTAAGCCCGCGGCTTCGGTTAACGAGGGCGTACGGGCGCGCGTGGGCGGCGACGACGCTGCGCCAGCGCCGCGCGACGCTACGCTTGTGGCAAAGCCGTTCCCGTCGCCGACGGGCGTTTTCGATTTTTCGGCTAAGCCGTCGCCCGCGATATCGCTCGACGCGTTTAGGAGCGCGGACTGCGCACAAGCGCGCGAGGTGGCGTTGGCGGACGTTATCGCGCCGACCGCAGAGCCGTGCGTTATACTCGGCAGGAACGCGGACGAGGAGGCGGAGCGAATAGCGTTTTCCGAATACCCGCACATACTCGTCGGCGGCATGCTGGGCAGCGGCAAGAGCACGTTTTTGCGACAGGCGATTTGCTCGCTGCTGCTCACGCAGAGCGCGGAAAAGCTCAGGCTCGTGCTGTTCGATTTCAAGCGCGAGGAGCTGTGTGCGTTCGACGGCGTAGCGCATTTGTCGGCAAACGTGGTTACGGATGCGGCGGCAGCGCTCCCTGCGCTCGCTGCGGTCGGCGCGGAAATGAACAGGCGCTACGAGCTTTTCGCAAGCGCGGGCGTGCGCGATATCGCGGCGTACAACGGCACGGCGGCGCAAAAGCTTCCGTATATACTCGTCGCGTTCGACGAGTACGCCGACGCGATTGACGCGTGCGGCAAGGCGTTTGAAAGCGCGTACACGGCGCTTGCAAGGCAGTCTGCGGGCGCGGGAATTTATTCCGTGCTATGTACGCGCAACCTGACGCAAAACGCCGTTACGGCGGGTTTACGGGCTAATACGGACGCGCATATTGCGTTCAGGACGCGCGACGCCGAGGAAAGCAGGCTTATTTTGGGCGCGGACGGCGCGGAACGGTTGAGCGGCGCGGGCAAGCTTTTGTGCGCTGCGGGCGGCGCGGTTTCGGGCGAATACGATGCGCCGCACGTGTCGGCGCGCGAGGTGGACGGAGTGGCGGCGGCGCTCAAAGGAGACGCTATATGAGCAGCGAGAAAAAACGCATAAAAGAGCAAATGCTAATCAATCAGGCGATAGCCGCGGTCAAAAAGCAGCTTGCCGATTTGGAGAGCAGTCGCAAGCATTATATAAAGGCGGCGGCGACGGCGCGCGCAAACGGCATAGCGTCGCAGTACGCGCTCGCCAAAAACGCGATACGCATAGTCACCGCGCAAAAAACGGTAGTCGAGCAAATGCTGTTAAACCTGCAAATAAGCTCGCAAATAAAAGACGTTTCGGAAATGACCAAGTCGTTTGCCGACGGTATGAAGATTTTGACGGGGTCGATAACGGACACGACCGACAGCCTAGATTTCGAAAAGGTGACGCGGCAAATGAACAAAGCCATGATTTCCACGCAGATGAAGCAGGTGGAATCGGACTCCTTCCTCGACGCGACTTCGGCGGGGTTTGCGGGCTTTGCATCGGCGCACGGCTCGGGCGAGGACGAAATCGACAAGCTAATCGAGGCGCAAATCGGCGGCGGCGACGAGTCGCTCGACGCGGATATCGCAGAGCTCGAACGCAAGCTCAAAGCGGCGGGCGTAGAGGGCGGAGTTTAAAATGAGCGAAATCGCTTTGGAGCTTGAAATGTTCGAGGCCGCGTACAAGGCGGCGACCGAGGCGAACGCGCGCGGCGATATTCCCGCGGCCAAGCGCATGTTTTTGCGTGCGGCGGAAATTATGGAGAGCGTTGCGGCAAAGAGCGCGCCGCCGCTCGACGCGACGCGTGCGGAACGCTCGAAAAAGCTCAAATTTATCGCGGAAAATCTCACGGCAAAGGCTACGGCGGACGGCGACGCTGACTCCGCGCCGCGGGCGACCGCGTTTTTGAACGTCGCCGCGCCGACGGACAAGGTGTCGTTCGACGATATAATCGGCTTGGACGAGGCGAAAGCGGCGATTAACAGGCTTTTGATATACCCGCTCAAAAGCCCGCAGGCGTATTCCAAGTACGGAATAAAGGCGGGCGGATTCATACTTTTGGAGGGTCCGCCGGGCACGGGAAAGACGACGTTTGCCAAAGCGGCGGCGAGCGAGCTGTCTGTGCCGTTTGCCGAGGTCAACGCCAACGCGCTCGTCGATTCTTATATAGGCAAGACGGGCAAGAATATCGACACGCTGTTTGCCGAGGCGCGCGCTCTCGCAAAGGAGAAAAACACGCCCGTAGTGCTGTTTCTCGACGAAATAGATTATCTAGCGCAAAAGCGCGGCGGCGAGAACAAGACGGCGGCGGAGGCCGTGCCCGCGCTTATCAAGCAAATGGACGGATTTTCCACAAGCTCGGAAAACCTTGTGCTTATTGCCGCCACCAATATTAAGGAATATCTCGACCCCGCGATACTCAGCCGTTTCCGCAACGTAATACATATCGACTTGCCGAACGCGGCGGAGCGCAGGCTCATGCTTGCAGTCAAGCTCAAACGCATAGACAAGTCCGATTTCGACGCGCTCGACCTCGACGGCGCGGCGGCGCTCACGGACGGGCTTTCGGGGCGGGCGATATCGCAAATCGCGCTCGACGTCATGAACGCGCTCGCGGCGCGCGACGCGGGTATAACCGCGCTCGATATGCCGCTCGACGCGTTGTTCAAGAGCTTTATAGCCAAGCGCAAATAGAAATAACGCATATAAAAATTTTTAAAGACCTTCCGCGCGGAACGGTCTTTTTTTGTGCGCGCGCGCATAGATTAAAGCGTATTCGATTTTGGAAGCGCTGAGTAAGCTCGTGCGGCATGCTTGCCTGCTCACTAATCATCACTTCCTGTCGGCATATTCGGCAAGCCTGCGACATATAAATATGCAGAGCGTTCGGGAGGTATTATGGAAGAGTACGACGTTTATAACGATATCACGGAGCGGACGGGCGGCGATATTTATATCGGCGTGGTAGGGCCTGTGCGCTCGGGCAAGTCAACGTTCATAACGGGGTTTATGAACGCGTTCGTCATACCGTCGGCGAGCGGGTACGAGCTTACACGCATGCGCGACGAACTGCCGCAAAGCGCGGAGGGCAAAACGGTAATGACCACTCAGCCCAAGTTCGTGCCGAGCGAGGCGGTAACGGTAGCGCTTAACGACACCGCCAAAATCTCCGTGCGGCTCGTCGATTGCGTGGGCTACATGGTGGACGGGGCTAACGGACACATGGAGGACGGCAGCGCGCGCATGGTTAAAACGCCGTGGAACGCCGAGCCCGTGCCGTTCGAGCGCGCCGCGGAAATCGGCACGAAAAAGGTGATAACCGACCATTCGACTATCGGCATAGTCATGACGTGCGACGGGTCGATTAAGACCGAGCTGCCGCGCGAGGCGTACGTCGCCACGGAGGAACGCACCGTTGCCGAGCTGAAAGAGCTGGGCAAGCCGTTCGTAATCGTGCTCAACTCGTCTGTGCCCACCTCGGCGGAGACCAAAAAGCTCGCCAAATCGCTTACCGAAAAGTACGGCGTAACAGTTTCGGCTATGAACGTGGCGAGCCTCAACAAAGCGGACGTAGTCAAGCTGTTCGAGGCGGTTCTGTACGAGTTCCCGCTGCGCGATATTTATATCGAAACGGCGCGGTGGATTCGCGCGCTCGACAGGAACAACGCCATCGTGAAGGAGCTTGCGGAAAGGTCGATGACGCTTGCCGCCGAAAAGAGCAAGATGCGCGATTGTACGGGCGAGCTCACGCTCGACGACAGCGAGTTTTTCGAGGGCGTGGAGTTAAAGAGCTTGGAGCTCGATAAGGGCAGAGCGGTATACGCGTTCAAGGAAAAGGAGGGGCTTTTCTACCGCGCGCTCAAAGACGAATGCGGCGTGGATATAAACGACGAGTTCGACCTTATGGCGTCGCTCGGCGAGCTTGTCAAAGCCAAGCGTTCGTTCGATAAAATGTCCAAGGCGTTGCAGGACGTCGCGGAAACGGGTTACGGCGTAGTCACTCCGACCATGGACGAAATGACGCTCGCCGAGCCGCAGATTTTCAAACAGGGCTCGCGCTTCGGCGTCAAGCTCAAAGCGTCCGCGCCAAGCCTGCATATTATGCGCGTAGATATCGAAACGGAGGTGTGTCCCGTAGTCGGTACAGAGCAGCAAAGCGAGGATTTGGTCAACTACCTCCTCAGCGAGTTCGAGCAGCACCCCGACGGCATTTGGCAAACCAATATGTTCGGCAAGCCGCTCGACAGCCTCGTCAACGAAAACCTCAACAGCAAGCTTACCGCAATGCCCGAGGAGACGCAGCGCAAAATGCGCAAAACGCTGTCGCGCATTATCAACGAGGGCAGGGGCGGCATAATCTGCATACTGCTGTAAGCGGCGAATTGTGAAGCGATTTTATCGCTCTGTGATTAAAAGTTCATTGCGAAAAGCCCCGATATACGGGGTTTTTTCGTTGACAAAAAAATATTGCAATGTTAAAATCTATGAATATAGTTTTCGATAAATATCATAAAGGACCAGATAAATCGAATGATTAAGATTTTGTCAAAAAGCGTAAGAGAATACAAAGCGGCGTCGATACTGTCCCCGATATTCGTATCGTTGGAGGTTGTGCTCGAATGTTTGATTCCGTTTATCATCGCCAAGCTGGTAAACGCGATTGACGTGGACGTAAGTAAGGGCGAGGTTATCGAATTGAGAAATATCCTCATGTACGGCGGCATACTCTTGGGTATGGCGCTGGCGTCGCTCATATGCGGCGCGCTTTCGGGCGCGTTCAGCGCCAAGGCATCGGCGGGCTTTGCCAAGAATTTGCGTAAGGATATTTACTATAAAATTCAGGATTTCTCGTTCGAGAACATAGACAAGTTTTCCACGCCGTCGCTCGTCACGCGCATGACGACCGATATCACAAACGTGCAATTTTCGTACATGATGATTATCCGCATAGCGGTGCGTTGCCCGTTGATGATGGTTTTCTCGCTGGTTATGACTTTTATAATGGGCGGCAATCTCGGCTGGATATTCGTAGGCGTAATACCGCCGCTCGGACTGCTGCTGTTTTTGATAATGTACAAGGCGATGCCGTTGTTTCGGCGGTTGTTCAAAAAGTACGACAATCTAAACGAGTCCATTCAGGAGAACGTGCGCGGCATGCGCGTCGTCAAGTCGTACGTGCGCGAGGACTACGAAAAAGCCAAGTTCGACCGCGCGTCCACCGACCTGCAACGGGATTTCACCAAGGCGGAGCGCATACTCGCTTGGAACAACCCCGTCATGCAATTTTTCTTTTACGCGGTGCTGTCGTCGGTGTTGTTCCTCGGCTCGTACATGATACTCAAATCGAACGGCGCGACGGTGGGCGTAGCCGAGGTGTCGCAGCTTATCGTATACGGCATGCAAATACTCATGTCGCTTATGATGTTCTCCATGGTATTTGCCATGATTGTCATGTCGTTAGAGAGCGCGCGCCGAATTTGCGAGATATTGACGGAGGAGAGCACGCTCAAAAGCCCCGAGAATGCCGCGACCGAGGTCGCCGACGGCTCGATTGATTTCGACAACGTCAGCTTTAAGTATTCGGCCAACGCCGAGCGCAGCGTGCTGTCGGATATAGACCTGCACATTCGTTCGGGCGAGACGATAGGCATTATAGGCGGCACGGGGTCGAGCAAAACCTCGCTCGTAAATCTTATATCGCGCTTGTACGACGTGACCGAGGGCGACGTCAAGGTGGGCGGACTTAACGTAAAGGAATACGATTTGACCGCGCTACGCAATCAGGTATCGGTCGTGCTGCAAAAGAACGAGCTGTTTTCGGGCACGATTAAGGAAAACCTGCGCTGGGGCAATCCCGATGCGACGGACGACGAGCTCGTCGAGGCGTGCAAGCTCGCGCAGGCGGACGAGTTTATACGCTCGTTCCCCGACGGCTACGACACGTATATCGAGCAGGGCGGCGCGAACGTTTCGGGCGGGCAAAAGCAGCGGCTGTGCATAGCGCGCGCATTGCTCAAAAAGCCGAAAATACTGATACTCGACGATTCGACGAGCGCGGTTGACACGCGCACGGACGCGCTTATACGCAAGGCGTTTAAGGAATACATTCCGCAAACCACCAAGATAATAATCGCGCAGCGCACGTCGTCGGTGGAGGACGCCGACCGCATAATTATAATGGACGGCGGCAAAATCGACGCGGTGGGCGTGCATTCCGAGCTGCTCGGCAAAAACGCCATTTACACCGAGGTTTACAATACTCAAAACAAGGGGGAGAGCGAAAATGGCTAAGAACGCAAGCCCCGCTATGAAGATGAAAAAGCACAAAGGCGTGCTCGGTCGCACGCTCAAACTGTTGTTCAAATACTATCCCAAAATGATGACCGTCGCGCTGTTGTGCATAATATTCAACGCGGTCGTCAGCTCGTTGCCGTCGATATTCATGCAGCGGCTGTTTTCGGTCGCCGAGGAAGCGTTGCGCGTCGGCGGCGGTTGGGAAAAGTACGGCGGGCTGATTGTCCGCGACATGCTCACGTTGATAGGGCTGTACGTGCTGTCGCTCGTATCGGGCGCGATAGACAAGCAGCTTATGGCGGTTATCACGCAAGGGTTTTTGAAAAAGGTGCGCGAGCAAATGTTTAACGGAATGCAGGATTTGCCCGTTAAGTATTTCGACACCAACAGCCACGGCGATATCATGAGCTACTATACCAACGATATCGACGCGCTGCGCCAAATGATTTCGCAGTCGCTGCCGCAGCTTTTGGCGTCGTCGATAATGGTGCTCACGCTGTTCTTTATAATGGTGTGGTACAGTATGTGGCTCACGCTGATTGTAATAGGCGGCGTGCTCATTATCTTTTTCGTGACACGCACGGTAGGCGGCGGCGCAAAGCGCTACTTTATAGGTCAGCAGCGTGCCATGGGCAAGACCGAGGGCTTTATCGAGGAGATGATGAACGGGCAAAAGGTCGTCAAGGTGTTTTGCCACGAGCCCGAGGCGAAGGCGGACTTCGACAAGGTCAACGAGTACCTTTACGACCAATCCAACCGCGCCAACCGCTACGCGAATATGCTTATGCCAATACTCGGCAATATCGGACACGTGTTGTACGTGGTGGTTGCGCTTTTGGGCGGCGTGTTTATACTGCGCGGCGTGGAAAACATATCGCTCGGCATGCTGTTCGACGGCTCGCTGTCCGTTTTCCAAATCGCGCTCGTTGTGTCGTTCCTGCAAATGACTCGGCAGTTTTGCAACAATATCAATCAGGTGTCCAACCAAATCAACTCCGTCGTTATGGGTATTGCGGGCGCGGCGCGCGTGTTTGCGCTGATTGACGAAAAGCCCGAGACCGACGACGGATACGTGACGCTTGTCAACGCGCGCGAGGAAAACGGCGAAATCGTCGAGTGCGAGGAGCGCACCGACGTGTGGGCGTGGAAGCACCCGCACCACGACGGCACCGTCACGTACACCAAGCTGCAAGGCGACGTCGTGCTCAACGAGGTGGATTTCGAGTACGAGGAGGGCAAGCCCGTGCTGCGCGACGTGTCCATCTACGCCAAGCCCGGGCAAAAGGTGGCGTTCGTCGGCGCGACGGGCGCGGGCAAAACCACGATAACCAATCTTATAAATCGGTTTTACGACATCGCCGACGGCAAAATCAGGTACGACGGCATAAACATAAACAAAATAAAGAAAGCCGATTTGCGCCGCTCGCTCGGCATAGTTTTGCAGGACACCAATCTGTTTACGGGCACTGTCATGGACAATATCCGTTACGGCAAGCTCGACGCGACGGACGACGACTGTATCGCCGCCGCAAAGCTCGCGGGCGCGGACGACTTCATCACGCGCCTGCCCGACGGGTACAATACCATGCTCACGGGCAACGGCTCGAACCTGTCGCAAGGTCAGCGTCAGCTTGTGGCGATAGCGCGCGCCGCCGTCGCCGACCCGCCCGTCATGATACTCGACGAAGCGACGTCGTCCATAGACACGCGCACGGAGGCGATAGTTTCGCGCGGCATGGACGCGCTCATGCAGGGCAGGACGGTTTTCGTAATCGCGCACAGGCTGTCGACCGTACGCAATTCGGACGTAATTATCGTGCTCGACCACGGCAGGATAATCGAGCGCGGCAGCCACGACGCGTTGATTGAACAAAAGGGTCAGTATTATCAGCTTTATACGGGCGCGTTCGAGCTCGAATAACCGAACGCCTTCGGATAATTTACAGCTATTGCGGCAAAAGCCTGCGCGGAGACGCTATGCTCCGGACGCGGGCTTTTTCTTTTTCGACAAAAGGAAACGCAACGTAAACGTATAAGCCGAAAAACATCGCTTTATAATTTTTAAAACATATTGACAAAGACAATGAATTATGTTATTTTATATAAAAAGAAATTCGACGGAGTTTTTTTTACGAAGGGCGAATGCGATGAGCATGTTCGAGTCGGCGATGAGTATTGCGCCGTCGATTACCGCGCGGCGGGGTCGGCGTTGTTTTCGGCGCGGTTTCGCAGCTTGTTGCCGTCTGCGCTGCGGCGGGGTCGTTAACGGCTCAACGCGACAGTTAAATAACCTAAGTTCGGATATCGGACGTAAGGAGAGGATATGAAGAAGAAAAAATGTATCGCCATGCTGCTTGCGGGCGGACAGGGCACAAGGCTGTACGCGCTTACCAACAGCGTCGCAAAGCCCGCGGTGTCGTTCGGCGCGAAATACCGTATCATCGATTTTACGCTCAGCAACTGCACCAATTCGGGCATAGACACGGTGGGCGTTCTCACGCAGTATCAGCCGCTCATACTCAACGAGTACGTGGGCAACGGCGAGCCGTGGGATTTGGACCGTAGCTACGGCGGAGTGCACACGCTGCCGCCGTACCAAGCCAAGCAGGGCGGCGAGTGGTACAAGGGCACTGCCAACGCGATTTATCAAAATTTGCATTTTCTGACCGAGTACGATTCCGAAAACGTGCTCATACTCTCGGGCGACCATATCTACAAAATGGACTATTCCAAAATGCTCGCCGAGCACGTCGCGCACGACGCGGACTGTACGATTGCTGTTATCGACGTGCCCGAGGCGGAGGCGAGCCGTTTCGGCATTATGGATTTCGGCGAGGATAAGCGCATTACTTCGTTCGAGGAAAAGCCCAAAAAGCCCAAGAGCAATCATGCGAGCATGGGCGTTTACATTTTCAAAAAGGACGTGCTCGTGCGCGAGCTTGTGGCGGACGAGGCGGATAAGACGTCGAGCAACGATTTCGGCAAAAACATAATTCCCAATATGCTCAAAGCGGGCTGCGATATGTTCGCTTACTCGTTCAAGGGGTATTGGAAGGACGTGGGCACGGTGACGAGCCTTTGGGAGGCGAACATGGATTTGCTTGGCGACCCGCCCGCATTCGACCTGTCCGACCCCGCGTTCAAGGTGTATTCGCGCAACGAGCCGTTGCCGCCGTCGTACATAGGCGAAAGCGGCAGGTTTGTCAACTCGGTCATGACGACGGGCTGCGAGATTTACGGCACGGTGGTAAACTCGGTAATCGGCGAGGGCGTGACCGTTATGGACGGCGCGGTCATAGAAAACAGCGTTATCATGCAGGGCGCGGTAATCGGCAAGAACGTAAAAATCAATTACGGCATGGTGGACGAAAACGTCGTTATCGGCGACGGCGCGATAATCGGCGACGCGCAATCGGATAAAACGCGCATTACGCTCATCGGCAGAGACACGGTCGTGCCGCGCGGCGCAAAGCTCAAATCGGGCGATATAATCGAGAAAGGGAGCGTAAAAGCATGAAAACGTTGGGAATAATTTTCGGAAATTTGCACGATAAGGATATCGGCGAGCTCACCGCGGTGCGGTCGATTGCGTCCGTGCCGTTCGGCGGGAGATTCAGACTTATCGACTTTGTGCTGTCGAACATGGTAAACAGCGGCATAACCAAGGTGGGCGTAGTTACAAAGACCAATTACCAATCGCTCATGGACCACGTGGGCAGCGGCAAGCATTGGGATTTGTCGCGCAAAAACGGCGGGCTAATCATGCTGCCGCCGTTCAGCGCGGGCGACAAGAGCATTTACGGCTCGCGGTTCGGCGCGCTGCTCAATATCGAGCAGTTCATTCGGCACTCCGACGAGGATTACGTAGTAGCAAGCGATTGCGACAACGTGTGCAATATCAATCTCGCGGAGGTTGTGCAGGCGCATATAGACAAGCATGCGGACGTAACCGTCGTGGCGCGCAGCAAGGCGCTCGTCAACAAAAAGCCGCGCACGGTGCTCGAAACGGACAGGGACGGGCGCGTGATTAAGGTTTTGAATACGGACAAGGCGAGCGGCGAGCGCACGGTTTTCGCCAATATATTCGTAATGAACCGCAAGTTCCTGCTCAATATTCTGGATAGCGCGTCGGAGCTCGGCATCGGCAGCTTTTCCAAGGACCTGCTCGTCAAGGGCGTCAAGGAGTACCGCATATTCGCGTACATGCAGGAAGGGTATTTCGCCAATATCGACAGCATAAGCAATTACTATATGCACTCGCTCGAACTTCTCGACAAAAAGATACGCGACGAGCTGTTTTACCGCGACGGCGCGAATATCTACACAAAGGTGCGCGACAGCGCGCCGTGCAAAATCGGCGACGGCGCGACGGTCACGAATTCGCTTATAGCCGACGGCTGCGTAATCGAGGGCGAGGTCAGCAACTCGATACTGTTCCGCGGCGTAAAGGTGGCTAAGGGCGCTAAAATCAAAAATTCGATTGTGTTTCAGGACGCGGCAATCGGCGCGGGCAGCACGCTCAACTGCGTAATAGCCGATAAGCTTGTCACCGTTTTGGAGGGCAGAACGCTGTCGGGCCACGAAACGCATCCGTACTTTATCGCGAAAAACGCCGTAATCTAAGCGACGACAGGAGTTATAATGCCTACAAAAAACAGTAAACCCGCCGCGGCAAAGACCCCGACGGCGAAAAAGAACGCAAGCGCGACGGCAAAGCCCGCGCAGAAAGAAGCCGAAATCCCCGCTGTGGCAAAGAAGCCGATGGCGGTAGCGCCCGTAAAGAAATCGGAAAAGAAAAGAATATTATACGTGTGCTCGGAGGCGTTCCCGTTTGCGGGCACGGGCGGGCTGGGCGAGGTCATGGGCAGTCTGCCGCGCGCAATCAACGACAGCGGCGAGTACGACGCGCGCGTAATTTTGCCGTTGTACGGCAGTTTTCCCGAGTCGCGCCGTCGCGATTTGAAATTCATGTTTTGGACGTTCGTGCGGCTGTCCTGGCGCAATCAATACTGCGGCGTGTACAGCCTCAAAGAGGGCAATACGACGTTCTATTTTATCGACAACGAGTATTATTACAAGCGCGACAAGCTGTACGGATACTACGACGACGCGGAGCGGTTCGCGTTTTTCTCCAAGGCGGTCGTAGACGTGCTGCCGCGGCTCGATTTTATGCCCGACGTTTTGCATTGCAACGATTGGCAAACCGCGCTCGTGCCCGTGTACTACAAGCTGTATTATATGCGCAACGACGGCTACGGCGGCATTAAAACGGTGTTCACAATTCACAATATCGAGTATCAAGGCAGCTACGACAGATTTTTACTGCAAGACGTGTTCGGCATCGACGACCGCGAGTTCAACAGCCTGAACCATTTCGGTTCGGTCAACCTCATGAAGGGCGCTATTGAATACTCGGACGCGGTAACGACGGTCAGCCCTACGTATGCGTACGAGATAACCGACCCGTACTACGCGCATACGCTCGACGGCACGCTGCGCAAAAACAAGTTCAAGCTGCGCGGCATACTTAACGGCGTGGATACGATTTCATATAATCCCGAGACCAACCCCGCGCTCAAAGCGCATTTTTCGGCGGACGACAAGCGCGGAAAGGCGATAGACAAGGCGGATTTGCAAAGCTCGTTGGGCTTGCCCGCGCGCGAAAACACGCCGCTCATCGCCATGATTACGCGGCTGGCATCGCACAAGGGCTTGGATATAGTGCGCGACGCCATGGAGCGCATACTGTCGCGCGACGTGCAAATGGTCGTGCTCGGCACAGGCGACGCCGATTACGAAAACTATTTCAGATACATGCAGCATGCGCACGGCGACAAGTTCCGCGCCGTCATAGCTTTCGACAAGGCGCTGTCGCACAGGATTTACGCGGGCGCTGATATGTTCTTAATGCCGAGCAAGAGCGAACCGTGCGGGCTCAGTCAAATGATGGCGTGCCGCTACGGCACTGTTCCGATTGTGCGCGAAACGGGCGGCTTGAAGGATTCCGTTACCGACGCATATAACGGCGATTTCGGCAACGGATACAAGTTCTCGCGCTACGACGCGGACGATATGCTGGGCGCAATCGACCGCGCGCTCGGCTTGTATTACGACTATCGCGATAAGTGGAACGGCTTGGTTGACCGCGCCATGCGCACCGATTTTTCTTGGAGCGTGAGCGCGCGGGAATACGTAAAATTCTACGACGAATTGTTTTAATCGGTAGTAGGCAATGAGGCGTAACGGCACGATTAAAGCAAAGGTTTTGCTTACCGTTTTAGGCTTGCTGATGCTTACTTTGCTTGTCGGATGCGGGCTGGCGAATTACACGTACATAGGCTTCATATTGATGGGCGTGGGCGGCGGCGGATTTTTGCTCGTCATATTATCGTTGATAGCTGTGAGCGCGCTGCTGGAAAAAAGGCGTAATAAAGCGCGTAATTTTTCGATTGAGGACAACGCACATTTCAAAATAGGCAGAGTTGCGCGGTGCGAGCTGTACAAGCAAAATGTGTCGCAAACGCGCAAGCAGGGCGAGCATGCGATGCTGTTTAAGATATGGGTGAACGTTGAGACACGCGGCAAGAAAAAGACGCTGCGGTTCGTCCGCCCGTATCGGTTCATCAGCGGCGAGAGCGTGTATATTTTCGGCGATATCAAAAAACCGAAAGAGTGCGAATTGATAGGGTGCGAAGAATAATGCTTTATGCGCGAAACATTATTCCGTCCGCCGCCTACGCGGAAAATCCGTGAGCTTGTCGCGCATACGACGGCGTTCACCGAAAACACGGAGCGGCGATTCGCCGAAGCGGAGGGCAAAAAGCAATGATACTCAATACTGGCGCGCGGACGGATACCGTGCAGTATTTTTCCGAATGGCTGCTTAAACGCTTTAAAGACGGGTATGTTTACGCGCGCAATCCGCTGTTCCCAAACAAGGTGACGCGCTACGAGCTGTCGCCCGACAAGATAGACCTCGTGCTGTTTTGCTCGAAGAATTACGCGCCGATTTTGCCGCGCTTGCATGAAATAACCGATAATTACCGCACATATTTTTACTATACTATCACGGCTTACGGCAAGGATATCGAGCCGCGCGTGCCGTCGATTGACGAAAGCCTGGACACGCTCGTTCGACTTTCGGCGGCGGTGGGTAAGCAGAGGGTGGCGTGGCGCTACGACCCCGTGCTGCTCACGGATAAGTACACGGTAGACGTTCATGCCGAGACCTTCGAGTATATGGCGGCAAGGCTCGCGCCGCACATAGACCGCTGTATATTCAGCTTTGTGGAAATGTACAAAAAACTGCGCGTTAATATGCCCGAGCTTGCCGCAATGACGGAACGCGACAAAACCCGCATTGCCGAGCTGTTGGGCGGCATAGCGGCGAAGTACGGCATACCTATTCAGACGTGCGGAACAAACGGGGATTACGCGCAATACGGCATACATAAATCGGGCTGCGCGACGCTCGACGTGCTGGGCGCGGCAAACGGCTGCGAGTTTCGAGAAGTAAAGCATAAGGGGCAGCGCGCGGGCTGTCACTGCATAGAGAGTCGCGATATAGGCGCGTACGACACATGTTTAAACGGCTGTAAATATTGCTATGCCAACCAAAGCCCGCAGGCGGCGCGCGACAACTACAAGCGCCACGACAAGAATTCGCCGATACTGTTGGGCGAGCTGCTGCCGACGGACGAAATAACGCAGGGCGCGCAAAAATCGCTGCTTAAATCGAGTTTTACGCAAGCGTCGATATTCGACGGAGATTGAATATGATTGTAAATATCAAACAGGTAAACGTTCAATGTTTGCGCGGATATAGGTTCCCATTCGAACAGAATAAACAAAACGGTGCGCATGAGCTTGTGAAAATTGCGCTGTCTGTATTTGGGGCAACGATTGTAGGAACTGTCATTGGTGGGGCTTCAAATACTGCATTCCAATTAATAGGAGGGAAATCGTTCGCTGAAATAAATTGGCTTACGATGGGGGCTAGTGCTGCTGTTGGTGGTATAGCTGGTCTTATAGGCGGTCCCGGAGCAAAAAATAGGGCAAAAATTGATAACGCGATAAATAGTAGTTCGCAAGTCGCCAATGCTCAAAATAGTGTTGCTAAAGTTGGGGATAAAATGGCAAATGGGCTTTATGCCACAGCGCGTGGAGCTAAATCAGCTTATACACAAGTTATGAATAGATTAAGCGATGCTATATTTGGTGCCGCAGCAGCATATAGTAGAAGCGCATTAATTGGGGCGCTAGCTTCTTATGGTGTCGGTACTGCAGCAATGTCAGGATTTTCGTTTATCCCTGCGCTACGTTAGGAGGATATGTATGATAGCTGAATTAATAATGTCTATATTTTTAACATCACTGATGCCTTTAATTTGTCCTTTTGCATCTATTCGGTTGTATGAAATTAATCCCGAATATTTTAAGAAAGTTAAAGTAAAAATATTAAGTTGGATGTTCCGAGGCATAGGCGGTAAGGATTCTATATATGGAGATGTGCGTCATTACGGCGTAATAGTTCCTATATTTGTTGTTCAGATAATAGGTATTGTATTAGCAATACTTCAAATAATTTTAATTCCTTTTTTGTATATATTGGTGCCAATTGAGAACGTTTTGATTATTGTGATTGGTAGTATGTTTGGTATTTATATTTTGACTTTCATTATAGTTATAACAGTTTGCATATGTCTAAGCAGGTATCATGATAAATAGGAATAGTATTTCAGCACACTATCCCCGCACTATTGTGTGTGGATAATCATATAAAAGGAGCATTATGAACACAATGCAATCCCGAACGTCTGTTCGACTATACAAAAAGCAATTAATCGAACATGAAAAGCCAGCTAATACATAACATTGCCGACTTAACACAACGTATTTATAGGTAAGTGGCTATTTTAATTAGTGAGGTGGTCAATGTCACAACAGGAATACTTTAAATTTAGCGATGGATGGCTTCTCGCATCAGTAGGTAGCGGAAAACTGAATTTATATCACATTATTTCGAATGGTGATATGTTAAATCATGCAATACTTCGATTAGACGAAATCAATGATGGCTTGAGTAGGTTAGAATGTGAGGGGTTTATTGAAATTGTTGAATCTAAACTGGAATATACTAAGAAAGGAAAACTCTTTTTCAAGACACATCGCAAGAGATTTGAGTTGTGTATTCCGCAAATGCTGAGATATTGTAATGCGCTTGAAAAAATACCATTACAGAATACAATAATATATAAAGAATATTTTAGTGCTGATGAATATGATAAAGTAATAAAAGAATATTGTCCATATTAAAGATTTTTATCCCCACATGTAGTGTGGGGATATTATTATCTATATTAAGGAGTTGAAATGTTAAAATCAATTCAAACCCGAACGTCCGTTCGTCTATATAAAAAGCAATCAATCGAGCAAGAAAAACTCGACGCTATTCTTCAATCTGCTATACTCGCGCCGAGCGCAAAGAATATTCAACCGTGGCGGTTTGTTGTGGTGCAACAAGACAAAGTACTTATCAACAGTATTTCAAGCCTTGTGAAGCATAGCACATTCATGAAAACCGCCGACTGTCTCATATGCGTGTTCTTGGACAAGGACAGTGCGTTTGACCGCACAAAGGACTGTCAATCCATAGGCGCGTGTATAGAAAACATGCTACTCACAGCTACATCGCTCGGAATCGGCTCATGCTGGATAGGCGAGATACTCGACAGACAAACCGAGGTGAAAGAACTGTTGCAGGTGGATAACGACCGCTACGACCTAATGGCAATAATCT
>CAJTNI010000017.1 GCA_910577945.1 uncultured Christensenella sp. | reverse complement strand
CTTTGCCATAAAAATGCACCTCCATTAGTTTGTCTAACTTTTGGGGTGCATTTCACCGTGGGGTGCTGTTTTATTTTACCGTTTTTTCGGCGGGTATTTCCAAGGGTACTTTTTACCGAAATGTTTTTTCTTATCGTGGCGGGTGCGCTTGACTATATACATAGATTTTTCATCTGTCGGATCGGGGTTCGGTTCGACTTTTTCGTTGATATGCCGACCCTCGCGTTCGCTATGCGTTACTTTACGATATTTATATTCGTCAGGCTCGATTTCACCGACAATAAGCGCAGTGTGTCCGGATTTAAGATAATGCCTAAAATGCGGAAATTCTTCCGCTTTTGCTTTGGCGGCTCTTACGGCATAGCTTTTCCGTATAGCGCGCTTTTGAGCTTCCGACACGCATTTGCGCGGAGTACGATTGTTTTTCTTTTTACTCATATCACATACGCCCGCGTCGGCTCGCCAATTCGGCTTGCATTAGTTTAAGCTCATGTACGAGGTCGGAAAGCTCTTGCTTAACGCGCTCGTAATCCGCTTCATCCGCCATAAAATATTTGTAATTATAGCAATCGAATATAACGCGCTTATGCGCTTTTATAGCCATTTTCAGCCATTTATTAGGCTTGTCCATATACATAATTACCTCCCGTTTATGATTGATTGAATACGCTCAAACGGCGTTAATTGACGATTTAAGAATACGTCACGGAAATATCTGCTGTCATACTGCAATTCCCAAACGGGAACGCGCACCGTGTGCTTGCATACCTCGGTCAGGTTTTCGCTGTTTACAGATTGTTGCTCATACCCGACAATATCTACAAATAAGTAATCGCCGCGATTGCGAGTGCGCAGCACTTGTATGTAGCTGTCGGCTTGCTCGCGGATTTTCTTCCACGGCCGCCCTAACGCTTGGCAGTTCGTATGCACGTTATTGTTGTACAAATGCCGAGAGAGCGCCATAAAAACGGGCATAGACGGGTATAATTTATCTAACTTTTCGTGCAACGTATTCGGAAAATATATGCCTACGTCAGATACATAAATATCACAACACTCGTCGAAGCGCGGTTCGAATTTTTCGATTTCGCCGTTTATACAATCCTCGAACGTGTTGTCGCCGGCGTTTATTTCGCACAGCCCTATAACCTCGGTATTATCATCATACGGTATATTCGAATAGTGTTTTTCACCGCGCAGAGCTATGACGTGGGCAAAAATTACGTCCTTGCCGCCGCCCTTCTTCCCGAAAACCATGACGTTGCAACGCCGAAACTCACTCACGAGCCACGCATCCGCTGCGTCCAATCGTCGGCGATTTCACCGCACGGATATGGTTCGCCGAATTCGTCGTAGTATTCTTCGTAGTATAGTTCTGCAAAAACAACTTGACAAATAATAGTAATTCAAGTAACATTTAATCATGAACGATCGCAAAAAAGAAATAATAAGGAATGCCTTGATTATAACTGCCATATATGCCGTATTGGGTATGGTTTTAATAATATTCATAGTAAAATATCAAAACGATTTGGGCAGAAAAGCGGCGATAGAAAGTCAGCAAAAAGTTACTACCCGCATTTCCGGCTTAGACGTTATTATTCTGCATGGCGACCATGAAAACCACTACCTCTATAATCTCGCTTATGAATACTATACCGAGGACGGAACACGATATTCGGGCACTGTCGATAGTATAAATACGCTTGATAAAGAATACGCGCAATCCTTTATCGGCAAAGAAATAGAGATATACATAGACGGCAAAGGGAACTGCATTGCCGTATCCGACGCAATAGATTTCGACGTAGATTATTATAAAAATTGGGTCATTGCAATCGGCGCGGTTATAGCGGCATACACGGCGATTTGGATAATGCTCGCCGCACGCGGTCAAATTTAGCAAGCCATTTCCATCGGCATCCGAATAAGCTTGAAAAAGCGCTACGCCGAATAAAAAATCATTATGCAAATCGAGCTTTAAAAGTCAATCGCAAAATCTTCTCTGCAACAAAAAATCCGTGTCGGCTTACGACACGGATTTTTTTGTTTTTGTTTAATTGTCGAAATGCTTGCGTCGCGCGCTGTCGCGCGCCGCAGCGCTCGCTCTCGCCTATTATTTGAGCTCGACGGTAGCGCCGACTTCGGCGAACTTCTTCTTGATTTCCTCGGCGTCCGCCTTGCTGACGTTCTCTTTGACGGTCGAAGGCGCGTTGTCGACAAGCGCTTTCGCCTCGCCGAGACCGAGCGACGTGAGCTCGCGCACAACCTTGATGACGGGAATCTTGTTCGGTCCGACCTCTTTGAGCACGACCGTGAACTCGGTCTGCTCTTCCGCCGCGGGAGCTGCCGCGCCGGCTGCGGGCGCTGCGACAGCCATAGCCGCCGCCGATACGCCGAACTTTTCCTCGATAGCCTTTACAAGCTCGTTAAGTTCGAGAACGGTCATTTTCTCGATTTCTTCGACAATTTTGTTCAAATCTGCCATGATTTTTAATCTCCTTGAATGATTTTCGGGCTTTGCCCCAATTTATTTTTTTGCCCGTGCGGGCGGTTGGTTCTATGCCGCGTCAAGCGACGGTTACGCGCGCAGTTTTACGCGCTCTTCTTTTTTGCGACCTCGCTGACCGCGACGGCGAACGAGCGCATCGGGCTTTGCAGCAAGCCCAAGAGCTGTGCCAAAAGCACGGGCTTTTCGGGTATGCTCGCGAGCGACTTGACGCCGTTCTCGTCGAACTTTTTGCCCTCTACCATGCCGCACTTAATCGTGAGCGGGGTTTTGCCTGCGTACTCGGCGAGTATGCGGCAGGGCGCAATCGGGTCGCTTTCCGGACCGAACGCCGCAGCGGTCGGGCCTGCGAAATACTCGTCGTAACCCTCGTTGCCCGTCGCCTCGAACGCGCGTTTGAGCGCGCTGTTTTTGATAACGCTGTACGTGACGCCCGCCTCGCGCATTGCCTTACGCATAGCGGTGTCCTGCGCAACGTTTATTCCGCGATAGTCCACAAGCACGACCGAGGCTGCGCCTTTTATCTGCTCGCCGACCTCGATTGCCTTTTGCTTACGCGCTTTGACCGCTTCGGACTCCTTGCGTTGTTTGTTGACAACCTTTGCCATTTTAACCTCCTTGAAGAATGTGTGCAATGCTTGCGCATCGATAATTAAACAAAAGCGACGCATTGTCGAATGCGCCGCTCGAAATTCGACGCGCAAAACGCGTCAAACCGTATACCGTGCGCCTCGACAAGCCGACGTTTCCGTCGATTAAGTTTCCGCTTGTTGTCTTAGGCCGAATATTTAATTTGCATTGTTGTACGCGCCGCCGAACGGCGACCTTTAACCGCGAACGTTTACCTTAACGCCGGGACCCATCGCGGGGGTGACGAATACGCTCTTTACGTACGTGCCCTTAGCCGCCGCGGGCTTGGCTCTGACGATAGCGTCCATAAGCGTGTCGAAGTTCTCTTTGAGTTTGTCCGCGCCGAAGCTCTTTTTGCCGATTATGCAGTGCACAATCGAGGTTTTGTCCACGCGGTACTCGACTTTACCCGCTTTGGTATCGGCAATCGCCTTGGCGACGTCCTGCGTAATCGTGCCGGACTTGGGGCTGGGCATGAGTCCGCGCGGTCCGAGGATACGCGCAACTCTACCGAGCTGACCCATCATGTCGGGCGACGTGATGACAACGTCGAAATCGAGGTAGTTCTCGTTCTGGATTTTGGCGATAATCTCTTCCGCGCCGACGATGTCCGCGCCCGCCTTTTCGGCGATATCCGCTTTTTCGCCCTTGGCGATAACGAGCACGCGCACGCTTTTACCCGTGCCGTGCGGCAACACGACCGTGCCGCGCACCTGCTGGTCCGCCTGACGAGGGTCGACGCCGAGCTTGACGTGCGCCTCGATTGTTTCGTCGAACTTAGCGGTGGCTATGTCGTTGATAAGCGCGAACGCCTCCGCCGCGTCGTAAAGCTTGCCGCTCTCGATTTTTTGGGCGGCGGCGATATATCTCTTTCCGTGTTTCATATCAGCCCTCCACCGTAATTCCCATAGACCGCGCCGTGCCCTTGACCATAGCTACGGCAGCCTCCAAAGAGCCTGCGTTGAGGTCGGGCATTTTGAGCTTGGCGATTTCCTCGACCTGCGCCATCGTAATTTTGGCGACCTTGTCGCGGTTGGGCTTCGCCGAGGCGGTTTCGATACCCGCCGCCTTTTTGATGAGGACCGCTGCGGGCGGCGTTTTGAGCACGAACGTGAACGAACGGTCGGAATAGATGCTGAGCACCGCGGGGATTATAAGCCCCACCTGGTCCTTCGTGCGCTCGTTGAACTCCTTAACGAATCCCGCAATGTTGATACCGTGCGGACCGAGACTCGAACCGACGGGCGGTCCGGGGGTCGCTTTACCGGCGGGCAGTTGCAGCTTGACGACTGCATTCAGCTTTTTTGCCATGTTTGCTTTCTCCTTGTAAAAATTTTACAATCGCGGTTCTTACGAGACCGAACGGTCTCTCCCGTTTATGCCTTGATAGTAAATGATAATTCGCAGCCGCGGACGCCGTTTGGGTTGCCGCGGGCGGGCAGCGCTTCGATTCGCGTTGCCGACGGCGAATAGTTACAGCTCGATTTTTTCGATTTGGTAGTTGTCGAGCTCGGCGAGTATCATTCTGCCGAACATGTTGATATCTACCGAGCACTTGCCCGTTGTGGCGTTGATGCTCTTAATTTCGCCCGTCATGTCGGTAAGCGGGCCGTTGACGACGCGAATGGTATCGCCGACCGCGAAATCGGTCTTGACGGTCACCTTTTCGAGCTGCATGCGGCGGATTTCCTCCTCCGTGAGCGGCGTGGGCTTGCCCTGAGGTCCGACGAACCCCGTTACGCCGCGCGTGCCCGTGATTAAGTGCCACATGTCGCGCGTATAAATCATTTTGACCAGGACGTACGAGGGAAACATGCGGCGGTGCACGATTTTGCGCTTGCCGTTCTTTTCCTCGACGATGTCCTCCATGGGGATACGAATATCGACGAGTCTGTCCTCGATATTGTTCTTTTGGAACGCCGTTTCGAGGTTGACCTTAACGAGATTTTCGTAGCCCGAGTACGTATGCAGAATGTACCACTTTGCCTCGGGAAGCTGCTGTTCCTCGTCCGTCATAACAACCCTCCTCCCGTAAGCGCAGCCGCAAACGAGGCGACGCTCTCTTTGGTAAGTCCGCTGATAAGATAATTATGCAAAAATCCGAACAGCGAATCGAACGCAATCATAACGATAAGAAAGCACACGGTAACCAAAAGCACTATGCCCGTCTGCTTGATAACGTTGGCGAACGACGGCCACGTAACTTTTTTCAATTCGGAAAAAAAGTCTTTGAACCAGCGTTTGGTCTTGCCCGGCTCTTTTTTCTTTTTTTCTTTTTTGTTTTTGACCTTTTCGTCAGCCATTATTACTTGGTTTCCTTATGAACGGTGCGTTTCTTGCAGAAACGGCAGTACTTTTTGAGCTCGATTCTGTCAGGGTCGTTCTTTTTGTTTTTGGTCGTATCGTAATTGCGCTGCTTGCATTCGGTGCATTCGAGCGTAATTCTGACGTTTTTAGGTTCCATAATGACCTCCGTAAAAGCACAATAAAATAGACAGTAAATAAAACACCGACTTTGCGGTGCTCTAATATACTAACACACCCCGCTTGTCCTTGTCAAGCATATTATAAAGAATAATCATAAATTTTACCTAATTAATCGCGCGGCGCGCGGCGTTCCGCCGTTTGAATTCGGCAGCACGGCGCGGTGCAAAATCAAAACGCTTAAAGCGGCTCAAATTTTCCCAACCGAAAACATGCGCGCTGAGCCTTTTTGCAGGGAGGGAACACAGCGCGCACGTCGATTTTACCGCCGAAACCTCGGCGGCGGCAATTCGCGCGCGCCCGTCGGCGTGCGCGGTTGCTTGCGAATATGGCTATATTATATCCTCTAAGGATTTTATGCGCTTTTGCAGTTGTTCGCGTTTGAGCTCGATTTGAGCCGTGAACGCTCTGAAATACGCGACGTCCGTTTCGTCGGGCTCTTGCTTGCTTATAAGCGCCTCAATGAGCGCCGCCTGCGAGCGCGAGCGCTTTATTTCCAAGCCGCGTATTTCTTCCTCAATCATGCGGATTTCCTTTGCGATTTCCCGTTTCTTATACACTTTACCGTTCTCCTTTATTCGTATCGGCGTCGTCCGCGCTCTTTACGCGCTGTTTTCTGCCGCGGTAGCTGAGCAGGTTCTTTTTTTCGAGCTTTTCTATATTTTTGAACAGCTCGGCATAGTCCTCGGTCTTGCGTTCGATTCTCACCGCCGCCAAATCGGTCGCCAGCTCGTCGATAAGCTCTTTGGCGTATCTGAGCGCGCGATCGCTGCGAATGCGGAGCAAGCACGGCGTATCGGCGTACATCTTTACTTCCGACACGTTTTCCACGTTGTACTTTGTGCCGTCGTACTTAGCGGGGTCGGCGGCTATATACATGCAAAGAGTTTTGCCGCGCATTGCCACGCGCGCGTAGCATTTTCTGCCGATATAATAGCTCTCACGCGCTCTGCTCATGTTCGCCCGCGCTTTCTTAAACGACAGCAGATAGTTTTTAAGCTCCGAGTATCGCGCCTTTACGTTGTCTGGCGCGGTAATCAGCTTTGACAGCACCGTCTTTCCGTACGTGTACGACGCGGACGAGCTTACCGCAAACGCCTTCGCAAAACCCGTGGACGACGAAACCTCCTTGTCGTCGGCCTCGGGCTCGTACGCCGCCGTATCCTCGCCGTCATCGTCCTCCTCGGGCAAAGCCTCCTCAATATCGGACGCGGCGTCCTCCTCGGCGATAGCCGCCGCGCGCGCCGCCGCAGCTACCTCATCGGATACTTTGGCGCGCTCCGCTTCCGCGGCGATTTTGCCTGCGCGCACCGCCGCAATCGTAGCGTCGGTATCGGCGCGCGTGCGAATGGCGACCACCATTTTTTCGGTAACGATTTGCACCGCGCCCTTTTTATAAAGGATGACAAACACGACAAAAACTATCAGCAGCACGCCGAGCACGATAAGCAATATCGCCCACCACGGCAAGCCGCCGCCCTCGTTCTCGAAAATGCGGAACACCACCGTCTTTTCCAAGCCGCTGTAACTCGACGTTTCCGCGACGGTCGCCGTCAGAAAATAATCGCCGACGGGCGCTTTGCCGAGCTCGTCGAGTCCCGTTGCGGAATTGTAATATTCCTTGCCGTCCACGTCCGCCACCGAGATAACCACGCTCTCCGCGCCGCAACGCGGGCGCGCCGTAATCGTATTTATCGTCGCGTCGTACTTGCCGTCCGCCCAACCGACTATCGCGGGCGCGTCCTCCCAATAGTTGACCGTCTTAGTCACGCGAAAGGGCACGGGCGTCGATTCCAACGCCTTGTAGTCGGCGGTGCTCTCGCACACGCCCTTTATGTAATAAGTGCCCGCCGTAAGCGTCTTGAATATGCCGACCGCCGTCTCGTCGCTCGCCGCAAACCGCTCCAAGCCTGCTACGGGCTGAGCGCACGCCGCGTCCGTGGCGACGGTGTAATATTTCGGCTTGTCGTTGCCGTACTTGACGACCGAATTTATGCGGTTGACCTCGGCGTCGTATGCGCCGAACTCCCAGCCGACGACGTACGGGGCTTGCAGCCATTCGTTATCCGCCGCCGCCGTCACAAACGGCACGCGCAGCGTCCGCTTGTTTTCGCCCGTCGTCGACGCCTCGTCCGCCCACCGATAATGCACGCTGTCGCCTAGCGTGAGCAGCACGTAATGCGTGCCGCCCGAAATATAATCGTCGTCCGCCTCCCATTCCACCGAATACCGCGAATCGCTCGCTATCTCGGGCAACGCCTTTGCGCCAGTATACACGGGCGCAGTTATCGACGGCGCGGATATTTTCTCGAATACCGTTACGGTAAAGAAATATTCGTACCTGTTCGCGCCGACCGCCAAATCCGCGTGATTTGGCGCGGAAATTTGAAAAAACACCTTGTACGTGCCGCTCGTTCCGCCGCGTATATACGACTGTATATCGTTAGGCGCGTAGTATTTGTTGTCGTACATACGCGCGAAATTGTACTTTACGTAATACGTGCCGTCGTAGTAGTGCGCGTTCCAATTCGCGCCGCGCCAATACCCCTTGCGCTCGACCTCCGCAAAAGTGGGCGCGGCGGCTTTCAGCTTGTTTTCGAACATATCGAAAAAGCTGTTTTTATCTCTGTCGTCGTATATTTCCCAAGCGTAATCGAGATAGCCCGCATCGGCGTCGATTTTATCCATGTTAAGCCGTACGCTCGCCGCCGAAACGGTAAAGCTGTAAGTCATTACAAGCTGCGGGCACGTCATGGCGCTCGCCACCTGCTCATCGCTCCACCACGGCGTAACGCCCGCCGCCACGCTTACCTCGCCTACGGAGATGCGCAGTCTGTACACGCCCGCGGGCATGGAGTAGTTAAGATACTCGTCGAACTCGGCGCGACGGAACATGGTGCCGCCTAAAACCGTAGCGCCGCTCGCGTCAGTGGACGACAGCGTAAACGACAGCAAGTCGTTTTCCGCCCAATCTGCATTGTCGTCGCCGTAACGCAGCCGCGGCATTGTTACTGGAAAATTCTCCTCGCTCACGCCGAACGCGAAATCTGCTATCGCGTACGTGCCGCCGCGCTCGGTCAAAAACGCGTTCGCGCCCGTCGCCGTACCCTCGTCGATTATGTACCAGGTCTTGACTATCGTCGCGCTCTTTTTATCCTCGGAAATAGTCACGGTCACGCCGTAATTGGCGTTTTCCGCATTGCCGCTCAGCGCGAATACGTACCCCTTGTTTGCCGTGAGCTCCACCGCCGACGCGTACTTGCCGCAATCGGTTTGAACGTTGTCGTCGTATCCCTCGACGTCGTAGTTGACCACATAGTGCGGGCTGCCCGCGATGTACAGCCCGAGCGTAATCGTCGAGCCCGTGTGGTAAACGAGCGAGTTTGCCGCGGGCATTCTCGTTTCGGTATAGCCCGACGGCGCGGGATTGATTTGCGCCGCCGAATAAATGGGGTCGCCGCCGCCCGTGTATTCGTATACGGGCCCGTTAATCAGGTCGGTTGAGCCGCTCTGCCAGATAATATCCGCTACGGCAAGCCGAATTTCTTCCAGCGTGCCGAACGTCAAGCCGCCCGAGCCGTTGTCGCCGCAAACCAAATCGGGATTGGCGTCCGAGCCGAAAAACAAGCTCGGGTCTTTGCCGCCGTTATGCGTCGCGTACCCCGTGACGAACACGCCCGTGTGGCTCACGCCGAGCGAAATTCCCACGTACGAGCCGTCGGACAGCGGACCGCTTACCGTCGCCGCGCCGTTCGTCAAGTACAGATTGCTGGCGTTGCCCGCAACCGTCGAGTTGTTCGTTATCTTGACCGCGCCCTGCAAGCCGACGGACGTAATTCCGCCCGTAACGTACACCCCGCCGTACACGCCGCGGTTGCCCGTTATCTCGCCGCCGCTTACGAAAATAGAATCGTCCGCGTCGTTCATATGCACGCCGCCTCCGCCTATTTCCGACATGTTCCCCGCAATTTTGCCGCCGCGCATATCGAACGTCGCACGGCTACCGTTGTAATGACATATGTACACGCCGCCGCCGTTGCCGCGCGCCACGTTGTCCGATATAACGCCGCCATACATGGCAAATCGACCGTCCGCGGACACGTTTATTCCGCCGCCGTCGCCGCTCACCGAATTACCCGTTATCGTGCCGCCGTACATATTGAGAACGTTCCCGCTCACCAATATGCCGCCGCCGTTCTCTCCGTCGCCGCCCGTAATCTTGCCCGCGTTCGTCCCGCTGCAATCGTAAAGATTGAGCGTGCCCGACTCGACCGTAATGACCGAGCCCGAGCTCGCGCTCAGCGTGTGACCGTTAAGACAAAGATTGACCGTGCCGTTGACGATAATATTACCCGTGACGTCCCCATCCAGATAATAGTTGCCGTCGCCAAGCGTAACCGCGCCCGTAATCGCCGTGCCGTGGTCGGAGTAAGAATGCTCGCCCTCGGCGTTGCCGCGTACTCGGTCTCGGAACGTCGCCATTATCACGCCTGCAAAACAGCACAATAAAGCAACCCCGAGTATGCAAATAAATTTGCATCTACGCAAAAACAACCCCTTACTCATCATAAATTGTCCTCCATATTTCCATATCTATAATTTGCACTTATGCACAATAAGAACGCCGTAAGACAATGCAAATATTTATAAAATAATTATAGCATCCCCCCCCCGTCTGTCAAGACATATTTGCGAATTTTGTAAACTTTTTTCATATTTTTCGCCACGATTTCATATCGACGACGATAGCGTGAAGCACGGTTATGCACATTGCCGAGCTTTGCGCGCCGCAAACGCGATTTCGGGCGCGCAAACAACACGCCCGAAAGCCTGTAACACTTTCGAGGCAACGCGAATACAATGGAGTATAAGCCCGAGCCCGCCGTGCGGCGGCAGCCGTAAACGACATCTCCTACTATTGCGTACATAAAAACTCGGGAGGTGTTTTATGTTCTTTTTCAATCACTGCTGCCACTGCTGCAACAACACTCGCCGCGTCGAATGCGAATGCTGCGACAACCGCAACAACTGCCGCCACGACTGCTGCTGCAACGAGCGCCCTTGCATGCAGAAGCCGAGCTGCGAGTGCGCCCAGCGCAAGGCGTGCTGCCGTTGCGAATGCCGCTGCAACATGAGCGGCGGCGTCGGCTGCGGCTGCGGCAGAGGCGGCGACCGCTACACCGAGTGCTAAGCCCCGCGCTTACGCTCTACCGTCTTTGGCGATAACCGCCGCGCGTTTCGCGCGCTTCCTATGCGGCGCGCGGGCGCGCGACAAACTGCACAAGCTCGATTTTCTCTCAATGCGCGGCGTGCGCAAAACGCCCGCGGAACGAAATGTTCCGCGGGCGTTTTTGCTTGCGTTATTATTATAAAGGATAACAATAATTGTACGAACCGACGATATTGCACGCACGCTACCGAGCGGCGGTCGCAGGTAGCCTCGGTTTATGCGCAGCACAGGATATCGCACACATAGTCTAAATCGCCGACGCGCGACATCGAACGTTAATTGTTTTCCACGTGCTTTTTGATAAGCTCGAAAACCTCGTCGTCGATGACGTGCTCTATCCGACACGCGTTTTCCTCGGCAAGCTCGCGCGCCGCGCCCATGCTTGTAAGCAACGCGGTCAACACGTTATGCCGCATGTAAATACGGCTCGCCTTTTCCTCGCCGCGTTCGGTAAACTCGATAAACCCGTCGTCGCCTATTTTGATATAGCCGCGGTCCTGCAAAAGATTGACGCCGCGCGACACGCTCGACTTGGCGTAGCCCAGCCGCTCGGCGATATCTATGGAACGCACGGCTGGACGCACGCCCCTGAGCACCAATATTGTTTCGAGATACATTTCCTCGGATTCGCGGTCTCTCATAATCCCTCCGCAATCGCATTATAGTCAACCGCATTATACCATAACGAAAAACGCGTGTAAAGCGATTTGAAAAAATACGCGCAAACGTTTACGCGCCGCCCCGACCTCGACGTGCGGCGTCGCCTCGGAACGCCGAAATCAAATCATGCCCGCAAGCTCGTCGCTTATACCGAACAGCTCGTTGGGAGTCACGTCGAATTTGTCGCATATGCTCGCTATACTGTCATACCCCGGCTTTTTGTTGCCCAAAAGCCACTGACTGACAGTTGTTTGATTGACGCCCAAAATGTCCGCCAACCCCTGCTGACTCAATCCGCGCTCCGCCATTATTTGCTTTAATATCTCTATATACGGCATACCTGAATTTTAAACGATTTTTAGGTCAAATGGCTTGACATAGGTCAAAAAACCTGTTATGCTTAGTAGGTCATTTGACCTACTAAGGCGAAACCGATATGAGCCTGCGGTCGAATATAAAATTATCATAAGGAGAAGTCATGAAAGATAAGAAGTTTATAATTTATCTTGCCAAGCTGACGGGCGCCGAAACCAAGCGCGCCAAGGACGAGGTGTGTTGTTATTTCCCGTATTCGGACGACGGAAAAACATACATACCCACTCATGTGATATTTAACCGCGGGCAATCGGTGCTCGAATTTTTCGATTTGACCGACGTGTACAACGCTTACGGAGCTAAGTATGCCGATTATGAAGCGTTCGTAAACGCATTCGTCGAAAAATACGACTTTTTCGACGCGCAAAAGTACAACGGCGTTTTGTGCGTAAAATCCGATTTGACGGTTAATAAGCTCGAACACACCGCGTCGGCTGCATGCGTGAATTATTCGATAATTATTTTGAAACTGAACGAAATGCTCGGGCGCAAAGAAACTATGATTACCGAGGCGCAATGGCGCGACTACCACCGCGGAATGCTCAAAAAGTTCGCGTCAAAAAGCAGATTGTTATCGTTTTGCAGTCTGGCAGCCGTGGCGGGCGGCATCGGGCTCGCCGTATGCTCCGAATATATGACTACCGACATATTGATACTCGTCGGCGCGCTGTTTGTCGTCGGCGGTATCGTTGCGTCGCTGTTCTTTTACTTGCGTTACAGGTTCTACAAAGCGCAATACAAAAAAGCGTTGCGCGACAAAAACTATTGATAAAGGGCGGTAAATTATGGAACTGTCGGAAATTTTAATGGCTGTTTTTCTAATCGGCGGCATCGGCATATTGGCTGTCTTTATACTGCTGAAAATCTGTTGCAAGCACCCGCTGTTAAATACGATTTTCGTATTTGCGGCGAGCGTATCGCTAATCGTCACGTCGTTTGCAATGCCCGTCAAGGAAAAGCTCGGCAAAGTCGAGTTGGATTGGAATTGGGTGCTCGGGCAAGCGATTAGCTTGTTTTTAATGACGGTGCTCACTTGGGCGGAATGTGCTTTCGACGAGGAGGAATACGAGGTACGAGAAACCGAATGGGTAGGCAATAACAAGACCAGAGAAACGTCCAAGCTCGAATCTCGCTCTATGTTTTGGACTGCGCTCGGCTCGTCGCTCGGCGCGGCGATTGTGCTGACAATAATCAATTACGCGATATTCGACTCGGGCATCGGGCTGGGCATAGTCGGTTGTCTTATGGCGGCGTTCATAATCTTTATCACAATCAAGCATTGGGTAAGACGAATACAAAGCCGCCGTTCATACTATTGATACGATATCGGCTGAAAAAACGAAATCGGCAAAGCCGTAAAACCGCTTGCCGATTTCTTTTTGCAAAATTCGCCTACCGCCCGTTAAGCCATATTCGCCGTTTTATTTCACGCCGTCTTTAATCTATATCCTCACGGCACGCTACTCTCGCCAATCAACTGCCGCTACCACGAAAAAACAGCGTAATACGCGCCATTGCGACGGCAGTCGGATTGTGCCGCGAATTGCGGCACGGACTTCGGGCTGCGCCCGAGCGCCTAGCGAACCGCATGCCGAACGACCTTCACGTTTGTTTGCGTTCACCGTTTTATTCCACGCCGTCTTTAATCTATATCCTCACGGCATACCGTTCTCGTCAATCAATTGCCGCTACCACGAAAAAACAGCGCAATACGCGCCTGCGACGGCAGTTGGATTGTGCCGCGAATTGCGGCACGGGCTTCGGGCTGCGCCCGAGCGCCTAGCGAACCGCATGCCGAACGACCTTCACGTTTGTTTGCGTTTACCGTTTTATTTCACGCCGTCTTTAATCTATATCCTCACGGCATACCGTTCTCGTCAATCAATTGCCGCTACCACGAAAAAAACACCCCAATGGGTGTCTTGTTCGTGGTAGCGGCAGTTGGACTCGAACCAACGACCAATCGGGTATGAACCGAGTACTCTAGCCAGCTGAGCTATGCCGCCTTAACGTAATTCACATTATATCAAACTTTTTTGCGATTTGCAAGGATTTACGCATGGCTTTTTCAAATATTTATTCCGTACGAATTCAATCGGCTAGGCAGTCGCGGCGATATTTGCTTCGGTTTTGGCGCATTGATTTGTCAAAGCCGTTCGCACGTACCCGAGGGCGAGGTCCCGTCCGAGACAAGGCAAACGAGCGAAGTCGCAATCTCCGTACTGCTGCGAGCGAGTTTAACGCCGCATCGGACGGAAAGACCTGTTCCTCGGGCGGAGCAAATATGCTCGCGACAGCCTACAAAAATGCGACGAGCTTCCCCGCCGCATTCGTTACCGTTTATTTACTCCCGCGCTATATCTCGCGCAGCTTTTCCGAGTAGAAGCTGACGCCCGTCGCGCCGCAGCCCGTATGCGCGCCGATGACAGGTCCAATCCAGCCGATTTCCACGTCGCAGTCGGGTCGCAACGCTTTCAATTTTTCGAGCATTTCATCGGAAAACTCGCTGTCCGCATTGGGAATATACACCTTGTGCGGCTTGTCTATCGCGTCGCGCTTGAACAAATCGAGCATAGTCGCCATGCCCTTCGCCGCGCCGATTTTCTTTTGCACGACCGACAACCCGCCCACCTTATTTATATAAAGTATGGGCTTGATATTGAGCGCCGTGCCGATATACGCCGCGGGGCCCGAAACTCTGCCGCCGCGCTTTAAGTGCATGAGGTCGACGGGCATAAACCACGTATGAATGTGCATGGCGAACTCGTTAAGCGCCGCCACCGCCTCCGCCGCGCTCGCACCGCCGTCGCGCAGCTCCTGCGCCTTGTCCACAATCTGACGCGTGCCCACTGTCGCGCCCAGCGAATCGACAATGTACACGTTGCGCCCCGTGCGCTCGGAAACCGTTTTCGCCGCGCTGCACGCGCTCGCGTACGTGCTGGAAAGCCCCGACGACAGCGTAATGTGAATCACGTCGCCCTCGTACTTTTCGAGCAGCGATTGGAAAAACTCCTCGTGCTCCATTATGTTAATCTGCGAGGTGGTGGGCATTTTGCCCGCGCGTATCTCGTCGTAAAAGCCCTTATACTCCTCGTCGCGAGTGAACTCGTCGAAATGCTCCACGCCGTCGATTGTATAAACAAGCGGTCGGTACTCGATAGCGCGCTTCTTCAAGTCCTCTCTGTAAATATCGCACGAGGTATCGGTAGACAATACAAAACTCATAAATCTCTCCTGTCCGCGGCAATCCCCGCCGCGATTACGCGTATTATACTACAAACCGACGCGCAATCATAGTATTTTTCGCGCGCATTGCCGCTTATCGCTTTTTTACGGACGTAAAGTACACACAAATATATGTTTGTGTCATTTTACGACACCCGAATTACGAACATTTCCGACGGCGTACACCCACATACGCAGCGTTTTCGTCAAATTTGTATTTTATATGATAAAAACAGACACTTTACTCACGCATGCGCAGGTTGTCAATAAAACGGGAATTATGCTATAATTATCGTAAATTCGGCACAGGAAAAGGAGCTTAAATTCATGAAAATTCGGGTTATGATTTGCGACGATAACGAGGAGTTCGTAGCCGACGCGCGGGCGCATTTTGCCGCGTCGGACAAGATAGAGCTTATAGAAACCGCGGCAAACGGCAAGCAGGCGTTGGAACGGCTGGACACCGCTCGACCGGACGTATTACTCCTCGACCTCGTCATGCCCACGCTCGACGGATTTTCGGTTTTGGAGCGCGTCGACAAAGGCAATATGAAAATCATAGTCGTATCCGCGCTGTCGCAGGACGCGTTCATTTCCAAAGCCATGACGCTCGGCGCGGATTTTTACATGATGAAGCCCGTATCGTTCGGCGTGCTCGACGAGCGCATTATCGAGGCGGTAAACGCCAAGCGACCGACGGCGCGCAACCGCTCCATGGACGAGAAAATCAGCAATATTTTCATCACCGTGGGCATACCCGCGCACATAAAAGGCTATCAATATCTGCGCGAGGCGATTAAAATGACAATCGACAGCCCCGAAATCATAAATTCCATTACGAAGCGGCTGTATCCCGAGGTCGCCGAACACTTCAACACCAGCCCGAGCAAGGTGGAACGCGCCATTCGCCACGCCATCGAAGTGGCATGGAACAGAGGCAAGATAGAAAACATAAACACGCTTTTCGGCGTGCGCGTCTACACGCACAACGAAAAGCCGACCAACGGCGAGTTTATCGCGCTCGTCGCCGACAAAATGCTGCTCGAAAGCGTATAACAAACATAACTTTTACGTGCGCGTACTTTGCGGATAGTCGTACGTTAGCCACGATATTGCCAAAAATAAATAATAATTAGAAATTAAGAATGAGGGTTAATAATTCTTCATTCTTAATTTTTCTTTTACGCTCTTATCTAGCTCCGCACCCGAGAACGCGGCGAGCCGATTGAGCTCGGCGCATATCAAATCTATATCGTCGGCGGTAGGCGCGTAATTCGGCTCGTACCAAACGTTCTTGATATCGAACGGCTCGCCCGCCCTGTACTGCCGCGGCTCGAACCTGCCTATAAATTTATTGCCTATAATAATCGGCAACACGTAGTATCCGAACCTGCGCTTTTCGGCGGGCACGTACACCTCCCACGTGTAATCGAACCCGAACACCGATTTGACGAGCTTTCTGTCCCAAATGAGATTGTCGAGCGGAGCGACGAATATCGCGCGCTCGCGCGCCGCGGTCGGCTCGAAATATTTCTCCGCGCCCGCGCAGATATAGAACGGCGCTTTCTCTCCCTCTACCGCAACTTGCACAAGCTCGCCGCGCTCGACAAGCTCGGCGATTACGGGCGTTCTGCCGTCCGTCTTTTCGAGGTACGGACCGAGCCACCCGCCGCCGTTTTTGTTCCACAGCGCGCCGACTGCCGCCACTCTGCGCTTTACGTACCAGCGCATAAACTCTGCCATATCGGCGAACGCGTTTTCGCACGCCGCCGCGCCGTACACGCGCTCCGCCGTGTCGAAAGCCTTGACCACGCCCTTTTTGTACGCGACGGCGACGCGCCCGCAGTACCACATATAATCGCAACACACGTTGGCGATTTTGGTCGAGCCCCACCGCCCGTCGTTGGTCTTGCGCGAGGGGATATCGGTTATGAGCACGGGTCCGTTCTTTTCGATAAAAGAATAAACCTCGTCCATGTAATCGTAGCAATCGTTTTGCGCGCGCCGATTTATGGTGAGCCTGTAATCATCCGCCATGCGCTCGCGCACGTACGCAAAGCTTGCGAGCTCCGCCGACGGGATTATGCACATCATCTTATCCCAAGCGTCCGCAAGCGCGCGACGCTTGTACAACGCGTCAAACAAATCGGTCTTGGTCACGTTGCGGTTGCGCGAAAACAGCACGAGCTCGGCGTTGCGCCCGCAAACGTTGAGCGGGTCGAACTGTATCGACCGCAGCCGCCCGAAAATACGGTCTACCGCCGTCGCGCCGTCCACGTCGAAAAACTCGTCGAAGCCGTGGTAGTTTATGTAAAAATCGCGCAACTGCGCTTTGGACGCCGTAATCATATCACCTCAATCCGTTTAGCCGCATTCGCACCGCTCGGGCACGGGGCAGCGCCGCACATCCCGTCATTTATGAATTCTCCTCGCAATCGCGCTCGACCGCCTTCAATATGCCGACGGCGTATTCGTAATCGCGAACAAGCTCGCGCGGCAGCGTCGCGATATCTGGCTTGGACAGGCGCGCGTATGCGGGGTGCTCGTGCGCGTACAGAATTTTGTAATACCCGTATTCGTCGCACCCGTCTGCGTCTCGCGTTTTTATCCTGTCGTCGTCCAGCATGATTACGTAAGAATCGTTCGGGCTCTCGCGCACGTCGCAGAACAGCACGCCGTACTCGGGCGCGCGACCGCGGTAATAGTCGGCAACCTCGACCAAATCGTACTTTTCCAAGAACGGCGGGTAATCGGGCTCGTATTGTGCGAGACACGCGCGCTTGCAATTATCGCAATCGCTTATGCGTGCGCACCGCGAATTAAACTCGTTGCCGAACTTATACACGCTTACGTCGAGTATTTTCAAGCCCTTGCCAAGCGTGCATTCGCCCAAGCAGCCCACCGCACCGTCGATATCGCTCGGGCGCGACGGCGCGCGCGTCGAATGCTTTACAATATGATACAGCGTGCGTTTGCTCTCGGCAAAGATTCGCTTGTATTTTTTGAGATAAGCGCGGATAAGCGCGAGCGCGTCGTCGAACGTGCGCGTTATGTACGGACCGTCCTTATCGTTCGGCTCGCATTCTATTTCAATCGCGTAAACCTCGCCGCCGTCGACGTTCATGAACTCGGCGTAAATGCGCCGATAATGCGCGGCGAGCGCGGCGGCATGCCTTTTGTTCGGCTTTTCCGCAAAGACCTCGGCGGCAATATCGAAAAGTTCGAGCTTTTGCGAAAAGTCGTATGCGTAATCGTCGATAAGCTTTAACATATCCTTCTCGCCGAGCGCGATTTTGCGCTCGCGCAAATACCGCCGCAGGTCGCGCGACGGCAACATGGCTCTCACCGTTTTTTCCAACTCGCTCTTGCTTTTTATCATACGCACATTATATCACATTTTGCGCGCGCAATCAACCCCCGCGGCATAAATTATTGCGCGTTTTGCGATTACGCCGCAAAATTCTTGCTTTTTGCCTTGGCGTGTGATATTCTAAATATAAGAATACGCAAGAGTTTGCCCTACGCAAAGGCAAATTCGCACGGTATCGACGCTATATCGAAGATTGCATTCGGAGGAATTTTTTATGAAATCGGATATAAACATAATTTTGGGCAAGCTCATAGCTTACGCGCGCGACAACCTCATGCTCGACGCGCTTGACGAAACCTACACGCTTAACCGTATCGCCGCGCTCGCGGGCGCGACCGACCTCGGCGGCGTCAAGGATTGCGATTACGGCGACGCGACGCTCGGCGCGCTGTTGAACGAGCTCGAAGCCGTTGCGCCCGCGCTCGACCGCGCCGCGGTCACGGACGCGCTGTTCCCGCTCCCCCACACGGTTAACTACTACTTTTCCGACACGCTCGGCAGAAGCCCCAAAAAGGCGTTCGATTTTCTGTTCGATTTGTACGCGTTCGGCGGGTTCGCGGCAGACGGCGAAGCGTACTCCGCGGACGGCTTTACGCGCTACGCCGACGGCAAAGCCGAAAACGGGCGCGCCGTGGTTATCGACGCCAACGGCGAGCTGCCCTACGTCCCGCTTAATCGCGGCAATAATATCGCCGTAATCGACTGCGACGACTTTATGTCCGACGATATCGCGCGGCGCATGGCGGCGTACGTAACCAATTACGGCGGCGCAATCGCGACGCGCATAGGCGGCGACGGCAAGTATTACGCCTGCGATATAATCGCGCCCGCCGCGGCAAAGGCAAAGACCAAGCTTGCCGACGGCGCGGTCAAAATCTCTTTGCTCGACTACCCAGTTCCCGCAATATCCGTGGGCGGCTTGGCTAAAAACACCGTCGCGGCTGCCGCGGCAAAGATAATCAAGGCGGCAACCGACGAGAAGCTCGCGTGCGTGGCGGCGTGCGCCGCAAAGGACGAGGGCGCGGAGTTTTACGTGATTTTCGCAAACCCCGTAAGCGCAAGCGAGTATATTTCCGCGGGCGACGCGCTCGCGGCGTGCGGCGTGTTCGGCACGGTCGATTTTTCGGAGTTCACGCAAATCCTCGAAAAGGGCACGGCGCTGCCCGCCGACCTTTCGGCGTTCAAGCCGCTTTACAACGAAATCGGCGGCGTCAAGCTGGGCGCAAAAGCGAGCGTCAAGCTGACCGAAGCGCTCGTCGCGGTATTCAAAAAATCGCTCGCCGCGGCCGCAAGCGCGGACGAGGCAAAAGCGACGGCGCTTGTCGGGTAACGCCGTATGACCTCGCAGGAATTGGAGGCGTTGAAAAAGGCAGTCGACAACGACGACCCCAACGCGATGTTCGTGTATTCGGAGATAATACGCGGCACTAACCCGCAGGAGGCGACCAAGTACGTCATACTCGCCGCGCAGCTCGGCAATCCGCAGGCTTGCGAAAAATTGGGCGACATGCACTTGGAAAAAAACGATTACGACCGCGCGGCGCACTACTTTAAGATAGGCGCAAAAGCGGGAATAACCGATTGCGCCGTCAAGCTGTCCGTACTCAAAATGTCTTGGAACGAAACCGCCGCGCTGCGCGAGTTGGAAGAACTTGCGGAAATGGGCGCTAAATCGGCGTGCGTCGCGCTCGCCAACTACCACAAGGCAAACGGCAACCGCAAGGAGGCGGCGTTTTGGCGCTCGCTTATTAAATAAATGGAAAAAGACAACGACGAGCTCAAAGCGTCCGCGCCCACGGAACGGGAAACGGGTATAAATACCGCCGAAACGGATAAATTACCCGATATGCCCGCCAAAAAGCAAAAAAAGAAAAAGCTCTCGGGCGCGTACTATTACACGGAAACGGACGAGGCGCAGCTCGCCAAGGCGTCGTTCAACCGCACGCTTGCGGCGGTGATTGCGTTGCTGCTGCAAATCGTGGTGCTAATGCTGCCGCAAGGCGGTTTGGAATACGTGACGCGCGAACTCCCCTCTTACGCCTACGCGTACATGTGGGCGGTGTTCGTAATGCTGATTGCGTCCGTCTACGTAATCGTCATGAACATGACGCGGTGCAAGCTGAAAAAGCGCATACCCAAGGAGTACGCGCCGCGTCGCGGTTTTAAGCGCCGCACGTTTTTCAGCTCCGAGCTGTATATCGCGGTAAACGCGCTTATTTTCGTAATAGAGTTTTCGTTCGTGTGCATTCGCTACGACGGCATAGGGCTTACGGCTATGTTCATAAGCCTGCTCGCCACCGCCGCGGCGGTGGGCGCGCGGCAAATCGGGTGGCTCGCGTTGCGCAACGCCGAGCTCATTCCCGCACCCGAGCCCGCGGACGAACAATCGCAATCCCAAAACTGACCGAGCGCACGCTCGATGCGGACAGCCGATTAAACGGCTGTCTTTTTTTGCGCGCATTCGCGTTTTTCCACCGATTTTACGGTAATTCAACTAATCGTTGAGAGAATAACATTGAATTTCGCGGTGAAAAAGTGTATAATTAAACGTGTAAAATATTTCGGTCGGGAATATGCGGTCGTATTTCCCGCCGAGGAGGAAAAAGAATTATGACCTGCGGCGATAAAATCGCAAAGCTCCGAAAACAGCGCGGCATGACGCAAGCCGAATTGGGCAACGAGCTTAACGTCACATATCAAGCGGTGTCCAAATGGGAGCGCAGCGAGTCTCACCCCGATTTCGATACGATATCGAGAATTTCCAAGCTGTTCCAAGTGCCGATATCGTATTTCGAGGACGGCGCGGACGAACCGCCCGACGAAATGCCCGTCGCGGAGATTGCCGCCGCCACCGCCGCTGCCGACGCCGTCGCTCCGCCCGAAATAATAGGAATGTGCACCGAATGCGGCAAGGTCGTTTATTCCAATCAAGCGGGCTCAACCTCACCCAAGCTCGTTTGCCGCGATTGCACGGAGCGCAGGACGCGCGAGGAACGGCAAGCGCGCGACAACGCGGAGCTCGCCAAACGTAACGAGCTCGAAACGACGCGCCGCACGCTGACGCAACGCCGCAACCGCGGGCTTATATTCGGCGCGATACCTGCGGCGCTGCTGCTGATAATGACGATAGCTTTGACTATACAAGAGGAATCAAACAAGGGCGCGGTATTCGGCGGCGGAATTATGTTGACCTTGGTCGCCTACACGTTCGCGACGCAAATGATATGGGACGGAGTAGTGCGCGAGGTGTGCACGGGCGGCGGGCACGTAATGAGCTTGCCGGGCGTCATATTTTCGCTGTCGCCCGACGGACTGATTTTTTTGATAGTAGCCAAAATAGCGCTCGGACTGATTGCGGGCTTGGTCTTTGTCGGCTCTATACTCGTGTGCGTGCTCGCCGCCGTGTTTATCTCGCCCTTCACGTTTGTGCCGTCGCTCGTAAAGCGGATTGCCGAAATTCGCCGCGTCGGGCGGTGAACGGTCAAACAATAATACGCACTTAATTGCCGCGCACGGCGGCAATTTTATTTTGTACGATTTCCCGCACGGCGCAATCACACGGCGATACGACAAACGTAAAAATACGCGCTATCGTATTGCAATCCGCATAGGCTTATGATATAATCTATATAAACGAACGCTCGATTTCACGGAGGAACGATGGACGTATTCAAAGCTTTGCCAGCTTTCGACGGCGCGCGATTTAAGTTGCGCGGCGTACAAAAAAGCGACGCCGCCGACCTGTTGAAGGTATATTCGGACGAACGCGCCGTGCCGTTTTTCAACGGCGACAACTGCCACGGCGACGATTTTCACTACACGACAATCGAGCGCATGAACGAGGCAGTCGCGTTTTGGCTGTTCAGCTACGAAAACGGTTATTTCGTGCGCTGGGCGATTATCGACAAATCGACCGATACCGCCGTCGGCACTATCGAGCTGTTCCACCGCGACAGCGACGCCGATGCGTACGACAACTGCGGGCTGCTGCGGCTCGACCTGCGCAGCGACTGTGAACGCCGCGACGCAATAACCGAGATTTTGCGGCTGCTCGTGCCAGCCGCGTTCGACCTGTTCTACTGCGACAAAATCGCGACAAAAATACCGCCCGCCGCGAACGAACGCCTCGCCGCCGCCGCGGCGCTAGGCTACGCGCTTTCCGCCGCCCCGCTTATGGGTCAGGCGGGCGAGCCGTATTACGATTACTACGTGCTCGATAAATCGCGCGCGTAATATCGGCAGTCGGATATCAATCGCGATTGTCGGCTATGCGCAACAAATTTTTGTATACGTCGGGATTATTGAAAACCACAATGCACAGCTTTTCGCGCACGCGCGTAAGCCCCTGATACAATAGCTGAGTGTAGATATAATCGGGATTGGGGTGTTCGCTTGCGCATAGCTTATTGCCGTCGTAGCGGAAATTTCTATCCATAAACATCACTACCCTGTCAAACTCCTGTCCGATAACGCGATGCGTGTTGCTGTCGCTGTACGGCTCGAATATGTTGAGTATATCGGGATTATACTTCGATGGCGTAAAGTTAATAAACTCGTATCCTTTGTCGCGATAGTGCGATATAGCGCGCTGAGCGTCAAGCTTGTCGCCCGCATAAATCACGTCCACGTTTTCGTACTTTACGTTGGGGTCGCGCTTTGACAAATCGAACAGCCGTATTATAAACGTGGCAAGCTCGCGGTTTGTGCGAATTTTATTCGTAAGCTCGAACCTAACAAGTCCTTGGATTTTATCTATCGCTACGGCAATATCCACTTTAAATTCGCTCGAAGATAACATCTGATTACGGTCAAGCGAAAATATCGCGACTTTGCTTTCCTCGATAATCCAATCGAGCTGTTCCGATTGCAAACGATGACTTTCGTCAATCAAAACAAAATCATACTCGTTTAAATCCCTAACAACTAAATCCTTGACCGCTATAACATTTATCGCGCTGTTTCGCATGATTTCGGCATGCCCGCCGCATAAAATTCCGCAATGCACCACGCACACCTTGCCCAGCGCGGTAAGCTCGTGCGCAAGGTCGTACAGCAGCAGCGTTTTGCCCGTGCCCGCGCCGCCCTTGATTGAAAAATATCTTTGGGAACGCGCCCGCGCCGCGCGCATTATGCTTTTTTTGATGTCGTTTTGGTGATTCGTCAAAAAGTATTCGCCGTTTAAAAACCTTTGCGGCTCGGTAAGCGGCGACACCAAAAATTCGGACGGCTTGAACAGCTCGTCGATAATAACGTGCACGCAGTCGGCAAATTCACCGACAAGCTCCGCCGCGCGTTCCGCCGCGACCGCCGACAGCGTCGCGCCGTCGTACTCCTTCCATCCGTTTTCGAGCGCGATATAGCACAACGAAGTCACGCGTCCGCCGAGGTGCGCGAGGTAGTAGCGGTTTTTTTCGAGCTGAGCGACGATTTCGTCGTCGGCAACGCGCTCGTGCTTGATTTCTATATTGAGCGTCGCGCCGTCCGCAAATTTCAAAAGGTCGAACTCCTTGCCTATTTGCGGCACGGTGTACGAATAGTAAAACCCGTCGAAAAGCGGCAGCGCGCAACCCGCCGCCGTCAAGCAATCGGCGAGCGCTTTGAGGTCGTTTTTTTCGTGCTCGCGAATGACCGAATCGTTGGCGGACAGCACACGGTCGGCGCGCTCGAACGTTTCCGCGTCGAACACCGCCGAGCGCGACAGCAAGTAAATGTTAATCGGGCGCATATCCCCCTCCTACCGCTTTTTCCACGGCTTTTCGGTCTCCGCCGCCTTAAAGTTATACACGGGCGTAATGCGCTTTACCACCGCGACGGTCGGCTCGATATTGTCTAAAATGTCCTCGATTTTCTTGTACGCCATGGGGCTTTCGTCGAGCGTGCTTTGCCGCACCGACGTGCTGTAAATTCCGCGCATTTCGCGCTCGAACTCGTCCAGCGACAGCGTGCTTTGCGCCTTGCCGCGGCTGAGTATGCGCCCCGCGCCGTGCGGCGCGCTGTAATTCCAATCGGGATTGCCCTTGCCCGTGCAAACGAGCGAGCCGTCGCGCATGTTAATCGGTATGAGCAAGCGCTCGCCGTCCTGCGCCGACACAGCGCCCTTGCGCAAAATCATGTTGTCCGTATCTATATAGTTGTGTATCGTGGTGAACCCGTCCGCGACGGTAAGCCCCAGCCCGCGCGTTATCTCGCTTATCATGGCTTTGCGGTTGAGCGCGGCAAACTCCTGCACGATTTTCATGTCGTGTATGTAATCGTCGAACAGTTCGCCCTCCACGTACGCGAGCGACTTGCCTATATCCGACGCGGCAAGCCGCGCCGTGCGCACGAGTTTACCGATTTCGGCTTGCCGCCCCTCGGCTTTGAGCCTGTCTATAAGCGCGTCAATCTGCTTGGCCGTGTTGCCGCACAGCGCGCGATATCCTTCGTTTTGGTAATACTCGGCGACCTCCACGCCCAAGTGCCGGCTGCCCGAATGCACGACTATGTACTTGTTGCCGTCGGCGTCCGCGTCCACCTCGATAAAGTGATTGCCGCCGCCGAGCGTGCCCACGCTTTTAAACGCGTTGTCGAGCTTAACGCGCTTACCGCACCGCAGCTCGGTTATGCGCGTTCTTTCGGCAAACGCGTGCGGCGTTTCGCGCACGTTAAACCCCGACGGTATGCGCGCGTAAACGAGCGCGTCGAGCGCGCCGAAATCGATATCGCGCTCGGTGACCCGCACAAGCTCCATGCCGCAGCCGATATCCACGCCGACCATGTTGGGCGTGACCTTATCCTTAATCGTCATGGTCGTGCCGATAGTACAGCCCGCGCCCGCGTGCACGTCGGGCATAATGCGGATTTGACAATCGGCAAACGCCGAAAAATCGCACACCGCTTTTATTTGCGCCTGCGCGCCGTCTTCTATTACGTCTGTAAACACCTTGGCGACGTTGAACGCGCCCTCTATTATTTTCACTGTTTTCTACCTATAATCAAACGAACGACAAACGTCAAACGCGCGTACTACCTGCATTTGTGCTTGACGTTTTTAAGCTCGCAATACTTGGCGGCGGCGGAATTGTCGGCGCAAACCACCGTAACGTTGTCGCAGCCGCTGAACAGCCCCCAACCGAACTCAACGACCGAGTCGGGCAGCGCCACCTCGGTAAGCGCCGAACAGCCGCGAAACGCCGAATCGTCTATGCGCGTGACCGAATCGGGCACGACCACCTCTTTGAGCGACGCGCACGCATAGAACGCGCCCTCGCCAATCTCGCACACGCTGTCGGGAATGTTTATGTATTCGAGCGGCGCGGCGCAAAACGCCCAATCGTTGATGACAGTCACCGAGTCGGGCACGGTGTAGCGCGCCGCGGCGAGCTTGGCGGGATAGCAAATGAGCGTGGATTTGTTCTTGTTGAACAGCACGTTGTCCAGCGACTTGTACCACTTGTTTTTGGGGTCTACGTCTATCCGTTCGAGCGCGAGACAGCCGCGGAACACGCCCGAGCCAATCGAATTGACGGACGCGGGTATGTCGACTCTTTTCAAGCTCATGCAATCCTTAAAGCAGTTTTTGCCTATCTTGTTGAGGTTGTTTTTCAAATCCACGCTTTCGAGCTCGGTGCAGCCGTCGAAAACCATGTCGTCGAGCTTGGTGACGTATAGCGGCACGTCTACGGCTTTCAGCTTGGCGCAATCGGCAAACGCGCTCTCGCCCACGATTGTCAGCTTTTCGGGCAGGCGAATTTCGGTCAACGCTTTGCAGCTGTTGAACGCGCCGCCGTAAATCTCGGTTATGCCGTCGCTTAGCGTAATGCTCGTGAGCGCCGAGCAGTTTTCAAACGAGCGCTCGCCTATTTCGGGCTCGTCGCACTCGACAACCAGCTCGGTCATGGAAATGCAGTCGCGGAACGCGCTCTCGCCTATTTTGCGCACGTTCTTGGGCAGGAACACGCGCGACAGCGCCTTGCAGCCGCGGAACGCCTCGCGCTGCAAGATTTCCACCTCGCCGCCGAAATCTATGCGCTCCAACCGCTCGCAGTTTTTAAACGCGCCGCCGCCTATCGTGCGCACGCCCGCGGGTACGGACAACGCCGTGCTGCCGTCCTTGCAGCGCACGAGCACGTCGCCGTTAGTTTCCAGACTGCGCATCGCCTCGACGGGCAAGCCCGATATAAGCTTGCCGATATACTTGTCGGAATTGTTCTTGGACACGCCCTTTACGTGTTGCAGGTTTTCGAGTATCATTTTGAGCGGCGCGGGAATTTCCACGTCGTCGGTGAGATACACGGGATAAATCTTTTTGTCGTGCTTAAACGCCGTTATTATTTCCATGCCGCAATACTTGGAGCGCATGGACGCCTCCGACACGAACAGCAGGAACGCGCTGCAATGCTCGATGCGCCAACGCAGCTCCTCGCGGAAATCCTCGCCGATTTCCATGGTGTCGTCGTACCAATACCGAAACTTTTCACGGTCGAGAAGCTTCAACACCTCGTACACCGCCGCGGTGTCGGCATGCGAATAGCTGACGAAAACATACGGCTCGTCGCCCTCGTACGAATTGAGCTCGATTTTTGCCCAATCGTCTGGCTTTTCGGATATTGTGTTTTTGTCGGACATATTACTCCTCCGTAGATAACTCGGTTATTAATATTCGCTCGCGCTTAAAATACGGCAAACGCCAGCCACAGCCCGCCTAGCGCGGCGAACAGCGTGGGGATTGCGACGGTAACGCCGATTTTGAGAAAATCGAGATATCCGAATTTAAGCCCGTGCTTGCCTATGATATTGCTCCACATTATGCCCGCCAGCGCGCCGATAGGCGTGAGAAACGCGCCTACGTTCGAGCCGATAATAGTGGCGAACACGGCGGGCAGACCCGCGACGCCGCCGCTGCCTTCGATAATCGAGGAGAACAGCACGCTCATGGGAATGTTGTTGATTAGGTTGGCGGACAGGAAGGAAATCGTACCGTACTTCAATACGGGCAGGTCGCCGCCGAGGAACTCGCCAATCTTCGCCGTGACGCCCACGTCGCCCAACACGACTATCATGACGAACATGGACAAAACGAACGGCACGAGCTGGTACGGCGCGCGCTTCAAGCACCCGATAAGCGCCGCGGGCTTTTTCCTGCGGACAATCGCTATCACGCCCGTGAATATAAACAGACTACCCGCCGCGCACACCGACACAAGCCACATTTCCAGCCCGATATACGACCCTATCGCGAGCAGCACGGTGCAAACGCCGAGGTGCGCTATGCCCACCCACAGCGACAGTTTATCCTCGATGACCACGTCCTCCGGCTGAGCGTCCATGGGCATGCGCAGCTTTTTACGAAAAAGCAACAGCAAAGCGCAAAGCGCGACCGACCCGCCGAACAGCGTCGGGAATATGCTGTACTTAACGTATTCGAGAAAGCCGATACCGCTCGCAGTCGCGAGGTAGATATTGGTCGGGTTTCCGATAATGAGCGCCATGCTCCACGTATTGGCGGCTACGAACTCGGCGGCAAGATAGGGAATGGGGTCGATTTTGGCGTTCTTGGCAAAGTAGCAAATGAACGGCGTAAACGACAAGATTATAATGTCGTTTGAGGTAAATACGGTGAGTATCGACACCGTTATGTACAAATACAAAAACAGCTTGGTCTGCCCCGTGCGCGCGCGTTTGAGCGCGACGCTCGCCAAAAACCTGAAAAAACCGAGCTCGTCGAGGAATATGGACAGCACCGTCATGGACAGGAACAGCGCGAGGATTTTAAGCGGATTTATCGCCGTATCGGCAATCAGCGCCTTGCCCACCGTTTCGAGCTTGGTGGACGCGCACGCCAACACGATAACCGCGCCCAAAAGCGTAATCAGCCAATACGTGTCAAGCCTGACCTTCCCCAGCCTGAGCTTGGGAAAAAACAGTATCGCGAGTATCATTACGACACACGTTATCGAGCATAAAACTATCGGCAGTACCATAGCGTCCTTTCGCGTTTTTAGATATATAAATATTATCACAAAACAACGGCTATGTCAATAACAGACAGCAAATCGCCGTTTAAACATTAAAAAATATCGTCGGTCTTGATTGCTTGTTCCCCCAATCAAAACGCTTGCACATACTCGTTAACAATAATAACAAAAAATCATTTGCATAATCGTGAATTATCACAATAATTTCAATCGCTCGACAACATATAATCGAAACAGTCTACCGCATCGTACGTCGTACACCAAAGCGGATAAATATTCAAGCCTTTTAAATATTTGCGCCGCGACCTGAGAGTGTAATACATTAGTCGACACTGCACAATAAGCTTTTTCAATAAATCATTGGGATTTTCGGCAAAATCATTTTGCAGCTTGCGTTGCGCCTCATCCCTTTTTGCCGACGCAGCTTTACGTTCCTTTGCCGATTTGCAGTCTTCCTTATCGTAAAATACGATAGGCGCCAAATCTCCGAATATATTCCGTATATAATCGTCGATTGTCATAAATATATAGTGCTTTGCCTCGTGCTCCTCGTCGAACACCGCGCCCTCGTTCCGCCAGCCCATAAGCTTGACAATACGCTTGAAATTTTTATCGGTAGCGGAAAAACCGAAAAACAAACAATTATATTTCAAAAACGTGTCAATTTGCAGAGTATTACGCCATTTGTAACTAGAATGCGCCATATCGTCGTAACTGTACTCCGAAAGTATCAATCGCCGCGCCTCGCTTTTTTTGAGCGCGTTTAACACCTTTGCCTCGCTACTGTATTTCTCGTCGAAATACGGTACGTATCCGTGCACATGATAACAAACGCAACCGGTATCCTCTGCGACGTCCGATAATTGGTCATCGATAAAAACAGGCGTTAATTTCTTAATTTTAACGCCGTCGCTATTCTCTTTCGCATATTTACAATATGTAAATTCAAAAGCATTATCGTAATTATACGTAAGCACTCGACTTATTTTTTTATCCGTTATGTATTTACACAATCGGAATAATAAAGATTTTTCTATTTCGGCAACAAAGTCATCCTCCGATTGACCGCTTTTTCCATCTCTTTGTTTATCCCTATAAATAGACCGTTTTACGATTTCGTACATATCGGCATTTACGCGTTCTTCTATCTCGTCACGATTATATAAATAATCGGTTGCGTGTCGTTCGCGTATACTGTTTTCTATGTATTGCGCCAATTCGTACAAATCGAATTTCCCGAGGAAATCTCCGTATAAATTTGAGAAATCGTTCGCATCGATGAACGTTTTTTCATAACACGAAAGGAAATGCCCCGTAACTGCATTTTTAAGTAATCCGCTCCAATTACACATATTGAGAGGCTTACCCATAGACACGCCTGCACCGAATACCAATGCAGCTTTTTTTCTTTTCATCACCCCGAAAATTTTCGAGAAATCCTGTTTAATATTCTTATACGGGACAGCTTGCAATAAAAATTCGTCTTTTAACAATTCGATTACTTTATTAAGTTCGTCGTTCGATTTCTCAGACTGCAAATTTATTGAGATTTTATCCAAACAATCAATTAAAACCGCCGCTATCGAATTTTGAATATAACTCATTTTATTCTCCTCATTCATTTTATTCCCCTCATTTCACCCGACCATTTCACTACAAAATTATTATAACTTTCAACACGACGGGCTTCGTCGACGCTTGCGCCCATATCCAATTCCGATATGGTGTCGTACATTGCATCACACAAATTATTGTTTTTGGTGATACATTCATCTAAATATTCTTTAAGCTTTTTCATATATTCGTTCACTTCGTATTTCTTATATATCTTCAAAATCGAGTTTATTTTATCTAACAATTTACTCGAATAATCCCGTGTTTTCGCGTCTATATTTTTTCTATCATGATGCGGGTACATAACATATTTATAATAGTCCTCTATTTGTTTCACATATAACTCAGAATTATTTTCGTCGTATTCTAAGCCACATGCGTCTTTTACCGCGCACAATCTAAAAACCATAAAGGTATCAATCAGTTCGTCTTTTGTTGCAAAATAATCGTCTACACCGCGTTGCTCATACAAGAAATACAAAATGTAACTAACAAAATTAATTCTTTTCGTTTCGCCGCCGTTCATAACGGACAAAGCAAGACAATCCGCTATACATTCCTTATATAAATCCGGCAGCTGTTCGTTCATAACGCCGATATACTCGCTTAAATGCGGCTCGTCATGCGAATACTCTATAAAATTGTTAATACCGATAATAACGGCTTTTTTAATCTTTTCTTCGGCCTGAGTATCCGACAAAAATAAATCGGTCCATGTAAAAAGCTTTTCCGCACTACCTGTTGCATTTTTATCGATAGAATCAGCCTGACTGAATGATTTTGTTTTTGCTATCATTTTTAAGAGCTTAGACAACAATCCGTCCAATTCGCCCGATATATTTCTATTGATGATTCGCAAAATTTCATTTAATCGGTCGCGACAAAACTCCATAACCCGTTCTCTCGGGGTATTTTCGCAATATTTATAGAGTTCTTTTGTAAAAGGCTTGTCCGACCTTTTGTCTATATACGCAATATATTCGCCGACGCATTCGGCAAAATTTTTACCCTCTCCAACGTCGCCTAAATAACTTAAAAGTTCAGTTCTTGCTTTTATAATACTTTCTATGAACTTAGTTTTTATATCGGGTTCTTGAAATACCGCTTTGATGTCTCTGACGGTTTTTCCCTTACTTTTATAATACGTCTTAGCAAAATTTTTTCGATTTTCAAAAACCGTTCCCACGATTTTTTCAAGCTCGTCGCCATTGTCGGAAACCAATTTTCTCAAATCGTCCACTTTTCTCAAATCGTCCACAAAATCGTTGAAGCTATTTAATTGCGGATATAATTTTCGCAAGGACGTATCGTAAAATCTATTATTGAAAATCAATCGAGCCTTTATCCGCCGCAATCTGTCGCAAATAACGTCATAAATATATAAGCCGAAAATGTTATTCAAGCTATCCATATAGCAATGCGCGCGCTTTATTCTTTCTCGCTTTCCTCGCACGTGAAAAAATTCATGCGCCAAACGGAAAATAGAGCCTTCTATATCGTATAAACCCGCTTCCGGGATAGTCACAATAATAGGACGAGACATCTTATATGTCTCGAAAATTCCGTGATTGTAATTATATAAATCGTTATTATCTGTTTTATCGGCTCTGCCAGACGTTACGAAATATGCAATCAAACTATTATCCAATGCGCCATCTGCGCCATCACCATCTTTTTCCTTATTCTTTATATGCAAACTGTCCCATTCGAGCAAAAGATTATTATATACGCTCATTAACTTAGCCGAGCGTTCCAGGGCCCTGCGCGTAAACAACCGTTCCGAATGCGCGTTTGCAAGCTCGACCATTAAAGGTTCTACAACGCTACGAAAATGCTCGATACATAATTCAAAATATTTAGTAAAATTATTATACCCCAGTTTATCATTATCCCCCGTATGAATAATCGCATTGGGTTGTTTCAACATATGCGATATCAATTTTTCGGTGGACTCAAAAAAGCATTTTATAAAATTGCCAATCATATCGCATATCGCATTATTATCTACCGAAATTGCGTCATATAAATCTTTCACCTCGTCTATTACGCCCAAAAGTCGTCTATGTGCGCAATGTGCCGAATGTGCCAATTTATTATATGTTTTACGAAAATTATCAAAGCTCTGTTCGATATCAACCTTTTTTCTTACGTGTCCGTAGTAATTTATATGAGGCTCGGTTACTGAAAATATACAAGTACATAGGTCTTTTATATTATCGACCAGCAGTCTCACTGCATTCTCATCCGAATCGTATAGCAAAATCAAAACATCCGCCGAGCCTAAGCAATAATACGCCTTTGCATTTATGGTTTTCGCAATTTTCTGTATTTTTTCAAACTCCGTTCTATCAAACGATGCATTTTTGAAATTACACAAAATTACGCCTGCAATACTATCAGTCTTTACTGTCTCGTCGTCGTTAAATGAAATAACGTTAAAACAATATCCCTTCTTATTCGCAAAATCATACGTTTCCGGATAGGAACGAAATTCATGCCAAAAATTCAAATCGGTTATAATAACGTCATACTGTGATGCGCCGTTGCCGTTATTGACCAATTTGATTTTCTTAATGCGCATATCTTTTCGTCCGTTAGTGCAAAACAAAATCGAGACTATGAAAGTCCCGTTCGATTTTTAATTTTAAATAAATCAGTCGTCGCTGTCGTCAGTACTCAAATAAACGCGTTCTTCGACGCGGCTTGCATTGAATAAAGCATGACTTACCGTCGATTTTTTCGCACGGTCGTGCACGCTCGAACGTGGAATTTCAAGTTGATTTCTAGTATTGGCATCCGACTTGGACATGTAATCTTTTAAACTTGTTAACATATATTTCTCTCAAATCACAATGGATATCAAACATTATACACGATATCCTATGCAATGTCAAATAAAAATACTTTACACAGCGAAAAAATTTTTATTTTTTTGCTTATTTCAACAAATTTTGCCTAATATTATTATATGTTTCTTATTTTTTCACGTTACTATACTAAATAAATTGTCATTAGTTGACCGTAAATCATACTTAATGTTATATTATTAATAATCAAAACACAAGTAAAGCATAGGAGCATCTATGAAAATTTACGAATCCGTAACGGAGCTTATAGGCGGGACGCCGCTGTTGGACGCGCGGGCGTTTGCTCGCGCTTGCGATATCGACGCGCGGCTTTTGGTCAAGCTCGAATACTTTAACCCCGCGGGCTCGGTCAAGGACAGGGCGGCGCTGTTCATGATTGAGGACGCGGAACGCGCGGGCAGGCTTTCCGCGGGCGCCGTAATAGTCGAGCCGACGAGCGGCAACACGGGCATAGGCATTGCCGCCGTCGCCGCCGCAAAGGGCTACCGCGTAATTATCGTCATGCCCGATTCCATGAGCGTCGAGCGCAGGCGTATGATTGCCGCATACGGCGCGGAAATCGTTTTGACCGACGGCGCGCGCGGCATGGCGGGCGCGATTGAAAAAGCCGCGGAGCTCACGCGCGCTCTGCCCCGCGCAATCACGCTCGGGCAGTTCGACAATCCCGCCAATCCCGAAGCGCACTACCGCACCACCGCGCCCGAGCTGTGGCGCGACGCCGACGGCGATATCGACGTATTCGTCGCAGGCGTGGGTACGGGCGGCACGATAAGCGGCGTAGGCAAGTACCTGAAAGAGCAAAAGCCCTCTATCCGCATAATCGCCGTCGAACCGTCCGCCTCGCCCGTGCTCGGCGCGGGCAAAAGCGGCGCGCACGGCATTCAGGGCATAGGCGCGGGCTTTGTGCCGAGCGCGCTCGACGTCGCTATCTACGACGAGGTTGTGGGCGTAAACGACGCCGACGCGCTATCCGCGGCGCGCGAGTTCGCGGCGCGCGAGGGCGTATTCGTCGGCATTTCCTCGGGCGCGGCGCTTGCCGCCGCAATATCCGTAGCGCGCCGACCCGAAAACGCGCGCAAAACGATAGCCGTAATCGCGCCCGACGGCGGCGACCGCTATCTTTCCACCGATTTGGTTAAATAGCTCGCAATTAGCGGCGGGTTCATTCTCTGTTTCTTTCATTAAACGTTCACGCAAAACGCGCCGACCGGCTTTCCGTCGGCGCGTTTGTATAACGCAAATTTTCTTATTTCTTTTTGAACATATCGGCAAGCGCGGCGAGCTTTTCGTCTAACGACATATTGTCGGTCTTGGGCGCGTTGTTCTCCACGCGCTCGTGATATCCGCTCTGCCTTTCGCCTCTGCCGCCGCTCCTGTCGAACCGCTCTCTGCGCTCGCCCTGTCTGTCGTCGCCGCGGTCGCGCCGCTCGAAGCGGTCGCCGCGCGGGCGGTCGTGCCGTTCGCCCTGACGCTCGCGGCGGTCGTCGGGCTTGCCCTGACCGTTGCGGCGCGCCTCGTATTCGGTCTTGCGCTTTTCGCGCTCCGCCTTGAACGCGGCTCTATCCTGCTTTTGCTTTTCGCGCGCGGCCTTGCGCTGCTCGCTCGTCGCGGGGTCGAGCATGGTGAGCGCGATACGGTGCTTTTCCTTGTCCACCGACAACACCCACACGTTTATCTTGTCGCCCACTTTGAGCACGTCCGACGGGTGCTTGATAAAATTATCGGAAATCTCCGAAATATGCAGCAAGCCGTCCTGGTGCACCGAAATATCGACGAACGCGCCGAAATCGGTCACGTTGCGCACCACGCCCGCTATCTGCATGCCCTCTTTGAGGTCGTTCATGTCCATGATGTCGGAGCGCAGCACGGGCGGCGGCAGGCTGTCGCGCACGTCTCTGCCCGGCTTTAACAGCTCGGTCACTATATCGTTGAGCGTAGGCACGCCCACGCCGATTTCCTCGGCGACCTTGTCCTCGCCCTCGGCGGCTATGCGCGCGGGTAGCTCGGCGAGCTTGCACGCCTTGACGTCCGCCTCGGTATATCCGAACTTTTCGATTAGCTTTTTTGCGGCGGCGTACGACTCGGGGTGCACAGCCGTATTGTCGAGCACGTTTTCCGCGTCGGGAATGCGCAAAAATCCCGCGCACTGCTCGAACGCCTTTGCGCCCAGCTTGGGCACGTCCAGCAGCTCGCGGCGCGAGCGGAACGGCTTGTTCGACCTGTACGCGACGATGTTTTTCGCCGTGCCCTGATTGAGCCCCGACACGTACGCCAAAAGGCTGTACGACGCGGTGTTGAGGTCTACGCCCACGCTGTTAACGCAATCCTCGACGGCGGCGGTGAGCGACGACACCAGCCGCTTTTGCGGCATATCGTGCTGATACTGTCCCACGCCAAGCGAGCGCACGTCCACTTTAATGAGCTCGGCGAGCGGGTCTAAGAGCCTGCGCGCAATAGATATCGCGCTGCGGAAGGTCAAGTCGAGGTCGGGGAACTCCTCGGCGGCGAGCGGCGAGCCGCTGTACACCGACGCGCCCGACTCGGACACCACCGCGTACGACACGGGACGGTCGAGCTCCTTTATAAGCTCGGCGACGAAAATCTCCGACTCCTTGGACGCCGTGCCGTTGCCTATGGAAATGCAGTCCACGCCGTATTTGTTTATAAGCGCTTTGAGCGTCGCTTTGGACTCCTCGATTTTCTTTTGCGGCGGCGTGGGATAAATCACCGTATGGTCCAAATATTTGCCCGACGCGTCGATAACCGCTATCTTGCAGCCCGTGCGATACGCGGGGTCGAGCCCGAGTATTACCTTGCCTTTGAGCGGCGGCTGCAACAGGAGCGGTTTGAGATTGCGCTCGAACGTTTTAATCGCCTGCTCGGACGCGCGGTCGAACAGCTCCGCGCGCACCTCGCGCTCTATACTCGGCTGAATGAGCCGTTTGTAGCTGTCCTCGATAGTCGCGTCGATGAGCGCGTCGAACGCCGAACGCTTCTTTTTGGCGGCGGCGATGACGGCAATGCACTTCGCCTCGTCCACGGCAACGCTCGCCTTTAAGCATTCTTCCTTTTCGCCGCGCGTAACGGCAAGCACGCGATGGCTGGGCACGTTCGCCACGCCCTCGTCGAACTTGAAATACGTTTCGTATACCTTTTTCTTTTCCGCGTCCTCGCACGACTCGTCGGCGACGGCGACAAGCCTGCCCTCCGACAAGGCGAGGTCGCGCAGCGCCTTGCGCACGCCCGCGTCGTCGCTTATGCGCTCGGCGATAATATCGCACGCGCCCGCGATTGCGGCGGCGGCGTCGGGCACTTCCTTTTCCGCGTCTATGTACGGCGCGGTAAGCTCCGCCTCGTCGTATGCGGCAAGCTCCTGCGCCTCTATGATATCGGCGAGCGGCTCCAATCCGCGCGCAATCGCGACCGACGCGCGCGTCTTTTTCTTCTGCTTGTACGGGCGGTAAACGTCCTCCGCCTCGGTGAGCGTCCGCACGCCGTCGAGCGCGACGGCGAGCTCGTCCGTCCACTTGCCCTGCGACTCGATAGCGGCTTTAATCTCGTCCTTGCGCTTTTGCAGGTTTTTGAGATAGTCGTACCTGTCGGACAGCTCGCGTATAACCTGGTCGTCGGTCGCACCGTGCATTTCCTTGCGGTAGCGCGCGATAAACGGCACGGTGTCGCCTTGGTCGAGCAAGTCGATTATATTCGAGCAGTGTTCTTCTTTGATGCCGAATTCCTCGGCGAGTTGTTTCTTTACGTCCATAAATTTACAGCCCTTTAATTTTGCCGCGGCGCGCGCAACGCGCTCGTCCGCAGTCCTTTCATTTTACAACACCGCGCGGATAAAATCAATCTTTTTAACGGACATTTTCGCGCACGACCCTTCGACTATTTTCGGCGTCGGCGCAACGCCGCCCGCGCGCGGTCTATTCGACGGGCGCGGCGCATACAATAGCGGTATGAAAAGCACTATTACCACCGTACCGCAAACACAAAGCAAATTCACGTCGCACTCGTTCGCCATGACCGACCGCAAAAAAGCGTCGCTCACGGGCGTGACGAAGGTGGACGGCATGACCGATACGCAAATCGACGTGACCACCTGCCTCGGGAGACTGATTATAACGGGCAGCGAGCTTAAAATCTCCAAGTTCGACGTGGACGACGGCAACCTCGCGCTCACGGGCAATATCGACGCCATAAAATACGCGCAAGCCAAGCAATCGCTTATCAAGCGCATTTTCAAATAATGTCGCAAACGTACGCGTTTATTTTCTGCTTCGCGCTGGGCATTGCCGCGCGCTTTATATACCTGGGCGCGACCGCGCTCGCCAAGCGCACCAATCTCTTGCCCGTCACCGTAATCCTCGACACGCTGACCGTGCTGACAGTCGGCGGCGGCTTTGCCGCGTACGTTATATTTACGGGCGCGGCGCTCGCCCCTTACATGTTTGCCGCGCTGTTCTCGGGCTATCTTTTGACCTATTGGGTCACAAAGAAAATACGCAAATAAACAGTTATCGACGCGCAGTCGCGATTATAAGATTATTCGCCCAACGAAAAAGCCGCCCTACGTGCTATGAACCCCAAAAGTTGGACAGATAAATAGTTAAATTACTTGTGAATGAGT
>CAJTNI010000016.1 GCA_910577945.1 uncultured Christensenella sp. | reverse complement strand
GTATGAGGTCGGTTACCTCGGGCGCAAAAGCCGCACGCACGCTTACGCTTACCGCGCTTTATACACTCCGAACATTATAGCAAAAATTTTTATAAATGTAAAGTATTTGCAAAACAATTTGTGTAAAAGAATTTGCGAATTTTTTCACACGTTAAACTGCGCGTATACGGCGCGCGCTAATCGAGCGCTTTTATGCACCTTATCGTATTGTCGTAATCGGCTTTGAGCGCGGCGATAAGCGGCGCAACGCCCGCCTCTACGGTCGATTTTCCGCGCAACGCCTCGGTTGCCGCGCTCGCGGACGCGGACATTTTGGTGAGCGCGAGGTTCATGCAAATGCCCTTAATCGTATGCGCGGCGCGGAAAGCCTCCTCCGCATTGCCCGTCGCAATCGAGCTTTCCAAAAGCTCCATGCTCTTGTCGTCCGCCACTCTGCGCAGGAACTTGGCGATACGCTCGTCCGTCCTCAACCGTCCGAAAACCTCGTCGTAGCTCGCGCCCATTTCATCGTAGCACTCTTTAACAGTCATCATCGACCTCCTATCCGTAAAACGTCGCCGCTACGCGAGCCGCGCGCCTAAGCGCCGCTACGCACGCACGTGCGCGTTTATCAGTCCTTTTTATCCGCGACGAACATGCTCTTGACCGATTCGTCGTAAAACCTATACGCGTTTTTGCCGCCGCGCTTGACCGAGTACGCCGCTTGGTCCGCCATTTCGAACAGCGCGTCGTAATCTATACCCTCGCTCTCCGCGCACGCGACGCCCATGCTGAGCCGAACGTCGAAATCCTTGTACGGTTCGGTCAGCCGCTTGAAAATACGGTCTACCTGCGGCTCTATGGTGTCCTTGTATTCCATGAAGATTATAAACTCGTCGCCGCCCATACGCGCGGAAATATCCAAGCTACGCGTATTCTTGCGTATTCTGTCGGCAATGGTTTTGAGCAGCTCGTCGCCGAACAAATGCCCGTAATTGTCGTTGGCTACCTTCAAGTTGTCGAGGTCGAAGAATATGAGCGCGTACTTGTGCGCGCCCGCGCCCTCCAACAGCTTGGAAATCTGGCGCTTTGCGGCGTTGTGGTTCAAAAGCCCCGTGCAAGCGTCGTGGTTTGCCAAAAGCTCCAAATGCCGCAGCTCCTCGGTCTCCTCGTCCACGTCGATTATCTTGCCGATTGCGCCCTCGAACTCGGGCGCTTCCGCGTCGCCCCACATGACCTTAGCTATCAGCTTGCACCATTTCTTGTTACCGTTGAGGTTCAGGCTGATTTTTTCGGACAGCACCGAACGCTCGGGCGTGGTTTGACGCATTTTGTTGATTATATAGTCGTAGTCGTCGCGCGACAGAACCTTGTTGGCAAAATCGCTCTCCGACGGATTGATAATTTTTTCGGGCATGCCCAGCGTTTCCGCGCCCCATTCGGACAGCACTATCATCTCCGGCTCGACGATATACTCGAACTGTATCTCGTGCGATATGTCGGACATGAACTTGTTTTTCATGCGCTCGTGCTCCAACAGCCGAATAGTCCGCACCGACACGTCGGGTCCGTCGCTTTTGAGCGTGCGCTCCACCGTGTGCATAATGTCGTGGTCGGTCGCATGCCCGAACGACACCGAATGCAATTCGTCTTTGAGCGTGTCCGAGATATCCTTTAAGCACTGCATCAACAGCGGGTTAAACGCGCCGCACTCGCCGTCCAAAATCATGGCGATTGCGTCGTCGTGCGGGATAGCCGCCTTGTACACGCGCTCGCTGGTGAGCGCGTCGTACACGTCGGCGAGCGCGACCGCCTGCGCGGAAATGGGAATATCGTCGCCCTTCAAGCCGTCGGGATATCCGCTGCCGTCGTAGCGCTCGTGGTGCCAGCGGCAAATCTGATACCCCACCTTGATGAGCGCTTCGTTCTTGCGGAACGGGATTGCGTCGAGCATGTTTGCGCCCTCGACGGTGTGCTTTTTCATTTGCTCGAATTCCTCTTTGGTAAGCCGCCCGGGCTTGTTGAGGATTTCCGACGGAATGGATATCTTGCCTATATCGTGCAACGCCGACGCAATACATATGATATGCAGGTCGTTGTCGGTGAGCTTATATTTGTCGGTCATTTGCATGAGCCGCGTTAAAATAAGCTCGGTAAATGCGTTTACGTGCAAAACGTGCAAGCCGCTCTCGCCGTTGCGGAACTCTACGATATGCGACAGTATCTCAATCATGAGCCTGTTGTCTTTTTCCTTTTCGTAGATTTGCGTGGTGAGCATGTTAGCCATTTCGTGCTGTTTGAGCATTAGCATGTAGTTGCTCATTACGCGGTGCTGAACGGTGCGCTCGTCGAACGGACGGCTTATGTAATCCACCGCGCCGAGGTCGTACGCGCGGTCGATATACGCCGAGCCCGTTTCCGCGGAAATCATGATGACGGGTATGGTTTTAATCCAACCCTTTTTGTTCATGATTGCGAGCACCTCGAACCCGTCCATCGCAGGCATAACTATATCGAGAAGCATGAGCGAGATATCGGTCTCCTGCTCCACGAGTACGGCTATCGCCTGTTCGCCGTTTTCCGCCTCGATAATGTCGAAATCGTCCTCCAACATATCGACGAGCAACGCGCGATTTAGTTCAGAATCGTCAACGACGAGAATTTTGCTTTTTTTAGCGCTCATTTATTTAAAATGAACTCCTTTAAAGTTTAGTATTATTTACGCGTTCCCGTAATTGCGCGGAAACGCATCGCGCCGATTGCCGCTCTGCGGAGTGCAACGTCGACTATTTGCCGTCAATCTTTTTTGTCGCCCATAATGGACGCGACAAGCGCTTTAAGCTTATCCATATCTATGGGCTTGGCGAGGTGCGCGTTCATGCCCGCGTCGAGCGCCGCCTTTACGTCGTCGTCGAACGCGTTTGCCGTCATGGCGATAATGGGAATGCTCTTGGCGTTTTTGTGCTTGCACTCGCGAATGGCGCGCGCCGCCTCGTAACCGTTCATGACGGGCATTTGAATATCCATGAATATGATATCGTACTTGCCGGGTTCGGACGCCTCGAATTTTTCCAATGCCTCTTTGCCGTTGGGCGCGATATCGCATACCGCTTCCTCGATATCGAGCAGCTCGCACAGGATTTCCGCGTTAATCTCGTTGTCCTCGGCGGCGAGTATTTTAAGCCCTGCGAGCGATTGGTTTTTCGTCTCCTCGGGGCTTATGTCCGCCGTCGCGCCGTCGTTGCGAATTTGCATGACCGCGCGGCGGAAATTGGATACGAAGAACGGCTTGGACAGGAACAAATCGACGCCCGCCGAACGCGCCTCCTCCTCGATATCTTCGAAGCTGTACGACGTGAGCACCACGATAGGCAGCTCGCGCCCCACCTTGGCGCGTATTTGCCGCGCCGTCTCCACGCCGTCCATATCGGGCATTTTCCAATCGAGCAATACGATATTGAAATCCTCGCCGTCCTTGACCGCTTTGGCGACCATTTCCACCGCCTCGCCGCCTTTGAGCGCGTACGATACGTCTACGCCCGTGTCCGACATGAGCTCTTTTATATCCATGCACACGTCTTCCTCGTCGTCCACGACAAGCACGCGCGTGACGTTGTGGTGCGCCCAGAAATCGGCGTCGTCGGGTATGCTCTCCGCCACGGCAAGTTCGAGCTCGACGGCGAAGGTGCTGCCCTTGCCGAGCTTGCTCTTTACCGATATCGTGCCGCCCATGAGGTCTACGATATTCTTGGTAATCGCCATGCCCAAGCCCGTGCCCTGAATGCTCTTTGTCGCCTCGGTGGTCTCGCGGCTGAATGGCTCGAATACCGTCTTTACGTAGTCGGCGCTCATGCCAATGCCGTTGTCCTTGACGGTGAACAGCAGGTGCACGTGATTGTGAACCTTTTGCTTCATCGTCTCCACGCGCAAATTGATTTCGCCGCCCGCAGGCGTGTACTTGACCGCGTTGGACAAAATATTGAGCATAATCTGATTGAGCCGCAGCTTGTCGCCCAAAACGAACTCGGGGATATTGCCCTTCGTGTGCACCTCGAACGTTTGGTGCTTGGCGTTGGTCTGCGAGCTGAGCATGGCGTACAGCTCCTCGATAAACTCGGGCAGGCTGAACTGCTCGATATTGAGCATGGTTTTGCCGCTCTCGATTTTGCTCATGTCGAGTATGTCGTTGATAAGGCTGAGCAGGTGCTGACCGGAATAAGAAATCTTACGCGTGTACTCGCGCACCTTTTCGCCGTTGTCCGCATCCTTGGCAAGCAGCGTCGCGTAGCCTATAATGGCGTTCATCGGCGTACGGATATCGTGCGACATGTTGGAAAGGAAATTGCTCTTAGCCTCGTTGGCGCTCTTAGCAACGTTGAGCGCCTGACTGAGGTTGTTGCGCATTTCTCTGTCCTCGGTACGGTCGGAAAGCATGAGCACGCAGCTGTGCTTATCCTCGCTCACCGTGTGATACATGGACATGTGATAATAATACGGCTCGCTGTTCTCTATGTTTTTGAGCCCGATATCTATTTCGAACGCGTTGCCCTCGGGCAGCTTTATGAGCCCCTCGGTGGTAAACGCCTTGTGCGGCTCTATACATGCCGACAAAAGAGTGCGTATATCGCGCCGCAGCTCGTCCGCATCGAGCCCCAAAACCTTTTTGATATTGGAGCTCATATAGTCAGCGGTAAACGTTTCGGGCGAAAACACGATGAACATATCGTTATTGCCGACAGTGAGCAAATCCAACAGGTTTTCGCGCGATTTAACGGCAGTAGCCTTTTCCTTTATTCTGTTTCGGCTTGTAGTGATTACTATGAACGTGAGCGCCGCCGCCACGCACGCGAATATGATTATCATGACGATTATCGTAACCGTTCTGAACCAATTCATGCTGCCGTTGACTACGTCGCTCGGCACCATGCCGAGCAGCATCCAATCGCCGAACGCAATGGGCACGTACGAGAAATAGTATTCCACGTCGCCGGCTTTAAAAAGCATTGTGTCCGACGCTTGATGCGATTTGCCGTTCTCGTCGAGCTTGGGCTGCCAATCGTCGTAAATATCGCTCACGGACTTGCCTTCCAGCTTACACATATCCGAGCTCAAAAACTCCAAGATATTGGTAAGATTGTTCCCGTCGTCGCGCGACTGCAACAGCACCGCGCCGTCGGGCAATACCAAGTAGCATATACCCGTCTCGCCGAACGTCTTTATGTCGAGCGCCTTTTGCATATCCTCGGCGCTGAAATTTATCCCTATCGCCGTGTACTCGAAGCCCATGTACGTATTGGCGTGAATGGGCACGGCGAACATCATAAACCTGTCGTGCTCGTTCTCGTCGCCGTCCACCGAGCCCACAACGCCGCCCTTGTCCTCGGCGAGCAGCGTTTTGAGACTGCGGCGGAATCTGAGCTTTACGGTCTCGCCGTTGAGCCTGGCGCACTGCACAAGCCGCTCGTTATCCTCGTACTCGTCGCCGATAAACAAAATATCGGTAATGTTCCAGCGCGATTTTTGCTCCGCCATAAAGCTTTCGAACTCGGCGCGGCGCTCGGCTTTGGTAGTCTCCGTCGCGGTTTCCGAATTTAAAATATTAACGGAATTTTCGATATACTGCTCCCAGCTGTGCATAAGCTTGCGGTTGTGGTCAACCGTTTGCGAGAACGTAGTGTTGACCTGCTCGTATATCTCGTTCAAATGCTCCTTGCTCTCATTGAATATGTGTCGGCTCGCAAACAGCGAGTACACCACCGCCACCACAACTACCGCCACCGCGCAAAGCGCAACAATTATTATATCGCGTATTTTCCGTTTAGACATAGCCTTCCCTTTGCGAGCCGTTACTTTATAATATAAACCCGCACTCTGTTAAATGATACTATTTTATGTTTACTTTGTCAACAGTTTCCGTCAAAATTCAACCTTAAAAGCCCGCGCAAAGGCAAAACAAACCGCGCGCTTGCGCCGTCGCACGAAAAAATCGGCCGCGTAAATACGCGACCGATTTTTATTGTAATTTACTGTCTTGCGTACCTGTCGTACAGCTTGTAGTAATAGTAGTCGTTGAGGTGCGTGCGATACATCGGATAGTTGCGCAGCTCTATGCGCGCCTGCTCCTCCGACAAGCTCGACAGATACGAATCGAGCTTTGCAAACACCGCCGAATACACCTTTTCGCGCTCCGCCTCGGACAGCAAGCTCACGTCCGACGCCGCTTGATTTTGCTTGATAGCCGCGGTATACAGGTCGCTTTCCGTCTTGGCTTTCTGCGCGTCCAGCGTCGCCTGCTTGGCTTTTACTTCGTTGTTGTACTTGATAGCCGCCTGCGTGTTTTGCTCGCGCTCCGTTTTGAGCGCGCCCAGCGTTTCGTTGAGCTTGGCGGCATACGACAGGTTGAAATCGTTGAGCGCGGCGGTCAGCTTTGCGCCCACCGCCGAAATTTGCGCGTCCAGCTCGGCAATGCGCTTGCCGTACTCGTCGCGCACGGCGGCGGTATGCCGCATGCGCTCGCCCTCCAATCCGCTTTTGGCGTTGACCGCTATCGACGAGCGCGCAAGCCCGCGCTTGATGACGTCCGCGTCTATACGCTCCGCCGCAGCGCCGTAGTCGTTTTCCAACGCCGCCACGTCTTTTTCCAAGCTCGACGCGTACGTTTCGCGCTTTGCGGCAAGCTCCTTCGCGCCCGCCGCGCTGTTCTCGCGAATATTTAGCTCGCCGTCCTTTTTGTACCCCGCAAGCTCGCGTTCGGCGGACTCGCGCAGCTCCGCGTCGGTAGGCGGCGCGTATACGATTTGGTCGAGCTTGACGCTCGGCAGCGTCGGCTTTTTCACGCCCGTCGCCGCCGTTTCCAGCTCGACGATTTCGTCTTCGAGCTTATTCCGCTTGTCCGAATAATCCGTTGCCATTTATGTATTTCTCCTTATATAGCTCGTATTTGTACCGCTCGTAGTCGGCGAGTATCTCCCGTGCGGAACGGAGCGACGGCGAGTCGTCCTTGTCGGCAGTCCGCGCGGCGTTGTCGCGGTCGCAATCGCAGTCTATACCGCCGCGCATGCCGCAGCCTCCGCGTCGCCCGACGCGAGCTTTCGCTCGGGCGCGACGGCGACGCGTATCGCCGCCGTGTCCGACTTGATAACCGTGGCTTTTTCGCGCACGTCGCTCACGTCCGACTTAATCGTTTTCGCGTCGCGCTCCACGGCGTTGACCGTCGCGAGCCGTTCGGATAGCTCGGCAATCATGCCCGTATACCTACCCTCGCGCCCGCGGCTGTCGCGCAGCTCGAATACCAAAAGCCCGCAAAACAGCACCGCCCAAATGCCGTTGGCTACCACCGTCGATATAATTTCGTCCATACTTTTCTCCCCCCCTATTCGTATGCGGTAAAGGTCGCCGCGCCCGTAATGAGCATGCGCGCGTTGGCTCGCGTGCCCGTAAGCCTGAGCACGCCCCGCCCCTCCTTAATCACCGCAAAGTGCGGCGACATACTGCTGCCGCAAATTATGTTCTTGTCGAAATACAGACTCGTCGAGCCGCCCGCAAACGCCAAGTTGATTGCCACGTCGCCGTGCGCTTCGAGCGTGCCGAAAATCGTGCTTTCTATGCCGTTGACGTACCCCGACTTGCCGAGCGCGAGATACGCGCGATTGCACGCTTTTACCTCGCGATGCAGCTCGGCGGTCTGCACCGCCGCGTCCTCCGCCATAATCAGCGCGCGAGTTGCCTTGTCCATAAACTCACCCCGTTCTTATAAAATCTATCTGCTCGAATACACTACGGTCGGCGCGCGCACATTGCAATCGGATTCGTAAACGTCTATCGCCAGCGACAGGCGCTTGCAGCTCATGTTGACGCGGTTGCGGCACGCGCCGTTGAGCACGTTCAGCGTTTTCGTCTTGTCGTCGGCGGTCAGCGTCAAATCGAACTTGCAAACCGCGTCGGTGTACACCTCGCGCAGCGTCTTGACCCTGTCGGGCGTGCCGAAATCGGACGAGGGGCTTTGCCAGTGCTTGTCCAGCACGCTTTCGAACCGCGAGCCGTTGCGCACAATCACTCCGCCGCGCCCGCCGTCGCACGCCGCCAAAAAATCCTCGCCGCGGAAGGTGCACGCGCTCAGCGCCGTTATGTTCAGCCCGCGCGAAACGGAGTATTCGCCCGTCGTCACGTCGTAGACCAAAAGCGCGTTGACCGTGCAGTCGTCCGTCTCGCACCCCACCTTGCGCTCGTCGCCGAACTCCATGCGGCACGCCAGATAATACTTGCCGCCGAAAAACGCCGCCGAGCAATTATCGTCGGGCACGATTAGCCCGTCGAGGTTGACGAGCCGCCGCGTGCAGTCGTACCCGTCGAAAACGTACAGCCCGTCCGACGCGAGAAACATTATGCACGCGCCGCACTTGCAAATGCTCGACGGATATATGCGCCCCGCGGTAACGAACAGCCCCGTGACCGCAAACTCGCTTTGGTCGCCGTACGCCGTGACGCGGCTTATTCCGTGGTCGCGGAATATGTACAGGTAGTTGCCGAACGACACCACCTTGTTGAGGTCGCCGCGCTCGTCCAACAGCTCGATAAACCCGCCCGCGTCGCCGTCCGTATTCCAATTCGTCGGGTCGAGGTCGTCCGAGAAAAATATCTTGGTCGGCTGGTCGGCGCTCGTCACGAACAGCCGCTCGTAGTGCAGCGCCATCGACGTGATTGCGGGGCTTTTGTGCTCGACGAACCGCAGTCCGTCCCACACCATCAGCCCGCGCCCCTTACACGACACAAGCAAAACGTCTGCGGAGTTGAGCCGATAGCTCAACGCCTCGATGGGCTCGTACGCGACGGTCGCCACATACTTGATTCGGTCCTGCGTGGGGTCGTAATAGCGCAAGTGCCCCGACGGCTGCTGGTATATGTACTGCTCCAAGCGCTCGCCGTTCGCATTGGTAAAGCGATACACCCAATACCTGAGCGCCTCGCGCGGCACGAACGCGTGGTTTCCTATGCCGTACCCGTCTTTGAGCGCGCCCGACGAAAAATCGAAGTTGTAGCAGCGCGTCGCGCACGAAAAATCGACGACGCTCTCGTCGCGCTTTACGTCCAAGCCGACAAAGCTCTTAATTCGCTTGCGGTACTTTGCCGCCGACGGTATCTTTAATCTCCCCATAAAACCCCTCGAAAAATCGGTAACGCACGGCGCGCGGCGGCGCGAGCAATCGCCCGCTACCCAATCGCGCGCCTACGTCCGACCGATTACATATTATCACAACCACTTTCTTCCATGAATGCGGGCGCGCCGCGTCAGCCGCAGCTTTTCCGCCTCGGCGTTGTAGCGCTGGTCCCAAATGCTCGCCTCGTCCGTTCTGCCCGTAATGAGACAGTAATTGCGCGCCGTGAGGTAAGTCGCAACGTATTTATCGCAAAGCGCGCCGAGCTCCGCCTTATCGTCGAGTTCGGAGTCCTTAAACGCAAAGCAATACGTAACGCAATACTCGCCGTCGCGCGGCACATGCACGCCCAACGAATCGACGGTGAACGCCACGCGCTTGCCGTCGGCAGTCACCTCGCGCACGCCCGTCGGCGCGCGAGAGAACGAGGACAGCGGTATTACTCCGTCGCGCGCGGTCAGCACTTGTCGCTCGCACAGCGGAAACCCGTCGCCGCTCATTTCAGCCAACGCCATATTGACGCACTTGGCGATAACGCGCACGTCGTCGCCCGTCTCGCCGCGGTCGAGCGCGTATTCGATATCGTCCGCCTGCAAAACGGCGGCCGCCGATTTGGCTATGTCTCTCAAAGTCATAGTTCACCTACCCGAGCGCCGCCGCGATTTTGCCGAGCGCCCTCGCGCGCTGCTCGGCGGCGCGCCGCGCGTTGTCGCGCTCCATGCTTTCCAAAACCGAGCGAATGCGCTCGGCGCGGGTATACCGCACCTTGCGCACCGTCCGCTCGTCCAGCGTGGGATAGGGCAGCACCAAGCACAGCGTGTTCGCGCCGTTTTGGGAGTTGTGCACCTCGAACCTGCCCGTTTTGTAATTCAAAAATACGAAATACCCGTCGTCTATGCTTTTGAGCCGCGCCGCCACGCCGAAGAGGTCGTCCTCTATAATCCGCCCCGTCATGCGCGAGTTATTCCCGTGAGCCGCGCTTGACCGTTGGGCTTATTGCAAATGAGGTCGCAATACTTGACAAGCGTCGCGGTAAACGTCGGTTTGCCCTGGCTTTGGCGCAAAATCTTCCCGTTTTCGGTCTCCAAGAACCGCCAATCGCACAGCCTGTGCAGCTTGAACGCCTTGGTGTTCAAAAGGTACATAGTGCCGTCGGGCACGAACCTGTCGTACACGAGCGGCAAGCCGTTGTACGACAGCGTTTTGAACCCGCCCTCCAACTCCATCACGTCGATATTGCGCTTGTACGCCGACATGTACTCGATAAACGAATACTTGACGTCCTGCGAGCACGATATAAAATCCACCGCCGAGCCAGCGTTGTTTTCGAGCGCGTCGATTGCCTCCTGTATGACGATTTCGTCGATTGCGCCGCCGACGTTCTTGACGTACGGGTTGAGAAAGGGGTGCGCGGTCTTGTCCACGCCGTACAGCTTGTCGCCGCCGAACAGCGCGCCCAAGCCCGTGATTTCCTTGTCCTTAGAGCCTTGAACGTACAGCTTGTCGCCGGCCTTGACCGTCGCGCCGTCGAGCGTTACCTCGCCCGTGCCGCGGTTGACGTACGTTATGCGCGCCGTGCCCGTCTTTGTTCCCGAGCCGCCGTAAATATCCACGGCAAGCCCCTCGATGAGGTTGCGCGTGCCGTCGGCGACGATTTTGCCGTCCGCGCCCGCCGCAAAGGTCGCCAAAAGCCCCGAGCCGTCGCCGTAGAGCATGCGCCCGAGGTTGAACTTGGACGCGTTCAAAAGCCCTTCGAGCTCGGCGTTCAAAAGGTCGGTAAACGCGCCGCGCCCGTCCGCCGACGCGCGAATCGCCTTGTCCGATATCTCGATTTGCCCGTACAGGTTTTTGAGCGTAGACACAAACTGCATATAGCTGTTGCCGTACGCGTCGGGGAGCGCGCCGTCCTCGTCGCCCGCGCCGATACCGCCGTTAATGCCCACGCGCACCGCCGTGCGCACCTCCTTGCCCCAAACGTCCGCCGACGTCTGCTCTATCTTGGTGAGCAGCGGATTGACGCGCGTATTCAAAAGGTCGGTCACCGTGCCCAAGTACACGGTTTTGAGAGCGTTTTCGGCATTTTCCAAAGTTACCATATTTTTCTCCTTATAATTCGATTGATAATCGTTGAGCCCGTACAAATCGGTCCGCAGCGCGACGGCTCGGCGCGCAAAGCGGCGTTATCCGCGCGGCAAAATCCGTCAACTTCCGTCGCCCGCGAGCAACGCGTCCGCTATGCGCTTGGCGTCGTCGAGCGTTCTCGGGCGCTTGGCGGGCGTTATAACCGCCGCGCCGCGCGGCACGGCGACAAGGCGCGCGTCCATGAGCCGCCGCTTGTAGCGCGCAATACACGCGTCCGCCAGCTCGGGCAGCTCGCACAAGCTTTCGGCAAGCTCGGCGATATTTTGCGCCACATACGCCAACGCCGCGCCCGCGTCGATTGCGGCGCTTTCGACGCGTTCCGCATTTTCGGCGCGCTCTGCGCCGTCTCGCGCCGCCGTTGCACACGCGTCGGAGTTACACCGCTCCGCGCACGGTCGGGCGGGGGCTTGCGCGGCTTCGCGCGCCGCACCGTCGCATGCTGCGCCGCTCGTTTCCGCAGCGTCGGCGCTTTGCCCGTCGGCTTGCGCGCCCGCGGTCTCGACGGCTTGCGGCGTATCGGCGGCGTTATACCGCGCGGCGCCGCCGCTTTTCTCCGCATCCTCCGCCTGCGCGGCTCGCTCCGACAGCGCGGTTTGTAGCTCGCGTACGAGCTGACAGCGCTTTGTGAACTCGGCTTCGAGCGCGTTGTAGGCGGCAAGCAATTGCTCGACGGACTCGAACTTGCCTAATTCGAACGCCGATTGCTCGGCGTGCTCTGCGTTGTGCTTCATTGTTCTCCCTCCTCGCCCGTCGGCTTCGTCGCGAGCGCGCGGTGCTCGTTGATATGCGCTTTGAGCCGCTCGGCGCGCTTGCCCGTCGGGCGCTCGGTGAGCAGGTATTTGACGTGCGCGTCGATATGCAGCTTGTGGTCGTCGAACTCGCTCACGGCGTACTTGTCCTTAAAGCACTCGGTTTCCGCGCGGTTGATTTGAACCTGCGACATGTCGATATCGCTATCCCAACCGCCGTACCCGAGTGCTTCCATAAATCGGTGCTTCGCGCCGTCCGTCATCTTGCCGTTTTCGTCGGCGAGCAAGCCCATTTTGTACAGCTCGAACATCATATTCTGCCGCATGGCGGGCGTGGACAGCAGCTCGTTGTCCGTCTCGAACACCACGTCGTCGCTGGAAATATCGGACGCCGACCAGCGCAGCAGCTCGATTTGTCCGTTCCTGCCCGCAATGCGACTGAGGCGCGCGTCCGACCCGAACTGCTTGTACAGCCGCAGGATTTGCCGCGCAATCTCGCGCGCGGCGACGCGCACGTGCTCGGCGGACAGCGACAGCCGCGTGTCGTCCTGCTCGATTAAAAGCTGCAACGCAATGCCGCTGACCGCGCCCGACGCGGTTTGCGACGAGCGCATGATTTCGCTGACGCCGCTCACCTGCGTGAACTCGTTCAACAGCCGAGTCTCCTCGGCGGAGAACTCGGCGGGCACCGCGCCGCAATCGAGCATGTGCGGCGGCGTCGCACCCTGGCGATACACGAGAATCTTGCCGGGCGAAATGCCCTCCTGCTCCAAGCCGTCTATATCGACCGACCCGTCCTCCACCGCCATAACGCCCATGGACAGCCTGTTCATAAACTCGTGCTTTCTGTTTTTGACGGCGTTGTACGCGCGCTGAATGGGAATGGCGCGCTCCACTATCGACGCGCCGAAAAACCGCCCCGCGCAGTCGAGCGCGGTCTGCTTGACGAACGGAACGGCGCGCCGCCCGTCCGCGCCGTTTACGAACGGCAGCGCGCCGAGGAACAGCAGCTCGTCGCCCGCGACAATCGCGAGCTCGCCGTTGGGCTTGTCGTCGGTAGGCGCGGCGTAGCGCTCGATTACCACCGCGCAGTTGTCCGCCGCGGCGATATCCAGCTTGCCGAGCGCGGCGCGCGCCGTAAGCCCGCCGCCCACCGCCGCCTGCGCCATGCGCAAAACCTCCGCCGACTCGGGGTTGACGCGCTTGCCGTACGTCCTTTCGATTTCGTCCACCTCCACTGCGCGGGCGCGGATAATCGAACGGCAATCCTTGATATTTTGCGCGAGCACGCTGTCGGGATAAATTTCGAACGGCGACACGACGGACACGCACACGTCGCCCTCGTACGCGCCGTCGCCGATTTTAAGCCCCGCCTTGTCGTCCCAACCGACGTAATAAAAGCATGTGCCGCAAATCTCCGACCACGTCGCGCCCTCGGCGAGTATCGCGTCCATATCGAGCTTGTCGCACGCGGACGACAGTATTTTGGCGGCGTTCTTGGCGGTTTTGACGTCGCAGTCGTCCGACGAGAACGGGCGCACGGTAAGCGACGGGCGCACGGTGTTCAGCTTGGCGAGCCGCGTTTCCACAAGCGACGATATGTGGTTGAACGCCTCGCGCTCCTGCCAATAGTAATCGCGCTCGACGTCGGCAATCTCGCCCGTCGGCGTCGCCGTACAAAACTGATTGCCCATGTAAAAATTCATGTTCAGCCGCCACTGCGTTTCAAACGTGCGCCGCGCCTCGGCGCGCGCCTCGAAATCGCGCTTGACGTCGGCGACGATATCCTCTTTGTACTCCCGCGTCACCTTGCGCCGCCTTTGCCCGTCTTGGTTTTAGCCGTTTCGACCGACTTGGGCACTACGGTCCTGCCGATAGCCGCGTACAGCGCGTTGATGCACTTGTCGCACGCGTAAATGCGACTGCGTATGCCCACGCGGTCGAACTTGACGGCGTGCGTCGCGCGGTTTTTGCACGCGCCCAGCTCGCACTTGATATTGTTCTTGCACTCGATTACTTCCATAAACCCTCCGTAATAATCGGTTATTTGATATTCAATCGACCGACCGCGGCGCGCAAGCAAAAAAACTACTATGCGCAACGCAACGATACAGTCTACGACGGTTACGCTGCGCGCGCTCGCGTTTTGATTTTCATGCTTTCGCTCGCAATATACCGGCTGCGCGTTACGAATCCCCGATTGTCAACTGCTTTAACAGTCTTTGCTTTTCCCGTTCGAGCTGCTCGTCCGAAAGCTCGTCCACGCCGCCCGTATCGAACAAAATTTTAGCGGCGGTCATGTCGGGCGGCACGTCCTTGACGGTCACGCGCTTTTTAACGAGTTCGAGCGCGCCGTCCACGACCGAGTATTCCTCCACGGTCTCGCGCGCCTCGTACCCCTTTGCGCGCTTGATTACCGCGTCCAAAATATCGTCGTTCAGCACGTCCGCCTCCTCGCGCCGCAGCGCCGAATAAGCCGTTCCTTATCGAGCGCGATTTCGCTTTTTACGGTTTCGCGCTTGGGCGGCGCTGGGCGGCTCATCAAGTAGTACCTAAGCTCGTCCAGGCAGTGGTCGTCGGTCTTGACGGGTCGGTCGCCGTCGCCCCAACGATAGCTTTTAAGCTCGCGTATGAGGTTGACGCACGTATCGAAAATAAACAGGCGCGGCTTGCCGTCGGTCGACAAATACTGCTTGACGCGGTTTATTCCCGCGAACAAATCCTTATTGACGCGCGTATCGACGAGTATGCCGTTGTCGCAAAACAGCTCGGCGACCGACTTGTCGGAGCTGAGCGTGCGCTGCCCCGCCGCGCTGTCGATTAGCGCGCGCACGCGCCCGCGCCCGTCGGTCTGCCAGCCGAGCGCCGCGCTTATATCCTTGATAGCCCGCGCATGCCGCGCCACGCTTTGCCCCGCCTCGAACCATTCGGCGACGACGTACACGTTGCCGTCGTAATCCACCGCGTACCAATGACAGGACAGCGGATTGTTAAGCCCGGGGTCGATAGACAAGCGGTCGTACCACTCGCGCGGAATATCGAAGCGCGGTATCACGTGCACGCGCTCGTCGAACTCGGTATACACCGCGCCCTTGGCGTCCACAAACCGCCCGTACCGCCGCACGTCGCGCTCCGCGTCCGTCATTGCGGCGGACACGCGCGCCACCTCGTCGGGGTCGAGATACGGATTGTCCGACCACTCCATAAAAATATGCCACACCTCGGGGTCGGCGTTGCAGTTGAGATAAATGCGCTTGTACACGAAGGTCAAGCCGAGCAGCGGCGTCATCGTGCCGAAGATTAGCCCCTTCTTGTCCACGACGCGCATGGCGCACTCGTCGTAAATATCCTCGGGCGGTTCTTCGTCGAACCACACGTAATCGAGCGACGCGCCCGCAAACTTATCCCTGCCCGCCTCGCACGTCTTAAAGCCGATTGTGCTGACCGTGCCGAACACGTTCTTGACGGCTATGTAATCTATCACGCCGCCCGACGGGTTTTGCGCCTTGCCGCTCTCCATGACGATATCGACTATCCAATCGGGATTGAGATAGCGCAAAATTTTCTTTTGCGCCACGTCGCGCTGCACCCTGCGGCTGAGCGACACGACCCAGCCGTCGGTGCGCTTGTTTTCGCGGTACGGGTGATTGCCGCGCGCAAGCCACACCGTCTCGACCGCGCCGCACTCGGTCTTGCCCGTGCGGTTGCCGCCGAACACCCAGCGGTTGCGCTTTACGCAGCGGTGAAACGCCATTTGCTTTTCGTGCACCCTTTCTGTATTGTAGCGCGCGAGCGCGTTGTTCCTGTACCTGCGCTTTTGCTCGCGCTCGATTTCCAAAATTTTTCTCACCGTCTCCCGCATGCCTTCCCCCAAAAACCTGCGAACGCGCTTTGCCGCCAACCTCGCGCAAGCTTTGTCGCGCGCCGTCGCTCGCGCTTGCGCCGTTTATCCCGCACCCGTCACATACAATCAAAATAAATCAAAACGCGCCGAAACTCGACACGCCGCCCGCGATAAAATCTAACAGATGATATTGTTGTGCAATATTTTAACCACGCTGACTTTCTTTCTCATGCCCGCGCCCACGACGCTGTACTCCGCCGACCTGACGCCGATTGTGGATTTGCCCGCGGGCTATTTCGTCATGCAAACCGAGGGCGAAGCGAGCGCCGACGCGCCCGACGGCTTCATTCTCGTCGCGTACGACGATTTGACGGGCTACGTTCGCGCGGACAAAGTGAACGCCGTCGATTACCGCCCCGTCACCAAGTACGAAACCACGGTCAAATTCAGGTGCGACAACGACGGTCAGCCCGTCAACCTGCGCGCCGCGCCAAATAAATCGGCGGAAATACTCACGGTCATGCCCAACGCCGCCGAGGGGCGTTGCTACGGCTCGACCGCGGGCGACGCATTGATAGCGGGCGCGGGCACGCAATGGCACTACGTGGCATACGAGGGCTTGCGCGGGTATTGCTACGGCGCGCACGTGCGAGTGGACGCCACGCCGCCCAATATAATAGAAAAAGAGCCCGACCCCAAGCCCGACGCGCCCACGACGACCGAGCCGTCCGACGAGCTGCCCGAAAAGAACATGTCGACCGTAACGGCGATAATCTTTATCGTCGCACTGTGCATTCCCGTGCCGTTTATTATGTTCTATCTGTTCCGAAAGCCCAAGGAATAACCGCGAGTGCGCAAGCGACAATTTCGCGATTACCCGCGCTTGCGTAAGCATTAACAACGGCATACCGCGCATTGCGAAACTTGGAGACGTCAAAGCTCTTTTACGCGCGAAATGCCCGCGCGTTTCTATTTGCCGATTGCGCTACCGTCGCCGATTAAACGTTGCACGCCGCCGTCGCTTGCTCGCTCGGCACGGTTACGCGCTTGCGCCGCGTGCGCTTAATCAGCTTAAACAGGTACGCAAACTCGCGCGCCGCCCGCTCTATATTATAACCCGCGCGCTCTATCGCGCGCCGCGCCCGTTCGAACAGCGCGCTGTCCGCGCCCAGCCGCACGGCGTTTTCGAGCACGGCAAATTCGACCCCCGTTTCGCGCCGTATAAACTCGTACAGCACTTTGAGATTGCACAGGTCTATCCTGCGGTTATCGAGCGCGACCAGCCGCTCGACTACTTTATGCGCGGGCGACGCGGTATCGGCAATCACGCGCTCTTGCTCCTTTTCGATTGCGTCCTGCAAGTCGTACAGTATAGGATTTATTAGCATTATATTTTCGATAATTCGTCTTTCGGTCCTTCGCATTCAGACACACCCCTTCGATATTTTCATGCGCAGTCTATCATTACATTACTGACAGCAGTATGTCAATATATAAACGGCGTTCAAAAATTGCAGGCAAGTCTTGCGGGCGACGCGAGCAAGATTGCGTCGGTGATTTCCGCGCAGAAAAGGACAGGCGGCGACGGGCGTAGCGGCGCTACGCACGAGCCGCGCGGACGCGTTCGGCGTGAAAATCCACAACAAGCTTTGCCGCATGATTACGCATGACTTGCAGGCAAGTCTTGCGGGCGACGCGAGCTAGATTGCGTCGGCGATTTCCGCGCCGAAAAGGACAGGCGGCGACGTACGTAGCAGCGCTACGCACGAGCCGCGCGGACGCGTTCGGCGTAAAAATCGGCAGCAAGCTTGCCGCATGAGCACGCATGATTTGCCAAAATAAAAAACCCCGTCGCGGCAATCGCCGAACGAGGTTTTGTAAATCGAATGACCGATTAGGCATTATTTAACGTATTTATCAATAAACGCGCCGAACGTTTCCGTATACTTTTCGGGCTCGACGGCATACGCCATCGCGTGCGACGCTTCGGCGACCGCATAGAACTGTTTGTCGGCAGACCCGCATGCGTCGTACAGCTTTTTGCCGAGCGCGAACGGCACGTACGTGTCCTTTTCGCCGTGAATGAACAGGGCGGGCACGCGCATCGCCTTGGCGAGCGGAACGATATCGGCGTCGCTTATCGAATAGCCGAGCACAAGCCGCACGCCCACCGCGAGCGGCAGGAGTTTGAGCGAAACGGGAAGCTTGACGCGCTCGATATTGGCGGCGTACTCCTCGCGCTGCGAGGAAAACCCGCAATCGTCCACCACGCACTTTACCTGCGGCGGCAAGCTCATGCCCGCCGCGGCAATAACGGTAGCGCCGCCCATGGACGTGCCCGCGAGCGCAATGCTCGCCGTCGCGCCGAAAATCGAAACTGCTTTGTCAATCCAGCGCAAAAGGTCGAAGCGGTCGAGCCACGCCATGCCTATATACTTGCCCTCGCTGTTCGCGTGCGCGCGCGCCGCGGGCAACAGCACGTTGTAACCGCGCTCGTAGAATATTTTGGCTTGCGGCTGCATGGAGCGCGGCGTCGCGCCGTAGCCGTGCTGACACACCGCGACCTTGGCGTGCGTGCCGTTGTCGGGCTGACGCAGCAAAAGCGCGCGCAGCGTCAAGCCGTCGTACGACTTGATTTCCACCGTCTCGGTGAGCTCCGCGAGCGCGTCGAACCAGCCTATGTCCACGCCGTACTTTTCGGGCGACTCGCCCGACGGCGTAGTCCTGCGTCCGAGAATCTTTTTGACCGCGACAAGCGCGCCGATTAAAAACGCCGTAGCCAACGCGAGCACGACGCCCGCGATAACTATAAACGCTATCATCCAACCTTGCATAAAAATCTCCGTGTAACGTGCGCATTTCGGCATGCGCGATATACGCTAGTTTAGCACACAGCCGCACCGCCTGTCAAGCGCAAGCGGACGCGCCGCGCCTTATAGGCTCACGCGCCGCCCTTCGCACGCGCCGCACGCGGCTTTTTGCTCGCTACGGTGCAAACGACGGCGACCGTCAGAAACGCGATTGCAATGCACCCCGTTATTATCGCGCCGAGCTTCATGGACTCGCGCTCGGCGTACTCGGCGGCTAATACGTCCGAGGCTTTCAGATAAACGCGCCCGTCGACCGCGATTTCCGCAATATCGCGCCGCCCGCCCAAAACTATGTAAAAGTCGAGCGTCACCTCGTCGCCCTCGCTCACCGCTTGCGCAAACGTTTCGTCCAGATACGGTCTCGCGAGCGAGTTTATCATGTACGGCTTTTCGTCTCCGAGCAGAGCGATTTTATAATTCTCATAGCCCGCCACGCGCCCCGTAATTTTCTCGGTGACGATAGCGGACGACGGAATGCACACGATTATGACAATCAGCACGGCGACGGTCATAGCAAAAAGCACCCATGCCGCATTGCCGCCGTTGCGAACCGCCCGGCGCATTTTGTACGCCATGTATTGCGGCGTGCGCGCGCACTCGCCCGTCGGTCCTTTCGGACCTACTGCGATAAGCCGACGCGTATCGAGCGCGTCGGTCGCCAAATGAAAGCTTACCCAATTCCGAGACACTTTAAATGCGGGCACGCCGAACTCGTCGAACAGCCGCAGCGCGCCGCCGTCCAAACAATAGTAACGCACGCCGTCGAGCAATACTTCGCGCTTGCCGAACGCGCCGCGAAGAACGAGCGAATGGGCGCGAACCTCCAAACGCTGAAATTTACACACAACAAAAACCGCGACCGCGTACGCAAATACCGCTACCGCGCCGCATACCTGAACTATTCCGATTAGCCTATCGTCCGCAAAAATATTATACAGCCCGAACGCACCGAACGCCGCAAAGCACGAAATGCCGAGCGCCAACGTCTGAGCCAAAAATATAGGCGAACGCCGCAAAACCGCCGTGCCTTCCTCGTCGGCGACCACGGGCGCGACGGGTCGCTTTTTAAGCATGAGCGCCGCGACAATGGGCGTTAAAAACGATACGGCTATTACGCCCGCCACCGCGCATGCCATCGGCAATAAAAAGTATTTAATAAAATCGGACATTCCCCCACCTCCGCAATCGAATTGCGCGAATTGCGCATACATGAAAAAAATAACAGTCGCCGCGCGCGCCGTCTCACACCGCGCAATTTCGCATACTTATCGAGTTGTACGTCGGCAAATTTAATATTGCTACACGACTTACAAAAGCTGTTGCATTGCCGTCTCACTCGTTTTCGATAAACGCGACCGACCGCCGCAATATGAACACGACTCAAAGCGCTCGCAAGCAAATCGTTTATATTGTAGCACGAGCGCGCGATAAAGTCAATACTCGGCGGAAAACGCAATCGACTAAAAACCGCGCCGCGGCAAACGGAAACAAAACGCTTGACCGCCGAACAAAATAATGCTATATTAAATACGACGAATGTTTCCGTAGCTCAGTTGGATAGAGCGTCCGCCTCCTAAGCGGAAGGTCGCGCGTTCAAGTCGCGCCGGGAACGCCAATCCCCGCCCATTTCGGGCGGGGATTTCGTTTCCGCAAGACTTGTATGAGCAGTCTTGCGCAGCTCAATAACCGCGCAATATCAAGGAACATGCAATTACGGTTTAACGCACGGCAAATAACTGCGAATGTTCACTAGGCGCTCGGCGCAGCCGAAGCCCGAGCGCGCTCAGCGCTCATTCGCGCCGGGAACGCCAATCCCCGCCCATTTCGGGCGGGGATTCGTTTCCGCAAGACTTGTATGAGCAGTTGGTTTCAGCGCGACAAGCCAATAGCTTAATCGACCGAGTTATCCCGCTCCGCAAAAATCCAAGCACAAAAAACCGCCGCAGCGCGATAGCATGCGACGGCTTTTTTGTTGTGTGTCGATTATTAACGCTTAGTGCGTAAGCAAGAACATGAGCATGAACAGCGCGCCGATAACGACGGTCACGGGGTGAATGTCCTTAACCTTGCCCGTGCACAGCTTGATGAGCAGGTACGAGATAATACCGAACGCAATGCCGTAGGAAATGTTGTAGGTGAACGGCATCATAGCGACGGTGAAGAACGCAGGCACAGCCTCCGCCGCGTCCGTCCACTCGATTTCCTTGACGCAGTTCATCATAAGCACGCCCACATAGATGAGCGCCGCAGCCGTCGCCGCGCTCGGAATGAGCTGAGCGATAGGGCTGAGGAACATAGCCACGAGGAAGCACGCCGAAGTGATAACCGAAGCAAAGCCCGTACGCGCGCCCGCGCCGATACCCGACGAGGACTCGACGAACGTGGTAACGGTGGACGTGCCGCAAATCGCGCCCGCGGAGGTAGCGATAGCGTCGCAAAGCATAGCTTTGTTCATATTGGGAACGTTGCCCTCGGCGTCGAGCATATTGCCGCGCGCCGCCGCGCCGTAAAGCGTGCCCATGGTATCGAACATATCGACCATGCAGAACGCAAGCGCGGACGTAATGATAATCAACGTAAGCGTACCGCCGTTATTGCCGTCTACCGCAAGATACGCGGAGAAATCGAAGCCCTTGGAAAAGACCTGTCCGACGGATTCTTTACCCCAACTGACGAACGCCGTACCGGGGTTGTCCATATGGAAATTATCGAAGAGCTGAACGCACGCGACGTCCTTCCAGGCATAGCCTATACCCATAAGCCCCCAATACAGCGCAGCGGCGCCGAGTATGGACCACAGTATCGCGCCTTTCTTGCCCTTTTTTGCCAAAACAGCCATCGCAATGACTGCCGCAACAGTGATAAACACGGGTATAACAACGCCATACGCCGAATTTTTGGGAAGTTGAAGGAGGTTGAGCGAAACAAGATTGACCTTCGTGCTGGTATCCAACACTACGATGCCGGCGTTCTGCAAACCGATAAAGGCGATAAACAGACCGATACCTGCGGGGATAGCCACGCGCACCGCCTTGGGTATAGCATTAAACAGCATTTTACGCAAGCCGGTTACGGTAAGCACTACAAACACCAAGCCCTCGACAAATACAAGCACAAGCGCATTGGCATACGTCAGGCCCGTTCCCAAGCATATGGTGTAAACGAAGAACGCATTCAACCCCATGCCGCTCGCCTGCGCCATCGGAAGTCTTGCGAGCAAAGCCATAAGCATAGTGCCTATAATAGCCGACAATGCCGTAGCAATGTATATCGAGCCATAGCTAACGCCCAAGTTCCAATCTACGACCGAATTGACAATCGACTGAATACCGCCTTCGGTAACATTGGAAATCTCGGTAATTAGCGGAGTTGTGCTCGAAAACATTCCCGCGTTGACCATAAGGATATACACCATCGCCATAAACGTGGTTATACCGCCTATGATTTCGAGACGGAAATTCGACCCCGCCTTGGAAATACCGAAGAAGTTATCGAGCTTTTGCAAGAACTTATTGCGGTATTTGGTAGTAGCGACTGCCTCGCCGCCGCTGACTGCCGACACCTCGGGAGCGGATTCGCTCGCCGCAGTATCGGCGCTTTCGGTTACGGGAGTCTCGTCGGCGATTTCCTCGCCCTCAATGTTTTCACTCACAGAAAACACCTCCTTTTGTAAAGTAATTTCATTATACAAAATCCGCCGCGATAAATCAATCGTTTTGGCGCAACTCACAAATCTTTCACCCAAACGACAAAAACAATATAAAATCTTGCCTATTGATTAGCTTATCATAATCTTCTTTCATTCTATGATAAATTGTCCATCACTTTGACTTCTTGCCCACCAACTCTCCCAAATCTTTTGATAAAATATATATTCTTTTGAATCATTGCTATACTCTTCTATCTTATACTTTTTACCGGCCTTTACTGTGGAAACTAAAATAATACATTTAGCTCCTGTACTTTTTAAGCTAAATATCCTACCTCGTAATAACAAGTCGGGACAATTACAAATATCATTACAATAGGCTCTTTGCAACCCTTATGGGCATTCATTATTCGTCGAACACAACTCTTTATTAAAAAATTTAATGCTAATCTTTTCTCCCAAGGCATTTTTGATATAACATATGCGCAACCGAGATTGAATGTCTTTTTCGCTATTACCGTCGGGCTTAATACATATTATTTTATGTTAATTCCCGCTTCTTTTATTTGAATATACTGTTTATTGCATTCAATATTTTGCGAGTTGGTTTTTGCGCTAACTTGACCTAAAAAATCAATATCTCCGCAAAACATACACATATCACAATTTGCGTCCGCATTTTTAGTAGCATTTATCAAAATTTTCCCAATTCTTTTACGGTTGATATAGTTCCTTTTGAATATAATCGGAATTAAAGGAATAAATATTATAATTATTACTACAATTATGCCCAATAATAGATAACGCCAATCATCAATATACAATATTAGTATTATAGCAATACCGCTTAAAGCAAGAATCGCTGTTCCTATCCACCGTACTAGCCTAGATTTAGACGTAGATAAACAACCACCAATGATACCGATTATCATATACGTAATAGAGGATATAACCTCTGCACGATTCTGTAACTGCAAAATAAAATCCATACTGTTGCACTACTCCCCCCCCCATGTAACTTAATTACTCATCATTCAAAGGACACAATTCAGTATCGCAGTCATCTATATACTTTCCGCTCATAATCTTTGCCGCATAACATCCGCCAAAACACTTATCATTAATACTGCATTTTCTATTCAATTTAATGTTAAGCACATCTTCAATATTATTGTCTGACAACAAAAAATCTTCCTCAAAAGCATTTCCCAATATAAATTTATTCTGCGGATAAACGCTATTTTCATTGTTACAAGCAAAAACCATATACGGACATAACGTATAATCACCGTTTGTAAAAACATAGATCATATTTCCTAATTCACACATAGGTAATGGCGTACGCCCATTATTTGGAAATCTTATATAAATAACTTCAAATTCATCATCTATAAAACATTGTGTACTTTTTTTAATAGTATCAAACCTCATATAATCGTAAGATAATTTAGAAGTTTTTTGACCTCGCCCCATCTTAGAAAGAGGATTAAATAATACATATTTGGCTTTATGTAGTTTTGCAAACTCACATATTTTAACAAATTCATCGTCTTTACAATATATGTTAGGAGTACAAAGCAAACCATTTAATTTACCGCTATAACCTATATCTCTTATTTTCTCTAACAAGTCACTAAAATCCGTTTTCGACTTCATTCCCCTGAATCTACCATGCGATTCGAACGAAAAACCGTCCAAACTGATATTAAATTTTAACCGTCGTATTTTTGATAATGTTCTTAAAATATCAGAGTCAACAAGTGTTCCGTTTGTGCAAATAGTAATATCAAATCCTGCTGCTCCTAACAACTTGCAAATATCTAAAAATTGAGGATGAACCAACGGTTCGCCACCTGTGATTGTAATTTTTTTTACGTTTTCCTTAATCAATCTATCCAATAACTTGTTTTTAATATCCAAATAGCCCATCTCTTTTCCTATGGTGTTTGCGGAAATAAAGCAATGGGCACAAAATAGATTACAGCGTTCCGTAATTTGTAATATTGCCTTTTTAAATGGTGGTTTCGCCGTTGTTCTAAAATAACATGGCGCAACACCGTTATAATTATACAACCTTTGCGAAACATCATTTAATCTTTTAATATTCATACTATCCCCCTTTCATTCATTTATTAAATATCCAGGTCCACGACAACTGCAGAGTGATCGGTTATTTTATTCTCACCGCGTGTTTGGTGGATAAAACGGCAATCTCTTAATGATGATTTTAAATCATCGGAAATAAAAATATAGTCATACCTATATCCGTCATTTGTTCTCCCAACCCAACTATACTCATTCACATCTTTTGCAACGAATGCAAAGGCATCAATATATTTAAGTTCACCAAACAAATCATAAAATCTATATTCCCAATTTAAAAAATTTGAATAATGCGGAATGTGAGACTTACTCAAAATATTAAAATCTCCGCATATTATGGTGTTCTGAGCAGTTTTGTTCTTTAACCAATTTGCTACATGCGTGCAAAATTCTTTTTTACGATCTATTTTTTCCATACTCGCATCTCTAGACGGAACATATAAGCCTACTATATTAAGTATTTTAGAATCGTATTCGATTTCACATGCGGCATATCTAGCAAAAAACCTATCGTTTTTATCAAAAATGGAATATGCGCGTAAAAATGGTATCTTGCTAATAATCATAACACCCAAATCGTTAGATTTCGACAGCGGATAATATACATAATAACGTGATGCACTATTTAATGAAAATAAATCATAGCCATAATCCGAAAAATAAGATGAGATATAATGACAACCATCACTATTTTTTGTCTCTGTTAATACAATTACATCCTCATCTCTTTGTTTCAACCAGTCCACCTGTTTTTTTGCGCGCTCAATAGACGGATTGCCTATATTCAATGTTAACAATTTCAAATGTGCCATAATTTACCACCTCCAATTACTTTATATAGTAAGAAATAAGACCACCCAATGCGATACCAAATACAAAGACTATTAAATTAAACCACCATTTTTCTTTTAAAAAATCATACAAGCCCTGAACAGTTAATCCGTGAATTTCACTCCAGCTACTATCAGTCTTTAACTTACCTTGTGCCGCTAAATCCAAAAAAATCAGGAAAATAGATGTTTTTCTTGTCGGTGATTCCATCAACCTAACATAATCCTTCTGTTTAAAAGCTTTAGCTTCCTCATTGATACCCAAAAAGCCGGCAGTTTCTATGTGATTTTTCTCCGCTAAGTATTTAATTCTCCATTTTTCCTTGACAAATCTCTCTCCGTATCGCTTTTTAAAAAGACCGCAAATATCAATTTTGTCTTGATCGGAAATAATATGCGGAACTCCTCCCAACATTTTGCACCGATTTTCTAATGCAGCAAAACCGTATTCGGCATCATACATACGCCAATGCAGCCACTTCTTATCGGCACATTGATGGGAAGCATAAAAATAGAATTTCTCCAACATTGACTTTTCAGCTTTATCAAAATTCTCATTTGTTATTTTGCTGTAATTTAAAAATTCCAACTCTTGCGAAATAGAAAAAGATACGGCTTGTTTACTATCCAATCGTCGCACATTTATACACGTTATTCGTGGTGTTTTATTAAACTTCTTTTCGCTTTCATTTTCGCAAGTGTAACAAACTATCACATATTTTTCCTTATGCAAAACTATTTCCTCTATTTGTTCTTTCGCTTGCTTCAATTCAATACGTCGTATATTCAAACTAAGCCCCCCCAACTTAAATTTATCTTATTATATCGTACTATATCTTATTTGTCAATACCGAATTTAAAAATTTCACGCATAAATTATTCTTTTTTACACCAATTCGATTTTAAACGTGCTGCCGTTGCCGAGCTCCGATTCGACGGAAATTTTGCCGCCCATCATTTCTATTATTTGCTTGCAAATGGTCAAGCCCAGTCCGCACGACCCCGACTCCCTGCCGCGCACCTTGTCGCAGCGGTAAAACCGTTCGAATATATGCGCTCTGTCCGCCTCGGCAATGCCGACGCCGTTGTCCGCGACGGTCATGCACACGCCCGTTTCGGTCTGCTTAATCGCAATGTTTATCTCGCCCGTTTGCGGCGGCGTGTACTTGATTGCGTTATCCACAAGCGTGCGCACCGCCTCGGTAATCAGGTTTTTATCGGTGTTGAGCGTGACGGACGCGTCGCCCGACAGCGTTATCTCGTGCTTTATGCCCGCCGTCTTATACCCGTCCACAATGTCGGAAACCGCCTCGTACAGATTGAATTCGGCGATATTGAGCGTAAAGTTGCCCAGCTTGGCGAGCCACAAAAGCTGCTCGACTATGCGCTTCATGTTCTCGCTCTCGCGCGAAATGGCGGCGACCGCCTCGTCCAAAATCTTTGGGTCGTCCTTGCCCCAGCGCCGCAAAAGATTGGCGTACCCCGCAATAACCGACAGCGGCGTTTTAAGCTCGTGCGACGCGTCGGACACGAAATTCTCTTGGCGCTCGAACGCCTCTTGCAGCGAGTCGAGCATCTTGTTAATCTGCCGCGTAAGCTCCATGAGCTCGTCCTGCGAGTCCACGGGGTCGAGCCGCGCGGAAATATTCTCGTCGGAAATCTCGTTTACGCGCTTCGTAATCTTGCGCACGGGGTTAATCATATACTGACTGCTCAACCCGCCGAGCACCGCGCCGAGCACGATAAACACCGCGACCAGCACCGCCGACGTAATAATCAGCCGCACGAAATACTCGCGCGTCACCTGTCCGCCCGTGCCCACAAAGCTGCCTATGCTCGCAACGGTAAACGCGGCGTACGTTATAATCAGCACGCCGAACACCACAGAAAATATAACCGTAACCTTGGCGGCGATACCCACCTTGAATCTTTTGAACAGCCGTCGCAGCCCAAGCACTATGAGCGTGACGGGAAAGAAAATAATCGCCAATACTTTGAGCGCGATTTGCGACGAGTTCTTTTTGCGCTCGCGCTTTTCCGCCTTTTCGCTTTTAATCCTGTCGAGCGTGTCCTTGACCGCCTCGCCGCCCGCGTCAATATCCGCGGGGTTTTCGGGCAACGCCGCGCGCTCGCCCGCAGTCACTACGACCGCCCGCCGCCGCGGCTTGTCCGCACCGCCAGTGATATTATTATCGGGCGCGTCGAACGCCGCATGATTGTTTATTTTCGACCTCATACCGATTTATCTTATCACGTATCCCGAGCCGCGCACGGTCTCGATGATATTGACGCCGTACACGTCGTCGATTTTGGAGCGCAAATACCGCACGTACACGTCGACCACGTTGGTGCTGCCGTAAAAATCGAATCCCCACACCGCGTCGAGCAGCTTTTCGCGTCCCACGACGATATTGCGGTTTTGCATGAGGTATTCGAGCAAGTCGAACTCCTTTTTGGTAAGGTCTACGGCGTGCCCGTCGTAGGTGGCGACGCGCGCTTCGGAATTGACGGCGAGCTTGCCGCACCTCAGCTCGGACGCGCCCACGGTCGTTTTGAGTTTGGTGTGCAAGCGAATGCGCGCCAAAAGCTCCTCGATGGCGAACGGCTTGGTCATGTAATCGTTCGCGCCGATATCGAGCCCCGTCACCTTATCGACCACCTGGTCGCGCGCCGTAAGTATGATGACGGGCGTTTGCTTGGTTTGACGCAGCCGCCGCAGCACCTCGATACCGTTAAGCGACGGCAGCATTACGTCGAGTATAATCAAATCGAAATCGCGGTCGAGCGCAAGCCCCAGCGCGTCGCGCCCGTCGCCGCAAACGGTGCAGGCGTAGTTTTCGTGTTCGAGTTCGAGCTGCAAAAACCTCGAAATCCGAACCTCGTCCTCGACGATTAAAATTTCCTTCTTATCGTTGCTCATTGCGACAACCTCTTAAATCCGACGGGGCATTGCGCCCGCGCGCCGCGCCGATTGCTTGCCCGCATGCCGACAGCGCCGACGCGCGACAAGCCCCAAAAAATTACTAACGCTTTTTAACGTATTCTATGCGCATGGTGTTGGTATTGCCCGCAATACCGACGGGCACGCCCGCCACGATAACCACCAAATCGCCCTCGGCGACCAAGCCCGTATTGAGCGCGCACTGCATGGCGTGGCGGAACAGCTCGTCGGACGAGTCCTGCATTTTGGCGAGCGTGGGCGCGACGCCCCAATTCATGGCGAGCTGATTGTACGCCTTGACGGAGGTCGTGGCGGCGATTATGGGCGCGGACGGACGGAAACGCGAAATCTTGCGCGAGGTGTAGCCCGTTTGCGACACGGAAATAATCGCCTTTGCGTCGAGGTCGAACGCGGCGGCGCACGTCGAGTGCGACACTGCGTCGGTGACCGATTTTATCTGCGGTTCGAGATTATTGAAGCGCTTGCGGTAATTTATGCCGCCCTCGGCGCGCTCGGCAATGGTCGCCATCGTGCGTACCGCCTCGACGGGGAACGCGCCCGCCGCCGTCTCGCCCGAGAGCATGATTGCCGACGAGCCGTCGTAAATGGCGTTTGCCACGTCGGAAATCTCGGCGCGCGTGGGGCGCGGATTGTTAATCATGGATTCCAGCATTTGCGTGGCGGTAATGACCTTTTTGCCCTGACGGTAGCAGCGCGAGATAATATCCTTTTGTATGCCCGGCAGTTCCTCGAACGGAATTTCCACGCCCATATCGCCGCGCGCGACCATTGCGCCGTCGCACTCGGCGAGAATGGAGCTTATGTTATCCACGCCCGAGCGGTTTTCTATCTTGGCTATCAGCTGCACGTCGTTGCAATCGTGCTCGCCGAGCAAACGCTTGATAATGCGCACGTCCTCGACCGACCGCACGAACGACATGGCGATATAATCGACGTCCTGCTCCAAGCCGAATTCGATATCGGCGCGGTCCGCGTCGGAGAGGTACGGCATGTCGATATCGGTGTCGGGCAGGTTAATGCTCTTGCGGCTCGACAGCGCGCCGTCGTTCTTGACGACGGTGACGACGTCGGTCGCGCTCACCGATTCGACGGCAAGCTCGATAAGCCCGTCGTTGACGAGTATGCACGCGCCCTTTTTGACGTACCGCGGCAAATCCTCGTACGTGACGGATACGATTGAGCCGTCGCCCTCCACCTCGCGAGTGGTGAGCGTGAACTTATCGCCCTTTTTTAGCTCGACGCTGCCGTTCTTGAAAGTCCTTATGCGAATTTCGGGACCCTTGGTGTCGAGCATGATAGCGACGGGCACGCCCAGCTCCTTGCGCGCGCGCTTGACCATATCCATGCGCCGCTTGTGCTCGTCGTACGTGCCGTGCGAAAAGTTAAGCCGCGCGACGTTCATTCCCGCACGCACCATCGCTTTGAGCACCGCGTAATCGTCGGTAGACGGACCGAGCGTGCATACAATTTTTGTTCTTCGCATAATAGCCTCCGAAAATAAGCTTATTTTGACGCGCCAAGCGGCGCGCAACATTCGTTTCAAACGATAGAACGGATATCGAACGGCGTGGCTTGGTACACGCAATAATTGAGCCAATTACCGACGAGCAGCGACTCGTGCGCGCGCCAGGTCATGGGCGGGATTTCGCCCACCCTGCCGCCCGCGTAATAGTGCGACGGCGGCTCGACGTCCAAGCCCTTTGCAAGGTCGCGCACGTATTCGTTGTGCAGCGTGTCCGCGTCGTACTCGCCGTGCCCGAAAACGTACACGTGCCTGAGGTCGGCGGTGCAAGCGAGATACACGCCCGCCTCGTCCGACTCCGCCAAAACCCGCAGCGCCGGCTCGCGGCGCATGGCATCGCCGTCCGACTCGGTGTAGCGCGAATGCGGCGCGAAAAACCCGTCGTCGAACCCGCGCGTCAGCGGATTGGTCTTGTCGAGCACGCGGTGGGAAAACACGCCCGAGAGCTTGCGCGGCAAAATCCTTTTGTCAATGCCGAACCTGTGAAAAACGCCCGCCTGCGCCGCCCAGCAAATATACATAGTCGAATAAACGTTGTGCCGCGCCCACTCGAACACGTCGCCCAGCTCGTCCCAGTACGCCACGTCCTTAAAATCGAGCTTTTCCACGGGCGCGCCCGTGATTATAAGCCCGTCGAACTTCGCGCCCGCCGCACGCACCTCGTCGAGCGTATGATAGAACGAGCACAGATGCTCCGCGGGCGTGTTTTTGGAATCGTAGCTCTCGGTGCGCAATAGCACCATGTTCGACTGCAACGGCGAATTGGCTATAAGCCTCAAAAGCTGCGTTTCCGCATCTATTTTATTGGGCATGAGATTGAGTATCGCGATTTCCAGCGGACGAATATCCTGCATGCTCGCACGGTCGGCGGACATGACGAATACGTTTTCCCGCTCCAAAGCCTCGAACGCGGGCAGCTTTCGCGATATATTGACGGGCATAAAACTCCTTGTAGCAAGCCCAAGCCTAAGGCTTGGCGTTTGACGCATACGTACTATGCTGAGATTGTACTGTTCACCCGAACGCAAGCGCACAACAATAATTATTGTCGCGCCGTCTACGACACTCTCCGCTTCGCTCGGAATTACAAAAATATCCGAAGCGCATAGAACCGCGCCGCGCATCGCCAAAGGCAAATTCTTACACAATGCTGTCGTCGCCCGACTACTACTCGCGCGGGAGTGTAGAACCCCTTACATGACCGCGCCACGCTCACTCGTTTAACGACGCATTACGCGAGGTATATGCACTCGAATTATTGAACCTCTTTGACGCGCTGCACCAGCATAGCCCTCTCGTCGCCCTTAACCTTTTGCACGTGCGCCATGAGCAGCGCCGACTGCTTGCGATTGAGCTCGACGCGGCGTTGCGCGTTTTTCTTCATCATTTCTATAAAGAACTTATCGAGGAACGCAATCATATACTCGCCGAACGACGGCTTCATCGCCTCGTTTTTGGCGACGAGTTTGAGCATGGCGTCCACCGCGTCCACTTTGTTCGCAACCAAAAGATTGACGGGCAACGCAAAAAGCTCGCCCTCGGAGGTGGTCGGCGAAAAGCGGAACAACGCGTTGGCGATGACGGCTCGCTCGGTCGCGGTCTTTACGGCGCGCGCCGTGCCTACCGCGAGGAACAGCCCGAACACCCTGTCGATATACAGCTTGGCGACGGCGGGATTTTTCAAATCCGCGTCGTTCTTGATGAGCATAAACTCCCACAAGTCCTCGGCGAACCCGTAATCGAGCTTTAACATGGCGTTAAAATACTTATCGACCGCGGCGGGCTTTAACATATCCGAACCGAAAAACTCGTATAAAATCTCGTATTGCTTAATCTGTTTTGTGTTCATATCTCGCCTCACAGTTTACTATATGAAAATTATACAACATAGCTCGCTAAAAAATCAAGCGTTTAACACAATTCCGCCGCCGTAATTAGCAATGCGGCGCGCGCAAACCGAGTTTACGCACGCCGCACGCGAGCAATATCCTATTACGACCGCCGTAGCGGCAGCGCGTTTCGTTCAGTCGGCTTTAACGTTGCCGCGAATGTTTAAGCGTACGCATGGCGTTGAGTATGGCAAGCACTGCGACGCCCACGTCGGCGAACACCGCCAGCCACATATTGGCAAGCCCGAACGCGGCGAGCACGAGCACGGCAAGCTTTACGGCAAGCGCGAATACGATGTTTTGCTTGACTATGCGAACGGTGCGCTTGGCGATTTTTCGCGCCGTAACGATTTGCGTCAGCTTGTCGTTCATAAGCACCACGTCCGCCGCCTCGATTGCGGCGTCGCTGCCCAGCGCGCCCATGGCGATACCCACGTCCGCCCGCGACAGCACAGGCGCGTCGTTTATGCCGTCGCCGACGAACGCCACCGCGCCGCGTTTGCGCCTGCGCTTGGACTTGCCGCCGTTGCCTCCGTTTCCGCCGTCGGCTGCCTCGATTATTTTTTCCACCTCGGCAACCTTCATATCGGGCAAAAGCTCGGCGCGAAATTCGTCCACGCCCACGCGCGCCGCCACCGCGCTCGCAGCGCGCGCATTGTCGCCCGTGAGCATGACCGTGCGCACGCCCTGCGCTTTTAACGCGCTCAGCGCCGCCTCGCTGTCCTCTTTAATCGCGTCCGCTATTTCTATCGCCCCGAGATACTCGCCGTTTACGGCGACGTAAACGACGGTGCCCAGTCGCGCGTCGCATTCGGTCGGAACGGTAATGCCGCGCTCGGTCATGAGCGCGAGATTGCCGCAAACGGTCTCTTTATCGCCGTCGCGCGCAACCACGCCTCGCCCCGCAAGCTCGGTCGCGGACACGGACGGAGAGGGCTCGAACCCAAGCGGCTTCGCCGCCGCCACAACGGAACGCGCCACGGGGTGATTGGAAAAATACTCGGCTTGCGCCGCGGCGAGCAGCACCGTATCGCGCTCGCCCGTCACGCTCGCCACCTCGAACGCGCCTTTGGTAATCGTGCCCGTTTTGTCCAAAACGAGCGTGTCGGCTTTGCCCAACAGCTCCAAAAAGTTCCCGCCCTTTACGAGTATGCCGAGCTTGCCCGCCGCGCCTATGCCGCCGAAGAACGACATCGGCACGGAAATTACGAGCGCGCACGGGCACGACACGACGAGGAAGGTCAGCGCGCGCGTGACCCAATTCAGCCACACGGCGGAATCGTTATAGCCGAGCGCGAGCGACGGCACAATCGCCAAAAGCACCGCGCAAACGACGACCGCGGGCGTGTACACCGCCGCAAACCTGGTGATAAAGCTTTCCGCCTTCGCCTTGCGCGACGCGGCGTTTTCCACAAGCTCCAAAATCTTGGACGCAGTGCTGTCGGCGTACGGCTTTTGCGTCCTTACGCGCAGCACGCCCGACGCGCTTATAGCGCCGGACAGCGCGGCGTCGCCCGCCTTGACCGCTACGGGCACGCTCTCGCCGGTGAGCGCCGAGCAATCCAACAGCCCCTCGCCGCTCTCGACTACGCCGTCGATAGGCACGCGCTCGCCCGCACGCACTACTACGACCGAGCCGACGGGCACGTCCTCGGGCGCGACGGTTTGCTCGCCGTCGTCCGTCAAAAGCCTAGCCGTCTGCGGACAGATTTCCATAAGCGCGGTAATCGACCGCCGCGACCTGCCCACGGCGTAGTCCTGAAAATACTCGCCCACCTGATAAAACAGCATGACCGCGACCGCCTCGGCAAATTCGAGTATGCAAAACGCCCCGACGGTGGCGACTATCATCAAAAAGTTTTCATCGAAAATTTTGCCGTGCGCGATATTGCGCGCCGCCCGCCACAAAACGTCGTAAGCGATTACGAGATACACGGCGGCAAACGCAATCAACCATGCCCACCACGGCATGCGCGCCGACAAGTAATGATAAAGCGGATACAAGACGGCAAACATGACCGCCGCCGCAATTATGCGTATGAGATTTTTTTTGTTCTTATTCATAATACGAAAGCGCGGCAACCGCCGCAATCACGTCGATTGAGTATAGCCGACTATCAGCCGAGCAGCACCATATCGGGCTCGACCTTCTTGCAAATCTTATGTACCTCGTCCATGACGGCTTGCTCGCTGCCGTCTCGCATATCTATCGTAATCTTTTGCGTAAACACGCTCACCGACGCGGAATTTACGGCGTCGAGCTTGCCGATTTTGCGCTCGATTTTGGCGGCGCAGTTTGCGCAGCAGAGGTTTTGCACACGAACGGTTTTTACCATGATAATTCTCCTTATTATATAAAGCGTTATTGTTAATAGCGATTACGTTACAGCTCGGTAACGTGTTCCAGCGCGAGGCTCAAAATCTTGCCTATGTGGTCGTCGTCCAGCGAATAGTATATTTCCTTGCCCGCGCGCCGCGTCCTGACCAGCTTGGACTGCCGCAGTATGCGCAGCTGGTGCGACACCGCCGACACGTTCATATTCAAAATTTCGGTAATGCACGCCACGCACATCTCCGACACTGACAGCGCCGCCAAAATCTTAGCGCGCGTCGAATCGCCGAACACCTTGAAAAACTCCGATACGTCGACGAGCAAATCCTCGTCGGGCATCGCCGCCCTCGCCTTGGCTACCGTGACCGCATGCACGTGCTCAGCGCCGATACCGCCCTCGCCCCCATCCACATCGCCGCCGACAGCGTTTGCGTCGACAGCCTCGGCGCGCTCCTCGTTGATTTTATCGTCCTTCATGACAACCTCGCTATGTATCATTTGAACACTTATTCAAATGTTCAATATCATTATATGCGCAGACGGAGCGTTTGTCAAGCGTTTTCGATAAATTTCTCGCAAAATATTCGCAAACCGCAAAACGGCGAACGCGCAATATCATTTGCATGCAAAAAAGACCTCTTGCGAGGTCTTTTAAAACGGTTACGTTATAAATAGCTGTCGAAAAGTCCGAAAAGCTCTATACAAGTCTTGCGCCGTATTGCTTGACCTGCGCACGCACACAACGCGCACGAATTGCTTAAAGCTTACATCTTCTTGGGCGAAGGCTTCTTTTTGGCGGCAGGCTTTTTCTCGGCAGCTACGGGCTTTTCGGCGGCGTCACCGTCGGTCTTTTCACCCGCGCCGTCGGTAGCCTCGGCGGGCTTTTTCGCGCCGCTTTTGGCTTTTGCCGTTGCCGTTCCGCTTTTGGCTTTTGCCGTTGCCGTTCCGCTTTTGGCTTTACTCGTCGAAGACGTTTTTTTCGCGCCGCTCTTTTTGGGCTTGGGCGTTTCCGCCGCGGCGGTTTCCGCTTCGGCTTGCGCCGCTTGCTCGCCTGCTGCGGCGGACGTATCGAGCTCGGTTACGGTCTCGGGCGCGGCGTCGAGCGCAGCGGCTGCCTCCGACACCTCCTCAGCTTCGACGGCGGTCGCCTCGGCTTTGGCTTTTTGCGCCTCCATTTCGCGCTCGCGCGCCTCCGCCTCGGCTTTACGCTCTGCGTCGAGCTTGCTCGCGTGCACGGCGGCGGCGACGACCTTTTGCGTCTGTCGTCAAGCGCCTTTGCGCTCGTCATCTTAAACACGCCGCGCACGTGCAGTATGATGAGTATTCCCGCGGCAATGCCGAGCGCGCCGAGCACGATTATAACCGTGCCCCACCAAGGCAAACCGCGCTTTATAAGCTCGGTCTCGGGCACGGATACGCGGAAAATCCCCGAGTATTCGAGCGCGGAGTAGTTGTCCGTACCGTCGACCGTGACGGTCAATATGTACGTGCCCGCGGCAAGGTCGCCGAGCGCGCCCACGCCGTTGTCGGGGTCGAAAACGATATTGGAATCGGCGGTCGTATCGCGCACAACCACGCGCGCCGAACCGAAATGCGGAGTAGCCACGAGCTTGTTGGCAATCGCGTCGTACTCGCCCACAATCCAAGGCGCGATTGTCGGGGCTTCGTCCCAATAGTTAGCCGCTTTGGAAATGCGGAACTTCATGGCTGCGGGCGCGAGCGCGCCGTAATTATCGGTAGCGCGCACCGTCGACGTGAGGTAGTACAGTCCCGCGTCGAGCTCGGCAAGCGCCGCCGCTACGTCGTCGGAAACGACGCCGTCGGGCGCGACAAACGCCGACAAGCCGCCGATTACGTCCTTGCCCGCCGCGTCGGTGGAAACTGTAAAGCGCACGGGGTTGTTCTCGTCCGCGTAACGCGCCTCCGCCTCGATAACGTTGAGCGTTTTATCGTAGCCGCCGTAATTCCATTGCATAATGTACGGCGTTACGTTCCAAGAATTGTCGGCGACAAGTACGTCGAACCGCACGGTGTACGGCTCTACCGCAGTGTAGTTTACGGTCTCCTCGACGCGCGCGGTAAGATAGTAAGTGCCCGCATCGAGCTCGTTGAGTATCGCGGCAAGCTCCGCGCCGACGCGCCCGTCGGAAACGACAAACTCGCCCAGCCCCTCGACAATCTCGGACGCGCCGCCGTCGTAGGTCACGGTATAGATAACGGACATGCCGTCGTCCAAAAACTTAGGCGTCGCCTCGAATCCGTTGACACCGTCGACAAACGCGCCGTAATGCCAAGCGATTGCCGCGGGCGCGCCGCCAACAGCCCAATCGTTTTGCGCGACGGTAACGGTATATGCGCCGACGGACACAATCTCGCCGCCGTAGTTGCCCAGCCCCGAAATTATAAGGTCGGACTCGCCCACGTTGGCGGAGCTGCCGCTTACGGTGTAATCGACCCCGCGCACGAGCTCAGCGCCGTTGAACGTAACGGTAAGCTCGGGCACGTTATCCGCCGTGCCGTCGTATTCGACGGACGGATTCGCACCGTCTTTAAACTGCCACGCGAACGCGCCGCCGTCGTTTTGCTCGATATTAAACGGCAAAACCTCCAAAACATACTCGGCATTAAGCTCGGCGTAAACCGCGTCGTTGTCGGTGACGGGCGCGCCGCTCTCCCACCAATGCGTGTGCGCGCCGTTCGCGGCGACGTCGTACTCGGGCACGTACGCCGAAATAACGTAAACGCCCGCATCCAAATCGTCGATAACCGATTTGAACAGCCCGCCGTCGTAATTGTCCGATATGGGCTTGCCGATATCGGCGGCAGGCTTGCCGTCGACGGTCGTCACCTCGTAATATTTAACGTTCGAGCTTGCGTCGAACTTAGCCGCAAACTCGCAAATCGTATCGTCGTGCGCAGTGAACTTAAATACAACCGTGTCGCCGTGCTCGGGTCTGGGCACGACGATATCGCCGTTCCCGCCGTACATGATATCGGCGGGGATAGCGTCGAGCGCGCCGTCGTCGGACGCGCGCAAAGCGTTAACGCGAACGTCGGGCTCGGCAAGCGCGGCGTCGTCTGCAAAAGCCCGTCGTGCCGAGACAGACCCGAACGCCGCCGCCGAAGCCGCAACCGCGGCGATGGCGGCAACGGCAGTAAGCCCTCGCCTGTAAATGTGTTGCCTGTTTTTCATAATTGATTCTCCCGTGTCGCATTGGAAAAGGGGCTACGGCGCGAAAACTAATCGACAAAGCAAAACGCCCGCGCCTATATATAATTAAAGTACCACACACGGCGCACAATGTCAAGTATATAAAGGAATTTAGGCGGCGCGCAAAGGCAAATCAAAACGCAACAAATGATTAAAATCGCTTGACAAAGCCAAAGCAAATGCTTATAATAATCATGCTGTAACGAATTACGGCATAACCGAATATCATTAAGCACTCATAGCGCAATTGGATAGAGCGTCTGGCTACGGACCAGAAGGTTGGGAGTTCGAGTCTCTTTGGGTGCACCAAGCACGGCTAGTCCGTGCTTTTTATTTTGCTGTGACTGCGTTGAAGGTTGGGAGTTCGAGTCTCTTTGGGTGCACCATATCAGGGGTATACGAACACCCAGATTGAGAAACCGAGTTTTCGGTTTCTTTTTCTTTTACGCCGTTTTCATCCTCGCCACCGCTCCCGTCGGGGTAATCGGGGAAAATCAAGTTCAAAAGCAGTTCGTTTTTCTGACCGCTTTTGAGATTGAAAAGCACTTTCATTTTGTCGTCGTACAGTACAACGCGATAAATAAACGTGTCAATCAATGCCTTGCGGTTTTTCGTCTTGGTATAGTCCAACGTGCGGAAATGTTCTAACCACTTGCGAATATCGTCATAAGTGTAATTGATTTGCAACGCCTTTTCGCTTTCGATTGTTGCGTTCAGCTCGGCGTTCTCTTTCTCTAATTTTTCAATTTGCGATAAAAGCGTGTCGGCAATCTTGCCGCGCATAAGGGCTT
>CAJTNI010000015.1 GCA_910577945.1 uncultured Christensenella sp. | reverse complement strand
CGGCGTTGCCGCGAGCGCTTCCGTAACCTTAGCCAGCTTTTCGCGGTTTTCGGTCTCCTTGCGATTGCTTTCGAGCTTGTTGAGCTCCGCCGAAATATCGGGCAGGTAGTCGCCGTACGCGCTTACCTGCGCGCCGTTCAGTCTGTCGCACAGATTGAAAAAGCGTTCGGCGGCGTCGCGCATGCCGAGAGTGACGGTGGACGCGCCCTTTTCCGCGTAGTATGCTGCGAGGTCGGCAAATACTTCACGGGTGAGCGCGGTGTCCGCAAGCTCCGCGACCATGCCGTCGAGCGCGGACAACAAATCCACGACCTCCGACTCGCCGCTCTCGTCGAGCTTTTTGGCAAATGCGTAAACCGCCTGTAACTTATCCTTGAACGACGTCGTTTGCGAATGTACGTCGTACCCTACTTTTTTGAACTCGCCGATAAAGTCGAGCACGGCTTGCGTGCGCGCGACCGTAGCCGACGACGTGCTGCCGATTACGTTTTTGAGCTCGTACAGCTGACGCAAAAGCTCGCTGGCGGCAATATCGCCGTCCGACGCTTTTACCGTTACCGTCGTAGCAACGGCTTGCGCTGCGGGCGCGGCGCCGCCCTTTTCCTCGACCGCCGTTTTGAGCGCGGCGATATCGGCGGACAGCTTGGAAAGAGTGTCCGCTCCAATCGAGTCCATGCCGCTCGCCGCCTTTTTGACGGCGGCAACGGCGCGATTGAGCTCGTCCAACGACGGAACGGCTTCCAGCTGACGCTTAATCTGCGCAATCTCGTTCTGAATGCGCGCGTCGCCGTCCTTGGAATTGCGCAAAATCGCCTCGTTGATATTTAACAGCTTATCGAAATCAAGAGATTTACCGCCCTCAATGCGTGCCGTCTCCGTGTACGGCAATTCACCTTGAGGGCCGTCTGCGTTTTTTAGTAAGTCCTCGATTTTATCCTGTAACCGCTTTATTTCAGCGCCGTACTGAGCCTCGGCATAGCGCTGGTCTCGCACCATATCCTCTTTGATACGCGCAAGCTCCTTTTGCATTTCCAAGCTGCTCTGATTTTTCGCGAGCTCGTCTCGGAGCCGCGAAATCTCGTTGTACATGACAACCTCGCTGCCCGCCGAAGGCGCGGACGGCTGATATATATACTGAGGCATGGGCGGCGGCATAATGGGCTGCTGCGGCTGCTGAGTGGCGGGAACCATGCCTCGTTTAAGCTCGGCAATCTCGTCGAGAACCTTATTCAGACGGTCGTCGTAGTAATCGTCGCTGTACCCGTCGTCGTAGTCCTCTTCCTCAGGCTCTTCCTCGTAATCGTCGTAGTCGCCTTCCTCCTCGTAATCATCGTAATCGTCGTAGTCGTCGTAGTCATCTTCGCTGCCGTCGTCGTATTCCTCGTCGCGCTCGATGACTTCCTCTTCTACGATTTCCTCATCGTCGAGGGAAAAGGTCGTCTTGTCTTGTGCTTCCATAAAATGTTCCTCGCATTTATTAGATAGTTGTCTCGGCGCATTGCCGAATTCTTACTTTACCGTACCTGCTTTGCCCGCTTTGCTTTACGCTCCAATCGCGCAAAGCCGTGTGCGGCACTCGGTTTATTTGGGTCTGTTAGGCGGACGCGTGCCGGGACGTGCTCCCGGTCTTGCTCCCGGTCTTGCTCCCGGTCTCGCGCCGGGACGTGCGCCAGGTCTTGCGCCCGGTCTTGCGGCAGGCCTTGCGCCGGAGCGCGCCGCGGGACGTGCACCCGCTCTCGCGCCCGGTCTCGCGCCGGGACGTGCGCCCGGTCTTGCGCCGGGGCGTCTGCCGTTCTTGCTCCTTGCGATGCGGTTGACGCGCTCCGTAACCTTGCGCACGACGCGCTGCGGCTTTTTGGCGTTTTCCGCGCGCAGCGTCGCGACCTCGCCCGCATGCTGAATATCGTCCATCGTTTTGTTGTAGAAGTCCATAAGCTCGGTAGACCCGCGCTCGTCCTCGTCGTAGGTGAGCTGCGAAGAATACAGCTGCTCGCGCAGGTTCTTTGCGTCGTCCTCGCCCTTGACGTCCTTCATATTGTTGCGAATTGCGATAATCTGCTCTTTGCGAACTTGAATCTTTTTGTCGATAGCCGCTTTGCGGTCAGCCTCGGCCTTTTGACGCTCTTCCTCTTCCTTGCGCTTAGCCTCTTCCTCCAAGCGCTTAGCCTCGGCTTCCTCCTCGGCTTTCTTGCGCATTGCCTCGATTTCCTCTTGCGCCTTGCGCTTTGCCTCTTCCGCCTCTTCTTCGGCTTTGCGGCGCGCTTCCTCGGCTTCTTCCTCAGCCTTGCGCTTTGCCTCCTCGGTCTCCGCGGCTATTGCGTCCTCAGCCTCTTTACGCGCCTTTTCGGCTGCCTCCTCGGCCTCCTGACGCGCGCGCTCGGCAGCTTCCTCCGCCTCTTTACGGGCGCGCTCCGCCTCGTCCGCAGCCTCTTGACGCGCTTTTTCCGCAGCCTCCTCGGCTTCTTGACGCGCACGCTCGGCGGCTTCTTCCGCCTCTCTGCGCGCGTTCTCCGCTTCCTCTACTTGACGGCGCGCGGACTCTTCCGCTTCCAAACGCGCTTGCTCGGCTTTTTCCATAGCCTCGCGCGCGGAACGCTCCGCTTCCTCGCGAGCCTCGTCGGATGCGCGAGCCGCGTCGACTCGGGCTTGCTCCGCTTCCATCTGCGCCATTTGCGCGGCGAGCCGAGCCTGCTCGATTTCGTTCTTGCTCTTTTCGAGCTGCTTTTTGAGGTTTTCCGCCTCGCGCTTTTTCTGCTCTTGGCTGATAATGCCGCTACCCGACAGCACGAGGTCGAGCGGGTTGGTGTTGTTGACGAGTACGTCGTACTTGGCGCAATAGTTCTGGAACTCTTGGTTCGCCTCGTCCAAAGCGTGCTTTGCCGCGTCGAGCCTGGCGTCGTAGTCGTTCTGCGCTTCGATTTTGCGCTTTGTGCCGTCCAACTGCGCCTGTTTGAGTTTTTCCTGCTGCTCCTCTATCTTGTCGGTGAGATTGCCGTGGTCGACCATGAGCATGAGCTTGTCGTCCTCGCTCGCCTCTTCCATTTTGGCGTTGAGCTCTTCAAGCTCGGCTTGCATGCCAGCCAACTCGTCCTCCAAATCCTTTATGCTTGCCGCAACCTCCATTGCGACGAGCGTGATATCGTCGGACGACGCGGACAAATCGTCGTAAACGGCTTGCGCCTCTACTACGCGGCGCTCCGCATCCTCTTTGTCCTTGGCACGCTCGGCTTTGAGCGTCTCCATTTCGATATCGCCGATAACCGCGTCCTCGGCGGCGATGACCGATTCGAGCGGAATATCGTTCTTGTCGATAAAGTCGAGCGCTTTGCGACGGTGCGAATTTAGCTCCACTTTGAGCTCGGACTTGCGCTTGGTCGCTTTGGTCACTTCCTTTTCGATATCGGAAATGCGCGCGTTGGTCTCGGAGATGACTCCGTTCAGCTCGTTCATGGCGTCGAAATCGCTCGTGTTCATGAGCTGAGTCTTTGCCGCGCTAACCTCGGCTTTGAGCGTCTCGCGCTCCTTCTCCTGCTTTTCGAGCTTGTTTTGCAGCATGCGCATTTCGTGGTCGGTATTGTTTACGTCAACCAATATAGGCGTAAGACCGTCCACCTTGGCGGCGAGCTCCTGCTCCGCCTTGACCTTTTCCAAGCGCGCGCAGTATGCCGCGTATTCCGCCTGCGCCTTTTCGAGCTCGGCGGCAAGCGACGCCTGCAATTCCGTCTTTTCCGATTTCATGCCGTCGAGGTTGTCGGAAATGGCGGCGAGCTTTTCGTTGCTCGCGATAAGCTGTTCCAAATCGGCGCGTAGCTTTTCGAGCTCTTCGAGATTGCGCTTTTTCTTTTCCTCTTTGGTATTGATATCGCGAGTGATACGCTCTTTCTCTTTCTGCTTAGCCGACGCTAGCTTGAATTCGAGGTCCTCGATATCCTTGCCGTACTGCTCGTCGTCCGCCTCCGCTTTGGCAATCTTTTCGCGCAAATCGTCCTCGATTGATTTGGCTTTGCCCGACTCGGAATTTACCTTGTCGAGACGCGAACCGAGCTCGGCAAGCTCGCGCGCGAGAATATCGAGACGCTTTTCGATGCTGCGCAGATTTGACTCCTCGGGCGAAACGTCTATGTCTATCTTTTCCGCCGAGAACTCGTCGGTCGCGGTATTCTCCACGTACAGCGGCGAATCGGGGTCGAACCCGAGGTCTATTACGTAAATTGCGGGCGCTTCCTCGGTCTCCTGCGGCTCGGACGTTTCCGAAGGCGCAGACTTGACGTCGGCGGATTTGAGTTCTTCCTCGCTCATAATCGCCTCGTCCATGGGCATGGGCGATTTGTAGCGGTCGATTATGCGCTTTTTCTCTTTTTCGAGCTCGCGCGCCTGCAAATCCTTGGATTTGAAGAACGTGCGACGCACCATTCCGCGCGGCTCGTACTTCTCCTTGAATATGCGCTCCAAAAGCTCGTCGTCGCTGATATACTTGGCGATAAGCTCGTCGTAATCCTCGCCCTGCTCCTGCGGAACAGTGGGCTGCGGCTCGCTCATTACGGGACCGCTGCCGGGCACGGACATGGTGGGCGCGGGCTGCGAAGGAATGCCCGACGCGAGCTGCAACGTGTTGGGGTCGGCGGCGGGCGTGCCCGTAGGACCTGCCCCGAGCAGCATTTGCGTGCTTGCCTGCGACAACGCCGCGTCGGCAGCCATGCGCTGCTGTGCCTGCGTAGCCGCAATCGTCGAATTAAGCTTGATTATATACGACGAAACGGGCGCTTGCGTCGCCAACTCGTCCTGCTTGTGCTTGGATATGGAATGTATGAAAATCCAAACGATAAAGAGTATCAGTATAATGCCGCCGAGTATGCACGCCGCGATAATAAGCCAGCCGCGCCAGCCCGGGAACATTACGAAAAAGTCCTCGCCCGTGATATCCACGGTGAACATTTCCGACACGACGGTGATTTTCTCGTTTCGGTCGTTGACGAAATCCATTTCCACCTTTGCGCCGACCTGACCCGATATATTATCGGCGTTGGGCTTGATGGAAAGCATGTTCTGATTGAACGACACCGCCAGCATGTTGGTGTTGAAATCGCTGTTTTCGCCGTCGGCGTACGGTCTCGCGCCCGTCATTTGGTAGCCGTCTTTTTGCAGCTCCAAAAACGCCTCGTCGGTAAGCGCGTTGTACGTGACCGCCTGCGTATTGTTTATGGAACGCAGGGTTATGGAATAGTTGCCGTACCCGATGAGCGAAAGCGACACGGTAAGCGGGCGCTGTCTGCCCTCCGACGTGTAGTAATCCACGCCCACGTCCACTATGTGGCTGTCGTTGGTGAGCACCGTGATTTTAAGCGCGGTCGGATACATTGTGTCGGGGTCTTGATTGAGATTGTCGGGGTCGTACTTTTCGATGAGATAATCGCTGGTCTCGGACGTCGTAATCGACTGCCACGCGAATTTCATGCTGTTGCCGTACGCCTCGGTCGCGGGGAACGAGTATTCGACTATATCGGTCGGGCGCAAAATGACCGCCTTGTAGCCCGTTTCCACGGCTTTGGTGCGCGCCTCGCTGCCCGCCTCCAACAGCGTGTTGTTGCCGTCGTAGTAGTTTTGACGGGAAATGTCGTAGGTGTATTCGCTCCTGACGTTGAATTTGAGCAAGCTCGGACGCAATTCCTTGGTCTGAGGATTGGACGGCAGGAACTTGACGGGAATGCGAATGAGGAACGCCTTTTGGCTGTCGTCGTTGCTCACGACGCGCACTTGAATGTAATGCGTATCGCCCCAGAAAATCTTTTCGCGTTCGGACATCGGCTTATCCGCGCCGTTCTCGTCCTTGTAACCGTCCTTGCCCGAGGTATACGCGTTAATCGTATTCGCGGTAAGCGAAAGATACGCGCTCGCACTCGGCGCAAAATGCTCCGAACCCGACGGATTGGTGCGAACCACCTTGGTGATTGCGCCGTCCACGAGCGATATGCCCGTGTCGCCCGCCGAACCGTCCGTGACAATGCTCAAATGCTCGACGGAGGAAATAACGCGCGGCTTGGTTTCGTCGCCGGGAATGCCGACCAACGTGTTCCAGCCCGACGGCTCTGTGCCGCCGCCGTAATACAAAGCTCTGCCCTTTAACCTGTCTTCGAGGTTGAGCACGAAATCGGAGAAATTGGACGGCGACCAAATGCGCTCGCTCTTGTCCTCTACGCCGTCTACGACCTTACCGCCGACGCGCACGCTGGTAACGCCGCTGTCCGCAATGGGCGCGAGCGTTCCCGAAATGCCTACGGAAAACGTGACGGTAATGCGATTATTGGCATTTGTTCTATCTACGAGGTCTACGGTAAATCTGCCGCTGCCGAGCTCGTTGGCGGTAACGACGATATATACCGATTGCTGAACGGCAACGTCGAACGAATTGCTGTCCTTGATAATGCCGTCCGCTACGAAATTGTAGTTTGCGCCCACAAGTCCCGTAATCTGATTTGCGGATGCGTACCAATCCACAGCCGCCGTAGCCGTAACCACGCGCGTCTTGTAATTACGCCCGTTGTTGGCGGTAATGGCGGACGGGCTCGAATCGAGCGTGTCCTGATTGCCTATGCTGGCATTGATACCGTTTACGTCCATTTCCAACGATATCTTTTGAGTGGCGGAGCTTGCGTCGCCCGCCTCGTTGCCTTCCGCTTTCGCGCCCGTCGAGCCGAATACGGTAAACAGCACTGCGGCGACTACGAACAACAAGGCTACGGATATTAAGAGTAATTTGCGCTTGATAGAAATTCTTGTCATGACTCTCACCTCTTACAGCATGCCGTCGCCGTTGTCGGGCGCGTCAAAGACAATCGCATCGCCGTCCATGTCGGGAGCGAACGTGGCTTCGGGCGTAAACGCAGGTTCGCCGAACCCGACGTCGGGCGCGCCGAACGCGCCGTCCATGCCGCCCATACCGCCCATGCCGCTGTCCGCACCGCCGTCGCCGAACGGGTTGACGGGCGTAGCGCTCTGCGCCTGAGCGATGGCCGCCTTCTTTGCCTCTAACTCGGCTTTAAGCTCGGCAATGGATTTCTTGCCGCCTTTTTTCTTCTTTTTCTTTTTCGACTTGTCGTCTGCCATAGCGGCAAGCTCGGAATTTTCGAGCGTTATGCCGCTCTCGTTTTCCTTGTCCTTGCGCATGTCGTTAAACATTTTCGCGTATTTGGGGTCTTCCATTTTCAGCTTGGTGCGCACTACCTGCTCGCGCGTAGCCGCCGTCGCTTTGTTGTGAATGCGGTCGCGCATCTTGATAAGCTCTTGGTTGCGCTTAATGAGCGCGCGTTGCTTGCTGCGGCGCTTCCAATAGATAATAAGCCGAATGATAAAGATAATCAACAGCACGCCGAACGACGAGAAGAACGCAACAAGCCAAATCGTGACGTACGTCTCTTTGGGCAGAGTGGTGGAAATTCCGTCGATGGACACGCGGAACGCCAAAATTATATTGGAGTTTTCGCTGGTCGTGGATTTGGGCTTGACCGCTACGGTAATGGTGAGCGGGTCGTTGCCTTTTTGGTCCGCCTGACTCTTGGGCGTGTTGGATATCGGCGTAATTATAATCTCGTTGTTGGCGTTGTAATCGTAATTGAAATACTGCGCGTCGGACGACGAGGCGGAAACGCGGAATATGTCGTATTGGTCGGGGTTTTGCGTCTTTACAAGCTCCAACAAATACTGCACGCGCACGTGCACGACCGCGTCGGTGTTCTCACCCACGACGTACCAATCGGACGCGTCGGTGGACGACTTGTGCTTGTCGTCTACGTTGTCGACGTCAATCCACAGCGTGTAAATGCTGTCTACAATGCCGAAATACGGGTTGAGATAGTTGGGGTCGCCCGGGACTATCTTCTTGCTCGACGAAATCTTTTGACGCGTTTCGAGAACGGGAATATTCTTTTCGGTCATTTCCGCGTACGTCTTTTCGGCGACGGAATCGGAAATTCTGCCGTAACGCAGGTGCAGATAGTAGGTATCGGACGAGTTTTCCAACTCCTCGCTGTTAGCCTCGACGCGCACCATGGGGTTGCTCCTGCCGAGGTCGATAAAGCGCACGCTGCGCACGAACTTGGGCGCGGCTTCCAGCCTGTTGCCTTCCGCGTCGGTAAAGTAATACGCGTTTTCGACGTCGTCGGGCAAAATGCTGTAATCCTCTATGCCCGCAACGAACGAATTGGATTTTCTGAGCTTATTGAGCAGTATGTTGAGATATTGATAATGCGTGTCGATAAGGCTGATATCGTCGTTGACGGTGGTCACGCCGGATACGTCGAACTGCAATCTGACAATCTCGCTGCGCCCGTAAACCGTGAGAATAAACTGCACGACGACGCTGCCCGACGCGTTGGGAGCGAGCGAAACCGTGGTTTCGGACGTTTTGCTTACTGCGAGCACGTTGGCGTCGGAGCTCTGCAAGCCCGTTAGTTTGAGCTTGGCGCGGCAGCTTTCGGACAACACTATAAGCGGGTATCCCGAGTTGAGCGCGCCCGCGCCGCCGAACACGTCGATAAAGCTCGCTTGCGAAACGTCGTAATCGAGCTTGGCGTTTGAGCCCGACGTAATGGTATTGAAATTAAATCCGCCGATACGGTTGATTACGAAAGTAATGTAAATCTTTTCGTCGCGGCTCTCGCCCTTGCCGAAGGTTTGCGCGCCGTAAAAACGCTGCAACGCGACAGTGAACGTTATATCGGCTTGCGTAGTGGGTCTGATTGTGATATTGCTTGCGGTAAGGTGCACGACGGTCTCGCCGCTGCCCGTTTCGTCGCTGAATTGGTCGTCGAATTTCTTGTATTCGGACGTGCTGTTGGCGACGTTGTTGAACGAGAACGCAATGTTGCTCGTGACGGGCACAAAGCTTTTGAGCGGAATGTTAATCTCGTTGCCTATCGCCGCAGGACCGAACTCCGAGCCGTAATCGTCGGTATAGTAAACCGTATAGCGGTTGCCCGTATACTTATTTTCGGGTTCGGCTTTGCCCGCGTCCTTGTTGCCGTACAAATCGACTGCGGTCAACGCGCCGCCCACCTTCAAGCTTTCCACGCGCAGCGTCGCCTGCGCGAATACGTGCAACGACTCGCTCCACGGCCGAGCGTCCGCCGTTGCGCCCGTGTCGGGCGCGAACGATTCGGTGATGCCGCTGAACTCGGAGGTATTGAGCAAGTACGGGTAGCTGTTTGCCGCCTCTGTCTTGGTCGTTATATAGTCGGACGGTGTGAAATCGCTATCCTCGCCGTCGTACGCTATCATGCCCGTAGAGTCCTTTGCGGTAAAACGCAAAATGTCGTACGTGAACGACAGCGTGCGATTGCCGTCGTCGTCCGCCGCGCCGAGCTTGATATTGTAAATACCGAAAGTATTGTTGAAATCTGTGTCGATGGGACGAACGCCGTTCGCGCCGACGTCGAGCTTGCCGCCTATCGCCGCGACCGCGGTTCTGTCGAGCGTGACGGAAACGTCAAACGAGGTAACGGGACTGCGCTCAATCGCGCTGCCCGCCGACGTGCCCGTTACGTTGTTGAATTTGATAAGGTCGGTATCTCTGTCCTTGAACAGATACTGATAGCTGCCCGTATAGTATACGGATTCCGCCGCCGAACCGAGATAGTAATCTAGGTGCCCCGCGGCGACCTTGCTCTTTGCGGGGAAGCCGGGCTCGTTCTTTTCGATATAATCGTTGATATCGGCTTTGAGCGTGCTCGCCGCAGGGTCGATTACGCCGCTATTATTTTTAAACAGGTAATCGGAAAGCGCGCCGATACCGCCCGAAACGTCCTGAACGGCGAGCGTATACACTTTGTTGTATTTATTGTTGGGGTCGAGGAGCGGAATGTTGGAATTGCCCGCGCCGTCGTCCTTGACTGCGCCGTCGCCGAACGGCGAGAACTGCATGACAGCCTCGGTATTGTCGGCGATAAACTCGACGGAGCATTCTTTGTAGTCGTAATATACGGCGTTGTCGTCGCCTCTTATATAACCGTTATCGGCGTTTGCGGACGTTTCGAACTCCGACGCGTTGTCGTAGCGCGCCACGTAGAACGACACCTTGACGGGCTTGCCCTTGGTGGATTGCTTGGGCGTAATCTTTATGCCGACCGTACCCGCCGCCTTGGGATTATCGTCCGTACCTACGTTCTTCGTACCATACACAACCTCGTACGAGAACATGTTTTTAATCTGCGCGCTCGTCATTACCTTGCCGTTGAACTCGAACCTCGGCACGGTCAAATTGAGCGGGGAGCTCTTTAAATATTCGATATCGGCATCGCCCGTGCCGTCGTTCCAATCGAGTATGCGGTAAGAGTCGCCCGACGGATTGGTCTTGATAAGCGACGCGCCTTTATACGTGACGGGGCTCTTGCCCTCCGTTACAGTTTCCACGGCGTCCGCGTAGATAATGACGGAGCCGTACTCGACGTCTTGGTCGACGGTGGCAAACGTGACGCTGTTGCCGTCGTTCTTGGTCCAATCGGAATTAACGGTGCTGACCACGCCGTTCGCGTCGACCGTACCGAAGGTATCGTGCAATTTTACGTCGTTTTGGTTCTCTTTGACGGAAATCTGAACAAGCTTGCCCTGCTTGGTTATCGCAAATAAATAATTGCCGTAGCCCGAATACACCGCGGCAAACTGCCCTTGCTTGCCCGCGTATTCGACGGGCGTAGGGTCATTGAGCGTATTGCTCCAAACGTACAAATCGCCGCTGCTGTCGAGCACGCCCGTAATGTACGCCGCCTCGTTGGCCGTCAACGGATTGAATGCGTCTATATTGCTATCTTTAAAGGTGCTCGCGCTGTTGAACGGAACGTCCTTCGCAGACAGCTGTCTACCCGCCGCAACCGATACCGGATTGCTTATCGCGCCGACCTGAACGGGAGCGGAGGCATGCGTTCTCGTGTCGCCCTCGCCGCCGCCGAGCTGACCCTCGGCGTTATCGCCCCAAGCATACAAAACGTTGCTTGCGCCGCCGACAATGGCGTAGCCCACGTCATTGCCGAGCGACACGCCGTTGAGTATGGCTTTTGCATCCACGTTGTTGTCGGTGGTTATATCCATGCCGTTAGCGCCGAGTATGCTTCTATTGCTGCTGCCAAGGAACGTATATCCGCCGGCCACTCTGCCGTAATACTGCAAATTGGTATCGACCTGACTATCCGCCGAGCCCGTTACTTTAAAAGAAATTTGACCGTTTACGCCGTCCGCGCTTTCGCCCGTCACCTTGCCCGCATTACCCGACGCGCCGACTATGCCGTTTTCCGCTTTGTAGTCTACGCCGCCATACGGGAACAAAATATCGGAAAATCCGTCGGTCGTTTCGACGGTTTTGGTAACGTCGAGAACGGTCGTAGTTTTGCCCTCGGCGTTCGTCGTCGTACTGCCTTGCTTGAAATTACGCGAGGTAATGAAATTTTTGCCGCGCAAGGCGAGCGAGGACGCGTTGCCCGCGTTTGTGCCTATCTCCAAGTCGTCGGAGAGGTTAAAGCCGACGGTATGTCCGCCCGCTATCGCCGTAATTTTCGAGCTTTCGCCTTTAGAATATGCCGTCTTGTATGCAAATCGCTGTTCGGAATCGTCGTTGCACAACGAGTTTTGAGTATTGCCGGACATCAGGTACGGCGTGTCCTTCGGTTCGAGGTTGGTCGCCGCATACATGAGCGAGCCCCAAACGTACGTGTAATACGCGCTGCCGCGCGCATACACGAATATATAGTTATATTCGCCGCCCGCGAGCGAAGCGTCCGAAAATCCGCTCGTTCCCGTAGGACGCATTAATTGCAAAGCGTGGTTAGCGGTCTCGGTATGCGTAGACGAACCCGACGAGCCCGATACGCTGAAATAGCTTTCGTAGTTGATTATATACGGAGTATAGAAATGCCCGCCGCCGAACGAAACCTCTTCGGTACGCAGCAGCAAGCTGTTATATTCTTTATTTTGATTGTAGCTTACGTCGGAGATAGGCTTGCCCCAAGTATATATATACCCGTTGGCGGTAAGAAACGCCGCCGTATATCTGGTTGTAGCTATCTGAACTATTCTGTCGCTGCCCGCGGGCAATTCGTCGTGATAGCGCTTGCCGCTCACTACGCCGTTGTTCCAAGGCATCACGGTGTTGCCCGTGCCCGGTCCGTATCTGAACTTGACGTCGATTTTGGTGGGTACGGACGTATAATATCCGCCGAGAGTGGTCGCGCCTGTGTTGACAGAGGTCGCGCCGCTGCGCCCGTCCAGCAAGCTCCAACCGTAAAGATTGCCGTCGTATGTAAGGCCAATCGCAAAATCCTGCCCTGCGGCTACCTGCACGAATCGCACGCCGTGCTCGCCCGTTTCGCCCGCCGCTTTCGGTACGCCGCCCACGTTTACGAACAGGAACGACAGTGCCGCGCATATAATAAAAGTCGCACATACCGCAAGCGACATGAGTTTCGACTTGAATTTATTGGTGTGTTGAGCTGATTTCATTGATATGAACCCCTCTTCGAAGTAAGCTGACTGCCGTTACGAGACGGCGATAATGCCGAATATATACACTATTCGACATTATTCATTTGATAATTATAATACATTTAATATCGAATGTCAATATAAACCACCCAAAAAATGCGCGATTTTTTGGACTTTATTCATAGTTTATTCATATTTAAGCGTATTTATAAAGGCAAAAATGTACGTTTTGCACAAATTTGACGAAATGCGAAATTTTCCGATTTTTTGCGCGGCAACGCGATTGCTTGACTGCCCGCACGCGAATATGATAATATTAATGCAAATTTATAAGAGAGGTTTAAGATATGCGAGTATACAATTTTTCCGCAGGTCCCGGCATGCTGCCGATTGAGGTTTTAAATCGCGTTCGGGCGGGGTTGACCGATTACGACGGCAGCGGCATGTCCGTTATGGAAATGAGCCACCGCTCCAAGCCGTACGAAAAAATCAACGCCGAGGTCGAGGCGCTTTTGCGCGAGCTTATGGCTATTCCCGACGACTACGACGTGCTTTTCGTGCAGGGCGGCGCGACCAACCAATTTTCCGCAGTGCCGCTCAATATCGGCACGGTCAATCGCAAAGCCGATTACGTGGTTACGGGCAATTTCGCCAAGAACGCGTTTAAGGAAGGCGCTGTTCACCTCGACGCCGCCTGCGTCGCGTCCTCCGAGGACAAGAACTTTACCTACATACCCGAGCTGAACAAAAGCATGTTTCGCGCCGACGCGGACTACGCGCATATCTGCTACAACAACACCATATTCGGCACGCGCTATCTCGCCGCGCCCGACACGGCGGGCGTTCCGCTGGTCGCCGATATGTCGTCCATGATACTCAGTCAAGAGGTTAACGTTTCCGACTTTGCGCTCATCTACGCGGGCGCGCAAAAGAACGTCGGACCTGCGGGCGTGACAATCGTCATCGTGCGGCACGACTTGACCGAGCGCGCCGACCCCAAGTGCCCCGTGATGCTGCGCTACGACAATCAGGTAAAGAACAAGAGCCTGTACAACACGCCGCCCTGCTTTTCCACTTACGTCATTATGGAGGTGCTGCGCTATCTGAAAGAGCTCGGCGGCGTTTCCGCAATGCAAAAGATAAACGAGCGCAAGGCGAAAAAGCTGTACGACTACATAGACGGCTCAGCTTTTTATTCGAACCCCGTACAAAAGCAATACCGCTCGCTGATGAACGTGCCGTTCGTATCGCCGAGCAAGGAGCTCGACGACTTGTTCGTAAAGCAAGCGGCGGAGCACGGGCTCGTTTCCATAAAAGGCCACCGCCTCGTCGGCGGCATGCGCGCGTCCATTTACAACGCCATGCCCGAGGCGGGCATAGACGCGCTAATCGAGTTTATGGACGATTTCAAAAAGCATAATAGCAAATAACTGTTTGACGGTGAATAATATGAAAAAACAAATCTTAAAGCTAAACGCAATTTCCCAGCTCGCCGACGCTCGATTGGGCGACGGCTTCGAGCTTACCGACAAAGCGAGCGCGCCGATTGCGGTCATGCTGCGTTCGTTTTCCATGCACGGCTACGCATTGCCCGAAAGCGTAATCGCCGTAGCGCGCGCGGGCGCGGGCGTAAACAACATACCCGTCGCCGAGTACGCCGAGCGCGGCGTGGTCGTTTTTAACACGCCGGGCGCAAACGCCAACGCCGTCAAAGAGCTGTGCCTCGCGTCGCTCCTCCTCGCCTCGCGCGATATCGTGGGCGGCATTCAGTGGACAAAGACGCTCAAAGGCGACGATATAGCCGCGCAAGCCGAAAAAGGCAAAAAGCAGTTCGCGGGCTGCGAAATCATGGGCAAGACGCTGGGCGTGGTAGGCTTGGGCGCAATCGGCGTGCTCGTAGGAAACAACGCCGTGCGCTTGGGCATGCGCGTGCTCGGCTACGACCCGTTCATTTCCATCGACTCGGCGTGGAAGCTCAATCACAACATAACCAAAATCGACAGCGTGGACGGCATATTCGAATCGTCCGATTATATCACGCTGCACGTGCCGCTTACCGACGGCACGCGCGGACTGATTAACGCCAAATCAATAGCCAAAATGAAGGACGGCGTAAGCATAATCAACCTGTCGCGCGGCGAGCTGTGCGTAAACGCCGATATAATCGCCGCCGTCAAGTCCGGCAAAGTCCGCGCGTACATTACCGACTTTGCCGCGCCCGAGCTAATCGGCGTAGACGGAATAACGGTCATGCCCCACCTCGGCGCGTCCACCGACGAAGCGGAGGACAACTGCGCGGTTATGGCTGCCGACGAGCTCGTCGATTATATCGAAAACGGCAATATCAAAAATTCGGTCAACTTCCCCGCCTGCGCCGCGCCGCGCACGGGCAAGCGCCGCGTGACGGTTATTCACCGCAACGTAAAAAACGTGCTCAACTCGCTTACCGATATAATTTCAAAGGACGGCATAAACATAGAGAATTTCGTGTCGCAGTCGCGCGGCGAATACGCCTACACCATTATCGACACGGAAAGCGATATAAGCGATAAGCTGATTGCCGATATCGCCGCGAAGGACAACGTGATAAAGGTGCGAAAAATCTGATACCCGACATAATTTCAAATCGGAACAACACGCAAAAATTTACTCGCGACAGCGCCGCCTGCCGCGAGTTTTTTATTATTAATATAGATAATATAAACTAACGCGACTTAACCATAAAATCACAGTCAAAGCCTTTGAGCGCGTAGGCCCGCGGCAGACAAGGAAATCGAGACGCGCGCGACGGGCGCGTAGAACCACCTACGTAACCGAGCGCGCGTCTCGATTGACGCAGTATCCCGCGAGGCATACGCGCTCAAACGGGAGGGGTGAACACAACGCCGTCTATATAATACCGCCTTCCCGTTTTGTTATAAAACTCGGTGATATCAATATACGCAAAGTACGCGGCGGCAAACGGCAGGACTATTATAAGTCCCGCGCCGAGCGTGAACACGGTTATAAACAAGCCCACAGCCATTACCAAAAAGCTCGTAACCAAATATGTCGAATATATCGACCCGAAATGCTTGAAGCACAGCTTTACCGACCGCGCAAAGCCCTTAATCACGCCGTCGCCGTTAACGGTGCACGCCGCCCAGCACGACATAAGCGAGCTACGCAGCGCGACGAGCACAAGCAGCGCGAGCATGAGCACGAACGGCAGCGCCACAGTCATGCCGATAAGCCTGCCCAAGCCGTAAATCACCAATGCGAGCGCAACGTCGTACAGCGTGGTGACAAGCATTTTAGCGGCGGAAAAACGCGCCGACAGCCACAGCGTGGAAAAGAACTTACCGCCCAAGCCGTAGCTCGCGTTGCACGACATTCTGCCGTCGAGCACGGTGGCGAGCGGTATCGCATAAAGTCCCAAAAAGAACCTGAACGCAATCACCGCCACGAAAATCAAGAACGCCATAGTGAGCGACGCGAGCGTGTCGTTGGCTTTAAACACGCCCGCAATTTCGCCGTACACCGAATACAGCCCGTTCCACAGCGCGTTCCAACCGTCCTCGCCGAACAGCGACGAGAACGCGGCGCGAATGCCGTCGAACACGCCCGCCTCGCCGAACGCGCGCGCAATCGGCAGTATGAACGGCAGGCTGAGCCCCGTTATAAGCGCGGCGAACACCGTAATATACAGCAGCAGCGACCACACGACGCCGAAATGCGCCACCAAATTTTTAAGCGCGTTCTTAAACGCCATCGCCGCCCCCTTCGCCCGCGGCGTTCGCGCTTTCGCTTACGACGCTCGCGCTATCGGCAGCCTTAGCCGCGCGTTTTTTCGATTGAGCCGCGACGGGTTTTTTTCCGCTCGACGCCGCGCCGTCTGCGTTTCCCGCTTTGTTATCGGCTGACGGCTTTGTCTTTTTGCCGTCGGAGCTTTGCGCTTTGCGCTTCGGCTCGGTCGGCTTTTTGGGTTTTTTATCCTTTGCCGCGCTCGGCGCGTCCGCGTTTGCGCCGTCCGCGCTCGCCGCCGCGTCGTTCTGCTTTTGCTCGGCTGCGGGCGGTGCGGGCTTTGGCAATACGAACGCCGCGTACGGCTTGACGTCGCGCCGTTCCAGCCCGCTTATTTCGTAAAACGTGACGGCGACGTACGCGATAACGTACACGTTCGTCGCCAGAAATATGACGAAATTACAAGCTATCGCTATCGACAAATGCACGCCGATAAACCCGATTAACAGCTGCAAGCCCGCGCACAGCGTAAGCGGCAGCATTAGCCCGACAAACACCTTTTTGCCCGCTATCAGCTTGAACGACATGCCCGCGGCGTCGCGGAAGCGGTATCCGTAAATAAACATTATCGGCGTTAGATACAGCATGGGCGTAATCGCTAGCACGTGCAACACGAACAGTCCCACGGCGATTACGGAAATTATCGTGAGCGTAGCGCCCGAGCTCATACCCGCCGCGCCCGCTATCGCCTGCACGAGCGTAACCAGCCCGAACAGCACAAACCTTAGCACAACCGATATGCCGCTCATAATGAGCACGCCCAAAAACATGGAAAACACGGAATTATTGACGAGCCGCCACGGCGAGCGCAGCGACAGCCGTCCCGTGCGGAAATGCCTGTCGATTGCCGACATGGCGAAAGCCGACGCAATAATCTGCAACGCGCTTACGACTACGACGGGCCACAAAAATTTCCACGAATCCCCGAATATAACGGCGAACGTATCCGACACGCGCATAAGCGGGTTGTCTATCGTCGCGACGAACGACACTTCCCAATACGGCGTAGATAAAAAGCATGCCGCGACCGACGGCACGGCAATCACCGCCGCCAACAGCCAAAAGCTCCTTTTAAGGTATGCGAATGTCCGCCCCATGAACTTCACGCGTATATTATATATCACCGCGCCGATAATTGCAAGTGTTTTGCGCACCGCCGCGCGCGTGTACGCTCTAACCGCATGCGCTTTAAATACGGCGCGTAATCGACAAAGCACGAATAATCGGCAATATATTTATCGGTATATTCGGTCTTTGCGGCGACGTGCCGCCGTTCGATTTCAGACGGAATCGCCTGCGTATCGCCGCGCCCGCACGAGCCGCTTACGCGCCGCGCCGCGCTGCCGCTTACTCGCTTTTTTGCTCTTGCTCGGCGCGGGCTTGGTCGGCTTTACGAACAGCAGTTCGACGCTTCTGTGGCTTTTGCGCTTTACGCCGTTGAGCACGCCTATGCCCGACATAAAGACTATAAGTCCCGAGCTGCCGCTGCTTATAAACGGCAGGGGCAAGCCCGTGGGCGGTATGCTGCCCGTTACGACCGCGATATTCACCATCACCTGTATCGCTATTATAGCGGCAATCCCCGAGCACAGCAGCGACGAAAATCTGTCGGGCGCGCCCAGCGCGATTTTGAGCGCGCGCCTAATCATGAACACGTACGCCGCCATAACCGCCAAGCACCCGAACAGCCCCAGCTCCTCGCCTATCACGCTGAAAATGAAATCGCTTTCCGCAAACGGCAGGAACAAATACTTTTGGCGCGAATTGAACAATCCCACGCCGAAAAGCCCGCCCGCGCCCAAGCCGTAATACGACTGTATGAGCTGATACCCCTCCTCCAACGGGCTTTCCCACGGGTCGATAAACGCCATAAGCCGCGCGAACCGATACGGCTCTACAAGTATAAGCACCACCGCCGCCGCTATAAGCGGCACGATTATCATTGCGAGGTGTTTGAGCTTTGCCCCGCCCAAAAACAGCATGACAATCATCAACAGCGCCATGCAGATGGTGACCGACATGTTCGGCTCTAAGATTATCAACAGGCAAATCACGCCGCCTACGGCGATTACGGGCAGTATCCCGACGAGCTTGGTTATCTTGTCCTCGTGCGACCCGATATACGACGCGGCGAACACGATAAACCCGAACTTGGATACTTCGCTCGCCTGAATGGTAAAAAACGGCAGGTTTATCCACCGCCGCGCGCCGTAGTTCTCTATACCGACGCCCGGGATAAACACTATCGCAAGCAGCGCGACGGACACCGCCAATATAACGTACCTGAGCTTGCGCAGTATTCGATAATCCGTACGCGACAGCAAAAACATGCAAATCGCGCCCAGAACCGCGCCCACAAGCTGCTTGTACACGTAATAAAACTCCGTGCCGTAAATGCGCTTCGCCGTGTACGACCCCGCCGAATACACCATGAGCACGCCGAACGCGACCAGCGCGGCGGTAACTATTATGAGCGGAACGTCCGAGCGCCCCGTCGTTTTAATATCGACCCTTCGCCTTTTCATTTTACCCGAGCGCGCGCACCTCCGCCGCAAACCTGTCGCCGCGCGCCGCGTAATCCCTAAACTCGTCGAAGGACGCGCACGCGGGCGACAGCAGCACCGTTTTTGCCTCCGACTGCGCCGCCGCCTTTACCGCGCGGCTCAGTCCGTCCACTACCGTTATCTTCGCCGCGGTCGCGCCCGCCGCGCAGTCGCGCAGCGCCTGCGCGCTTTCGCCCATTGCGACCACCTCGACGACGCGCTCGGGCAGCGCCTCGAACAGCTCGGCAAAATCGAGCCCCTTGTTCCTGCCGCCCGCAATCAGGCACACCGTGCCGCTCACCGTTTCCACCGCCGCAAGACACGCCGCGATATTAGTGCCCTTGGAATCGTCTATCCATATTTTTCCGACCGCCTCGCCCACGTATTCTATGCGGTGCGGCGCGCTCGTCGCCGAGCACAGCGCGGCGAGGATTTGCCCGTTATCCGCGCCCATGCACTTTGCCGCGGCAATCGCGCACAGCGCGTTTTTGACGTTGTGCTCGCCCTGCAAACGCAAATAGTCCTCGGGACAAACGCGACTGCCCATAAAGTAAAAATACCCGTCCGTAACGTACGCGCCGTCCACCGCGGCGCCCACCGCGCAGCGCACTATTTCCGCCTTGGTGTCGAGCGCGTCCAGCGCGACTACGGGCACGTCCGCGCCGAGCACCAGATATCCGCCGTCCATATTGTTGGCGATATTGCACTTGTCCGCATAGTACGCCTCGGCGCTGCCGTGCCAATCCAAATGGTCGGCGGCGGCGTTGGTAATAACCGCCACGCGCGGCGTGACAACCGCGTCGTGCAGCTGAAAGCTCGACAGCTCGGCGACGAGCGGCGTACGCTTCGCTCCGTCTGCCGCGGCGGTGAGCGGGTATCCGATATTGCCGCACGCAGTGCCGCCGAGCATGTCCGCCAAAAGCCGCACCGTCGTGGTTTTGCCGTTTGTGCCCGTCACCGCGACGATATCGCAATCGGCAATCGCAAACCCTATTTCCGCCTCGCCCACGGTCTTTATCCCGCGCGCCCTGCAATACTCGTAAACGGCGTGCGTCGGCTTTATCCCGGGGCTTATCACCGCCGCGGCATACTGCTTTTCGGGCGGCGCGATAAACCGTCCGCACTCGTCCGCATAGATTTTCGCCTTGCCGCCGCGTCGCTTTATTGCCTTTTGCGCCGCTCTGCCCGATACGCCGTCGCCGTAGATAAAATACCGCTTGCCGTCAAAATTTTCCATACCGTATTGTATGAGCGCGCGCGCCGTTTTAGACTATGCCGACAGCCGAATGCTGTGCGACTGCCGCGTGCTTGCTTTGTCCGGGCTTGCAAATTGCAACCGAGTAGCTACCGTCCTACGCAGCAAGCTCGGTCTTTTTTCGGGCTATATTAATCATATCTCGCTCGCATTCGGTCTTTCGCGCCGCGCAGTCGGCTCGCCGAATATCGACGGCGATTTACGACTCAATAAAGCGCAAGCATCAGCATTATAGTAACAACGCCGCACACGAACGTGACGAGCGTGTACACGACCGCGATTTTGCCCTCGAACACGCCCTTGCGCTCGAAGTGGTGGTGCAGCGGCGACATTAAGAACACGCGCTTGCCCGTCGTTTTGAACGATATCACTTGAATTATGACCGACAGGCTCGTCATGATATACATTATTCCGATTAAAAGCATGCTCAACGACATTTTGCACAGCACCGCCACGCACGCCAAAAACCCGCCGAGCGCGAGCGAGCCGGTGTCGCCCATAAAGATTTTGGCGGGGTGCGTATTGAAGCACAAAAACGCGCACAGCGCGCCCACGAGCGCGGCGCACAGTATTATCATATTGAGCGCGCCGTCGCCCGACAGCACGCCCGCAAAGAACGCTATGCCGAGCATTGCGCAGCAAAACAGCGCGTTGGTAGCCGTCACCGACGCGGCAAGCCCGTCCAACCCGTCGGTGAGGTTGACCGAATTTGTGAACGCCAAAAACACCAATATGAAATACGCGGGCGCGAACCGTCCCAGCTCGATTGCATGCGGCGCGAACGGCGCGTACACGGTCGAGCCGACGCTCGGCTCGTAATACGCGTACACCGATACGATTACGGCGATTAGCACTTGGAACACTATCTTTTGCGCAGCGGACAAGCCCTTGTTATGCTTGTACCGCACTTTTATGAAATCGTCGATAAACCCGATAAGCGCATATCCGACGGTGACGGTCAGTATAATATACGCCGTCTTGTCGCCGTGGCGCACAAAGCCGAGCGCGGCGAAAAGCGCGAGCGCTATGGACGCGCCGCCCATCGTCGGCGTGCCCTGCTTTTGCTTGTGGTTGTCCACGTACGACAGTATGGGCTGCCCGCCTTTGAGCCGCCGCACCAGCCGAATATTGAGCGGCAGCAGCAGCATCGCCGCCGCAAACGCCGACAAAAACGCGCAAAGAACGGCTATCAAATTCCGTATTCCCCCGCGATTTCCATAACGAACCGCTCGTCGTTGTACGGTTGCTTTCTGCCCATTACGTCGTTGTACTGCTCCGCGCCCTTGCCCGCTATAAGCACTATGTCGTCCTTGTTCGCCATTTCCAAAGCGGCGCGTATCGCCTCTTTTCTGTCCACTATCGGGCGATAGTTAGTGCCGCCGATTTCCTTAATGCCCTGTTCGATTTGGAGTATGATATCGACGGGCGGCTCGTAGCGCGGGTTGTCGCTCGTAACAAAGCAAAAGTCGCTCATCGTGGAAACAATCTTGCCCATGACGGCGCGCTTGGTCTTGTCGCGGTTGCCGCCGCAGCCGAACACCGTGATTATGCGCGCGGGCGCAAACTCGCGTATGGCGCGCAGTATGTTGGCTATGCCGTCGTCGGTGTGCGCAAAGTCTATGATAACGCTGCACTTGGCGGTGTTGATAATATTGAACCTGCCGTCAATCTTTTTCACGTTGCGAATGCCGTTGACGACCGCCGAAAACGGCAAGCCCAGCGCGGCGGCGACGGCGGCGGCGCACAGCGTGTTGTACATGTTGAACCTGCCCGTCAAATTGAACTTGACGCGCTCCACGCTGTCCAGCATGTTCATAACGTAGCTCAGCCCCTCCGCGCTCATTTCGAGGTCTATGCCGAACACGTCCGACGGGTTTTCCACGCCGTACGTAACGGTGTGCAAGCCCGTTTCCGTCAATATCTCTCTGCCCATAGCGTCGTCGATATTGATTACCGCGGTGCGCGCGTGCTCGGGCGTGAAAAACGCCTTCTTTGCCGCCGCATACTTGTCCATCGTGCCGAAAAAATCCAAGTGGTCGCGCGAAAAATTGGTAAACGCCGCCACCTCGTACATTATTCCGTCAACCTTGCGAAGCGCGAGCGCATGCGCCGACACCTCCATAACCACGTATTCCACGCCTGCCGCAACCATGTCCGCGAGCGTGCTTTGCAGGTCTATGGGGTCGGGCGTCGTGAGCGTCGGCTCGCGCTTGACGCCCGCAAACTCGACCGCGTTCGTGCCTATCAGTCCGCAGGTGCGCCCCGCCGCCTCGATTATGCTTTTTATGATATACGTGGTGGTGGTCTTACCGTTTGTGCCCGTAATGCCTATCGGTTTTAGCCGCTTTGCGGGATACCCGTAAAACGCCGCCGCCGCCAAGCTGGCGGCGGAGCGCGTATCGTCTACCTCGATTTGCACGCAGTCGAGCGCAAGCCTGCGTTCGACCACCAGCGCGACCGCGCCGCGACCGAGCGCGTCCGCCGCGAAGGTGTGTCCGTCGTTCTCCCTGCCCACAAGACAAAAAAACACATAGCCGTCCCTTACCTTCGAGCTGTCGGTGGCAAGCCCCGTAATTTCTATTTCTTCGTCGGTATTCAGCCCAAGCTCGTTTAGTCGCATTTACGCCACGCTCCTTCGCAATAGTATATGCCTATTTTAACCCGTTAATTTCATCATGTCGCGCTTTTGCAAACAAATGCAATATTCGACAAGCCGAAGGCTTTGCGTCTGCCGTGTGTGGAATTTTTCGATTGTTTTGCAATTCACCCGAATAGTAACCATACAAGCTTACGCTTAATTCTTCGTTCTTATGAGCACGGTGTCGTTCTTTACGACCATCGAGTTGGGCACGGGCGTTTGCGCGACGACGACCTCGCCTTCGCCGACGAGCTCGACGTGCAAGCCCGCTTTTTCGAGTATCGCCACGGCGTCCGCGGGCGTTTCGCCGACTACGTCGGGCATGGCTACGTACTCGGTTTCGGGCAACGCGGTAGGCGCGATATCCTCGTAATCGAAAATCTTTTTGAACACCGAGCCGGCGTACGGCGCGGCGACAAGACTGCCGTAATACATATATCCCTGCGGCTCGTCTACTATCATGAGCACGGCGTACTTGGGGTCGTTTGCGGGCGCAAACCCGATAAACGACGAAACGTACTTGCCTTGCGCGATACCGCCGCCGCCCGCGTATTTTTGCGCCGTGCCCGTCTTCCCGCCGATTGCGTAGCCCGCTACGCCCGCCTTGCTGCCGCCGCCGTTTGCCACAACGCCGACCAAATACTCGCGCATTTTCCGCGACGTCTCCTCGCTGACCGTGCGCCTCACCGCCTCGGGCAAGCGCGTAGCCACGTTTACGCCCTCCGCCGAATCGACCGATTGCACAAAGTACGGTTTGTACAGCGTGCCGCCGTTTACGACGGAGCACACGCCCGAAATAAGCTGCAACGGCGTTACCGCCACCGCCTGACCGAACCCGATACGCGCGAGGTCAACGGTCTTGACGTTTTCCTCCTTCATGAGAATGCCGCTGCTCTCGCCCGCGAAATCGACGCCCGTTTTTTGCCCGAGCCCGAACGAATGCAGCGCCGAATAAAACTTTTCAGTGCCCAGCCGCAGCGCCAAATCCATAAACACGCAGTTGCACGAGTTTTTCACGCCCTCGGCGAGGTGCTGACTGCCGTGCCCGATAGACCGCCAGCACCGTATGCGCTGACCGTCAACCGTGCGCGAGCCCGCGCAAAAGAAGGTGTCGCCGTCGCTCACCACGCCCGCTTCGATAGCGGCGGCGGTGGTGAAAATCTTGAAGGTCGAGCCGGGCTCGTACATATCGACAATCATGGTATTGCGCGACAGCTCGTTGAGTAGTTCTAGGTTGTCGCGCGGCGGGTCGTTGAGGTCGAACGACGGGCTTTTCGCCATAGCCACTATTCCGCCCGTGTTAACGTCCATAACTACCATGGACGCGGATTTGGACGAAAACTCGGTTTGCGCCGCCGTGACGGCGTTCGCCGCAAAGCTCTGTATATTAGCGTCGAGCGACAGCGTAACGCTGCACCCGCGAATGCTCGGCACGTACCGCGTCACGCTCGACGGCAGTTCGCGCCCCGCGATGTCGGTTGAAGTATAAGCGAACCCGTCCACGCCCGTCAGGTATTTGTCGTAATAGCTTTCCAGCCCCGACTGTCCGACGTTGTCGATATTCGTAAAGCCGAGCACCTGCGCAAGCGCCGTGCCGTACGGATAATTGCGCTGCGTGTCCAAGGTGTAGTAAAGCCCCGCGATATTTTTTTCGCGCAGGCTATATGCGGTGTCCGCGTCGATTTTGCGTTTGAGCGTGACCTCGCCGACCGTCGAATTGAGCTTTTCGAGCGTCGTTTCGTACTTTAATCCGAGCGCGGCGGAAATCTCGCCCGCGGCGGCGGGCTTGTCGGTGACGGCGTTGGGACGCGCGTACAGTGTAAACACGTCCTTGCTGTCGGCGAGCACCTCGCCGTTCCTGTCCAAAATATTCCCGCGCGGCGCTTTGAGCGGCAGGTCGCGATACCACTGCTCGCCCGCCTTGGCTCGCAGCTCCGCCCCGTCGATAATTTGAATATAAAACAACCGCCCGAACAACGCGCAAAACACCACGATAAGCGCGATAAGCGCAACGAGCGTCCTCTTTCGCATAACGGTAGCCGACGATTTCATACGCACACCTCTCGGGACTATGTATATGCCGCCCGTCCGCGGTTTAGCCCGTTTACCCGATACGCACGCTGCCGCGGTTGCGGCATAACCCGCCGCGGCGGATATTTGCGGTTACTGCGTCGACGGCAAATTCGAGTTTTCGACGCAAAATCGAAAATATCGCATGCAAAAAAACCGCCCGTTAAGGCGGTTTGATATTTTGCTGTTCGGTCGCTACTATAAGCGAGCTTAACGCGGCGATTGCCCGACACAGCCCGTCATCGGGTTTTTCGGGGAAATCGCTCGCACGTTACATAAGGAATTGACCGAAGCCGTCGCAAAACTTGTCGAAGCCGTTGGTAAGCGGCGGGGTTTCGGGCACGTCCACCTTGTCCACGCGGTCTACGACGTAATCCGTTCCGTCGGGCTTTACCATGCCGTTTGCCGTCGCCTGTTCCAAAATGTTATCCTCGTCGAGGAGCTCGGCGAGCGTCGTTTCCTGCTCGAATATTATCGCCTGCTTTTGACTGAGCGCGCCCGTTACAGCCGCCGCCTCCGCCTGCGCGCCCGAAATGTACACGCCCGTCACGATTACCGCAATCGCGAGCACAAGCGCAATCGTTACGTATATCGTGAGCATAACCTTGTACTTGGGGTCGATTGCGCCGCTTTTGCGCTTGGCGAGCGTCGTTTCCTCGGCGGCTTGATTTTCGTCGTTGTATTTGAGCGTTTTAATCGTGGGCATCAAGTCCTCGCTCGTGCGAGACTTCTTTTCGCGCGCGGGACGCGGGGGCAGCTCGCTCGCCCTCGGATGCTGCGCGACGCTTTCGCCCAACGTTTCGCGCGTGCTGTACATGGACGTGTCCACTTGCCGCTGCTGCTCGCGCGCCGCGTCCTTCAACACTATGCTCTCGTTGCCGATAGGCGCGGCAGGGTTATCCGAAACAATGCGCGCGGACGGAGCGGTCTCTACGAGCCGCTCGCTCTCCGTGCCGTATCCGCCGTACGCGTCGGCTCTGTTTTTTATCTGTCTCGAAGAATGTATCATGCTGTCGCACCTTCCTTAAAGTTTTTCTATTACGCGGAGCGTCGCGCTCGCGCTTCTCGGGTTTTGTCGCAGCTCGTCCGCACTCGGACGCTCGCGACTTATTATCTTGCCCTCGGCGCGATGGTTGCACACGCAAATCGGAAACGATTTGGGGCATATGCAATCGGTCGCCAAGTCCTTGAACGTGTTCTTGACAATGCGGTCCTCCAACGAGTGAAAGCTTATCACCGCCAGCCGCCCGCCGCGTTCAATCATTCCGAAAATGCCCGTAATTGCCGTTTGCAGCCCTTTAAGCTCGCCGTTGACCTCTATGCGTATCGCCTGAAAGCTCTTTTTTGCGGGGTGTCCGTTCTTGCGGTACGGCACGCACGACGCTATCAAATCGGCAAGCTGCTTGGTCGTTCTTATCTCGCCCGTCGCTCTGCGTTTGACTATCTCGCCCGCTATGCGGCGCGCGAAGCTCTCCTCGCCGTAGTCGCGCAAAATGCGCGCCAAGTCCTCTTGCGAGTACCCGTTGACCACGTCGTACGCCGAAAAGCCTTGGGAGTTGTCCATGCGCATATCCAGCTTGCCATCGTGCATATACGAAAACCCGCGCTCGGCGTCGTCGAGCTGTTTGGACGAAACGCCCAAATCCATGACCGCGCCCGCGATGCCGGTAATTCCGACCGCGCCCAGCAAGCTCGGCGCATTCTCGTATTCGCCTTTAATGTACGTTACGTCGCCATTTACGTGCGACTTGCAGTAATCGATTGCGGCTTGGTCGCGGTCTATCGCCGCCACTCTCGCGCCCTTATCGAGTATCGCCTGAGTATGTCCGCCGCCGCCGAGCGTCGAATCCAAATACGTTTTTCCCGCTGCCGCGTTGAGCGCGCCCACCGTTTCGGAGAGCATTACCGATACGTGATACATCAGTCGCTAAACGCCGCAAGCAACGCGTCGGAATCGATATCCTCCAAGTGCTTGTTGTAAAGCGCCTCGTCCCAAATCTCCACGTGGTCCATCGTTCCGATAGACACGAGGTTTTTGGAAAGGTCGCAAAAGCCCAAAAACGCCTGCGGCATGAGCACGCGGTTGCGCGTATCCTCCTCGACGGGCTGCGCCATGGGAAACAGCACGCGCTTGATTTCGCCGATTTTGGTATTGAGAATGTCGGCGTCCTCGAAACGCTTGGTAACGCGCTTTTCGAAATCCTCGGCGGTGTAAAGCATGATGCACCGTTTGAGCACCTTCTTTTCCTCGCCCTTGTCGTTCGTCTCCGTCCTGCCCGTGTCGAATTTCTCCACGCTCAAAACCATTACGGGGTCTTTTCCCAACATATCGCGAAAACGAGGCGGTATTCTGAACCGTCCCTTATCGTCTAATTGATGTCGGTAATAACCCGTAAACACCGAACGCGTCTCCTCGAAATTTCTACCCCAAACGCGCGACAATACACGCTTTTAAGGTGATAACGATATTCTAGCACACTTTTTGCCCACATGCAACCCTTTTTGCCCATTTTCTTTGATAAAATCGAAAAAAACTTATGCGTGCCGTACAAATTCGACACGCAGTCGCAAATTACGCCGTCGAAATCGCGGGCATATCAACGCTTTATGCCCGATTGCGTCGAAACGCGCCGACAATTCGATTTTAACGCGTAATAATATAATATATAATATTATATTATAGGTATTCAATCGGCGCGAACGATAGCGCGCGCGAACGGCGTCTTACGCTTAATCGGTTGACTTAGACGGTTAAATAATATTATAATAATCGCATTATGACGATTGACGATATAAAGCAAGCGCGGGAGCGGCTCAAAGGCAGCGTACACCGCACGCCCATAGAATACTCGGGAACGTTTTCGCGGCATACGGGCAGCGAGATTTATCTCAAATGCGAAAACCTGCAAAAGACGGGTTCGTTCAAGGTGCGCGGCGCGCTCAACAAAATAAGCACGCTCGACCTCTCGCCCGCGTCCAAGGTATTCAGCTGCTCGGCGGGCAACCACGCGCAGGGCGTGGCGTTTGCCGCAGCTAAGCGAGGCGTGCGCGCGGTCATTTACATGCCGCTGTCCACGCCAATAGCCAAGGTGTCCGCGACCGAGGGCTACGGCGCGGAGGTGCGGCTCTGCGGCGACGTGTTCGACGACGCGCAGGCGGCGGCGCAGGACGCGTGCAGAGCGGAAAACGGCATATTCATTCCGCCGTTCGACGACGAGGATATAATCGCGGGTCAAGCCACCGTCGGGCTTGAAATTATCGAGGACATGCCCGACGTGCAAACCGTGCTCGTGCCCGCGGGCGGCGGCGGCTTGCTTGCGGGCGCGGCGTTCGCCGTAAAGTCAATCAATCCAAACGTAAAGGTGTACGGCGTGCAAGCCGACGGCGCGCCCGCGATTGCGCGCGCATTCGGGCATGCGCCGAGCGCGCTCGACAGCATATTCACGATAGCCGACGGCATTGCGGTAAAGCGCCCCGGCGATATCACGATGAAATATATCAATCGCTACGCCGACGGCATACTGACCGTGACCGACGACGAAATCGCGTCGGCTATAATATCGCTCATAGAGCGCGCAAAGGAAATCGTAGAGCCTGCGGGCGCGGCGGGGCTTGCGGCGGCGCTGTGCGGACGCTACCCCGTTTTGCGCGGGCAAAAGACGGTGTGCGTGCTGTCAGGCGGCAACATAGACGTGAGTTTTATTCACAAGATAATCGAGCGCGGGCTTATAAGCCGCGGGCGGCAAATACGCCTGTCCGTCGTGCTCTCCGACAAACCGGGCTCGCTCGAACAAATCTCGCGCATACTCGCGCGCTGCGGCGCGAACGTAATCGCCATTCAGTACGACAGAGTAAACGCCGAGCTGTCGCTCAACGAAACCATTCTGCACATAACCTGCGAGGTTAGCGGAAAAGCGCACGGCGAACGCGTCATCGCCGCGCTTAAAGACTATAAAATAATTCGGAATCAGTAGGCAATCGCGAGCATATTTGCTCCGCCCGAGGGGCGGGTCTTTCCGCCCGATTTATTGAAAGATTTCCCCGCTACTCGCCTCGGTCGAAACGACGGCACAATCACTACTTAGCAAATTACTCTAAATCTCTATTTTAACCGCCTTATTCCCCACTTGGTCGCACGACGTCAAATAATATTTGATTCCGCGCCTTACCACAAGCGGGCGAGTATAACAGTTTTTGCCGTGCAAGTGCCCGTACACGACGGCGTTAACGCCGTATTTATCGAACAGCGCCGTCACCTCGTTATCCTCGAACCGCGCGTTAAACGGCGGATAGTGTATCATAAAAACGAGCTTGTCCCCGTCGCGCTTTTGCTTTTCGCCCTCTTTGAGCGACAGCTCGATGCGCAGCAGCTCGCGCGCAAAAAGCTTTTTGCCCTCCTCGCTCTTATCGTCGGCGCTCCAACCGCGACTGCCGCACACGACTACGCCGTCCGTTTCGCCGCCGAACCGAATGCAGTCGTTTTGAATGGCGTACACGCCCGCGGGCAGCGCCGCGCGCACGCCCGATATGCCCTTCCACCAAAAATCGTGATTGCCGCGCGTAATCACCTTTTTGCCGCGGTATCCGCCTATATACGCGAGGTCGGGCGCGGCGGCGTCGAGCGTCATCGCCCAGCTCAAATCGCCTGCCAAAAGCACGAGGTCGTCGTCGCCGACGCCGTCGAGCGATTTTTCTATATCGTCCAGATAGTTATCCCACACCGCGCCGAAAATGTTCATGGGCTTGGGATTGTTTATAGACAAATGCAAGTCGGAAATCGCGTATACGTTCATACGCGTATTTTATCATTTAAAAAGCATTATGTCAATCGCGGCGACGGACAAAAGCTAAAAATCGTCGTCGACCGCGAACACGGGAAAAATGCGCGAGCTTATGCCGCGGCACGCACTGCCCGTGCACGGCGGATATTTGCAATATCCGTACGTAGGCACTAAGATATCGACGGGCGCAACAACCTTGATTATCTGCAACAAGCACCCGCCCACGGTGACGGCGTTAGACCCTATAACCGCGCCGCTCGACACGCTCATGGCGGTTTGCACCTCTATCGTATACGGCACGAGCGAGCCGTTTACGGGCAAGCGCAGCAGCAGCTCGCGCGTCTCGCGATACTCCGCCGCGACCGTGTGCAAAACGCCGCCGTCGGAATACGTGACGGCAAACCGCGTCACCACCTCGCCGCATACGCGACAGCACCCGTCCGAGCCGTCTGCCACCGTGTAATCGACAAGCTCGCCGGACACGACGCGCGCCGACACGAAATTCGCCTGCGGCGAAAGCTGCTCCGCCGTCGTCAGCGTAAGCGATACGTTCTCGTCTGAAAACGCGCACCCGTCGAACACGCGCTTGGTCTCTATCACCATTCGGCACGTCAATCCCGCCGCAGCACCCCGCTTTTTTCGCCATAACACCTCCACGGTCGCGGCGCGCAAAATAAAACGCCGCCCGATACCGATTACCCCCTCTTTGTTCAATCGAGGCGGGCGTCCGATACACACATATTATCTATGCGGCGGCGGCGCAATCCGTGATATCAATGATATCGCGATTCGATTATAAGTATTGCGCGGGCGACTATCGCAAAGCCCGACCGCGAAACGCGCTTTGCGTTACTGCTGCGCCGACAATATCTCGTGCAGTCTTGCGAGCAAAGCGTCGCGCCCGTCGCCGTTCGCGCCGCTTGTGACGATAATATTGCCCTTTGCAAGCCCCAGCGCGGCGGCGATTTTGACGGTTGCGCCCGACAACTGCGCGCGGCTGAGCTTGTCGGATTTGGTGAGCACGACCGTGAACGGCAAGCCGAGGTCGCGCAAATAGTTAATAAGCGTTTTGTCGAGGTCGGACGGGTCGCGGCGCACGTCCATAAGACACAGCGTTTGCGCAATGTCGTTGGTGCGGAAATACAAATCGGTGCGCTCGGCGAACGCGTCGGCTTGGTGCTTTTGCGCGGCGTTGTACCCGTACCCCGGCAAATCGACGAAGTAAAACGGCACGAAATCGGTCGCGACCCCGAAAATATTGATGAGCTTGGTACGTCCCGGCGTAGCCGAGGTTTTGCACAGCCTCGCGCCCATTAGCGCGTTTAACAGCGTGCTTTTGCCGCAGTTAGACCGCCCCGCAACGCAAATTTGCGGAGTAAACGCGCGCGCCGACTCGGGGTCGGCGCAGCTTGTTACGAATTTAGCGGATTTGATTCTCATTTGAGCACGGCGGCGAACACTTGGTCTATATTGTCCACCATTATTACGTCGAGCTTGGTCTTGACCTCGTCGGGCACGTCCGCCAAGTCCTTTTCGTTCTCGCGCGGAATGATAAGACGCTTAAAGCCCGCGCGGAACGCAGCGAGCGATTTTTCTTTGAGCCCGCCTATCGCCAGCACCTTGCCGCGCAGCGTGACCTCGCCCGTCATGGCTACGTCGTGCGCAACCTTCTTTTGCGAAAACACCGACATGAGCGTAGTGGCTATCGTAATGCCCGCGCTCGGTCCGTCCTTGGGCGTCGCGCCCTCGGGGAAATGCAGGTGAACGTCGTACTCGGTAAACGTTTCGGGCTTTACGCCGTAGCGCTCGGCACGCGAGCGCACAAGCGACAGCGCGGTCATGCACGACTCCTTCATAACGTCGCCGAGACTGCCCGTAAGCCTGAGCTCGCCCTTGCCGCCAGATATGAGCGCCGCCTCTATACTGAGCGTAACGCCGCCGACGCTCGTCCACGCCAAGCCCGACGCCGCGCCCACCTCGTCCTCGTCGGAAGTCGCGCCGTCCTTGAATTTGGGCGGGCCCAAGAATTCGAGCACGTCCGCCTTCGTCACCTTGTACGATTGCGGCTTTTGCTTTTGCTCGACGATTTTGAGCGCGATTTTGCGCATGACGGTGGCGATTTCGCGTTCCAGATTTCTCACGCCGCTTTCGCGCGTGTAGCCCGTGGTAATGCCGTTGATAACGGCGTCGGACATTTCCACCTTTACGTCCGAAAGCCCGTTCGCATCTATTTGCTTGGGCTTTAAATAGCGCTTTGCGATTTGCAGCTTTTCGGCGTACGTGTAGCCCGAAAGCTCTATGACCTCCAACCTATCCAAAAGCGCGGGCGGTATGGGGTCGAGCGAATTTGCCGTCGTCACGAACATGACCTTGCTGAGGTCGAACGGCAGCTCCAAGTAATTATCCTTGAAATTGTAATTCTGATTGGGGTCGAGCACCTCCAACAGCGCCGACGCGGGGTCGCCGTGCATGTCGGCGGTCATCTTGTCTATCTCGTCCAAAAGGAAAACGGGATTGTTGACCTTGGCGTTTCTGAGCCCGCTGATTATGCGTCCCGGCAGCGCCGCCACGTACGTTCTGCGGTGTCCGCGGATTTCCGCCTCGTCGCGCACGCCGCCGAGCGACATGCTTACAAGCTGCTTGCCCGCCGCGCGCGCAATCGACCGCACTATGGACGTTTTGCCAACGCCGGGAGGACCGACAAAGCACAGCACGGGAGATTTGAGGTTGTTCGTGAGCTTGTAAACCGCCAAGTATTCGAGTATGCGCTCTTTGACCTTGTCAAGCCCGTAATGGTCCTCGGCGAGCGTCTTGCGCGCACGGTCGAGCGAAATGTCCTCTGCGTCCGACTTGTTCCACGGCAAATCGAGAATAAGGTCTATATACGAGCGCGACACCGTCGCCTCGGGCGTGGAAGGGTTCATTTTTTCCAGCCTGGAAATTTCCTTTTCCGCCTTTTGGTACGCAGCCTCGGGCAAATCGTCCTTCATGCCGCGCAACCGCTCGCGCAATTCTTCGAGCTCGTCGGCGTCCTCGCCGAGCTCCTCTTTGAGTACGCGTATTTGCTCGCGCAAATAGTATTCGCGCTGATTTTTGTCGATGTTCTTGCGCACCTTGGCGGAAATGCGCTTTTCGAGCGCGCGTATCTCCGTTTCCCGCGCCATAACCGTCAAAATTTGCTCGTACTGCGCCGACAGCGATTTGGTCTGCAATATCGCCTGCTTTTCGCTCTCGGTCGTGAAAATATAATCGGAAATGACGGACACGAACCGCTCGCCGTCCTCGACGGAAAGATTGCTCAATACGTCGCCGGGCAGCTTGGTGTCGATGCGCCGATATTCGCGGAACTGCTCGTCGAGCCTGCGCTTGACCGCCTCCAAGTAGTTGGGGTCGTCCGCCTCGTACTCGTACTCGCTCAACGTCACCTCGAAAAACGGCGTAAGCGTTACGTAGCTTTCTATCTTCATTCTGCGCCCCGCCGTAAAAACAACGCGCAGCGCGTCGCCCGGCAAGCGCTGAAAGTTTTTTATGGTTGCGAGCACGCCCACGCGATAAATATCCTGCGGCGCGGGTCTGACCATTGTCGCGCGCTTTTGCGCGACCAAAAACACGGGCTCGCCCGATTCGTACGCCATGTCGAGCGCGGTTTGCGCTTTATCGCGCACGAAATCACAGTTCACCGTTTGACCGGGGAACACGACCTTGCCGCGAAACGGTATCATTTTGTACGTTTTTACGGTTTGGGGGATTTGGGTGTCTTCCGCACTGTTTACCGAATTGTTTTCCATATTTCTACCTGCGAATAAACGAATTATTCCCTATTGCATATAAGTATAGCACAATCGAACGGAAATTACAAGTATTTTAAGGCACGCCGAATATAACATAGTTTTACGCGAAAATCGCCCGCCGCCGATACGTTCGGCACGGGCGATTGCGATTTTGATTAAACCGTTTCGTCCAAGAACGCGTCGAGCTCGTCGAACCCGCCGCGCCGATAGCATGTTATATCCGCGCCGCGCGCGTTCAACAGATTGTCGGTGAGCAAAAACACGTCCATACCCGCGTCGCGCGCCGGCATGTCGTCGGACACGTCGTTGCCTATCATTACGCAGTTTTTCGCGTCCTCGCCTATTGTGCGCGCTATCTCGGCGTAGTATCCCGCGCTCGGCTTGCAATAGCTCGATACCGAATACGAGGTTATATGACAAAATTCGTTTTCGTCAAGCCCCGCCCAGCGCATGCGCTTAACGTGCGCCGTGAGCGGAAAAACGGGGTTGGACGCAAGCACTAGCCGTACGCCGCGCGCTTTGAGCTTTTTTACCGTTTGCGCCGCGCGCGCGTTAAACCCGCACTCGGCTTTGAGCGCGTCGAACTTCGTCTCGTAAAACTCGTCGAACTTGGCTACGTCGTCGTATATCCTTTGACCGAAATCCTCCGCAAAGCTATGCCAAAACACCTTTTCGTTGGTTTGCGCGCCGTCGTTTACGAGCATCGCCTTAGTGCCTTTCCACACCGCCGCGATTAGCTTTTGCGGCTCGTACCCGTTCGCAGCCATGTGCGCGGACAACGCCTTGAAATACGCCTTAGTAAAGTGTTCTTGCTCCATGGGCAGGAGCGTGCCGTCCAAATCGAATAAAACAGTTTTCATATGCCACCTGTCTGTCGCTTTATCGTGTTATTCCGTCGTGCAATCAAATCCGCAAAGCTATAAGCGCAATGCGTCGGCGCTGTTACTTGCGCGCCACCCCGCTCTTTCGCGCCGCGTCAGCCACCGCCGCGGCGACCGCGACCACCACGCGCTTATCGAGCGGATTGGGCAAAATGTAGTCGGCGCAAAGCTCTTTATCTGAAACGAGCGCGCTCAACGCGTGCGCTGCCGCGCGCTGCATTTCTGTATTGATATCGCGCGCGCGCACGTCCAGCGCTCCGCGGAAAATACCGGGAAACATGAGCACGTTGTTTATCTGATTGGGCTGATTGGACGCGCCCGTTCCGACCACCGCCGCGCCCGCCGCAAGCGCCTCGTCGCGCGTTATTTCGGGCACGGGGTTGGCGAGCGGGAAAACTATCGCGCCAGCGTTCATGCTCTTAATCATATCCTGCGAAACAATCTTGGGCGCGCTCACGCCGAGAAAAACGTCCGCGCCGCGCAGCGCGTCGGCAAGCGTGCCGCGAATGCCGCGCTTATTGGTAAGCCGCGCAATCTCGACGTGCGCGGGGTTCGCGTAGTCCTCGCCCGCGCACAGCACGCCGCACTTATCGACGCACACTACGTCGTTTGCGCCGAGGTCGAGGAAAAACTTGGCAATCGCTATGCCCGCGCTGCCCGCGCCGTTGATTACTATTCGCACCGAGTCAATGCGCTTACCCACCACGCGCAGCGCGTTGAGCAGCGCCGCGCCCGCGACTATTGCCGTGCCGTGCTGGTCGTCGTGGAAAACGGGTATATCGCAGCGCTCTTTAAGTCTTTTCTCTATCTCGAAGCAGCGCGGCGCGGAAATATCTTCCAGATTGATACCGCCGTAGCTCTTGGAAATCGCGGCAATCACGTTTACTATCTCGTCCGCGTCCTTCGTGTCCAAGCACACGGGCGTGGCGTCGATATTCGCAAACGCCTTGAACAGCGCGCACTTGCCCTCCATAACGGGCATTGCCGCCTCGGGTCCGATATCGCCCAAGCCCAAAACCGCCGTTCCGTCGGTGATAACCGCGACGGTGTTGTGCCTGCGCGTAAGCTCGAATTCCTTTGCCTTATCGGCGGCAATCACCGTGCACGCGCGCGACACGCCGGGCGTGTAGCACAGCGCGAGGTCGTCCAAGCTCTCTATCGGCGCGCGCAACGCCACCTCGGTCTTGCCCGCCCATTCGTAATGCTTTTTAAGCGATTTTTCGTAAACGTCCATAATATAAATCTCCTTGTCGCAAAGCTTATTCGATAAACGCCGCCGCGCGGCATGCGCGGTTTTTGCGCGCGTCTTTAATAATCGCGCTCGACTATATGCTTGATTTCCTCGGGCATTTCCGCGAGATACTCGCCGAGGAACGACGGGAACACCTTGTGCTCGGCCAGCCTGTCGATAGGCAGCCATTCCATGTATTCCTTGCCCACCTCGGTGAAATTGTACGCGTCGCAATCGCGTCTGCCGCGCGGCTTCATCAAGTAGAACAGCGCAAGCTCGTGACACACAAGCCCGCGCAACAGCCCCGAGTCGTTGTCGAAAAAGTTTTCGTGCACGACCGCCAGCCGCTCGATTTCGTAATCGACGCCCGTCTCCTCGCGCACCTCGCGCCGCACCGCGTCCTCGGCGGTCTCGCCCAAGTGCACGCCGCCGCCCACCGAGTAGTATTAGTCGCCCATATCGTTTCTCGCGAGCAGCGCGCGCCCGTCCTCGACGATTATCGCACCCTCGCGATATCGAAACCTACGTCCGTCGCGCTCGAAGCAACAATCATTTTCATCCAAAACAGGCATACGCACCTCCCATTCGACAACCGCCGACAAAATTACGACAAAATTATTATAATGGACGCGCACACAAAAGTCAACGCTTTGACGCACCGAAAAACGGCTGCCGAAGCAACCGTTCCCGTCGACCGATTTTCACCAATTCGCGGCGAGCATGAACGCCTTATAATCGTTGTGCCAACGCCGAGGTCTATTCCGCGTCGTCCACGTTACGCTCGCAAACGATATCGGCGCAGCGCACCGTCAAATATTTCAGGTCGTCCGCGCAAAGCAAAAAATGCGCCTCGACCCCGCCGTCGACGGCGTAAAATTCGTCGTAAAGATATACGGACATATCGTCGGCGAAGGTCGCGTCGGCACTGCCGGCACCCGAGCTTTTCGCGCAGTCGTCGACTACAAGTCCGTCGCTTTCAAGCACGTGCGCATTTTTGAAAACAACGCGCACGTACGGCGTTTCGTCCTCGAAGCACGCGCAGTTTAGCCGAACGCACATTTCCAGGTCGCCGTCGCGCTTGTTCAGCCGCAATATGCTCGCGTCGTGAAAGCCCGCAAATATATCGGTTATGCGCGCCGGAATTTTCTTGTTTTCCTTTTTGAGCGCATTGCGCGCCGCACGGTTTATTTGCTCGAATTGCTTTTTGTTGCGTCGACACTCTTCTTTCAGACTGTCGTAAACGGAGCGAGGCAAATACCCGAGCGCGACGAGGCGCGGGTCGACAGTTTCCCTCGCCCATTCGGGAAAACGCATAAGCCCGTATTCCAACCTGGCGTCGTACATTTGCCTGAACATTTGTTCTGTTTCGCTCGGGTCGAACGGCGGACGGTTTTCGTATTCCGCCCATGCCGCCGCCTTTTCCGCCTCTATGATTTCCTTTATTTCCGCTTTGGACGACGGCTTACACAGCACGCCAGTTCCGTCAATATACGCAAACTCGTCCAAATCGGCAGAGTCGATATCGAAATCTATAAACGACGGCGGCTCGTCGTAATCGCGTTTATCGCGCGCGATTTCCGCTTTGAGCCTTTTATTATACAGCTTTTTTATATCGTCGTCCGAATACTCGCCGTCGGATATCGGGCGCATGCAAACGCAATAATCGAGCTTTTGCATCAGCTCGTACCATTCCTTGGTGTAAAACTTCATTATCGATTCCCCCTATTTTCAAGCACCGCCAGCGTCTCCACGTTTGTGCTGTTATTCAAAAAGATTTCCCGTACTTCTTTCCCGTCTTTGTACACGGGAAAGTTGAATTTCATTGATTTTAAGGGCATTTCGCTCTCCCCTTCGGGATAAATTTGAATTTCTTTGACCAAAGTGGAAATCAACTCTTTCTTTTCCTCATCACTGATTATATCATATAATTCGTTAAAATGCTCTAAAATTTTATAAATATTTTCCATTGTGATGAATTCCGCTCCACAGACTTTTTTCTCGTTCTCGCATCCTCGATATTTGCTTCTATTTCGGCAATCGTGTCGTACAGTCCGTCAAGCCGTAAGTCATATCGTGAATTTTTCTCTCGCGGTATGTTACATCTATGGGAAGCGAATCGATTTCACGCTCTAATCGCGCTTTGTTTAGCTCCACCTCTTTCAGTTTTGTTTCGTAGTTGTGTATTTCCGTATCGATTTTCGCGGTATCGACCTGCAAACCTATTTTCTTTTTTATCTCGGCGGCAAAGTGTTCGTCTTTCACCAACTCTTTGATAAACTCTATTACGAGCGGCTCAATGTCCGTCTTTTTGAGATTTGCGCTATAATCGCAAGACCGTCCCCGTTCCTGCTTATTCCGACTGCAAGCATAATACATAACCTCTTTATATGTGCCGTCTTTCTTCGTCCAACAAACTCTGTTTGCGTACATACCGCTTCCGCACTTAGGACATTTGATAATTCCCGTAAGCAAATGAGCGCGCTCTTTGCCGTATTTGGATTCGGATTTAACTCCCGTTTCCTGTCTTTTCTCGTGCGCTTTTGTCCAAAGTTCTTCATCGACAATCCCTTCGTGCAAACCGTCTACCAAACAATAATCTTGCTTGTTTACAACTTTGTAATTGGCTTTTGTGCCTTTCACTTTTTCCCGCGCTCTTCTGCCGTAAGCAATCTTACCGCAGTAAACAGGATTATCCAAAAGTATCTTGATGAAATGCGCGCTGAATTCT
>CAJTNI010000014.1:40977-55622 GCA_910577945.1 uncultured Christensenella sp. | reverse complement strand
GTATCATATAGTATTTGCACCCAAATATCGCCGTAAAGTATTTTTCGAGGAGAAACGAGCGGAGATACGAGAAATATTAAGGAAATTGTGTGAGTGGAAAGGCGTAGAAATCATAGAAGGAGAGATATGCCCCGACCATATACATATACTGTTGAGCATACCGCCAAAGCTCTCGGTTTCGGGGTTTATGGGGTATCTCAAAGGAAAGAGTAGTATGGAAATATTTCAGAAATTCGGAAATATAAAATTTGCATACCGAAACCGAGAGTTTCGGTGCAAAGGGTACTATGTCGATACAGTAGGAAAGAATACAGCTGCAATAAAGAAGTACATAGCAGACCAACTGAAAGCAGACAAAGAGTCGGATCAGTTAAGTTTGTTTGACCCGCGTGGCCCGTTTACGGGTGGCAAATAACAACACGCTCGCTGCCAGGCTTCCAGTGCGCACTTGTGCGCCGCTAGTTTTATTAGGGCTACGCCCGAAAATGAAATACCACGCGCTATGCGCGTGGATATTTATTGCGTGCCGTGCACGCGTGTTTTATGTGTAAGCTTTGGCTTGCGAATTGTTCGCGGGGCGGCGATAATCGAACGCCGCGGGTGCGACAAGTCGAGTATCAATTACGCGGAGCGGAGTAACGCCCTGTTTATTTTTTGAACAGCCGCGCGAAAAAGTTGCCCGATTTGGTCTTTGTTTTCGTGACGGTCGCGGTCGGTTTGGCGGCGGTCGGCTTTGCCGCGCTGCCGTCGGGTGCGGCGGACCTCGGAGCCGTCGGTTTTGCCGTCGGCGTCGAGCCTTGCTTTTTGCCCGCCGCGGCGGGCGAGGCGGTCGGCTTTTGTGCCGACGCGGGCTTTGCCGACGCTACGCGCGCAGACGCCGCGCCGGGCTTTGCCGCTGGCTTGATCGTGCTTTGCGCGGACGGCTTTTGCGCCGTCGCGGGCTTTTGCGGTTCGGGCTTGTCGGTAGACGCGGTCGCGTTTATCGACGAGCGCGGGTACGCCGTCTTTTTGGGCGCGGTGGAAACGCTCATCGTGGGGGCGGAAACCGCCTTGCGCGGCGCGCGCGGGTTGTACAGCCCGTTAATCATGCTTTGCACGTCTTGATAGCGTTTTTTGATATCCACGGCGAGGCATTTCATGAGCGCGTTTTCCACGCCCGCGTCGATATCTATGCCCAGCTCGGACGGGCGCTTTACGGTTTCCTTGCCCATCATGAGCCGAATGGACTCGGGCGGGAGCTGACCCGTAATAGAGTAGTAGATTGTTACGCCCAGCGCGTACACGTCCGTCCACGGACCTTGCTCGCCGTGTGTGTCGTACTGTTCGGGCGGGGCAAAGCCCTGTTTGAGCACTATCGACATCGACTTGCCGTCGGGGTTGGAGTATTTAGCCGCGCCGAAGTCGATGAGCTTGACCTCGTTGAACTTGGTTATAAGAATGTTGTCGGGCGATATGTCGCGGTGAATTAGCCCGATTTTATGCACCTGCGTGAGCGAGTCCATAACGGGGCGCATGATTGTGAGCACCTCGTCCGCCGAGATTTTGCCGCCCTTCCTTTGCAGGTATTTTTTGAGCGACACGCCGTCGAGAAACTCCATGACGATATACGCCGTGCCGTTGGCGGAAAAGAAATCGCGCACGTTGACTACACCGGCGAGGTTTTTGATTTTTGCGAGCGCGCGCGCCTCCTCCACAAAACGTTTGAGCCCGCGGTTGCTCGCGGCTTGGTTTTGCTTGGAGTTGATTATTACCTGATTGCTCGCCGCCACGCGCGTAACGTAGCCCGACGGGAAATATTCCTTGATTGCGACCTTAATGCCCTGCTGCAAATCCCACGCTACGTACGTTATGCCGAAGCCGCCCTCGCCGAGCGCTTTGCCGATGAGGTACTTGTTTTGCGTGCCGAGCACCGTGCGCTGGGGCAGGTGGTGCGGCGGGCTGGGCGCGTCGTCGGCTTTGCGGTGACAGTCGGTGCACACGCGGTTGCCGTCGAGGTTGCCGAAACAATACAGACAGATATTTTTGTTGGTTCTTATTCTTGCCATGGCTGCCTTCTCAATCCACAACCATCGCCACTATTGCGGAATAGTTGTCGTTGAATTTGTTCACGCGCGCGAGCAGGCGCTGTTCCATGAGCGCGAGCGCCTTGTCGGGCGTCGCGTTGCTTGCGTACAGGTCCGCTTCCATTTCCTCTTCGTACACGTACTCCCAAAACCCGTCGGTGCACAGTATAAACGCGTCGCCGACTTGCAGCGGGGAGTTGTATATATCGCAGTCGGGCGGAATGTAGTAATCCGAGCCGAGCACGCGCGTCAGCTTGTTTTGGTCCTTGTCGGAACGAATGTCGCGCAGGGGAATGCGTCCCATTTCCACGGAGATTTGCGAAAGCGAATGGTCCTTGGTCTGGAAATGCAGTTTTTTGTTTTTGAAAAAGTACACGCGCGTGTCGCCTATATGCGAGATTACGGTCGAGTTGAAATCTGTTACGACGCACGCCACGGTGGTGCACGACGAGCGGATTTTGTGGTTGCGCTCCTTTTCGTCTACCACGCAGTTGTGCGCGGACTGTATGTAGCTTTGGCAAAACTCGGGCTTAATCGCGCGCGCGGGGTCGAGCTGCTTTACCTGCGAGTACGCCTCGATTATCTTGGTGGCGCAAATACGGCTCGCTACCTCGCTGCCGTAGTACGAGCCGAGCCCGTCGCACACGACGAGGCACGCGCCGTCGTTTGCGACCGTCAAATCCAAAAAGTCCTGATTGTATTCGCGTCCGCCTTGCTTGCACAGTGAACTCGTAACGATTTTCATAAAATCTCCGTAAACGTCTTTTACGGCGGCGCTCGCGCCAAAACGCGCCCGAACGTGCGGTTTTTGCCCGTCGGAGTCGCTACCGTATCTATATTATATAGTAAGCGTGCGGCATAGTCAAGAGTTTTTGTCGACTTAAAGCGCCGCAAGCCCGCTTACGACGGCGAAATGTGCGGTTTGTCGGCGCAGGCGGCGGCGATTGCGTGCGACGGGCGCGGCGGGCGCGCGCGGCTGTGAGGAGCAAAGAACGGCGAAATGTGCGCGCGACGCGCCTATTTTGATTGACTTATGATTGCGCCGTGTGCTAAAATATTCGTACGCTGCGGCGCGAGTCGGAAACGCTCGGGCGCGGCGGGAAAACCGTTCGGGTATGCGCGCGTTATGCGGCAGTCGCCGCTTATGCTCGGCGCGTATCGCGAAAAGGATACATACGTGAAAAAAATAGCGATTGTCATGGGGTCGAAGAGCGACCTCGATAAAGCCAAGGCGGCGACGGAAATTTTGGATAAGTTCGGCGTGCCGTACGCAGTGCGCGTTTTGAGCGCGCATCGCACGCCCGACGAGGCGGCGGAGTTCGCGCGTAGCGCGAGGTCGAACGGCTTTGCGGCGATTATCGCGGTGGCGGGCAAGGCGGCGCACTTGGGCGGCGTGCTCGCGGCGGCGACGACGCTGCCCGTAATCGCGTTGCCCGTGTCCACGTCGTTCTTAGACGGCTTGGACAGCGTGCTCAGCATTTTGCCTATGCCGAGCGGCGTGCCCGTGGCGGTGATGGGCGTCAACGCGGGCGCGAACGCGGGGCTTTTTTGCGTGCGCGTGCTCGCGGCTTCCGACGACAAGCTCGACAAAAAGTACGCGGAATACGTGGAAAACATGCGCAAGAGCACACTCGCGGACGACGCGGCGGTGCGCGCGCAGTTTAACGGCGACAATTAACCCTTTTCAAGGAGAAAACCATGGATATCGAACAAAAGGAACAGTTGTACGAGGGTAAGGCGAAAAAGGTGTTCGCGACGAGCGACCCCGACCTTCTCATAGTCGATTACAAGGACGACGCGACGGCGTTTAACGGCGTCAAGCGCGGGACGATAGTCGGCAAGGGCGTTATCAACAACCGCATGACAAATTATATCATGCAAATGCTCGAAAAGGAAGGCGTGGAAACGCACTACGTCGAGGAGCTTTCCGACCGCAGAACTGTCGTCAAGAACGTCAAAATCGTGCCGCTCGAAGTTATCATGCGCAACGTTGTCGCGGGGTCTTTGAGTAAGCGCACGGGCTTGCCCGAGGGCGAAATTCCGTCCATGCCCATACTCGAACTGTACTACAAATCGGACGAGCTGGGCGACCCCATGATTAACTCCGACCATGCGCTCGCGTTCGGCTGGGCGACCGCCGACGAGCTCGCCGTTATCGAAAAAACGGCGCGCAAGGTCAACGATATTCTCAAAAAGTTTTTTGCGGGCGTGGGCGTCGATTTGGTCGACTTCAAAATCGAGTTCGGCAGATACCACGGCAAAATCATACTCGCCGACGAAATCAGTCCCGATACGTGCAGGTTCTGGGACAGCAAAACCAAAGAAAAGCTCGACAAGGATAGATTCCGTCGCGACATGGGCGGCGTCGAGGGCGCGTATCACGAGATGATGCGCAGGATAGGGCTAAAATAAATTTTTAAACGCGTACTTATCTACGCGTTTTCTCTTTGTACGGCACACGCTCAGCCTTCGGCTGTTGACGAATCGAATAAACGGAGATATTATGGACGACAACAAGAAGATAACCTACGCCGATTCGGGCGTGGACGTTACGCGCGGATACGACGCGGTAAGCAAGATTAAGGCGCACGCCGCGGCTACGTTCAACAAGAACGTGTTGCAGGGCTTGGGCAGCTTCGGCGGGTTCTACTCGTTGGAGGGCGAGAGCGGCGACGTGCTCGTCGCGGGCACGGACGGCGTGGGCACGAAGCTCAAATACGCGTTTTTGTCGGGGCGCAACGATACGGTCGGTATCGACTGCGTGGCTATGTGCGTCAACGACATAATCTGTCAGGGCGCAAAGCCGCTTTTGTTTCTCGACTACATAGCGACGGGGCGCATCAATCCCGACGTGGTGGCGGACGTCGTCAAGGGCGTCGCCGAGGGCTGCAAGCAGGCGGGCTGCGCGCTCGTCGGCGGCGAGACCGCGGAAATGCCGAGCATGTACGGCGCGGGCGAGTACGACCTCGCGGGCTTTTCCGTCGGGCTGGTCAAGCGCGAAAAGATAATCAACGGCACGACGATAACGCCGGGCTGCGCGCTTGTCGGCTTGGCGTCGAGCGGCTTGCATTCCAACGGGTTCTCGCTGGTGCGCAGGCTGCTCGGCGAGGACGTGGAAAAGCTGGACGCGGACAAGTCGCTCGGCGTGTCGCTTTTGGAGCGCATACTCACGCCCACGCACCTGTACGTAAAAAGCGTGTTGAAGCTCGCGAGCGAGTTCGATATTCTGGGGCTTGCCAACATAACGGGCGGCGGGTTTATAGAAAACATTCCGCGCATATTCCCGAGCGGAGTGGGCTGCCGCGTCGATATCGGGTCGTTCCCGCGTCAGGACATTTTCGAACTGCTCGCCGAAAAGTCGCATCTTTCGGACAGCGAGCTGTACAACACGTTCAACATGGGCATAGGCATGGTCGCGGCGGTGCGCGCGAGCGACGCCGACAGCTTTGTCAAGCGCGCCAACGCCTTGGGCGAGCGCGCGTACATAATCGGCGAGACCGTCGGCGGCGAGGGCGTGATACTCGACCGCTGACGCGAGAGTAAGCGAATGACTTGTTCCAAAGATGTCGTTTCGAGCGGAGCGCGATAGCGCGCAGCCGAGAAATCTTTTATACAGGATAGATTTCTCCGCTACGCGCCTCGCGCCTCGGCGTTTCGGTCGAAATGTCAGCTTAATAGCAAAGCAATTATTCGGGTGTAACGCAAAATTACCTACAAAGCAAACACACGGCATACGCGCAGCATTTGGCTGCATTTGGTTTGTATCATGAAAAAGATAGCGGTCATGTTTTCGGGCAACGGGACGGATTTCCAAGCCCTGATAGACGGTCAGCGCGACGGCGCGTTCGACGGCGAGATAGTTGTGGCGGTTACGAGCAACGCCAAGGCGTACGGCATAGAACGCGCGCGGCTTGCGGGCATACCGTGCTATACCTGTCGCAAAGCCGACTATGCGGACGACGTTGCGCGCGATACTGCGGTCGCGGAAATTATGACGCGGTACGGCGTGGAGCTAATCGTGCTCGCGGGATACCTCGGCATACTCACCGCGCCGCTCTTGGACGCGTACAAGGGGCGTATTATCAACATTCACCCCGCGCTGCTGCCCAAGTTCGGCGGCAGGGGCATGTACGGCATACACGTGCACGAAGCGGTCATCGCCGCGGGCGAGAAGAAGAGCGGCGCGACGGTGCACTATTCCGACGGCGGAATCGACACGGGCGATATCATATTGCAGCGCGCGCTCGACGTGCTGCCCGACGACACGCCCGAAAGCCTGCAACGGCGCATACTCGACACAATCGAGCACCCGCTGTTGGTGGAGGCGGTCGCGTTGCTGTGCGCAAAAGCATAGCGGCGGCGCTATTAAGTTAAAGGAGACCGATATGGCAAAATTGACTGCGGAAACGCTCGACAATTTTAAAGCGCGCGGGTACGTAGACGACGAGTTGCTCGCGGCGGCGGCAATCGCCGCGGACGGGACGGAGCTGGCGGTTTGCGTGAGCGGCGAGCTGGTAACGCTCGTGCGCGCGGACGGCGAAAAGCTGTTTTCCGATTCTACGGACAGACTGCAAAATATAAAGGTAAAAACGGGGCTGTTCAAGCGCACGCTCGCGTTTACGCATAACGGCGAAGCGTTCGAGCTGCGCGTGTTCGGCGGCAAACGGCTTTTGCAATATTTCATGCTGTTAGCATATCCGCAATAATCTTTACGATAAAAAACTTTTTAGGAGAAACATATGGCGGCAAAGAAAACAAAGCGTCGCGCGCTGGTAAGCGTCAGCGACAAGACGGGTATCGTCGAGTTCTGCAAGGGGCTGGAAAAGCTCGGGTTCGAGGTGGTGTCCACGGGCGGCACGCTCAAAGCGCTGTTGGACAGCGGCGTCAAGGCGATTTCCATATCGGACGTGACGGGGTTTAAAGAGTGCCTCGACGGGCGCGTAAAGACGCTGCACCCCGCTGTGCACGCGGGGCTTTTGGCGCGTCGCGACGACGTCGAGCATATGAAGAGCCTCGAAGAAATGGGCTACAACACAATCGACCTCGTGGCGGTCAATCTGTACCCGTTCAAAAAGACGATAGAAAAGCCGAACGTGGCGCTCGAAGAGGCTATCGAGAACATAGACATAGGCGGTCCGACCATGCTCAGGAGCGCGGCGAAGAATTACCGCGACGTATTGGTCGTTTGCGAGCCCGAGGATTATTCCGAGGTGCTCGACCGCATAGCGAGCAAGACGGACGACGCTATGTTCAGGCTGTCGCTGTCTTACAAGGTGTACCGCCATACCGCGGCGTACGATTCGCTTATTTCGGGGTATATGCAAAAGCTGCTCGGCATCGAGTTCCCCGAGCATATCACGTTCGCGTACGACAAGGCGCAAGAGCTCAGGTACGGGGAAAACCCGCAGCAGAGCGCGGTGTTCTACCGCGAGCCCACTGCGCGGCGCGGCTCGCTCACTGCGGCTAAGCAGCTTTGGGGCAAGGAGCTTTCCTACAACAATATTAACGACGCCAACGGCGCGCTCGAACTTTTGAAGGAGTTCGACGGCATGACGGCGGTGGTCGCGTGCAAGCACGCCAATCCGTGCGGCGTGGGCGTGGGCAAGACGGTGCACGAGGCGTACATGCGCGCGTACGAGTCCGACCCCGTGTCGGTGTTCGGCGGCATACTCGCAATCAACGGCACGGTGGACGCGGCGACGGCGACCGAAATCAACAAGATATTCATCGAGATAGTCATGGCGTCCGACTTTACGCCCGAGGCTCTGGAAATCTTGGAGAGCAAAAAGAATATCCGCTTGCTGCAAATCGACGGCATTGCCGACAGGCGCGACGCGACGACGTACGACATGAAAAAGGTGTACGGCGGGCTGTTGGTGCAGCAGTACGACGAAACGCTTATCGCGGGCGAGGATATGAGCCTGTTCGATAAAAAAGCCGAGGTCGAAACGACGACGCTCGCGTCGGGCAAGACCAAAACGACCTACGGCAACGGCGTGGTTACGGCGCGCAAGCCGACCGCGGCGGAGATAGAGGCGATGCTGTTCGCTTGGCGCGTGGTCAAGCACACCAAGTCCAACGCCATCGCTCTCGCCACGGGCGAGAGCACCGTCGGTATCGGCATGGGTCAGACCAATCGCATTTGGGCGACGGAGCAGGCGATAGCGCATGCGGGCGACAAAGCCAAGGGCGCGGCGCTCGCGTCCGACGCGTTTTTCCCGTTCGACGACTGCGTGCAGGCGGCGGCTGCGGCGGGCATAACCGCCATAATTCAGCCCGGCGGCAGTCTGCGCGACGAGGATTCGATAAAGGCTGCCGATAAGGCGGGGATAGCGATGGTGTTTGTGGGCGACCGCCATTTCAAGCATTAAGCGCGTATTCATCGGCGGATACGGGCTACGTGCGCGTGGGTGGCTCGGTCACTTACGGGGGTGTAAGCTCCCGTCGCCACCCGCGCGCCTGTTGCCCGTCTGCGCCGCGACTGCGCGTTTAATAGCTCTACCGCTCGCGTAGTCACGCCCCCATGCTTTACGCCCGTTTTGCTCGCGGTCGTGTAGTGCGGCACAACCTACGTCATTTCGAGCGGAGCGACGCGCGCATAGTATATTGGAAACGCAATAATCGTGCGCAACTCGCTCGTCTTTGGACTTTCGCGTCGCGCAGTCGAGAAATCTTTTTAATTCATACTCGCTATACGCTACGCGCGCGGTCGTGTAGCGCGGCACAACCTACGTCATTTCGAGCGGAGCGACGCGCGCATAGTATTTTTGAAACGTAATTATCATGCGCAACTCGCGCGTCTTTGGATTTTCGCGTCGCGCAGTCGAGAAATCTTCCTAATTCATACTCGCTATACGCTACGCGCGCGGTCGGCGCGGCGTCATACGGCAAAGCTCCGTATCGCGTAGACGACGGTTGTCTCTAAAATTATTACGTAATACTGCATTCAAGGATATATCATGTTTGACAAAGTTAAACGCACGGGCTCGGTTCGCCGCAGAGTGGAAGTAACAGAGCTGACCGAAAAGGACGACGTGCTCGTCGTCGGCGGCGGCGGCAGAGAGCACGCAATCGTGGCTAAGCTGCGCGAGAGCGCGCGCGTCGGCAAAGTTTACGGCGCGCCCGGTAACGCGGGCATGGACGTAATCGAAACGGGTATCGGCGCGACCGATATCGACGCGATTGTCGAGTTTGCGGCGGCGCACGAAAACATAAAAATGACGGTCGTCGCGCCCGACGACCCGCTCGCAATGGGGCTTGTCGACAAGCTCGTCGCGCGCGGTATTCGCGCGTTCGGCCCGACGCGTGCGGCGGCTAAGCTCGAATGGTCCAAGGCGTACGCCAAGGACGTTATGCGCCGCTACGGCATTCCTACGGCGGGATACGAGACGTTTACCGACGTTGCCGCCGCTAAGGCGTACGCGGCGACGTGCAAAATCCCCACCGTTATCAAGGCGGACGGGCTGGCGCTCGGCAAGGGCGTTTTGATTTGCGAAACGCGCGAGGCGGCGCTCGCCGCAATCGACGAGGTGATGACCGACAAAAAGTTCGGCGCGGCGGGGAACGCCGTTGTCGTCGAGGATTTTTTGCGCGGGTACGAGGTGTCGCTCTTGACCTTCACGGACGGCGAGCACGTGTCGCTCATGCCCACGTCGTGCGACCATAAGCGCGCGCTCGACGGAGATTTGGGGCTCAATACGGGCGGCATGGGCGCGTATGCGCCGTGCCCCGCGTTCGGCAAGGCTTTGCTCGACAAGACGCTGCGCGACGTAGTGCGACCCACTATCGAGGCGATGAAGGCGGAGGGCGCGCCGTTCAAGGGCGTTCTTTATTTCGGGCTGATGGTGGACGGCGACGACGTGCGCGTGCTCGAATACAACGCGCGGTTCGGCGACCCCGAAACGCAAAGCGTGCTGCCCCTGCTCGAAAGCGATTTGTACGAAATCTTCGGCGCGTGTATCGACGGCACGCTCGATAAGCTCGATATACGTTGGACGGATAAAAAGTCGATTAACGTGGTGCTCGCCAGCGGCGGGTACCCCGTCGAATACAAAAAGGGCTGCCCCATAAGCGGGCTGGACGACGTGGACGGCGCGCGCGTGTATTTCGCGGGCGTCAAGCGCGGCGCGGACGGCGGGCTTGTGACCAACGGCGGCAGAGTGCTGTGCGTTCAGGCGGTCGCCGACGATTTCGGCGCGGCGCGCGACGCGGTGTATCGCAATATCGAAAAGATAACGTTCGACGACTGCTTTTATCGCAAGGACATAGGCGAGAAATTAGTAATCGGTTAAAGGTTGGGCTTGCCTTTGGCGTTGCGCGGCGCGTAGTATTATGTGTAGCAACAACAATGAGTATGAATATCGCCTTTGGCGTTGCGCGGCGCGTAGTATTATGCGTGGCAACAACAATGAGTATGAATATAGCCTTTGGCGTTGCGCGAGCGAGCTTTTGAGCGGCGCGGGAAAGCTTTTAGTGCAAACAGATTTCTCGACTGCGTGGCTGCGCCCTTCGCTCTAAACGATATCTTAACCGCATAGCGATTATTCGGGTGTATTGCACAATCGCAGATAAAGCAAACACACGGCAAACGCAAGCCCTTGGCTTGCGCAACCTCTGCTACTATCAAGGTTTTATCATGATTAAGAGAATTTACACGGAAAGACAGGCAAGCAACGCCGCGGTGACGGCGGATTTTAAAGAGACGCTCGGCATAACCGCGCCGACGCGCGTGTTCGTGCGCTACGACGTGGACGGGCTGACGGACGCGCAGCTTGACGCGGCGTTGCCCGTCGTGTTTTCCACGCCCGCGACGGACGCGGTGTATTTGGAAACGCTGCCCGAAACGCGCGGCGAGACGTTCGGCATCGAGTATTTGCCGGGGCAGTTCGACCAGCGCGCCGATTCCGCGGCGCAGTGCGTGCAGCTCCTTACGACGGGCGCGCGGCCGCAGGTGCGGTGCGCCACGGTGTACGCAGTGGAGGCGGGCGAGAAGGACTTGGAAATCATCAAGAACTATCTCGTCAATCCCGTCGAGAGCCGACTGTGCGCGCTCGACAAGCCGACGACGCTCGAACAAAAGGTCGCGCCGCCCGAGCCCGCGCGCATGGTCGAGGGGTTCACGCAAAAGAACGCGATTGCGCTCGGCATGTTCTACCGCGAACAGGGCTTTGCCATGAGTCAAGACGATTTGGCGTTCGTGCAGTCGTATTTCCGCGCGCAGCGCAGAGAGCCGACGTACACCGAGCTCAAAGTCATAGATACGTATTGGTCGGACCACTGCCGTCACACCACGTTCACGACCGCGCTCAAAACCAAAATCAAGTCGGACAATCCGCATATAGAAAAGGCGTACGCCGAGTATACCGAGCTGTTCAATTATATATATAACGGCAGAGCGGACAAGTACCCGTCGCTCATGGACGTAGCTACTATCGGCGCAAAAACGCTCATGCGTCAGGGCTACGCGCCCGCGGTGGACGTGTCGCCCGAGATAAACGCGTGCACCGTCAAGTACGACGTGGTCATGAAGGACGGCACGAGCGCGCCCTGGTACATACTTTTCAAAAACGAAACGCACAACCACCCGACGGAAATCGAGCCGTTCGGCGGCGCGGCGACGTGCTTGGGCGGCGCGATACGCGACCCGCTTTCGGGCAGGGCGTACGTGTATCAGGCGATGCGCGTTACGGGCGCGGCGGATATCAACGCGCCGCTCGATAAGACGATTGCGGGCAAGCTCCCGCAGCGCGTTATAAGCAAGCGCGCGGCGGCGGGGTACAGCTCGTACGGCAATCAGATAGGGCTTGCCACGGGCGAGGTGCGCGAGTATTACCATGCGGGGTATGCGGCGAAGCGGTTGGAAACGGGCTTTGTCGTGGGCGCAGCCCCGTGCGAAAACGTGGTGCGTATAGAGCCGCAGGCGGGCGATATCGTCATGCTTATCGGCGGCGAAACGGGCAGAGATGGCTGCGGCGGCGCGACGGGCTCGTCCAAGCCGCACGACGCGCATTCGATTGAAACGTGCGGCGCGGAGGTGCAAAAGGGCAACGCGCCCATCGAGCGCAAGCTGCAAAGGCTTATGCGCAACGGCGAGTTTACGCGGCTTATCAAGCGCTGCAACGATTTCGGCGCGGGCGGCGTGGCGGTCGCCGTGGGCGAGCTTGCGCCTGGGCTGGATATCGAGCTGGCGTCCGTGCCCAAAAAGTACGCGGGCTTGTCCGCGACCGAGCTTGCCATATCGGAAAGTCAGGAGCGCATGGCGATTGTCGTGGCGGAGAGCAGCGCGACCGAGGTCGTAAGGCTGTGCCACGAGGAAAACCTCGACGCGACGGTCATCGCCAAGGTCACCGACACCGACCGCATGCGTATGTATCTCGACGGCAAGCTTATAGTCGATTTGGAACGACGCTTCCTCGACACCAACGGCGTGCGGCAGGAAGCGACGGCGCTCATCAAAGACCCGATAGTCAAGACGGGCGCGCTGTCCGATAAGCGCGCGGCGCTGTTCAATAAGGGCGATTTCGAGGCGCTTACCGCCGATATCTTGTCGGACTACAACGTGTGCTCGCAAAAGGGATTGAGCGAAACGTTCGACTTGACGGTCGGCGCGAACAGCGTGTTTATGCCGTTCGGCGGCAAAACGCAGCTTACGCCCGCGCAGGTAATGGCGGCTAAAATCCCCGCAAACACCGATATGTGCACGGTGTGCTCGCACGGACTGAGCGCGCTGTTGCCCGAGTCCCCGTTCATGGGCGGGCTGTACTCGGTGATACTCGCCGTGGAAAAGCTGGCGGCGGCGGGCGTGCGGCTTGACAATATCTATCTCACTATGCAGGAGTTTTTCGCGCGCTGCACCGATTCGGAAAAGTGGGGCGCGCCCATGTCGGCGCTGCTCGGCGCGCTCACCGCGCAAATGCGGTTTAAGCGCGCGGCTATCGGCGGCAAGGATTCCATGTCGGGCACGTTCGAGAAAATTTCCGTACCGCCCACGGTGATTGCGTTCGCAATGGGCGTAGCGGACAGCGCGGTCGTATGCGACAACACGTTCAAGACGCACGGCGAGCGCGTGTACAGATACAAGCTTAAACGCGACGAATACGGCATGCCCGATTTCGACAACCTCAACGACTTTTTAAAGCTTATCGCGGGCGAAATCGGCAGAGCCAACGTAACTGCGGCGGCGGTCGTGGAGCGCGGCGGCGCGGCGGCGACCGTCATTAAGTCGTGTCTCGGCAACGGCTTGGGCTTTGCGTTTGCCACGGCGGATAGGGGCTTGTTCGAGGAGTGCGAGGGCGATATCGTGTTCGCGGCGCGCACGGGCGACGACTTTTACGGATACGACCTCGAATTTTTGGGCGTAACAACCGACGAGGATAAGTACGTGTTCGGCGCGAAAATCACGACGACCGCCGACGGCAGCGTTATCGTGTTCGACGGCAAGGCGGTGGACGGCGGCACGCTCGTGCGCGCGTTCACGGGCACGTTCGAAAACGTTTACAACAGCGTCGCGCCCGCCGACGGCGAGGCGTTCGACGTCTGCTACGACGGCAAGGGCGAAAAGCGCAAGCGCGAGAAAAAAGCCAAGGGCGCGCCCGCGACCGTCGCGGCAAAGCCCAAAGTGTTTATTCCCGTGTTCCCCGGCACTAATTGCGAAATCGACACGGCGCGGAAATTCGAGGCGGCGGGCGCGCAGCCCGTGGTGTTCGTGGTAAAGAACAGGACGCCCAAGGACGTCGAGGAGAGCGTCGCGGCAATGGCGCGCGCGCTCGGCGATTGCAAAATTTTGGCGTTGCCGGGCGGGTTCAGCGGCGGCGACGAGCCCGACGGCAGCGCGAAGCTGATTGCGGCGTTCCTGTCCAACCCCGCCATCGCGGAGGCGGTGGAGAGCCTGCTGTACAAGCGCGACGGCTTGGCGCTCGGCATTTGCAACGGGTTTCAAGCGCTCATCAAGCTCGGGCTTTTGCCGTACGGGCATATCAAAACGCCGCAGAGCTCCGACCCCGTGCTCACGTTCAATAATATCGGCAGGCACGTGTCCACGCTCGTGGACGTGCGCGTGTGCAGTAGTTTCAGCCCGTGGCTGAGCGCGTGCAAGGTGGGCGACGTGTATCAAGTGCCCGTGTCGCACGGCGAGGGCAAGTTCGTCGCGCCGCAAGCGGTTATCGACGCGCTTGTGGAAAAGGGTCAAATCGCGACGCAGTATTGCGACAAGTCCGGGCATGCGACCATGCAAAGCCCGTTCAACCCCAACGGCTCGACGCTCGCTATCGAGGGCGTCGTCAGCCCCGACGGCAGAGTATTCGGCAAAATGGGACACAGCGAGCGCACGGGCGAGTTTCTGTTGAAGAACGTCGCCGAGAGCTATGGTAAGACTGATATGAAGCTGTTCGAAAGCGGTGTCAAATACTTCCTTTGAGCGCGTATCCGCGTCGCTATGCTGCGTCAAGCGTCGCGCCACCCTCGGTCACTTACGGGGGTGTAAGCTCCCGTCGGTCGGCGCTCGCGTTTCCTTGCCTAGCTCGCGTTTACGCGCTCAAAGCTTACTACGTCATTTCGACCGAAGCGCCGAGGAACGCGGCGCGT
>CAJTNI010000014.1:0-40879 GCA_910577945.1 uncultured Christensenella sp. | reverse complement strand
CCGGGGTATGACACAATTCACGCCAAAGCAAACACGCGGCAAACGCCAAGCCTTCGGCTTGCGTCAAACCTATGGTTTGCGGCTTGACAAATAGGCGAATTTGTATTATAATACCGCTACAATGGGATTTGGCGGGTATTTGGCAACAGTCATAATAGCGGCGGTCGCGTCGATAGCGGCGGCGGCGGTCGCAATCGAAAAAGCGGTGCGGCTCATTTTGCGACAAATCAAGCTGTATCACTCGATAAATCTTGTCGAGCTCAAAACGCGCAAGGTCGTATATTGGCTTGCGGCGGCGACGCTCGGTTTTTTGATTTTTTACGTAATTATGCAAATGGCGGACGAAAACGCGCCCGTTCTCACCGCGTTCCGCGAGCTGTTCGGCGTGGGGCGCACGCTTACGAATATCGCGCTCATGTTCGTGCTCATAGTAATGATAGCCGTCGAGGTGCTCATCGTCACGCTCGGCTTATGCCGCAACGCGGTAGTGGACAAGGGCGTTTACACGGGGTTCGACGTGCTCGATTGGCATCAGGTGCGCGACTATATAATCGACGAGGAGCGCGGCATTCTCGTGCTGTCGTCGGACAAGGCGACGTTTTCCACGCTCAAACATTTGACTACGCCGTTCCGCGTAAAAAAGACGGACGTCGCCAAGCTCAAATTCATTCTCAATAAGAACAAGAACAAATTTTCGGGATTCGACAGCTAGGCATGGAAGAAGATATCGAAAAGTTAATAGAAAGCTTTGTCGTGCCCGAGATGGAGTACGTCAAAACCAAGCGCGGCGCGGACGACAAGACCGTCGACGTGCCCGAGGTGGTTTTGCCCAAAACGCGCGCCGAGGTGTACGAGGAGGCAAAGGGCAGGCTCGGACAAAAGACGTCGGCGGTATCGCGGCGCGGCGCGGCTAAGTCGGAACGCACCAAAACGCGCGGCAGGTCGGACGGCGGCGCGCCGCTTAAAACCAAGACGCCGCGCAAATCGCGCGAGCGTGCGGACGTGCCCGAAGTGGTTTTGCCCGATGTGGCGGCTACCGTCACGCCGAGCGCCTGCGACGAGCCGCGAACGCGCGAGCGCGTAAACGCGCTGCGCCGCGCGTCGGACGCGCCCAAGTGGGTGGGCGACTCGAACGAGCTTGTGCCGTTTGCCTGGCGCAATCCGCTCGTGGACGTCGCCAAGCCCAGCCGCTTGTATAAGCTCACCATGCGCGATGCGCGCGAGCGCGCGCTGCTGTTGCCCGTGCCGCATTCCAAACCGAACGCTTGACGAGCGCCGTGTTTGACTTCGTCGGAGGTATTGCCGCGCACTCGAATAATTGCTCGATAACTCGATTGAGAATTTTGAATGCAGAATTAAGAATGAAAGTAATTCTTAATTCTGTTTTTGCATTGCGAAATATATATCGTCATATACTAGCGTTATGGGAAAGCGCGTAGTCAAGGTTATAGGCATTACGGCGGTGGCGCTGTCGCTCGCGACGGTGGTCGCGGCTATCGCGCTGTGCGCGATTTTCCCCAATAAGTACGCGGCGGAGGTCAACGCCGCCGCCGAGGAGTTTGGGCTGGACGGCGCGCTCGTGCGCTCGGTGGTGTGGGCGGAAAGCAAGTTCGACAAGGGCGCGGTGTCCGAAAAGGGCGCGGCGGGGCTCATGCAGCTCATGCCCGAAACGTTCGACGCGTGCGCGTCGGCGCTGTTCATTCCTCAATCGGCGCGGCAGATATTCGACCCGCAAACGTCGCTTCGGTGCGGCTGCTACTACTTGTCCATGCTCATAGATAAGTTCGACGGCGACGAGACCGCGGCGCTCATGGCGTACAACGCGGGCGAAGCCAACGCGCGCAAATTTTTGCGCGGCGAGCCGATTTTTCCCGAAACGCAAAAGTATCTCAAAGATATAGCGCTCGCCGAAAAGGTGTACGGAATTTTCATGTAGCAACATTAGAATTACATTAAATCGAAATATATTTGCCTTGTGTGCTTGACAAAAGTCGGGGGTGGGGTATAATCTTATAATATCTATCCAGTAAGGATATATTCGACCGTGCTTTACAAAGCGAGGCAGATATGTTAGAGGTTAAACACTTACGCAAGGAGTACAGGACCAAGAAGGGCGTCGTAACCAAGGCGCTCGACGACGTGTCGTTGACGTTTCCCGAAACGGGCATGGTCTTTATACTCGGCAAATCGGGCAGCGGTAAGTCCACGCTGTTAAACGTGTGCGGCGGGCTGGACCGCGCCGACTCGGGCGAGATAATCATTAAAGGCAAGAGCAGCGCGGAGTTCTCCGGTCAGGATTTCGACAGCTACCGCAATACGTACGTCGGGTTTGTATTTCAGGAATACAACATACTCGACGAGTTTACCGTCGAGGAGAATATCGCGCTCGCGCTCGAACTGCAAAACAAAAAGCGCGACCGCGAGGTAATCGCCAAAATTCTCGCCGACGTGGACATGTCGGCGTTTTCCGCGCGCAAGCCCAACACGCTCTCGGGCGGACAAAAGCAGCGCGTGGCGATTGCGCGCGCGCTCGTAAAAGAGCCCGAAATAATAATGGCGGACGAGCCGACGGGCGCGCTCGACAGCAAGACCGGTCAGCAGGTTTTCGACACGCTCAAACACCTGTCGCAGACCAAACTGGTGCTCGTGATATCGCACGACCGCGAGTTTGCCGAGCAGTACGCCGACCGCATAATCGAGCTTAAAGACGGAATAGTTATTTCCGACCAGACGCGCGCGGAGGCGGGCGAGGGCGCGCAAAACGTGCGCTTTTTCGGCACGGACACGGTGTGCGTGCAAAACGGCGCGGACGTGACCGACGCCGACCTCGAAAGCATTCGCGCGTTCTTGAAACGCTCGGGCGGGTCGGCGGTGATTTCCACCTCGCGCGAGCAAATAACCGCGATGAAGCAGGATAAGCCGGAAATGGCTGTCGGCGCGTTCGAGAATATCAAAGAACAGCCCGTATCTAAGCAGTACGAAAAGCAAAAGCTCATTCGCTCGCACCTGCCTGCTCGGCACGCGTTGCGCATGGGCGCAAGCGGGCTCAAAACAAAGCCCGTGCGGCTCGTGTTTACGATACTGCTTTCCGTAGCGGCGTTTATACTGTTCGGCTTGGCGTCCACGCTCATGCTGTTCGACGGCAAGAGCGTGACGGTGCAGACGCTCGTCGATTCCGATTACGACCGCATCGTGCTGTCCAAATCGTACTACGAAACCAACAAGCAGTACAACGGCGACAAGCTCAATGACGAGTACGAGAGCAAGCTAAATACGCCCTTTACGTTGGAGGAATATAAGGCGCTGCGCGATAAGTACGCGGGCGCGGTTGCCGCTGTGGACGCGCGAATACCCATAGATAACGTGAGCATGAGCTCGGCGATTTCGCAGTTCTATTCCAACACGATTGACGGCGCGGTGCTCGCGGACCAATCGTTGCAGGTGCTTGCCGGCAGACTGCCGACGGCTGCGGACGAGATAGCTATTTCCGATTTCATGTTCGACGGGTTCAAGACCGAGGGTTGCAAGTTCACGTACGAGGCAGCTGCCGCCGAGGGCACGAGCGTCGTCGAGCTTAAAATTACCGATTACGACAGCGTGCTTTACAGCAAGGAAAAGCCCGTTACGCTCAACGTGCGCAGCATGCCGTTCAAAATCGTGGGTGTGTATAAGGGCATGGCTGTGCCCGGCGACTACGCAGAAATGAAGGCGGCGGCGGACAAAAATCAGCAGTACAACGACACGAGCGGCGGCATGCTTTCTTATCAGTGGCAGACGGCGCGCAGCAGCGGCATGTACGCGCGTATCGCCGTGACCGAGGAACTTGTCGAAAAGTATTTGAAGGATACTGCGAGCGACGAATATATCGACGTGAGCAAGTATTTCGATTACGGCGCGGAAAACGTCCGAATCGGCATAGCTACCGACGACCCCAACGTTATTTACGGCAGCGACGCCAGATGGTTTGCCACGTACGACAGGGACGGCACCCGTCCTGCGTTAAAGCTGTATGCGACGGACGGTACGACGGTAACTGCGCTCGGCGCAAACGACGCGGCGGTCAACTACCGAAATTTCATAAGCGCATATTCACAAACCTTTAACGATTACGACAATAAAAACAATCCGAGCCGGAATCCCGACGAGTATCGACGGCTTCAAGAAATAGCCCAAGCCGCGCGCGACGAGTGGGAAGCGCAAAACCCCGAGCCCGAGCAAACGGAGGAGCGGTTTTACGACAAAGCCCTATTCGAAGCGGATTTGGCGGAGTGGCAATCGCGCTACGACGCGTACGTTGCGCAGGACGGCAACGAGGGCGTCACCGAGGAGGAGTACGAAAGCACGACCGACGATTATAAGCCCGAGCTTTTGAGCAACTTCTATTACATGGAAGTATGGTATTGGGAAGCTTATAACGAGTGGGAAAACGCGGGCAGAAACGTTTACGATACCGCGTTCGATAACGCCAACAAACTCAAACCGTACGCGGATTTGGAGACGAGGGTAAAGAGCGAGGCGGATGAGATATTCGCAATGCTGTTCCCCGAGCCCGACCGCGACTCCGATTACGATAAGTGGCAGGAGTGGGAGAACAATCGGTATAATTTCACATACGAATATTGGGAAGAAAACGCGCCCGACAAGGTTTTGAATTATTGGGAGCCGTCCGACGGCAAAGACAAGCTGTTTAAGGCGTTCGGCGAGCTCGATAAGCTTTTTGACGAGCTGGGTATTTCTGTCGAGTTCAAAATCGGCAACGAGTATTCCGAGCCGAAATCGGTCAACGTCGTGGGTATGTTCTTCGAGGACGTAGGCGACGCGGCATACCTCGGCAGCGCGCTGTACGACGAGTATTACAAGCCGTACGACCAAGACGGGAATTGGCACACCATCACCGAAACCAAGTACGTCGTGCCCGAGGACGCGTATATATCGGCGGTGTATATCCCTTACGACCACAGCGCCGCGCTTACCGAGGCGCTCGTCGAAATGACGTACGTTCGCAACGCCGACGATTCCTCGGCGAGCATTCTCAACCCCGTAATGAGCCAGCTCGAAATGCTTATCGACATGGCGGATACGCTGGGCACTGCGTTTTTGATAATCGGCATCGTGCTCGCCGTGTTCGCGTTCCTGTTGATGTTCAACTTCATATCGGCGTCCATAACCGCCAAAAAGAAGGAAATCGGCATACTCCGCGCTATCGGCGCGCGCACGACGGACGTGTTCAAGATATTCCTGTCCGAGGCGCTGATAATCGCATTGATATGCTTTGTGATATCTACGGCGGGCGCGTGGGGCACGTGCATACTGCTGAACACGGTGCTCACCGCGGACACAATACTGAGCGTAAGCATATTCGTGTTCGGTCCGATATCGGTGCTATGCATACTCGCAATCGCGCTGTTGACCGCGGCGGTGTCCACGATAATCCCCGTCGGCTTGTATTCGAGAAAGCCGCCCGTGGCGAGCATTCGCGCACTGTAAAATCAAAACTCCCGAAAACGCGCGCGGCAGGTCTTGTCGCGCGCGTTTCGAGCTTGTAGCCGTAAAAGTAAAAGGTTGGGTGACCGAATGAAGGTTGTATTTTTGGATATCGACGGCGTGCTCAATTCGCGCAAGTACGACCGCACGCGCGATTGGAAAAAGCAGGACGATATAGACGAAACGCGCTTGCCGCTCGTCGCGCAGATAATCGCCGCGACGGGCGCGGAAATAGTTTTGAGCTCGACTTGGCGGCAGCATTGGGATAAGGACGCGAGTAAGTGCGACGAGGACGGCGCGTACATTAACGGACTGTTCGCCGCGCACGGCTTGCGCATTTACGACAAAACGCCGTACCTCGGGCTGTTCGCCGCGCGCCGCGAGGAGGTGCAAGGGTGGTTGGACGAGTGCGGCGCGGAGGTAGAGCGGTACGTTATCATCGACGACTACCGCTTCGATTGGGGCGACATGGCGGAGCGGCTCGTCGTCACCAATCCCATATTCGGCGATGGGCTGGAAAGCGAGCACGTAGAAAAAGCCGTAGCGCTGTTAAACGACTGAATAATCGCAAAAACAACGCCTCCGCATAGAATGTTATACGGAGGCGTTGTTACTTATTTATTATTCGTTACGGAGCTTGTCGAACAGTGCGGTAAACAGCTCTACCGCTGCGCGCTCGAACTCGCGCCGCGGACGGTCGGAGCTTATCGTGAAATTTGCTTTCGCATTGCGCTCGGCGTCGGGCATTTGCGCCGCTATCATTGCGGCGGCGGCTTTTTCGGTCACGCCGTCGCGCGCGGCGAGCCGTTTCAGCCGTAGCTCGTACGGGCAGGTAACGCACACCGTCGCGTCGCAGAGCTTGTCCAGCCCCGTCTCGAACAGCAGCGGCGCGGAGAGTACGACGTCGCCGTTCGCTTTTGAAATTTGCCGCGCAATTTCGCTAAGTATGAGCGGGTGAGTAACGGCGTTCAGCCGCGCGCGCGCCGCCGCGTCCGTCGATATAATTTCGCGCAGCCGCCTGCGGTCGAGCCTGCCGTCCGCGCACGCGTCGGGGAACCGCGTAGTGAGCGCGCGCTCGGCGGGCGAGTGCGGTGCGGTTATCGCGCGCGATATTTCGTCCGCGTCGATTACGCAAAATCCGCTCGCGATTAGCGCGTCGGTGGCGACGGTTTTGCCGCTCGCTATCCCGCCCGTAATGCCCGCGACCGTCGCGGCTTTGCGGGCGCGCAAACTCGATTGCTCGCAAGCTTCGCCGTGGTTGCGCATTATTTGCATTCCATCCAATTATTGCCGACGGAGATATCCACGTCGAGCGGCACGGCGAGCGTGGCGGCGTTTTCCATTTCCGATTTGAGTATTTCCTTGACCGCGTCTATTTCGTCCGCGGCGGTGTCCACGATAAGCTCGTCGTGTACCTGCATGATTAGCCGCGATTTCATGCCTTCGAGCCGCTTGGCTACGCCTATCATGGCGATTTTTATTATGTCCGCGGCAGAGCCTTGCAGCGGCATGTTCATGGCGACGCGCTCGCCGAACTTGCGCTCGGTGAACTTGGCGGAATTTAGCTCGGGTATGGACCTGCGCCTGCCGAACTCGGTCACGGCGTAGCCGCGCGTTTTGGCGACGTCCACAAGCCCGTCGAGATACGCCTTTACGGCGGGGAAGCGCTCGAAATAGCGCTTTATATACTCGTCGGCTTTGCGCGGCGCGATGTGAATGTTTTGGCTCAGTCCGTAATTGCTTATTCCGTAGACTATGCCGAAGTTGACCGCCTTCGCGTCGCGGCGCATTGCGCTCGTCACCTCGTCGGGCGGCACGCCGAACACCTCGGACGCGGTGGACGCGTGTATGTCCGACCCGCCGTTAAACGCCGCGACCATTTTGGGGTCGCCCGAAAAGTGCGCGAGCAGCTTTAACTCGATTTGGCTGTAATCGGCGTCCACAAGCACGTTACCCTTGCGCGGAACGAACATGGAGCGCAGCAGCCGCCCCTCCTCCGAGCGCGTGGGTATGTTTTGAAGATTGGGGTCGGTGGAGGATAGCCTGCCCGTGGCGGTAGTCATTTGGTTGAACGAGGTGTGCACCGTGCCGTCGGGTCGAACGGTCTTTCTCAGCCCGTCGATGAACGTGGATTTGAGCTTGGAATTAAAGCGGTATTTGAGTATTTCGTCCACGATTTCGTACTCGCCCGACAGCTTTTGCAGTATTTCCGCCTTGGTCGAATACGTCTTGGCTTTTTTGTCGGGGTAGGGAATTTTGAGGTCGTCGAACAGCAGCTTGGCGAGCTGCTTGGGCGAATTGAGGTTGCAGTCTCTGCCGCCGCATAGCTCGCGTATGCGCTTGTCGTTGCCCTGTTCGAGCTCGGTGAACTTGGCGTCTATTTCGTCCAGCCGCGCGCGGTCGACTGTAAAGCCCGTGCGCTCCATGCCGAACAGCACGTGCAAAAGCGGCAGCTCGATTTTTTCGTAAAGCTCGGTCATGCCGCGCGCGTCGAGCTCGGCGGCGCATTCGTCGAGGTTGTCGAACAGCTCGGCGGCGGTCTCGGGCGACAGTCGGTATTCCAAAAGATAGCTCATCAAAGCTACGTCGTCGGCGTCGGGAAGCTTGCCGCTCGTACTGTCGGCGACGGCGTGCAAAAGCGCTTTCAGCTCGAAGGTGACGATACGCCGCGCGTCGAGGCTTATTAGGGCTTGCGCGCACGACGAAACTGTGAACGTTCCCAATAGGTCGTTCGTAACGGGCGCAAAATAGTCCGTATCGGACGAAAACGCGAGGTGCATGCCGTCGGCGGACATAAGAACCGCCGCCGTATCGCACCCCCTGTGCTCGGCGCAGAGCGCGTTTAACTGCTCGGCGGACGACAGCGCGACGCGTTCGATATTGCGCGTCGCGGGCGCGGGCGCGTTTACTGCGTCGGCGCTTGCAAACAGCTCGTCGCGCTTTAAAAGCGACTTAAATTCCAGCCTCGAAAACGCGTCGCGCACGGCGGCGGGGAAGGGGAATTTAAGCGCGCACTCGTCGAGCGAAAACTCGACAGGCGCGTCGCAGTCGATTTGCGCGAGCTTGTAGGACAGTCGCGCGTTGTCCTCGCCCGCGGCGAGCTTGTCGCGCTTGCTGCCCTTGATATCGTCGAGATTGGCGTAAATGCCGTCGAGCGAGCCGTAGGCGGCGAGAAGCTCGGCGGCGGACTTGTCTCCTATGCCCGCAACGCCGGGGATTTCGTCGGACTTGTCGCCCGCGAGCGCTTTGAAATCGACAATGCGGTCGGCGGGCACGCCGAACACCTCGCTCACGTTTTCGGGCGAAACGTCTATTATTTCCGATATGCCCTTTTTGGTGAGCAACGCGTGCGTGTGCGCGTCGACAAGCTGCAAGCTGTCGCGGTCTCCCGTCAAAACGTAGGTGAACGCCTCCGACCTTTTGCAAAGCGTGCCGATTACGTCGTCCGCCTCGTAGCCCGCGAGCTCGTACATTTTTATGCCCATTTCGGCGAGCAGCGTTTTTAGCTCTGCCATTTGCGCCGCAAGGTCGGTCGGCATGGGCTTGCGCGACGACTTGTACAGCGGCGACAGCTTGTGCCTGAACGTGGGCGCGTGCACGTCGAACGCGGCGGCGACGTACTTGGGCTTGTATTGCTCGATTAGCTTTACGAGCATCGCCATAAAGCCGTAAACCGCGCCGACGGGCTCGCCGCGCGACGTGGTCATGCCCATAAGCGCGTAGTACGCGCGGTTTGCGAGCGAATTGGAATCTATTATTATAAACGAATCTTTTTCCATAAAGCAAGTATACACCTTTTTGCGCGCAATTACAAGACTTTTGGAAATCTTGCGCGTCTTGCGTCAAGATTATTTTCGACGCTGCGGCAAAGCCTTCCCGTCGATATCGCCGCGCCGACGCAAGATAAAAGATGTGTAAATTATTTACACAAAACCCCTTGTGTTTTCGATTTTAATCATATATAATAAAGCAAGCGAGATATAGACGATTTGGGTGTGTGAATGGAAAAACCGAACGCGTTCAAAACGCCGAACGGACTGTTGGCAAGAATGCAGGCGGTGCGGTTCGGCAAAATATTGTTCAACCTGCAATTCGTCGCGCTTGCCGTCATGGCGGCGAGCGTGCTGTCGTTTTTGTTTGTCGCGGCTTATTATATAGTTCTTATTTTTATTACGATAATTACGCTGTTCACGCTCTTGGGCAACGATACGTTTTTAATGCTTTGGTCGGGCGGCGAGATTCTTGTCGAGGTGACGGAAAAGCTGGCGTACAGCTGGAAATTCACCGTGCCCATTGCCATGGCGCTGTCGGCGTTGTCCGTCGCGTGCCTGTGCTTGGACAGATACGACAAGCACGGCGTCAGAATCGCAGTGTCTACAACGGTATTCGCGGTGTCGCTAATCGTGCTTGTCGTCAAGCTTGTAAGTACGGGCGGTGCGTGATGAAAGAGCTGGTAATCAAGCTGACGGGCTTGCAAAAAATAGGCGAGGCGGAGGTTTATATCGACGGCGCGCCCGCGCGCTTCGAAGCCGCAAGCAACGGCGCGGTTTGTAAATATCAAACGGAAAAAGACAGCGTAAATATTCGCGTGTACCGCGCGCTCAACGTAGGCGGGGCGTTTTGGTTTATAACGCAGCTCGTGTTTTTCCTCATAACCCTGTTCGGGCTGTTCGATATACATGCGCGGGAGCGCGGCTTGGTAATAGATTTCGAAGCTCAGGTCGACTTGGGCGTGCAAGCCAACGAGCTGACGCTTAAATTCAATTACCCCAAAGAGAATGCGCAAGCGATAACGGTACAAACGGGTCTCGACTGTCTCGTGACCGCCGACGAGTTCCGCAAGGACGACAAAGCCGTAAAAATTCTCAAATGTCTGAAATGGGCGAAATCGGCGTGCGCGATAGCGACCGTGGTTACGGCAATCGTCGCTCTCACATTGACGCTTTAATCTTATAAATCGAAACGATGCGGAGCGTAGCGCGGCGACAGGCGTCGAGCTTGCCGCGCGCCGTCGCCGTGCAAGCTTATTCGGAAGCTATTTGTGATACCCGCCCTTGAACGAGAACGGGCGGTAGCGCGTGCCGTCGTAAATCGCGCGCGTGTCTGCGAGGCGCGCGTACGCTTTTTCATACAGTCGAAGCGCCGTGCCGTCGAACGGCAGGCGGTAAATATATTCGGCGTCCTTGCTCGCGCGCTCGTAGTCCGTGCCGATAAAGTCGCCCACGCATAAGAACGTGTCGAAGCCGTAACGCTTGAATATATCCATTTTTTCGCTTTTGGCGTTGTGCTCGCCTGCGGGAAAGCAGAGCGCGCGCGTCTTGCCGACAATCGGTTCGATATACTTTTGCCATGCGGCGCAGTCTTTTTCTATCGTGCTTGCGGCGCAGCCGTTGAAATACGTGTGATAGTACGTGTGCGACGCGAAGGTGTAGCCGCGGCGTTTGAGCTCCGAAACAAGCTTGCGGCACTCCGCCGTGTCGTCGGCGCGACGTTGCTCGGACACCTTGCAGTTCGGCGTGCACCTGTACCCGAGTATGCCGTTGTAGCCGTTTACGCACAGCGTTGCCCGCGCGCCGCTCGGCGAAAAATCTGGGTGCTGTTCGATAAAGCTTTCGAGTACGGTTACGTTTTCGCGCTCGCGCGTTATTTGCGGCTCGGCGTTTTTCGTATAGTCGCACAGCTCGCCGTCCGATATGATAATCTTGTCGATACACCCGCGGTTTACGGTGTCGTAGGTCATGTCGTCGAAGGACATTACAAGCGGCTTTTTGCCGCGCGGCACGCGTGGCTGCGCTCCGCCGACAACGCCGTCGAGCGAAACCAAAACGTAATCGTTTTCGTACAGCTCGCCAAGGAGCGCTTTAAACTCGGCGGCGGTCAAGTGGTCTTTGTCGAAGCAGTCGCGCACGGAGTTTGCGGGCGAAAACGCCTTTGCCGTGTCGAATATAAGCTCGTGCGTGAATATGTGCTCGACCTTACCGTCGTACGGGATAAGCTCGACAGGCTCGGCGCAGGCGAGGGCATGACGCGCCCGACCGACGCGCGCGGTCAAGCACGCCGCGATAATCGCCACAGTAGCCGCTATAATAAAAATAATAACAAGTCGCTTTTTTGTGCCTAACGCATCGTACATATTTATAGCTTGCGTCGCGGATAAGATAAGTAAACGCGCCGAGCCCGAAATTTTAAATTTGCGCCCGACCTACAAAGTAGTCGCTTATTCTTTCAAACGAAAAAAGCCGCTTTCGCGGCTATTTCGCGGTAAGGAATATCTAACCTAAAACGAATTAGTATATTCGCGTATTACTTTCAAATCGCCTATACGAATCCCTACGTCTATATCGGCGGCAGGGTCGCCTTCGATTTTACCGCTAAAAAGTACTAAAACGTAGCCGTTGCGTTCGCCGAGAGAAATTACTCCGCAATCACCCTTATATACACCTTCTTTTGCATATTCGGCGCGGTCTTTTATGAGCTCCACATAATCTAATTCTTTCACTTTATTTTACCTCCGTAAGGTGTCGAAAGTACTATCTTTCCGTTGGGATATGTCATCCAACCGGTTTTGAATGACAACGACTTGCCGTTTTTACCCGTTATTTTAACGATAATACCAATTCTTTGCCCGTAACATATTTACTTAAAACGCACTCCGCGCTCAATATAAACTCGGTCGGCGAAAGCGCCTAGCGAACCATGCGGCGGCTTGATTTTCACTTCGGCTATGCTTTGCGCCGAGCCGCATGGTCAGCCACTCATTTCTACCAATCTAAAACGAATATCGTAAAAGATGAAAAGCCCAAAAGACAGAGAAGGGTTGTGGATTGTGGACTTTTAAGTGCGAGGCGAGGGAGCGTACACAGACGTACGTGACCGAAGCCGAGACACGCAAAAAGGGCGCAAGACGCGCCCTTATATGCCTTTTGGTAGAGCATACCCAACCTAAAACGAATCGTTGGAAATTTAATATGTATAACTATTTAGCTAAAACCACCTTAGGGCGGCAACTCAAAGGAGCGCCACCGCCGAAAAAATTCGGCGCAGGATTAGGTTTACCCTGCAAGCTGACAAGGGGTCGGGACAAAGCCGACAAGTGCTAACTGACCCATGTTAGCGGTTACAACTCAAATATATTATACACAGAAAATACGATATTGTCAATCTTTTTACAAAATATGATATTGACACATTGGCGCTTACGATTAACTGTGAGTTACCATGCGATGGGTGTTGATTTTCTATTCTATATTTGCATTGCTCCGCACCGTATGGTCTTGCCACTCATTCCGACCACAAAAAAAACGAATAATTATTTATCTTTTATATTTCCTAAATAAATGTATTCGCTTAATTTATTTAACTCCGTTTGTAAACGTCTATATGACAATCTTTGTTCGTTGACAAACATCCTATGCCATAAATTATACCTATTGCGGTATCTTTCAAAAAAACGTATTTCGGCTTGCCCGTTTGCCAAGGAAAATCTATTTTCGCGATGCTCCCACACAATGCCTACGCAAGTATCATTATCAAAAACCAATATACATGGTGAGCCCGCTCTTATATGTAGTGGGGCGCCTATATAATATGGACTGACGCCGTTCTTGATAGTAAACTTGTTTAGTGTACCTTTCATTTTATTGACTCCTTTAATTGTTTTAATCATCCCAAATGTCACGATACAATGGCATCGCCGCCGTTGTAGCTTGTTGTTTTAGCTGAACTTTAACCTCTTGCACGGGGCAATTACTGCTTTGCTGCAATTCCGTCAATATGGACAATATGGATTTTGCTTGCGCTAATTCCGTTTCATCTAAAATATCCCCGTATGATTTTAGTATCTCGTTTAGCGTAAATTCGGTCAAATTCAAATCAATAATTTTTTTTGCGGCGGTCAAGCGTTCTTCTCTTTCACTTGGACTGTAATTTTCCGTAATACTTACATCACGCAAAGGCAATCGTTCGATTTGTTTATAGTATTTTATAAAGAATTTTATTCCACATTTTTCGATTAACGATTTATAATTTGTTTCATTATGCCGTTGCTCTCTTTCTTCGTATTCTTTCTTTGCGAAATGCGGCGGATTCTCTTTCCATTCGCGTTTAATCAATACACAATTATATATTAAAATATATGAGGCTACATAGGATAAACTATGAGCTATAAGACAGTAACCAAAATAAAATGCAAAGCCAAAAGAATACGTGCTACTCTCAAAAGCACCGATAATGCCGAAGATAATCGAGAAAAATATTAAAAGCACAACTTCTATATGTACAAGAATAATTTTCCCCAATGCGTTTGAAAAATCATTATGCCTTTTCGTTTCACGTCCAAAGTCTTGGAATAGCATAGGCGCCATGGGTGTACCAAGTGCCATAATATAGAAATAAACTTCGCTGTCATAAACTTTTGCAGTTTTAGTTCCATAACGAGTTATTAAATAAACTATCACCGTTAAAATAGAAAGACATATTGATATGATAAATAAAATGTTTGTTATTTTTAGATTTCTTTCTATCTTTTTGTTTTTGTATTGCCTAATCATTGTGTCTATCCTCAATTTTATAAGTTTCTATCCAGCCACTCGTAATTGTTGAGCCGTTTTCTTGGCGGCAATATGGACAGCAAATATATTCTCTATCTTTGCCGCCGGGTACTCGCATATTAAATACTTGATATGTAAATTCTTTGTTACAAGACTTGCATAAGATTTTGGGTAGACTGTTTTCCATAAATACCTCCGTAAAATAAAAAATGCGCCAGCCGAAGCTAACGCATGAAAAACGCAAACTCCGACAGTCGCTAAACAATCATTATGCGTAAGGGTATACTCCAACACACACATAAAAGGAATTTGCATTTTTACCAAATTCAAATTGTGTAATGTTAGAATGAATTCCTATGAAATTAAAAATGCCCTTACTCCTAATTTGGGACTATAATGATTGTTTAGCATAATTAGTATAGCATATCTAAAAACGAAAATCAAGGCTTTTAGAAAGGCAATTTGATTATTTGGCACTGTGGCGGGGGCTTGATAATAACAAGCGCGGCGCTTCGTGCCGCGATCAAGCGCCCGCCGAAACGAAAAGAACGACCGATAAACCGCAACGCCGAGCGACCAAAGGCGTCGCCGCCGAACCGCTCGGCGATTGCCTTTGCGTTACGTATTTTTCGTTAGTATTATTATAAATGTGCATCAATCACACAGTCTATTGTCTTGTCGGTCGGCGCAAGCGCCTAGCGAACCATGCGGTGGTGTTGCTCGCTGTTCTTTTTATGCATATCCCCGCACCGCATGGTCATGCCACTCATTCCTGCCACGAAAAAAGCGCCGCAAGGGCGCTATTTCGTGGTAGGAATGAGTGGACTCGAACCACCGACCCCCACCTTATCAGGGTGGTGCTCTAACCTGCTGAGCTACATTCCTTTGTTATTTAATTGAACCACCGCTCGCTTCGCTCGGGGTGGTTTGGTGGAGATTAGCGGACTCGAACCGCTGACCCTCTGCTTGCAAAGCAGATGCTCTACCAACTGAGCTAAATCCCCAAACTGTCGAGCCGCTATTTATATTAGCAAATTACGGCGCGGCTGTCAACCGTTTTTATGCTGTTTCTCGATAATTATTGGATTTGGCGCAGTCAACTATATCAATATCGTATCGGAAATGGAGCGCAATATCGACAGAGCTATGACCGCCGACGGGCTCGCCGCGCTGTGCGGCATGAGCGTTTCCTCGCTCGAAAAAACGGTGCGCCGCTTTGCGGGCGCGGGCGCGATGGAGCTTTTCGGCGGCATGAAAATCAAGCGCGCATGCGCGCTTTTGGAGGGCGCGCAATCGGTAAAGGCGGTGGCGTACACGCTCGGGTTTTCCAGCCCGTACTATTTTTCCGCCGCGTTCAAAAAGCGCACGGGCGTGCCTCCGTCGCAGTGGCGGCGCGGACGCGTAAATCGCTAGCGCGCAATCTGTCAATATCGGTAGACGGCGCGGGCAAACGCCCGCGCCGATTTCGTGTTGCGCGTAAAGTCAAATAAGCGCAATGTTCGGAAAAACGCTTGTATTTACAAAATAGTCGTGGTATACTAAATAAGTCGAATAGCGCGGCTTTGCCTTTTCGACGGCGGCGCGGCGACGCGGCGCGATAATCAAGCCGAAGGGCTGCCCGCACGTAGGATTTTTCTCGGCGGGCGCGCGTGCGGGAATACGCTTTTCAAACGGACAAGCCTTTGCCCGTCGGCGTAGCTTACGCATTTTACGAGAGGATAATTAAAGAAAAAATGCTTACGTTCATGTATATCACCAATAAACCCGAGATTGCTCTTATTGCGCAAAAATACGGAGTAGAGCGAGTATGGATTGATTTGGAGACGCTGGGCAAGGACGAAAGACAGAAGAATATGGATTCGGTCAAGTCTCACCATACTGTCGACGATATTCGCAGGATTGCGCCGTTGCTCGATAAGTCGGAAATGCTTGTTCGAATAAACCCGTGGCACGACGGGTCGAAATCGGAAATCGACGAGGTTATAGACGCCGGCGCAAAAATTATTATGTTGCCGATGTGGAAAACGGCGGAGGAAGTAAAGAACTTTGTTTCCGCCGTTAACGGCAGAGCCACAACCGTCTTATTGTTGGAAACGCGCGAGGCGGAAAGCTGTTTGGACGAAGTTCTGTCAGTCGGCGGCTTTGACGAAATACATATCGGACTTAACGATTTGCATTTGAGCTACGGCTTGAATTTTATGTTCGAGCTTTTGGCAAACGGAACGGTGGAGCGAATATGCCGCAAGATAGCGGCAGCGGGAATTCCCTACGGCTTCGGCGGTATAGCCAAAATCGGCGAGGGTATGCTGCCTGCGGAACGTGTGCTCACGGAGCATTACAGATTGGGCTCTCGACGCGTAATACTGTCGCGAAGCTTTTGCGACGCCGATAAGATTGACGATATAAATGAGGTGGAACGCATATTCGAAGAAAACGTCGCAAAGCTGCGGCGTTACGAACGTATCGCCGAGAAATCGAGTAAAGCGGAATTCGAAGAAAATAAAGCCGCAATTGCGGAATGCGTCGATAAAATCGCCGCGGCGGTTGCGGCTCGTCGGAGAAAAAATGGATAAAATTTTATTGGAAAATTTGGCTGAGGAGTACGGGGACGCCTTTTATATCTTGGATACCGCGCAGTTTCGCACAAATTTTGCCGAGCTAAAAAAAGCGTTTGTCGATATATACGATAACTTTAATATAGCATATTCTTACAAGACCAATTATACGCCGACGCTATGCGCCGCAGTCGACGAGCTCGGCGGTTATGCCGAAGTCGTTTCCGATATGGAAGCGGAAATCGCGTTGCGAGCGGGCGTAGCTCCGTCGAAAATTATATTCAACGGTCCGTACAAGAACTACGCCAAAGCGGAAAAGCTGTTGTCGGACGGCGTTACGGTAAATATCGACTCGGCGTATGAAATCGACAAGTTGCGTGAAATAATCGCGAGAAATCCGAACAAAAAGCTGAACCTGGGATTGCGCGTAAATTTCGACGTAGGCGACGGCGTAACGTCGAGGTTTGGCTTCGATATAGAAACGGACGATTTTCGTAAAGCGTTGGCGTTTGTATCGAATAACGAAAACGTGCGTTTTACGGGCATACAATGCCATTTTGCGACGCGTCGATTGGAGACCTGGCGTCCTCGCGCGCAAAAAATGCTCGCGTTGCTCGATTCGCTCGGCATCGTGCCCGAGCATATAGACCTGGGCGGCGGACTGTTCGGAAAAATGCACGAATCGCTGAAAGCTCAGTTCGATTCGGAGATACCCACGTACGGGCAGTATGCCGAAGCCGTCGCGCCGCTTTTTGCGGAGCATTACGGCGACAGAGCGGACAAGCCGTTGCTGTTGATAGAGCCGGGCAGCGCGCTCGTAGGCGACTGCATGCGTTTTGTCTCGCGCGTCGTAAATATCAAAACGGTGCGCGGAAAGAGTATCGCGACGCTTTTGGGCAGTATTTACAATATCAATCCCACGCTTAACAAAAAGAACCCGCCGATAGAGGTTGTAGCGACGGGCAGAGCCGAACAAGCGGTTTATAACGATTTGGATTTCGGCGGTTTTACTTGTATCGAATCCGATTATTTGTATCGCCATTTCGACGGAAAACTTGCAGCGGGCGATTTCGTAATATTCGGAAACGTAGGGTCGTATTCGGTTGTGCTGAAACCCCCGTTTATTTTGCCTAATTTCCCAATCGTAGATTTGAGCGGCGGGCGGGTTAAAACCGTCAAGCGCGGCGAGAATTTCGACGATTTATTTAATACCTTCGAGTTTTGATTAGCCGTGTTTACAATAAATAAATTTTTAAAACGTATATTCGATATTTTATCGTCGCTTATCGTTATACTATTGCTTACTCCGCTGTGGCTTATCGTCGCAATCGCAATCAAGTGCGATTCGAAAGGTCCCGTTTTTTTCAAGCAGGAGCGGCGGACAAAAAACGGGCGTATTTTCAAAATGCTGAAATTCCGTTCCATGGTCGTCGATGCGGAAAAGCAAGGCGCGGGATTGTTTAACTACGAGAACGACCCGCGCGTAACGAAGGTGGGCAGATTTTTGCGCAATACGAGTATCGACGAGCTGCCGCAATTATTCAATATCTTTAAAGGCGACATGTCGGTAGTCGGTCCGCGTCCGTGCGTGTCGTATGAATTGGGCGAATTCGAAACGCTCAATAAAAAGTATAAGAAGCGCTTCGAAATGAAGGCGGGGCTTACGGGCTTGGCGCAGGTGCGCGGTCGTAACGACATAAGCTGGGACGATAAAGTTGCGTACGACAACTTGTATATAGACAATTTCAGAAAGCACGGAATATTCACCGATATAAAGATACTGTGGTTGTCCGTAATAAAGGTGTTTAAAAAGTCGGATATTTACGAGAGTAAAATCGACGAAAACGAGGACGATATCGAGGCGGCAAAACGCGCGGAGGCGGAGATTATTCGTATCGCGCATTTGCCCGACGACGCGCCGTGCGAAGCAAGCGCGGATAATGCCGAAGAAACAACTGCGTCGGCGAACAGCGACGCGGATAGCCGCGATAACGACGAATTTGCGGAGACCGAAGGCAAAACGGACGAGTGTAATGACGATATTAACGCGGAGGAGGAGACCGCATGAAGTATGACGTTGCCAATAGGCGTATTTGGTATAAGGGCGAGATACTCAACGTAAACGACGCAAAGATAAACATTCTCGCGCCCACGGCTCAGTTCGGATTGAACGTATTCGAGGGCATTCCTTGCTATTGGAACGACGAGCAAAAACAGCTTTTTGCGTTTAGGCTTGACGACCATTATGCAAGACTTTTAAAGTCTGCCAAGCTCATTCAGTTGGAATGTCCGTATACTGCGGCGGAAATGAAATCCGCGCTCATCGACGTTGTGCGCGCCAACGAGTATTACGAGAATATATCCGTACGGCAAACGCTTTTCGCCGACGGGTTCGGGTCGTGGGGGACTTCCGAGCCGACGGATATGTTCATTGCGCCGATTCCCAAAGGCGGAATGAGCAAGGAGTACAATAAGCGCGGGCTGAATTGCTGCATAACGTCTTGGCGCAGGATAGACGATAACAATCTTTCGCCGCGTATCAAATGCGGCGCAAACTATATCAACAGCCGCATGGGACAGCGCGAGGCGCTCCGCAACGGTTACGATACTTGCATATTTTTGAACGCCGTCGGCAAGGTGGCGGAAGGCCCCGGCTCGTGTTTGTTTATGGTAAAGAACGGGGAGCTGATTACCCCCATGCTTACCGACAGCGTGTTGGAAAGCATTACACGCGATACGATAATAAAATTGGCGCACGGCATGGGTATTCGCGTGATTGAGCGTAGCGTCGACAGGACCGAGCTGTACGCCTGCGACGAGGCGTTTTTGTGCGGCTCGGCAATGGAAATAACGCCCGTGCTGTCTGTCGATAAGTATGTAGTCGGCAATGGCGAAGCGGGCGATACGACTACTGCGTTGCATAAGGCATATTTGGATGCGGCAACGGGAAAAATTAAAGAGCTTAAAGAATGGATAACAAAAATATATTGATTGATACGGACGTTCGTCCCGAATTTTCGGTGTTGACGTCCGTTTATAAGAACGACGACGTCGGCTTTTTCGAGGTCGCGCTGAACAGCGTGACGACAGAGCAGACGTTAAAGCCCTTGCAGGCCGTCGTAGTATGCGACGGACCTGTGGACGCCGCCGTCGACGCCGTCATAGAAAAAGTGCGGAACGTTAATCCCGATATCGAATTTACGGTTATTAAAAAATCTGAAAACAAGGGGCTTGCGGCGGCGTTGAATACGGGGCTTGCCGAGTGCAAGTACGCTTGGGTAGCTCGAATGGATTCCGATGATATTGCCGTGCCCGACAGGTTCGAAAAGCAATTTCTTTATTTGCGTTCCAATCCGAACGTAAGCGTTTTAGGCAGTTATGTATCCGAATTCGAGAGCGACCCGCAAAAACCCGTTTCCATGCGTGCGGTGGAATTAACGCATGCCGAAATAGTCGAAATGGCAAAAACGCGGTCGCCGATGAATCATGGTACGGTCGTATATCGAAAGGACGATATATTAAAGCTCGGCGGGTATTCGGAAAATTTCGGCAAATTGGAAGATTACAAGCTGTGGGTGGACGCGATTTCGGCGGGATTGAGCTTTGCCAATATTCCCGATATAACGGTGCTGATGCGCATAGGCAACGGTTTTATCGAGCGAAGAAGCAACAAGCGGGAGATACAAGATTGGGATGCGTTACAGGATTATCTACTGCGAGCGGGGTTAATAACCAAATCCAAAGCGCGAAAAAACAAAATGTATATACGCATTTTTATTCGCACGCCAAAGTGGGTCAAAAAGATATTGTACAAAACGGTGCTGCGCAAAAAGGTTAAGAGCGAAAAAAAATGAACGGAACAATCGACCTAAACGAATTGAAGAAAATCGAATTGGACCTAATGACCGAGGTGCACGAAATTTGCGAGCGCGAGGGGTTCGGATATTCGCTCGGCGGCGGTACGCTGCTCGGCGCGGTGCGGCATAAGGGCTTTATTCCGTGGGACGACGATATAGATATTATGATGCCGCGCCCCGATTACGACGCGTTTATAGAATATTGCGCGACGCATGAAACGCCGTTTGCCGTGCGCTCGTTCGAAAACGATAAAACGTACGTCGATTTGTCGGCAAAGGTGTACAACCCGAATACGGTGCTCAAAGACGACGCAATCGACGGCGGCGACAAGACGGGCGTTGCTATCGACGTGTTCGTAATAGACGGCTTGGGCGATACGGAAAAGGCGGCGCGAAAAGCGTTTAAAAAGACGGAGTTCAAGCGCGAGCTGTTGGTCGCGGCGAATTGGAAGAGATTTTTCAGGTCGAAAACGCGTCCGTGGTATTACGAGCCGATACGGTTCGCGTTTTACGCGTTGAGCCGCGGCGTGAACAAGAGTAAGCTGTTCGACAAAATCCAAAGCGTATACAAAAAGATAGATTTCGATAAATCGAAGTATGCGGCGGCGGTGGGCGGCGCGTACCGCGAGCGCGAGATATTGCCGCAAAGCGTGTTTACCGAGTATATCGAACTGCCGTTCGAGGGCAAAAGCTTTAAAGCAATCGCCGCGTACGACACGTATTTGTCGAGCATTTACGGCGACTATATGAAGCTGCCACCCGAGGAAAAGCGCACGTCGCACCACACGTTTACGGCGTACTACAAAAATGCCGAAGCGGAGGAAACGGACGGACAATGACGGTCGCGGTAGTAATGAGCACGTATAACGGCGAAAAGTACCTCGCCGAACAGCTCGACAGCATACTCGCGCAGACGGGCGTGAGCGTTAGCTTGTTCGTGCGCGACGACGGCTCGACCGACGGCACGCGCGCGATACTCGCCGAGTACGCGGAAAAGCACGGCAACGTGTCCGTCGATTTTGCGCAAAACGTGGGCGTGGGCAACAGCTTTATGAACGCGCTGTACGCCGTGCCCGACACGTTCGACTATTACGCGTTTGCCGACCAGGACGATATCTGGCTCAAAAATAAGCTCATAGAGGCGATAACGCTTTTGCGGTCGAGCGGCAAGGCGCTGTACGCGTCCAATCAAGAAAACGTAGATAAGGACGGCAATTCGCTGGGCATGCGCTACGGAGACGACGCAGATGTTCATCTTACGCCCGTGAGCATAATTTCGAACAATACGGTCGCGGGCTGTACGTTCGTATTTACGCGCGAGCTGTACGGCAGGCTTACGGCGGCGGAATGCCGCCCTACGGCGGAGCTTTTGAAAAACCGCATACACGACGTGTGGGTGGCGGCGGCGGCGTCCGTCAACGGCGGAATAGTATACGACCCGCGCTCGTTTATAAACTACCGTCAGCACGGCAATAACGTAGTCGGCTCGTTTAAACCGAGCTTTAAAAAACGTATGAAAGAACGCTTGCGCAAGGTTAAGGACAAAGGACAAAGAAACGGCAGGCGCATGCTTGCGCGCGAGCTTGTGCGTTGTTACGGCAACGCCGCAGACTTCCCGCTTGTGGAAGTGTGTGCGAAAGCGAGAAAAACAAAACTACTTAAACACGGCGGGGAATTACGTTCGTACACGGGCGAGGGCGCGTTCGCGTACTTTATAAAAATTCTTTTGGGGTTGTTTTAGGCGGTATTATAAGTGTTGATTGCTAGCTTAATGCTTTTGATTTTGGCGGCGTTCGCCATTATAGCTTACAGGCTGGACGGCGGGGATTTGGTATCTCCGCGTTTTTTGCTGTGCGTCGCGCTCATAGCGTCGTACGGTCTTGTGTTGCTCAATTACAATAATTGGGACGTGCATATCAACGGCAAATTCGTGCTTTATGTATCTACGGCTGTTGCGGCATGGATTTTGGGCGGCGCGCTTGTAAAAAAACTTACGCCCAAAAAATCGTCGGTCGCGATAGGCGATAAGCTTCCGCTGTTCGCCGCAAATATAAGATATAAATATCCCGTAAACGCTTTTATGCTGTTGTCGATTGCGCTTACGGCGGCGTATGCGTTTAAGCTGTTGTCCGACGCGGGCGGCGGGAGCTTTTCCGAGCGGTTGCGCGCTATTTACGATAACGTAGTAAACGGCTATACGCCCGGGTTTATATTCAATCAAATGTTCGAGATAGTCATAGCCGTGGCATATATAAACACGTTCAGGCTTTTTCAACGCATTTTTTCGCGGCATGACAAGATAAGCATCGTCAAGCTGTCGATACCTATCGTAATGTTTTTGATAGCGGTGCTCGTGACTACCGACAGAAACATATTGCTTCGCTATGCGATTTATTTTGCTTGCATGTACGTTTTTTTCTTTTACGAAAACAGACGCTTCAAGCGCATGAACGTCGCAATATTGCGCAGAGTGGCGTTGATGGTAATAATAGTCGTTATCGCATTTTTCGTGATGGGACTTGCAAAACAGTATAAATCGAGCTTCTTGGATTCGATAAGCGTTTATGGCGGTTCGGGCCTGTATAATTTCAATTTGTGGCTGGAAAGCACGGGCGGCGGCAGTGCGGGCGGTGCAAGCGAGACGTTCGGCACTTTTGTTCGCGTAGTGGGAGATTTGCTTGGAAGGATAGGTATAAAGCTCGATATATCGTATGTGGAGCGGTTTGACGAGTTTATAACGTTCACGTCGTCCACGGGCTACGTTTACAGTTCGAATATTTACTCGGCGTTAAAGCCGTTTGTGGCTGACCTGGGGTATTTCGGCGCGGTATTTTTTCCGTTTTTACTCGGAATGTTTTATCAGTGGCTGTACTTGCGCGCCAAACGCTATAAATACAAGTTTTCGTGGGCGGTATACTGCATGCTGTTATACCCGATAGTATTTTTCCCGATACTCGAACAGCTTTTCAACAGGTTTACGCTCGGGTTCGTTTACGAGCTTGTTTGGCTCGCGATAATTTATTATTCGGTTTACGGCAGGCGGCGGTACGGGCGTATCGCGCGGCGCGCGCCCGTAAAAGCGGTGCAAGGAGTTAAGGCGCAATAATGAACATAGGCGTAATTTTCGCGGGCGGCGTGGGCAGCAGAATGCACAGCAAGGACCGCCCCAAGCAGTTTTTGGAAATTCACGAAAAGCCGATAATCATTCACACGTTGGAGCATTTCGAGCATAATCCCGATATCGACGCGGTGGTCATAGCGTGCGTCGCGGAGTGGATTGAGCACCTCGAAGGGCTTATAAAAAAATTCCACCTCGGCAAGGTGAAAAAAATCGTTGCGGGCGGCGGCACGGGGCAGCTCTCCATTTACAACGGCTTGCGCGCGGCGAAGGAGCTTGCGGGCGGCGAGCGCGCGATAGTGCTCGTTCACGACGGCGTGCGTCCGCTTATAAGCTCGCGGCTGTTGTCCGAGAACATAGAGTGCGTCAAGCGCCGCGGCTCGGCGATTACCGCGGGCATTGTCAAGGAGACAATCGTCGTCGTGGATAACGACGGCAAGGTGGAGCAAGTGCCGTCGCGCGAAAAGTCGCGCGTGGCGAAAGCGCCGCAAAGCTTTTGGCTGGACGATATTTTGTCAGTGCACGAGCGCGCGCTCGCCGACGGCGTGGACAACTCGATAGATTCGTGCACGCTCATGAAGTCGTACGGGCGCGAGCTGTACATGGTGGACGGTCCGTACGAAAATATCAAGATAACCACGCCCGACGACTATTACACCATGCGCGCCATACTCGACGCCAAGGAGAACGGGCAGATATACGGCTTCGACGAGATAAGCGATTGACGATATGGATTTAAAGGTATTCGAGGGTAAAAAGATATTCGTAACGGGCGCGAGCGGGCTTATCGGGCATGCGCTGGTCAAAACGCTGCTCCTCGCGCGCGACGGCGCGCCCATTGAGGTCGTGGCGGCGGTGCGCAACGAGCAAAAGGCGCGCGCGGCGTTTTCCGACGTGCCCGACGCGCATTTGAGCTATCACGTGTGCGACGTGCGCGATTTGCAGCCGGTCGCCATGGGCGTCGATTACGTTATACACTGCGCGAGCGCGACCGCGAGCAAGACGTTCGTGGAAAAGCCCGTGGACGTAATCGAGAGCGCGGTGCGCGGCACGAAGAACGTTTTGGAGCTTGCGCGGGCGAATAACGCTCAGGGCGTCGTATATCTTTCCACGATGGAGGTTTACGGCGCGCCGACTACCGACGAAAAAATCACAGAGAGCGCGCCGACTAATATCAATCCCACCGACGTACGCGCGTCGTATCCCGAGAGCAAAAGGCTGTGCGAATGCCTTTGCGCGGCGTACTGCGCGCAATACGGCGTGCCCGTCAATACGGTGCGGCTTACGCAAACCTTCGGCGAGGGCGTGGCGTACGACGACGGGCGCGTGTTCGCCGAGTTCGCGCGGTGCGTAATCGAGGGGCGCGACGTAATACTTAAAACAAAGGGCGAGACGCGTCGCAATTATTTATATATAGCGGACGCGGTGAGCGCGATACTTACGGTGCTCGCGCACGGCAAGCGTGGCGAGGCGTACAACGCCGCCAACGAGGAAACGTACTGCTCTATATACGAAATGGCGCGGCTGGTGTCCGACAAGTTCGGCGGCGGCAAAACGGCGGTGCGCATATGCGAGCAGGACGTGTCCAAGCTCGGCTACGCGCCCACGCTCAAAATGAATTTGTGCGCCGACAAGCTCAAAGGCTTGGGCTGGCGCGCCGAGACCGATTTGGAGACGGCGTACGCCGCGCTAATCGAATACATGCGCGCGCACAGAGGATAAATGGCAAAGTCGATAACGGGTAGAAAATTCGCGGCAAACGTGGTAATGTCGATAGCGGCGCAAATTGTGTCGCTTGCGGTCAGTTTCGTGCTGACGCTTATCGTTCCGCGCTTTATCGACGAGTATCAGTATGCGTATTGGCAAACGTACGTGCTGTACGTAGGGTACGTGGGCGTGTTACATTTCGGACTTTTGGACGGCTTAGTGCTGCGCTACTCGAAATACGATTACGAGGAGCTGGACAAGGCGCGGCTGCGCTCGCAGTTCGCGACGCTGTTGATTTTTACGGGCGCGGTCACGGTTATAGCGGGCGCGGTTTCGCTGCTCGCCTTGGGCGGCACAAATAAGCTGATTTTCTCGCTCGTGGCAATCGGCATAGTCACGAAAAACTTGGTTACTTACAGCTCGTACATGCTGCAAATAACCAACCGCATAAACAAGTACGTAATACTCACGATTGCGCAGCGGCTTACGTACGGCGTTGTGGTTGCGGTATTGCTGATACTTAAAGTAAACGATTTTTATTGGTACTGCTTGGCGGATTTATGCGGCGACGCCGTGGGCATCGTCATAGGCGTGAGCTTTAACCGCGGCTTGTATCTGGGCAAAATGATTAAGCCGTCCGAGGCGTTTAAGGAGATTAAGGTTAACGTCGCGTCGGGCATAATTTTGATGCTTGCGAATTGGTCGGCTATGCTCATGATTGGCAGCGCGAAAATGATAATACAGTGGCGCTGGGACGAGCTTGTTTTCGGCAAGGTATCTTTTGCGTTCAGCGTGTCAAACGTGTTTCTGGTGTTTGTGACTGCGATTAGCGTGGTGCTGTTCCCGTCGTTGCAGCGAATAGACCAAAGCAAGCTGCCCGAAATGTATAAGAGCATACGCTCCGCGCTGTCGCCGTTTTTGTTCTTTATCATGCTGCTTTATTTCCCGGGCTGCTGGATTTTGGACAAGTGGATTCCCAAGTATTCCGAAAGCCTTATCTACCTCGGAATACTGCTGCCCATAATAATTTACTCGTCCAAAGTGAGCCTGCTCACCAACAATTATTTAAAGGTGTACCGCAAGGAAAAATACATGCTTATAGTCAACGCGATTTCGATAGCCGTCGGGATTGCGTTGTTCGCGCTGTGCGCGTATGCGTTCGACCGCTTGATTGCGTTAATCGCGAGCGTGGTGTTCGTAATCATGCTCAATTCGGTATTAGCGGAAATTTTCGTGTCGCGCATTATCCGCGTCAACCTCGTCAAGCATTATATAATCGAGGCGGTAATGACCGTCGCGTTCATTCTGTGCGCAAGCCTGTTGCCGCGGTGGTGGGGGTGCTTGGCGTATTTCGGCGCGTACGCCGTGTACGCCGCGGTCAACTACAAGGCGATTGCGGCGCTTTTCAAAAGACTGTTCGGCGGTAAGCGCGGCGGACGCGCGGCGCAGCCTGAGTCGGAAGAAGGGGCGAAAGAGACGGCGGAAATATCGAGCGCGCTGCCCCAAGCGATATCGGAAACCGATACGCCCGACGCGGAACGCGTCGATACGAACGCCGAAAATACGGGAACGGTCGATACGGAAAAGCTCGCCGTCGCAGCGCAAGCAGGCGGCGATACGGTCGACGCCGACGCTGTCGGAGATACGGAGGAAACATGAAAGGAATAATTCTCGCGGGCGGGAGCGGCACGCGCCTGTACCCGCTTACCAAGGTTACGAGCAAGCAGCTTTTGCCCGTTTACGACAAGCCGATGATATACTATCCGCTGTCGGTGCTTATGAACGCGGGCATACGCGATATACTCATAATATCGACGCCCGACGACACGCCGCGGTTCGAGAGCCTTTTGGGCAACGGCGCGCAGTTCGGTATATCGCTCACGTACGCGGTGCAGCCGTCGCCCGACGGGCTGGCGCAGGCGTTTATAATCGGCGAGAAATTTATCGGCGGCGACAACGTGTGCATGATACTCGGCGACAATATTTTTTCGGGGCACGGGTTAAAGAAACGGCTCAGAAACGCCGTATCGCTCGCCGAAACGGGCAACGGCGCGACTATATTCGGGTACTACGTGGACGACCCCGAGCGGTTCGGCGTGGTGGAGTTCGACGCGCACGGCAAAGCGGTGTCGCTCGAAGAAAAGTCGCCCGCACCCAAGAGCAATTATTGCGTTACGGGCTTGTACTTTTACGACAATCGCGTCGTCGAGTACGCCAAGTCGCTCACGCCGTCGGCGCGAGGCGAGCTGGAAATAACCGACCTCAACAAGCTGTATTTGGAAAGCGGCAATCTGCACGTGGAAATTTTGGGTCAGGGCTTTACCTGGCTGGACACGGGCACGCACGACAGCCTCGTGGACGCGACCAATTTCGTACGCACGGTGGAAACGCACCAGCACCGCAAGATAGCGTGCTTGGAGGAAATCGCCTATCTCAACGGTTGGATAACCAAAGCGCAAATCATAGAGCTGTACACGCCCATGCTCAAAAACGAGTACGGCAAGTACCTCAAAGCCGTCGTAGACGGGAAATATATGGACGGGTTGTATTGATATGAAAAAAACCGTAATAGTGACGGGCGGCGCCGGCTTTATCGGCAGCAATTTTATTTTCCACATGCTCGGAAAATACGCGGATTACCGCATCGTGTGCTTGGACAAGCTTACGTACGCGGGCAATCTTTCCACGCTCGAAAGCGTGCTCGACAAGCCGAATTTCCGTTTCGTAAAAGCGGATATTTGCGACCGTGCGGCGGTGTGCGCGCTGTTCGAGGAGGAAAAGCCCGATATAGTCGTCAACTTCGCGGCGGAAAGCCATGTGGACAGGAGCATAGAGTCGCCCGACGTGTTTTTGCAAACGAACATAATCGGCACGGCGACGCTCATGGGCGCGTGCCGCAAGTACGGCGTGGCACGGTTTCATCAGGTGTCTACGGACGAGGTGTACGGCGACCTGCCGCTCGACCGTCCCGACCTGTTCTTTACGGAAAACACGCCGCTGCACACGAGCAGTCCGTACTCGTCGAGCAAGGCGAGCGCGGATTTGTTGGTGCTCGCGTATTACCGTACCTACGGCTTGCCCGTGAGCATAAGCCGCTGCTCCAACAATTACGGCCCGTATCATTTCCCCGAAAAGCTCATTCCGCTCATGATAGCCAACGCCTTGAACGACAAGCCGTTGCCCGTGTACGGCAAGGGCGAGAACGTGCGCGATTGGCTGTACGTGGAGGACCATTGCAAAGCGATTGATTTGATTATACACAAGGGGCGCGTCGGCGAGGTATACAACGTGGGCGGGCACAACGAAATGGCGAATATAGATATAGTCAAGCTCATTTGCAAGGAGCTCGGCAAGCCCGAAAGCCTCATAACCTACGTCGCCGACAGAAAGGGGCACGACCTCAGATACGCGATAGACCCCGCAAAAATACACCGTGAGCTTGGATGGCTGCCCGAAACCAAGTTCGCGGACGGCATAAAAAAGACCATTAAATGGTACTTGGAAAACCGCGAGTGGTGGGAGACAATCGTTTCGGGCGAGTACAAGGATTATTACGAAAGAATGTACGGAGACAGAAAATGACAAAGAAGCTTATTGCGGGTTTGGCGGCGTGCGCCGTATTGCCGCTGTGCGCGCTTGCCGCATGCGCAGACGACAAAGCGCCCAAGGCAGACCCGACGCTCGAACTCGACGGGAGCTTTGCGCGCATAGATATGCGTACGGACGTCGTGTCGGCGCACGAGGGCGTAAAGGCGCTCGACGGCAACGGCAAGGATATAACCGACAGGATTAAGCTGAGCGTAGACGGCGACGGCGAGAACTACTCGATTGCCGACGGCGCGGTCGCTTTTTCGGCGTGCGGGGATTATACCGTAAGGTATACCGTGGACGACGGATACGGCAAAATCGCGGTTGCCGAAAAATCGGTGCAGGTGCGCAATATTTACAGCGTGTACTTGACAAACGCCACGCTGCCGCCGCTTTACGGCGCGCTGGATATGGCGGCTACCGAGTACAAGTTTATATACTTCAACGACCGCGAAGGCACGGTGGACGTGTCGTGCTACGGCGACAGAGTGGTGGGCGATTACAAAAATACGCAAGCCGACTACGACGCGGCGGTGCAAAGCTTTAAAACGCTTTATTCCGACGACGAATACAGCTATTTTCGCATGTTCATTCCCGACGCAAGAAACCAAATGGCGTTGCGCGTTTTGGTAAGGGAGGGGGTAGATACAGGCAGGTACGAAATCAAGTATTTATCGGACGGGTCTATGTCGTATAACGCTTCGTTCCCGTACCGCGGCGAGGACGCGTACGATAAATGGCAAACCAACGTCGATATTTACAATAATATGTACGAGCTTGCGGCGAGCGGCGCAGAGCTGTCGTACGGCGGCGTTACGCTCGGCGACGGGTTTTTGGCATACGAATTGCACGATTGTTTTATAGCGGCGGCGCAAAAGGATAACGCCGAGTTTTGGGGCGCGTTCCCCGAGGCGTTGACGAGCGCCGACGCGCGCGTGCAAGCGGAAATCGACAAAGCGCATTTGGTAAAGAAACAGCCCGAGGTCATGTATGCGGGCTTGACCGATGCGCAAAAACGTTTGTTTTTGACGTCGGTGTCGTTCGATAAGGACGCGTTCGATAAAGAATACTTTGCCGCCGACGGCAAATATTTGATAGTGACGGGCGCAAAGTCCATAACGGGCGGATTAACGTCCGAGCGGTTTATCGAGCTTATGCGTCGGATTTGCGGAGATTACGCCGAGTACAATATTTTATTCAAGCCGCACCCCTCGGGCATTCCGTCGAGCGAGACGTACCCCGACGTTTATAAATATATGAACGACTCGAATATCAGGATTTTGCCGGGGCGGTTGCCGATGGAAGTTATTTCGTGGGTCTACGGCGACGCGTTGATAGGCGGGTTCGATTCCTCGCTGTTCATGTCCGTGCCGCAGGGCAATACGGCGTTTTTCATAGCGAAGGACGCGAGCAAGCTGTCCGCCGTCAGTAAGCTGTTGTACGAGAGCGGCGCGTTCGGCGACGTCGCGTTCTATTGGAGCGAGGGCGCGTGATGAAGGTATTGGTTACGGGCGCGAAGGGCATGCTCGGCTGCGACGTTATGCGCGAGCTTAATAAGCGCGGGCACGCGGCGATTGGCGCGGACGTTGCGGAGCTCGATATAACGGACGCGGCGGCGGTCATGCGATTCGTTGCCGACGTAAAGCCCGACGCTGTTATAAATTGCGCGGCGTGGACGGCGGTGGACGCCGCCGAGGACGAACAAAACGCCGAGACCGTGCGGCGCGTCAATGCCGACGGCGCGGGCAATTTGGCGGCGGCGTGCAAGGCGCAGGACTGCAAACTCGTTCACGTTTCCACCGATTACGTGTTCGACGGCTCGGGCGAAACGCCGTGGCGGCCCGACGACAAGAGCTATAAGCCGCTCGGCGTGTACGGTCAAACCAAGCTCGACGGCGAGCTCGCGGTGGCGCGCACGCTCGACAGGTATTTTATAGTGCGCATAGCGTGGGCGTTCGGCGTCAACGGCAATAATTTCGTTAAAACCATGCTCAAAATCGGCAAGACGCGCGACAGCCTGCGCGTGGTGTGCGACCAAATCGGCACGCCCACGTACACCTACGACTTGGCGCGGCTGTTGGTCGATATGGCGGAAAGCGACAAGTACGGGTACTACCACGCGACAAACGAGGGCGGGTATATAAGCTGGTACGACTTTGCCGTCGAGATTTTCGCGCGGGCGGGGTACGCCGTAAAGGTCGAGCCCGTGACGACCGCCGAATACGGCTTGTCCAAAGCCAAGCGTCCGTTCAACAGCCGTTTGGACAAAAGCAAACTCGTCGAAAACGGCTTCGTGCCGCTCCCCGATTGGCGTGACGCGCTCGCACGATATTTAAAGGAGATATTATAATGGGTCAAATAAAAGTGGAAAAGCTACCCATATCCGGTTTGTATTTAATCGAGCCCGCCGTGCACGGCGACAGCCGCGGGTACTTTATGGAAACGTACAACCTGCGCGACATGCGCGAGGCGGGGCTCGATATGAATTTCGTGCAGGACAATCAGAGTATGTCGGTAAAGGGCGTGCTGCGCGGCTTGCATTTTCAAAAGCAGTTCCCGCAAGGCAAGCTCGTGCGCGTTATCAAGGGGCGCGTTTTGGACGTGGCGGTCGACATGCGCAAGGACGGCGAAACGTTCGGCAAGTGGTACGCCGTGGAGCTTTCCGAGGATAACAAAAAACAGTTCTATATTTCCGAGGGGTTTGCGCACGGATTTTTGGTGTTGAGCGACGTCGCCGAATTTTGCTATAAGGTGACCGATTTTTACCACCCCGGCGACGAGGGCGGTATCGCTTGGAACGACCCCGAAATCGGCGTCGATTGGGGCGTCGTCGGCAAGTACTGCGGCAGCGCCAATCCCGACGGCTACACGCTGCCCGACGGCACGCCGCTAACGCTGAGCGACAAGGATAAAAAGTGGGGCGGGCTGCCTATTAAATAGCGCGCGTTATGTATTACGAGATAAAGACCGAAAGACTGCTGTTGCGTCCTTTGGGGCTTGGCGATTTGAATACCGCGCACGAGTATGCGGGCGACGAGGAAAACACCCGCTATATGATGCGGCTTCCAAATGCGACGATAGCGGAAACGGCGGAGTTTTTGACCCGCGTGTCGGAGGAATGGGCGCGCGCTTTGCCCATGTTTTACGAGTTCGCAATCGTGACCGAGGGCGTGCATATAGGCGCGATTTCGGTGTATTTGGACGATAAGCGCGAAACGGGCGAGCTGGGCTGGATACTCGATAAAAAATATCAGGGCAGGGGCTTTGCCACTGAGGCGGCGCTCGCCGTTAAGGATTTCGCCCGCGACGTGCTCCGCGTCAAAAAATTGACGGCGCAGTGCGACGGAGAGAACGCGCCGTCCTACCGACTTATGCGGCGAATAGGATTAAAGCTCGAAAGCGCCGACGGCACACGGTTTTATATCAAAAGAAACGAAACGGCAAGCGAGCTTACGTACTCCTGCACGTTTTCGGGAAACTGAATTTATCGGCAATTACATACGCAATATACGAAAAACGACGCGCCGCTCATGCCGACGGCGCGTCGTTTTTTATGCGTTTTATATGTGCGCGTGTTGTCGCGTTGTCCGCCAATCGCGGCGCAGCGGATTGATTTGCCTGCGTCGATTAAATTTTCATGTCGCCCAAGCGAATGAAATTCTTTTTTCGCATAAGCTCGGATACGCCCAGCGCGACCGCCGCGGGCACTATTATGTAGCATACGAGTACGGCGATAAGCACGTACCACCACGCCATGCCGCCCGCAATCGAGGTCGCAAAGGTTTGAATAACGCCCACAAGTCCCGCCGTGCCCATGCCCGAGCCCGTCGCGTCGCACATTATGCCGAACGCCGCCGAGGCGAGCGGACCTGCGACCGCCGACGCCGCCACCGCGGGAATGAGTATGCGCGGGTTTTTGCCGAGGTTGGGGATTTGCAGCATGCTCGTGCCCAAGCCCTGCGACACCAAGCCGCCCCATTTGTTTTCGCGGAAGCTCGCCACGGCAAAGCCAACCATATGCGCGCAGCAGCCCGCGCATGCCGCCGCCGCGCCGATTTGCGCGTTGTACAGCAGCTCGGGCGTGTCTATGAGCGGGGATTTGAATATCATCACGCCGAACGCCGCGCTCGACGTGGGCAGGGTGAGCAGCAGCCCCATGATTACGGCAATCAGTATGCCGAACGACACGCGCTCCCAGCCGATTGCCATGGACACGCCCTTGCCGAGCAGTGCGAACAGTATTCCGAACGGTATGCCCAGCGCAATCGCGCCCGCCGTGCCGCACAGTACGGCGGTAATGGGCACGACTATTATATCGACGGGGGTTTTGCCTTCCACGTACTTCGCAACCTCGATTGCGGCGATTGTCGCAACCAACGCGCCGACGGGGTCGCCGATTACTATGGGCGCTTTTGCCGTCGCGCCGTAAATCGCCACGCCCGACGCCGCGAAAATATTGGATATGTTCGCGCCGATTGTGCCCGCGACCGCCGCCGAAAAGCTCGTCAGCTTTTTGGCTTTAAGGCTGTGCGCAATGCCCGCGCCTATGCCCGCGCCCATGAGCAGCTTTGCTGTCGTGCCTATGCCCGATATAATGTTGCCGACCTTGTTGTCGCCTATCAGACTGCCGATTTGCCCGATTATCGTGCCTATTATAAGCGTGCAAAACAGCCCCAGCGACATACCCGAAAACGCCTCTATAAAATAGCGGTGCGCGTAATACTTGAAAAACTCCTTGGCGGTGCGTTTCTTCTTTTTGGGCGCGTCGCTTTTCGGGGCGGCGCAGTCGGCGTTTTCCGTCGCGCCGGCGACGACGGGCGCGTCGACAGTCGGCGCATCGTTTGCGTCGCATCGAGCCTTTTCCTCGCGCGCGCATTCGATTTCGCTCGCTTCGGGCTGCGATTGCTCCAATTCTCGCTTGTCGTTCATAGCGTCTCCTTGCGATATGCGATATAAAGATGCGGGCGAAAATCGACGCCTTCGCCCGTTGAATTTCATTATACGCGCTTCGCTTGCGTATGTCAAACGATTGAAAATCGCATATATCGGTATAGCGAACATTAAAACTTAATTAAAAGAACATTAAAATCAATAAAGTTAAATTAAAATTTAAAAAAACTTAATAAATTTAATAAAAGTGCTTGACAATATTTATATTGCATATTATAATGTGCGTACATTGTAAGCGCTGCGCGTTATCGCGGCGCTACGGTGCGAAATGAAAGTTAAACGGAGGCAATTATGCTGAAAGTACCCACAAAATGCCCGATATGCGGCAAGCCGACTTACGTGGCGGTGGTCAAGTGCGACCATTGCGGCACGACGGTGAACAACAAGTTCGGGTTTTCCGCGTTCGACAAGCTCGACGAAAAGCAGCTCGAATTTGCGTTGGCGTTCATCGAGTGCGACGGGTCGATTAAGGAAATGGAAAAGCGGTTCGACATATCGTATCCCACGGTCAAGGCGCGGCTTGCGGCTCAAAAAGCAGCTCGGCTTGACGGCGGTCGAAAAGTCGTACAGGCTGTCCGTGCTCGAAGAGCTGCAAAAGGGCGAAATCAGCGTGGACGACGCGCTGCGGTTTATCAAAAAAGACGACGACAACCGATAAATAATAATTTTACGAGAGGTATCGAAATGAACGACGAACAGGAAGTAATCATGTCGCTTTATCGCGACGGCAAAATCACCGAGGCGCAAAAGAACGCGCTGCTCGCGGCAATCGGCGTCGAAACGGACGACGCGACGCACGTAGAGGCGCGCGCCGACGGGAGCAAGCCCGAGCCGACGGAAAAGAAACGCGTCACGTTTAATATCGTGGGCATGGAAAACCCTTACGACGCGTCGCGTATATCGACGGCGATTGCGTGCGTGACGGGCGTGAAAAAGGCGACGGCGAGCATAACGCGCGGCGAGGTTGCCGTCACGGGCGATTTCGACGCGGACGCGGTGGTAGACGCGGTAAAGCGTATCGGCTTTACTTGCAAGCCCGTGGGCGTGGAATACGTGGACGAGTCCGACGCCGATATGTGCTCCGAGCCTGCGGCGACCGTCGCCGACAAAGCGGAGGGCGCGAGCGATGATATTTTCGGCGGCGATTCGGCGGGCGATAAGCGCGCCGACACGGGCGAGAGCAAGCAAACGCTGTCCGAAAAGCTGTCGGGGCTGGGCAAAAAGATAACGGTGGCGATAAAGAGCGGGTTCGACTCGCTCGGCGAGGTGGAGGAAAAAATCTCGCGGTATTTCGACGACGTGCTGTACGGCGAGAACGGCGAGGTTGTCGTAAAGAGCAAGCCCGAGGCGTTCGAAACGCCGTACGAGCGCATGACGATAACGGTGAAAATCATAAACGCCAAGGGCGTTATGCAGTTTACCGAAAAGGGCAAGGACGTTGCGTTATTAAAACGCGAATGCGCCGCCGTAATGAGCGACGCGGCGTTCGACGCGTTAAACGAGCTGCTCGAAAAGCGGTTTACGGGCAAATACAAATACGAGTGCGGCGGCGATATATTCAAGCTCGGCGTCAAGCCGTAACCGAAATAAGCCAATCGCATTTCCGAACGTAATTCTATAAAAAGATAATCGAAAAAGAAACCTCGTAACGGGTGTTTGTCATAGAGAATATAGCTATGGGCAAACTAATAGCGCACTGCTTCATATACGAAACAGTGCGCTATATTTTTGCGAATATTTGTTAATTTATAGTTGCCCGTCCGATAAGTTCGTCTACCGTAATATCGTAATATTCCGTTTTACCGCTTGATTTTTTCGTGGTAAATAATTTCTTTGTCGTTCTTTTGAGCATAAATCAATTCTTTGGAAACGGATTCGCCTATATAGCCGTCGATATTTACGATATAGACGGCGTCGGATAAATCTATTTTCTTAAAGTGCGCTTTGGCTAAGCTTTCTTTATCTCCTTCGTCGAGCGCGATATCAGCATCGCCGACAGGCGTAAGCGCGCAATAGCCTTGCTTGACTTCAAGCTCCGTCGCAATCTCGTGCATTTGCTTCGAAAATTTCATGCTTCCGCATAAAGTAACTACTTTAACGTGTGCTTTCTCCTTATTGTATATCGCGTTTTGTTTGGGCTCGCGGGCGCGCGAAGCTTAGTCCTCGCCGACGATATCGCACGACGCGGAGCGCTCGCTCGCAAACTCTATCTCCACGCGTTCGCCCGCGTCGTACGTATTTCGACTTCGCGCGTAAATCGTACGTCCGTTGATGCGGAACTCGATTCTGTAATTTTTCCCGTCGTCGCTTTCGCCGCAGTCCATACAGTCCACGCATTCGGCGACGGCGCGGGTGCGGCGCGATTTTTCCGCTTTGCGGGCGCGCGCGCTCGCCGTCGACGCTATGATTATGCTTACGACTATCGTGCCTACGAACAGCCCGAAGCAAATTCCCATGCCTATATAAATGCGCAGCGCGGCAAATACGATTACGCCTGCGAATGCGGTAAGCAGGTAGGCGAGGAACAGCATGCCGAACAGGCGCGACCTGTCGCGCCTGGCTTTGCGTTTATTGTCGGGCTTGCCCGAGTCGTTGCGCTTTGCGTTCATGCACATATTTTATCACGGTTTTTCCGCAAACGCAATCGCTGCGCGCGTAAAAATTATTCGGGCGGGGAATTAAACGAAGCGCAAGCCGCCGCGATTTTAATTTGCCTATGACAATAGCCGTCAAAACGCTTGCCTTGCGCGCGCGTCGCATAGTATAATAAACGAAATTTGCAGGACAAAGGAGTTTATACTATGGGCAATAAAAAATTGGTCGCGTATTTTTCGTGCGGCGGCGATACGGGCGCGGTGGCTAAGCAGCTCGCGCGCGCGGCGCAGGCGGATATTTTCCAAATCAAGCCGAAGGTGCCGTATACCGACGCCGACCTCGATTGGCGCGACAAAAACAGCCGCACGTCGGTGGAAATGCGCACGCTCGAACGCCCCGAAATCGCCGAGCGCGTGGAGAACATGGAGGAATACTCGACGGTGTTCGTCGGCTTTCCCATTTGGTGGTATCTCGCGCCGACGATAATCAACGGCTTTCTCGCAAGCTACGACTTTTCGGGCAAAACCGTCGTCCCGTTCGCGACGAGCGGCGGCAGCGAGCTCGGCAAGGCGGCGGCGGTGTTAAAGCCGCTGTGCTCGGCGGAAACGCAGTGGAAGGACGGCAAGCTGATTAACGGCGACGCGACGATTGACGACCTGCGCGATTGGCTCAAAGAATTGGGCTTGGAATAATCGGCGTTCGGCGCTCGTGCGCAAAAATTATCTTGTAAAAAACTCGCGGCTGTTTTTGCGGTCGCGAGTTTTTTATATTCGGCGATTATGGGCTACGCGTTTATTTGGGCGATAACGGCTTTGAGCGCGGCGGCGGATTTTTCCAAAGCGGCGCGCTCCTCGTCGCTGAGGTTTACGTCCAAAATGTCCTCCACGCCGCGCGCGCCTACGAGCGACGGCACGGAAATATACAGGTCGTTAAGCCCGTAATGCCCCTTGGCGAGCGTGCTTACGGGCAGAATGGAATGCTCGTCGCGCACGATGCTCTCGCAAATCCTGCGCGTGGCGGCGGCAATGCCGTAGTAGGTCGCGCCCTTGCGCTCGATGATTTCGTACGCCGAATTTTTGACGTCGTTTTCCAGCTTTTTGCGGTTTGCCTCGTGCGACACGTAGCCGCAGTGCGCGCAGTATTCGTCCAGCCGTATCCCGCTCACGTTGGCGCTCGACCACACCGCGAGCTCGCTGTCGCCGTGCTCGCCGATTACGAACGCGTGCACGCTGCGCGGGTCTACGTTGAGCCTGCGTCCTATTGTGAATTTGAGTCGCGCCGAGTCGAGCACCGTGCCGCTGCCGAACACCTTGGAGCTGTCGAAGCCCGACAGCTTGTACGCAACGTACGACAGCACGTCGACGGGATTGCTCACCACCAAGAGGAACGCGTCCGAATTGAACCGCGTAATTTGCGGGATTATCGAGCGGAACACCTTTACGTTGTTGTTTATCAGGTCGATACGCGTTTCGCCCTGCTTTTGCGGCACGCCCGCGGTGATTATTATAATGCCGCAGTCGCGCAGGTCGGAGTAGTCGCCCGCGCGAATTTCGACGGGGCGGGTGAACGGCACGCAGTGGCTGAGATCCATTGCCTCGCCGACGGCGCGTTCGCGGTTCAGGTCGATTAGTATCATGTCGGTAAACAGCCCGCTGTCGGCGAGCGCAAACGCGGTGGTGCTGCCCACCATGCCGCAGCCTATTATAGCAACCTTGCGTAAATCCATAAATCACCTCGAAAGCTTTATATTATATAGAATATAACATTTGCAGATAGTATGCCGCAAGCGTTTGAATATATGCGGCGGCATTTTGAGGCAAAAAGGTTAAAACGCTTGCGTACGCACGGCGAAAAGTATATTATATTATGGTTATGCAAAAGCTCGCGCGATTCATAGTCAAATACCGACTTATATTTTTTATACTGTTTGTCGCTTTAACGGCGTACAGCGTCGTTTGCATACCCAAAATTCAGGTGGAATACGACATAACCGCATACCTGCCGCAAAACACCGACACGGCAAAGGCGCTCGAAATCATGGACGACGAGTTCGTGACCTACGGCTCGGCGACGGTGCTTTTAAAGAACGTCGAGTACGACGCCGCGGCGGCGCTGTGCGAAAAAATCCGCGCCGTGGACGGCGTAAAGTCGTTGCCGTTCGACAACAGCTCGCAATATTATAAGGACGGGTACGCCAAGCTTGCGATATCGTTTTTCGGCACGGACGACGCGCGCAGCGTCGCGGCGTACGAAACGGCGGTGCGACTGCTCGGCGAAAGCGGGTGCGAGTACGCAGTGCCCGCGCCGCTCGTCGACAACTACGCCGAAACGCTCGCAAACGAAATGGTGATAATAATCGCAATCGCGGCGGCGGTAATAATCGCGGTGCTGCTGTTCACGTCCAAGAGCTTTGCCGAGGTGCTCGCGTTCCCCGTTATATTCGCAGTGGCGGCGGCGCTCAACATGGGCACTAACTATTGGTTCGGCAAGATATCGTTCGTGTCCAACACGGTTTGCATAATCTTGCAGCTCGCGCTTGCAATCGACTACGCTATTATACTGTGTCACCGCTTTACCGAGGAAAAGGAGCGGCGCGGGACCGACCTCGAATCGGCAATGACCGCCGCGCTCGCAAAAGCCATACCCGAAATTTCGTCGAGCTCGCTGACCACCGTGTCGGGGCTCGTCGCGCTCATGTTCATGCAACTGCGGCTGGGGCTCGACCTCGGCGCGGTGCTCGCAAAGAGCATTGTGTGCTCGTTGCTGACGGTGTTCTTCCTCATGCCGTTCGTGCTTATCCTGCTGTCCAAACTTATGGACAAGAGCCGTCACCGCAACCTCGTGCCCAAAATACGCTTTTGGGGCGGCGGCGCGGTAAAGGCGCGGTACGCGATAGCGGCGGCGTTCGCGGCGTTGCTCGCGACGGGCGCGTGGCTGAGCGGCGGCTTGGAGTACGTGTACAGCTCGGACGCAATCGACACCTCGCGCCCCACGGCGACGCGGCAGGCGAAGGAAGAAATGCAGTCGGTGTTCGGGTACGACAACCTGCTCGTAATACTCATGCCAAACGACGGCGATTACGACTTGCAGCGCGCGGTACAAGCCGCCGTGACGGAGGAGGAAATCGTCGACTCGGCCGTGGGGTTTGCGGGTATACGAATCGCCGACGGGCTGTATTTGACGGACGGCGTGACGAGCGCGCAGTTCGCCGAGCTTGCGGGCGTGGACGGCGGCACTGCGACGCTGCTGTTTTTCGCGTACGCAAGGAGCGTGGGCGACAGGTGGAGCGCGGCTTATGAAATCCCGCTGACGAGCCTTGTCGATTACCTCGCCGAAAACGCCGACGGCTTCGGGCTGGACGCGGACAAAAAGCTGCTAATCGCCGCGCTTAAAACGCAGCTCGACGAGGGGCGCGCTCAGCTGGTGGGCGAGCGGTACGTGCGCATAGTGTGCAACGTGGCGGCGGACACCGAGGACGCGGCGGCGTTCGCGCTCATAGATAGGCTTTCTCCAAAGATAAAAGCGCTGTGCCCGCAGGCGATTTTTGCGGGGCAAAGCGTCAGTTCGTACGACCTCGACGGTTCTTTTTCGTCCGATAATATTCTCATTTCGCTTTTGACCGTCATATTTATATACGTCATACTTGCGTTTACGTTCAGGTCGTGGGGCATTCCGCTCGTGCTGGTTACGGTCATTCAAGGCGCGATATTCATGAACTTCGCGCTGCCCGCGCTGATGGGGCGCAATCTGTTTTTCTTTACGTACCTAATCGTAAGCGCGATACAAATGGGCGCGACAATCGACTACGCCATACTTATAACCAACCGTTTCCGCGCGCTCAAATCGACGCGCGACAGGCGCGAGGCGATAGTGGCGGCGGTGTCGGGCGCGTTCCCTACGGTGTTCACGTCGGGCTCGATTATGAGCGTGGCGAGCTTCCTCGTCGGCGGGCTTACTTCCGACCCCATGATTGCGTCAATAGGAATGACGCTGGGCACGGGTACGCTCATTTCCATCGCGTGCGTAATGACGGCGCTGCCCGCGCTGCTGTACATGCTCGACCCCGTGCTCGAAAAAACGACGTTCAAAAGAAAGCGCAGGGCAAAGGACATACGTTTGCCCAACCCGTCGGAGCTTTTGGCGGATAGCCTTGACGATTGAAAACGCGCTAAATTCGCGGGCAATCGCACGATTTCGCGGTTGCCTTAAAACATTTGCAAAAAATTTCGGCGTATGGTATTATATAGCACGCGTCGGTAAAATTTACCGACGTCTTGCGAAACACGCTGTTTCTTAAACTACGGTATAAGGAGAACGTATCTTGGCAGACAAAAAGAACGATTTACCGAATAGCGGCGGCGCAAAACCCGCTTCACCTCGCGCAACGGGCACGGCGGGCAAAGCGCCTATGGCAAAGCCCGCGACGGGCACGGCGCGCACAGCCCCCGCGGCAAAGCCCGCGACGACGGGCACGGC